>CAYWVV010000001.1:0-165070 GCA_964461805.1 uncultured Flavobacterium sp.
CTTTTAGCGAGTGCAAATATAATTGAATTTTTATTTTAGCAAAAATATTTTAGCACTTTTTTATATTAATTTATCAATTTATCTAAAATTAGCTGGTAAATGTCTTTCCCAAAGGTTAATGCCATTAAAGAAAGTAGGATAATCATACCTCCAGTTTGTACATAACCTGCTGCTTTATCTGATAATTTCTTACCTGTAACCATTTCAACAATGGTAAATAATGCATGTCCACCATCTAAACCAGGAATTGGCAATAAATTCATAAATGCTAAACCAATGGAAAATAAGGCTGTGAAATTCCAAATAAATTCCCAATCCCAAACATTTGGCAAACGTCTAGCAATACCAATTGGACTTTGCACTTGCTTATAAGCGCCTGTAGCTGGTTTTAAGATCAGTTTGAATTGTTTTACATTGTATACCAATAATTGATATGATTCGGTAACAGCGGCCTTAACAGCTTGCGAAAATGTAAGCTGGTTTACAATTTCAAATTCGTTATTGGTTTCGGTAAGTGGTTTTTTGAAAAAACCTAACTTTCCATCCTTATCTACTAAAATTTTTAAATCTTGTGATTTGTTGTTTCTATTAACTGTAATTACAACTTCTTTATTTACATTCTTTTTTAATACGTTTGTCAGTTCATTATTAAACAAAACTTCAACACCGTTAATTTTTTGAATAATATCGTTAGTTTTAAGGTTCCCTTTTTCTGCATTGGATCCTTCGGTAACTTCAGCAACTTGCATTTCATTCATTAAAGGTTGTGTGTTTACAAAAAAGTCTTTCTCTAAACCTATAAAACCATTTTTATCAACTAAAACAGAAACTACTGTGTCTTTATTATTTCTTTTAACTAAAACAGGAACTTGCTTGTTTTTGTTCTCAAGCAAATAATCTTTAAATTGATCAAAATACGTTAATTTCTGATTTTGAATTCCTAAAATTTCATCTTTAAATTGCAGTTGAGATTTTTTAGAATGAATACTATCTACATAAACACCTTTACTTAAATCAAAACGAGCTTTTACAAATCCTTTTCCTTCTTTACCAAGAATTTCCCCTTTTTGTTCATCCGTTAAATTTAATTTTACTTCTTGGCCGTTTCTATTAACAACAATTTCTTCACTTAATAAAATATCAATTACTGCCCAATTAAATTTTGGTTGTAATTCCCCATCGATAGAAACAATTTTATCACCATTTTTAAAACCAACGCTTTGACCCACTTCTCCAAATGCCAATCCATTTTTCTGAAGTTTTTCCATTGAAATGTATTTTTGACCCACTGTAGAAAACATCACAGTATAAATAAACCAAGCCAATAATATATTCACAATAATCCCACCTAACATTACAATTAAACGTTGCCATGCTGGTTTTGAACGAAACTCCCATGGTTGTGGCTCTTGTTTCATTTGATCGGCATCCATACTTTCGTCTATCATACCAGAAATTTTCACATAACCTCCTAAAGGCAACCAACCAATTCCCCATTCAGTTTCACCAATTTTCTTTTTAATTAAAGAAAAACCAACATCCATAAATAAGTAGAATTTTTCTACTCGCATTTTAAATATTTTTGCGGTTATATAATGTCCGAATTCGTGAAGAATTACTAAAACTGATAGTATAAAAAGTATTTGTGCAACTTGAATCATTGTATTTTGATTTGTATTTAAAAAGCAAAAGTAAGGTTTTCACCTTACTTTTTAATATTATTTTATGGTTAGCCTATTTTTTTATGAAATTTTTATGAAAGACACCTTCAGAAGTTTCAATTTTTAAAAAGTGAACACCACTTGAAAGTTGACTAGTGTTAATAACATTCTTAGTTTCAGTAGCTATAAGTTGCCCTAAACCATTGTAAATTTCTACTTTATTAAGAGTAATATCGTTTGGAAATTGAATGGTTACTTCATTTTCAGCTGGTACTGGATAAATAGAAACGGACTTATTAATATCAAAACTTTCATTTCCTAAAGTCACCGTATTATTTCTAGATATGATGTGTTTGTTTGGATCAAAAGTTACACCAGTTACTGCAAAAGGAACTGCAACAATAAACTCTTGAGCGTCTGTATTGTTATTTACAACTACATCTAAAGTTTGTCCGCTACTTCCCGTTAATCTGATTTCAATTGGCATTTCAAAAAACGGCACACTAATGTGTGATTGTGTTTGATTCACTGTAATTTTAGCTTGTCCTGCTCCCCAATTTTGTGCTACAACATCATACGTTGGGAATCCTTGACCGAAAACCCAATCGTTAAAAAACTCTGTTAAATCAGCACCATAAGCGGCTTCTACATGCGATTTGAAATTAGCTGTAACCGCATAACCATAAGCCAATGCTGGATCTGCTAAATACGTATTCAAGGCATTGAAAAAAGCAACATCGCCTAATTTCCAACGAAGCATGTGTGACACCATTGAACCTTTATCGTAAGTAAACTGACTACTAAAAATTCTACCAGAACTTAAAGCTTGTGTATCGGTTAAATACAAATTACTTCCAATTGAAGAACTAGTTATATTATTAATTTTACCGTTTTTCCAAGAAACAAATGAAGCCGCTCCATCAAAATTTTCTCTTACTAACCCGGACATATATTCTGTTAAACCTTCATTTAACCAAATGTCTTTCCATGTTCCACAAGTAATTTTATCTCCAAACCATTGGTGGGCTAACTCATGTGCTATTAAACCACGACTCCAACTGTTCATAAAAGAAACGGTTGTATGCTCCATTCCACCACCTAAACCTGCGCGGGCATGACCATATTTTTCATTTCTAAACGGATAAGGTCCAATTTTAGTTTCATAAAAGTTCATAATAGCAGGAGTAACTGCCAAACTAGTTTGCGATGATGCAGATTCTTCAGGATATAAATAATTTACTATAGGAAAATAAGGACTAGCAACAGTTCCTAAACCCGCTTGTTGATTAAATATTTCATAATTCGTTACTGCAATCGCAACCAAATAAGCTGGTATTGGATAATTATGTTTAAAATGTGTAGTTGCATTTGCACCAACTACAATACGGCTTTGCTGTAAACCATTTGAAACAGAATTATACTGTGAAGGAGTGGTTATATAAACATCAATATTATTAATTTTATCGTTTAAATCTTGTTTACATGGCCACCAACTTCTAGCACCAAATGGTTCTGATAGAGTCCACAAAACGGGAACTCCTGCATGCGTACTTCGAGAAAACTCTCCTTCTGTGTTGGGTGGTGTTCCTGAATAAGTAATCACAACAGTTGCACTTGTTCCTGTGGTGACAGTCGTAGGGAAATTAATAGTTAGTTGATTAGTAGTTTGTGCATACGTTAAACTACTACTATTCATAGTAACAGAACTAACCACTAATTGTGAAGCCATGTCAAAAGCAACAGTATTCATATTTGACAGTGCGGTAAAAGTTGTTTTTACAACTCCACTAATAGCGGAACTAGAAGGATTTACTGTGAAATTTAGCTCATGATAGGTTACATCATAATTTTGAGTGTCTGGATTTACTAGAACATTCATTGCTCTAGAAGCAGATTTCATTTCAGATTCTACCATTCTTTCAAATTCTGAATCGGCAGATTGAGAAAAACAGAAAGAAGTCAGTAAAACGAAAAAGATTTGGGTAGTTTTTTTCATTATTTTTAAATTAAAACACGAAAATAGGCAAAAAATTTTAATTTTAAACAAATTTGCATGTCATTACATTGTAATTTAACAAATGTGCCTTTTCTTTTCTTAAAAATTTACAACAATTCCTTACATTTGCTTTTCAAAATTAAACAAACATGTTACAAGTACAATTTATTAGAGAAAACAAAGAAGAAGTAATCACGCGCTTAGCGAAAAAAAACTTCGAAGCTACTGCTATTGTAGAGCTTGTTGTGGAATTAGACGAAAAACGTAGAAACACACAAGTAGAATTAGACAATCTTTTAGCCGAATCTAATAAACTATCCAAAGACATAGGCGAAATGATGAAAAATGGCGAAAAAGCCAAAGCCGAAATCTTAAAGGAAAAAACGACTCAAATTAGAGAAAATTCTAAAACATTAAACGAAACTTTACATGCGATTGCCAACCAATTGCAAGACGAGTTATACAAATTACCAAATTTACCAGCTGAAATTGTGCCTTTCGGAAAAACACCTGAAGAAAATTTAAACGTTTTTGAAGAAGGTGACATTCCAAAATTACACGAAGGTGCTTTACCACACTGGGAATTAGCCAAAAAATATGATATCATTGATTTCGAATTAGGTGTAAAAATCGCTGGTGCAGGATTTCCGGTTTACAAAGGAAAAGGAGCTAAATTACAACGTGCACTAATTTCATATTTCTTAGATAAAAATACAGATGCGGGTTACAAAGAATACCAAGTACCACATTTAGTCAACGAAGCTTCAGCTTATGGAACAGGGCAATTGCCAGACAAAGACGGACAAATGTATCACGACGCTACAGATAATTTATATTTAATTCCAACTGCGGAAGTGCCTGTAACAAATATTTTCAGAGATGATTTAGTGGCTGAAAACGATTTGCCTATTTTATGTACAGGTTACACACCATGTTTCCGTAGAGAAGCAGGTTCGTATGGCGCACACGTTCGTGGATTGAATCGTTTACACCAATTTGATAAAGTAGAAATTGTTCGTATCGAAAAACCAGAAAACTCTTATGCAGCGTTAGATGGAATGGTAGAACACGTGAAAGAAATTTTACAAGAATTGAAATTACCTTACAGAGTTTTAAGACTTTGCGGTGGCGATATGGGATTTGCTTCAGCTTTAACCTATGATTTCGAAGTATTTTCAACAGCACAAGACCGTTGGTTAGAAATTTCTTCTGTATCTAATTTCGAAACGTATCAAGCGAACCGATTAAAATTAAGATATAAAGATGCGAATGGTAAAAACCAATTGGCACATACCTTAAACGGAAGCTCATTAGCTTTACCAAGAGTATTAGCTGGAATTTTAGAAAACTATCAAACGCCAGAAGGAATCGTAATTCCGGAAGTATTAAGAAGATATACTGGATTTGATATTATTAACTAGTTTTTGAAATACTATGTCACACTGAGCGGAGTCGAAGTGTTGTTTCAGTATCTCTCATATAAAAAAAGCAACTTTTAGGAGTTGCTTTTTGTTTTGAGTTATGAACTCAAAACTTAACCTAAAGGTTGATCACTCTATAAGAATCTTTATTTAGTTTGAATGAGACACTTTCAGCATGTCAAGATTGTGGATAAAACTCACAAATCTTAAATATTTAATAACCTTGCCACGAGTTAGTCAATTTTTATTAATTTAGTGGCTTGTAATTAATGAAAAACAAAAACTCACTTTTCAGTGCTTTTTTGGCACATTATATTTTTAAAATAATTTAAGTGAACAGTCAAACCCATAAAAATCATTTTAACGCATTAACCGGAATTAGAGCTATAGCAGCTATTATGATTTTTGTGTATCACAATAGAAAATACTGGAAGGACGATATACATCCAGAACTTTTCAGATTTTGTAACGAATTAAATTTAGGAGTTCAATTGTTTTTTGTTTTAAGCGGTTTTTTAATTGCTAAAAGTTATGGTTCGAAACCTTTTCAATCTTTTACCAATTATAAAAACTACTTATCACAACGCATTATGCGTATTATGCCTTTATATTGGTTACTAATTACGTTATACTATTTAGATTCCGATTTTGGAAAACAAAAATTTTCTGCTTTACACTATCTATTGCTTCATGGTTTTTCATCTTCTCATTCACTCGAAGTAATTGCACAAGCTTGGTCTTTAACCGTAGAAATGACATTTTATATCCTAGCACCATTACTATTGGTTCTTGTTGAAAAAAAAACAACGTATGTATTCTATTTTTTGTTGTTTTTATTTGTAGGTACAGTAGCAATCGGAAATCTATGGAATGCTATTAACGGAAACCCTAACCACTATTTTCAACCTACAGAATTTGTACTTATGAGTACTTTTCCTGGACAAAGCATGTTGTTTTTAGCAGGTATTATATATGCCAAATACGAAAGTAGGATTACAAAACAAATGCTTACTAAACATGCAACTTTAATTGGCGGCATTGGGTTTTTGTTACTTATTTACGGCATTGGGTTTTTTCAAGTAAGCCGTATAGATCACGGAACCAACCATTGGCAAGGCAAAGTATTGTTTTTTACACTTTTACCAACTTGTATCGTTTTATTATTTCACGGATTAATTCATGAAAAAACATATCTACAACAATTTTTGGCAAGTAAGCTTATGTTGCTTCTAGGAAATGCTTCTTTCGCATTTTATTTAATTCACATCAGTTATGTAAATTTAAAACTTAAAAGTTTTCTTTTTTTACCCGATAGAAATTTTTGTTTGTTGTGGATACTTGCTATTATATTGTATTATTTTTTTGAGAAACCTATTTATAACTGGTATCGAAATAAAAACCAATAAATATTGTAAAAAGCATTCAAAAAAGAACTTTTAATTTATTTTAGAAATAAATAGATTTTTCAAAAAAAACAGTGCTTATTCACTTCAAATCTTAAATATTTATTAACCTTGCCACGAGTTGTCTAAATTTTGTTAATTTAGTGGCTTAATAAACTATGAAAAAAATATACACATATCTGTTTTTCTTTTGCTCGCTTGTTGGTTTTTCTCAAAACGAACCTTTGGCGCAAAATTACTTTGACAAAGGTGAATTTGAAAAAGCAAGATCTTTGTATGAAGAAATTGAAAAAAAACAACCTAATAATTTTTACTTCACACAAAAGCTAGTGAGTTGTTACCAAGGTTTAAAACAATTTGATAAAGCCGAAAAATTACTTTTAAGCAAAAAAGGCAACTCCAATCAACCTACATTTTTTGTAGAATTAGGTTACAATGCCCAACTACAAAAAGACCAAGCTAAAGCCGATTCGTACTATAAAAAAGCAATTGATGCAGTGGCAAACCAGCCGAATTATGCGTATCAAATTGGACAAGTTTTCGAACAAAAATCGTTATTGCAACAAGCGTACAACACGTATGAAATTGGTCAGAAAAACAATTCTGGGATGAATTTCGATTACCAAATGGCGTTACTTCAAGGTCAAATGGGGAATTTAGATGTAATGGTCGTGAAATTGTTAGACTACTCCTATTCGAATGTTAATGCGACTTTAAACGTCCAAAATCAGCTCGTGCTTTTTATGCAAGATGATGCTGAAAACGTGTTTATGAATTCGCTAAAAAAAGAACTTTTACTTCGTACTCAAAAAACACAAGACATTTATTGGAACCAATTTTTAAGTTGGTTGTATGTGAATCAGAAAGAATACAACAAAGCGTTTATTCAGGAAAAATCCATCTATAAAAGAAATCCAGAATCATTTGACGATATTATTCAATTGGCTCAAATTTGTGTAACCGAAAAAGACAACGAAACGGCGCAAGCTATTTTTCAATTCATTTTACAAAACACAACGGATGAATCTACGATTTTAAACGCACAATGTTTTTTATTGAAGAATGAAATCGCGAATGCAAAACCAGAAAATTACCCGTTAATTCAATCGAAATTTGATACGATATTGAATCAATTTGGAGAATCGCCTTTTTCGGTAGATTTACAAATCTTAGCGGCACATTTTAAAGCGTTTTATTTGAATGATTTCGAAAATTCGAAAGCACTTTTAGACAAAACAATGGAAATGCCTTTGAATGTGCGTCAGAAAGCGAAAGTCAAAATGGAACTGGCTGATGTTTTTGTATTTAACGAAAAGTTCAATCAGGCGATTATTTATTATGCTCAAATTCAGAACGATTTACCTAACGACGAGTTTTCACACGAAGCCAGCATGCGAATGGCAAAAACGAGTTTCTTTAAAAAAGATTTCGATTGGGCGAAAAAACAAGCTAAAGAATTGAAACAAGCCTCAACCCAATTAATTGCCAATGATGCCGTAGAATTGTTTTTATTAATAAGCGATAACGAAGCAGAAGATTCCCTAAAAGTGGCGTTACAAGATTTCTCAAAAGCCGATTTATTAGAATATCAAAACAAACCAAAGGAAGCTTTGGATGCCTTTTTGCAAATTTTAGTCAAACACAAAGGACAACCCATTGAAGCAGGAACTTTGTATAAAGTAGGTAGAAATTATGAAAAATTAGGTAATTTTGCCAAAGCAATTAGTTACTATCAAACCATTTTAGACAACCATAAAGACGGCATTTATATTGATGAAGCCTTATTTTATTCGGCAGAAATTTATAATAAACAACTCAATGATCCGGAAAAAGCCAAAAGCTTGTACGAAAAAGTAGTGTTAGAACATCCGGATAGTATTTATTTTACCGAAGCTAGAAAACAATACCGCCAATTACGAGGCGACAAACAACAAGGAATATAACAGATTAAATAAATGAAAAACACATTAACTTTACTTACATTTTTACTTTTTGTTTTTTGTGGATATTCTCAAGATATTACGGATGATAGCTTTAAATCAAATTACAATAATTTATTAGAAGAACTGACTAATGAAAACTGGACAAAGTCAGATGAAATTTGCACGAAACTATTAAGTTTTACTGAAGAAAAAGATTCGCTTGAAACTGAAAACATGGTTTTAAGATATATGAAGATTTATTGTGTTGCAGGACTTTTAAATGAAAAAAAAATTACAAAAGATGAAGCATTCAAAAAAACCGAGTTTTTAAAAAACAAAGAAATGATAATGCCGGCTCATCCTTTTAACCCTAATGGGTATGTTAATAGCACACATTTTTATAGTGAAGAAAAAGATACTTTTTTTTCTGGTGTAAATAACCAAGCAGGAACTCAAATTTTTTCGTTTGAATATGTGAAAATTAAAAACGGAATTAAAGAAACGGAAAAAGAATTAACAGGTAAATCTATTGCTTTAAAAGGAAAACTTTCTGAAATTTCTGTTGCCGGTAATATGTTTCCTCGCTTTAATTTAAAGTTTACAGAAGGCGAATATCAAATAGTTGAAAACGAATAAACAAATATATAACATGAAATTCAATACCAAAGTAATTCACGGAAATCAGCATCACGATCCAAGTACTGGAGCGGTAATGCCACCAGTATATCAAACTTCTACATTTGTACAAACGAGTCCAGGTGTGCCTTTAGCAGAATACGAATATAGTCGTGCTGCCAATCCAACTCGTACCGCTTTAGAACAAGCTTTAGCAAGTATTGAAAATGGAGTACGTGGTTTAGCTTTTGCTTCTGGTTTAGCAGCAACAGATTCAGTAATGAAACTATTAAAACCTGGCGATGAAGTCATTGCTATGGACGATTTATATGGTGGAACGTACAGAATGTTTGCCCGTATTTATCAAGAATACGGAATTAAATTCCATTTTGTGGACATGACGAATTACGAGAAATTTCAATCGTTAATTAATGAAAATACGAAATTGGTTTGGGTAGAAACGCCAACAAATCCATTAATGAAACTAGCGGATATTGCAGAAATTGCGAAAATCACTAAAAAACATAACTTACTTTTTGCAGTTGACAATACATTCGCCACTCCCTATTTACAAAAACCTTTAGATTTAGGTGCAGATATCGTAATGCATTCGGCAACTAAGTATTTAGGCGGACACAGTGATGTAATTGCTGGGGCGTTAATTGTAAAAGATGAAGCTTTAGGTGAAAAATTACACTTTGCACAATTTGCAACGGGTGGAACGTTAGGACCAATGGATAGTTATTTGGTTTTAAGAGGAATCAAAACCTTACATTTACGTGTACAAAGACATTGTGAAAACGGTGCGAAAGTGGCGGAATATTTGGTAAATCATCCAAAAGTGGAAAAGGTGTATTATCCAGGATTAGAAAATAGCCCTAATCACGATATTGCTAAAAAGCAAATGATTGGTGGTTTTGGTGGAATGGTTTCTTTCACGTTTAAATCAGGTGCGAAAGCCGATGCGATTAAAATGTTAGAAAAAGTAAAAGTATTCACCTTAGCCGAATCTTTAGGTGGTGTGGAATCTTTAGCGAATCATCCTGCATTAATGACACACGCTTCTATTCCGGAAGAAAAACGTAAAGAAATTGGAATTACAGACGATTTAGTTCGACTAAGTGTTGGTGTAGAAGATATTTCAGACTTACTAGCCGATTTAGAACAAGCTTTTCAATAATTCAATTGATATAGAATACGAAAACCCAGCTGATTAGTTGGGTTTTTTGTTTGTATCAAACCCCAAATTGTTAATAAAACTATATCGACACAGAAAATATTATTTATAAATAGTATTTTTGCAAAAAAATTACACTAATGAGTTTCGAAAAAGAAATTGCAAGGAGAAGAACTTTTGGAATTATCTCGCATCCAGATGCTGGAAAAACGACTTTAACAGAAAAACTGTTATTGTTTGGAGGTGCCATTAATGAAGCGGGTGCAGTAAAAAGTAATAAAATTAAAAAAGGCGCCACTTCCGATTTCATGGAAATTGAACGTCAGCGTGGAATTTCGGTTTCTACGTCGGTGTTAGCCTTCAATTATAAAGAGAAAAAAATAAACATTTTAGATACACCTGGACACAAGGATTTTGCTGAAGATACTTTCCGTACATTAACTGCCGTAGATAGCGTTATTGTTGTGGTTGACGTAGCAAAAGGTGTGGAAGAACAAACCGAAAAACTGGTAGCTGTTTGTAGAATGCGAAACATTCCTATGATTGTTTTCATTAACAAATTAGACCGTGAAGGTAAAGATGCTTTCGACTTAATGGACGAAGTGGAACAAAAATTAGGGTTACAAGTTACGCCGTTGAGTTTCCCAATTGGTATGGGTTACGATTTCCAAGGAATTTATAATATTTGGGAAAAAAACATCAACTTATTTGAAGGTGATAGCAGAAAAAACATTGAAGAAACCATTGCTTTTTCAGATCTTCAAAATCCAGAATTAGAAAAAATTATTGGTGAAAAACCAGCAAATAAACTACGTGAAGAAATCGAATTAATTTCTGAAGTGTATCCAGAATTTGATAGAGAACAATACTTATCTGGAAAATTACAACCGGTATTTTTTGGTTCGGCTTTAAATAATTTTGGTGTTCGTGAGTTGTTAGATTGTTTTATCGAAATCGCTCCAACACCACAACCAAAAGCTTCTGATACCCGTTTAGTAGATTCTAATGAGAAAAAATTCAGTGGTTTTGTGTTTAAAATCCACGCGAATATGGATCCAAAACACCGTGACCGTTTGGCTTTCGTAAAAATTGTTTCAGGAACTTTTGAAAGAAACAAACCGTATTTACACGTTCGTCAAGGGAAAAACATGAAATTCAGTAGTCCGAATGCCTTCTTCGCGGAGAAAAAAGAAATTGTAGACATTTCGTATCCTGGTGATATTGTAGGTTTACACGATACCGGAAATTTCAAAATTGGTGATACACTTACAGAAGGTGAAGCTATGAATTTCAAAGGAATTCCAAGTTTCTCTCCAGAGCATTTTAGATATATCAATAATGCCGATCCGTTAAAAGCGAAACAGCTTGAAAAAGGAGTCGACCAATTAATGGACGAAGGTGTAGCGCAGTTGTTTACCATTGAAATGAATGGAAGAAAAGTAATTGGAACCGTTGGAGCGCTTCAGTACGAAGTAATTCAGTACCGTTTAGAGCACGAATACGGCGCGAAATGTACGTACGAGAACTTTCCTGCTTACAAAGCGTGTTGGGTGCTTCCAGACGATCCGAAAAACGAAGAATTTAAAGAATTCAAACGTGTGAAACAGAAATTTATGGCTCACGACAAACACAATCAATTAGTGTTTTTAGCAGATAGCGAATTTTCGATTCAAATGACACAGCAAAAATATCCGAGTGTAAAATTATATTTCACCTCTGATTATCATAAAAACGAGAATTAAACTTTCTATTTGTCACCTATTGATTATTAATGCATTATTTTTGTAAGTATGCTAGAAGTAGAAAAACATAATTTCGAAAAAACCGCCATTGTGGGCTTAGTCACACAAAACCAAAGTGAAGAAAAACTAAACGAGTATTTAGACGAGTTAGAATTTTTAACCTTTACAGCTGGTGGTGAAGTGGTCAAACGATTTTCACAGAAAACAGATAAACCACATCCAAAAACGTTCGTGGGAACAGGAAAATTAGAAGAGATTAAACTATACATCAAAGAACACGATATCAATTCGGTGATTTTTGATGACGAATTAACACCTTCTCAACAGAAAAACATAACTAGAGAATTAGATTGTAAGGTTTTAGATCGAACCAATTTAATCTTAGATATTTTTGCACAACGTGCCGAAACTTCCTATGCTAGAACGCAAGTCGAATTGGCGCAATGTATTTATTTATTACCACGATTAACGGGAATGTGGACACACTTAGAACGTCAACGAGGTGGAATTGGAATGCGTGGACCTGGAGAAACGGAAATTGAAACGGACAGACGTATTGTACGTGATCGAATTTCGTTATTGAAAGATAAAATTAAAATTATCGATAAACAAATGTCGACGCAACGCGGCAATCGTGGTGCGATGGTTCGTGTAGCTTTAGTCGGTTATACGAATGTTGGAAAATCGACTTTAATGAATGCGGTTGGAAAAAGTGAAGTGTTTGTCGAAAATAAATTATTCGCAACTTTAGATACTACAGTTAGAAAAACGGTGATTAAAAATTTACCTTTCTTACTTTCTGATACGGTTGGTTTTATTAGAAAATTACCTACTCAATTGGTAGATTCGTTCAAAAGTACGTTGGACGAAGTTAGAGAAGCTGATTTGTTATTGCATGTAGTTGATATTTCTCATCCTGAATTTGAAGATCATATTGCTGCGGTTAACAAGATTCTATTAGACATAAAAAGCGCCGATAAACCAACGATAATGGTTTTCAATAAGATTGATGCGTACAAGTATGTAAAGATTGATGAAAACGACGAAACGGTTGAAAAAACAACTAAAAACTTCTCGCTTCAAGATTGGGAAAAAACTTGGATGAATAATTTAGGAGAAAACAAAACGTTGTTTATTTCTGCAACAGAAAAAGAAAACTTTGAAGCTTTCAGAGAAATTGTATACAACGCTGTAAGAGAAATTCACATCAGTCGTTTTCCTTATAATAAATTTTTATATCCAGATTTTAAAGATGTAATTGAGAAAGAAGACGATGAAGATAGTGATCAGTAATCAGTTTTTAGTGTTCAGTTGAAATTGTAATTATTTCAATAGAAAAACACTTTAAACGTTTGTCATTCTGAAAGAATCTCACACAATTCATAAAAGCAAAAAACCAGTCAAATTATAAACTTGACTGGTTTTTTGTTTAATCTTTATTAACCGTTATGGTTATTTCATCTTCAAATTTATACTCTCCTTTTTTAAAAACTTCTTTGTTGGTGAGTATAACTTCGTATGTATAAATGCCTTTCGGTATTTCGAAAACACATTCTTTTCCGTCGTTTTGAACAACCAATTCTTTTGTAACTTTATTTCCTTCAGAATCTTTTCCGTCAAATTTAACAGTAATTTTTTCAGCTAATTTGTTTTTTACACATACTGTGGCTATAAATTTACTATCAACAACTTTTTCTTTTGACTCTGTAAGCTTTGTGGTTTTAAAAATTGAAAATCCAGTAACCAATAGTTCTCCTCCTTTTATAATAGTTTCCAAGTTTTGCGCTTGAATTAAGTTAATAAATAAGAACGTTAGTGTTAAGAAAAAAAATTTCATTAATTAACGCGAAAAAAATATTATTTATGTTTTTCTATTAAACTTATTAATTCCTGACTATCTATTTGACCATCAATTTTCTCAACAACTTTATTATTTTTTAGAATATAAGTAACTGGAACAACATAAGATTTAATCCAATTTTCTGGTTTTCTGCCATCTAAAGTATTTAGAACAACATTTCTATACGCTAAATCTTTTATAGTAATGTCTTTGAAATCAAATTTTTTCTTATCTAAAAAATTCATTAATTTCACAGAATCTGTATCTACAGACATTGAAAGAAAATTAATTTTAGTGTCAAAATATTTTTTTTTCACTTTGTTTAATTCTGGCATTTCTTCGACACAAGGTTGACACCAAGTTGCCCATAAATTTAATACAGTTAAGTCGTTTTTAGAAAAATAATCTTTATAAAATACACTTTCTTTAAATTCGTTTTTTTGAGGTGTTTTTAAATCTAATTGTTTACCAATTCTAACACCACCAATATCAATTCCAAATTGTGTTAAAAATAAAATGATTATAAAAACAGTTCCAAAAAACACATATAATTTCCTTTTCATAGTTAGAAAGTTTTAAATTAAAAATCTAAATTAACACTTTCTAAATAAATATTACCATCTTCATTAACAAAATAACTTCCTTTTTTCATTGTATATGAAAAATTTCCAAAGTCTATAGTTTTATCATCGTTAAAAACAATCATATTTTCTGTTTCTTTTAGTTTTGTTAATTCTTCTGTTGTTAGTTTTGGAGTTATCGCTAATGAACCCGTTTTACCCCATCCTATGTAATATCCACAAATTGTAATTGTGTAATTATATTCGTGACCAAAAAGTTGTCCACTATTTGTTTCTTCAAAGCAATATTTTTTCAGTTTTATTTTACTCGCAGTAAAAGAAATTGAGTTATTAGTTACAGTATAATTTCCTTTTGGCAAAATCAGAACACTTCCGTCTTCATCATAACTGTTCGCTAAAATAACATCCTCTTCAAAAAAAAGTTTATCAATTTTTTCTTTTGTTTCAAATTCTAAAATATGGGTTGAGGTGCCTTTTGCATCAGCAGTATAAAAATAATGACATCTTTTAACACTCCATATTTCTATTCCAAACGAGCCAATACCACAACAAGAAAGTGTATAGCAAGCCAATTTAGTTTTAGATGTTGTACTAGTTTGAGCATTTGAAGCATTTGAAAAACTAAAAAACGCTAGGATAATTAATAATAATTTTTTCATTTTAGTAAATTTTATAATTAGTAAATAAATTGTTTAATCAAAATCTTCTCGAGAAATTTTGTTTGGCAAATTTATTGTAGTTGTAAGAAAAACATTAGTAAGAAATTACTATCATTAGTAAATTTGGTTATAGAGTTAGTAAATATTTACTAAATAAATTGAATATATTCATGTAAAATTTCGTAAAATTGCAGTACAAAAACTATAAAAAAATTAAAATGTCTAATACTACTAGTCAATTAAAAATCGGAGACAAACTAAGAAAGCTTCGAGCCAACAAAGGATATTCGCAAGAATATATGGCTGAAACGCTTAAAATATCTCAAAAAACGTATTCTAATATGGAAAATGATAAATCATCAATATCTATTGAAAATTTAAAGAAAATTGCTGAAGAATTTAATATTGATTTGTTAGAATTACTAAGTGATGGTAAAGTAATTGTTCAATATAATACAGCAAATGACACTTCTACTTTTAATGGTGTAGTAAACAATAATGTTTCCGAAGAATTGGTAACCCAATTAAAAGAAAGAATTGAAGATTTAAAGGGAATTATTCAAGAAAAAATCAATAAAATTTCACAATTAGAAAAGTTGTTATAAAAGTTAAGATTTCTCCTTACGTCGAAATAACAAACTTTAAGAATAAAAAAACCAGTCAAATTATAAACTTGACTGGTTTTTTTATTTTTTCTATTTTCGAATTATTTCTTCTTAAACAATGGAACTGCGGAACATGCTTCGCCAAACATAATGCTTTTGGAAACTTTCATTAGTTTCTGAATCGCTAAAGTATAGACTTCGTTCGGCACTTCTTTTTTCGAACAACCTTTTAAAATTAAAGGCTTTTCGAAATATTCTGTGTAATCTAATTTGTTTAAAATATCTTGATACCAATCGATAATCGCTACTTTTTTTTCGCCATGAATGACTTTTAAAGCAAACGGCACTAAATGAACCGCCACTAAAGTATACGCCCAAGCTGGTAAAATCGCATCTTCGGAACAATATAAAGCCACGTATTTATCTTCATATACAGACCAATCTGTGTTTTTCAATTGTTCTCTAAATTCGGCTTCTTTCAAAATAAAACCACCAAACAACCATTGCGAAATGTCTAATGCTATCACATGATCATCCGGATAATAATCTTCTAAATCGAAAACTAGTAACTTACTATTGGCAACTTTATTTACTATTTCACTCATTTTAGTCTCAGTTTTCAGTCTCAGTTTTCAGTCTCAGTTTGCAATTAATTACTACTTACTGTTACTGTATACAGCGAACTGATTTAAAGCATTCCTAATTCTAATTTGGCTTCTTCACTCATTAAATCTTTGCTCCAAGGCGGATCAAAAGTGATTTCAACTTCACAAGATTTAATCGTATCAATTTTTTGAACTTTTTCTTCTACTTCTTTTGGTAAAGATTCGGCAACAGGACAATTTGGCGAAGTTAATGTCATTAAAATTTTAACTTCATTGTCTTCGTTAATCATCACATCATAAATTAAACCTAATTCGTAAATATCCACAGGAATTTCTGGATCATAGATTCCTTTTAATGCTTTTACAACGCTTTCGCCTAAGTTTACTTCGTCTTTATATTCTTCCATTTTTATTTTATTTTGCCACAAAGGCGCTAAGGCACAAAGTGGTTTGTTAAGATTTTTTTACCGTATAAGGAATGTAAGGTAATATAAGTATTACTCCCAGAGTTCGTTATATAATTTGTTAATATATGTTTTTTGTCCTTCTTTAAAAATATGTGTAACATTAAAATTTATTAATAATCCAATTGGAGATTTGAATAAATTCATATAGGTTAAAATTTGAGCTTCAAATATTGGTTTTATTTCTGAAACAGATTTTAGTTCAACTATTAAAATGTTTTCAACTAATATATCGCATCTCAATTCTGCTTCAACATCCAAACCTTTATAATTTATTGGAACCACAACTTCCGATTGAAAATTAATTCCTCTCAATTTTAATTCATGTAACATACATTTGTGATATACACTTTCTAAAAGACCTGGACCTAGACTTTTATGAACTTCAATTGCTGCTCCATTAACTTTATAAACTAAATCTTTTAAATAACTTCTTGTAACATTCATTTAAATCTAATTATTCTATTTGGCTTATACTTACTTATACTTCTTATATGGTCGTTATATTTAATTTCTTGCTTCGAATGCCAAGGCATACATTTTAATCTTTTTAATCATCGAAACCAAACCGTTGGCACGAGTAGCTGAAAGATGTTCTTTTAAGCCAATTTCGTCCACAAAATCCGTGTTAGCTTCTAAGATTGCGGCTGGAGTTTGATTAGAAAAAGAGCGAATTAATATCGCAATTATTCCTTTGGTTAAAATCGCATCGCTATCTGCAGTGAAAACTACTTTGCCATCCTTTTCTTCGGCGTGAACCCAAACTTTAGATTGACAGCCTTTAATGATATTGTCTTCTGTTTTGTATTGCTCTTCGATGATTGGTAAGCCTTTTCCTAATTCGATAATGTATTCGTAGCGTTCCATCCAGTCGTCGAACATGGAGAATTCGTCAACAATTTCGTTTTGTATGTCTTTAATTATCATTTGTGCTGAATTAAGTTCAGTATTATTTAGTTTCTGCTAATTTGGTAAGTATATTGACTAATTTTTCTACTTCTGCTGGTGGAAAACCATGATCAAAACCATTTGCTGGATATTTCACACCTTTCGATTCGAAAATAATATTCGCATGAGCTGCACCATCATAATATCTTTTTTCAGTTGGCCATTTTAGGTCTTTTACTTTTTCTAAATCAACAGCATTGGCTAATGTTGAAATTTCATTCCAATCTGCATCAGAAATAGCAATTCTCTCTAAATATTCCTTAAAATCTCTTTCTTTGGAAATATATAACATTTGATGTTCTACTTTTAACGCTAAGAAAAAACCTCTTGTTGTTGCTTCGTAATAAATGGTTGGCACAGTGCTTTGCGTTTTGTTATTAATAACAACTTCTTTAACAGCTGAATTAGTTGCTACAACATTAGAATCTGTTGTTTTTTTTTGACAGTTGCAACTCGTAATTGTAATTGCGATGGTTGCTAATATTGTAATTGCTTTCATAGTAGTAAGTTTTAAGATAACATCATTTTTGCTTTTTTAACGGCTTCTACAAATATATCAATTTCTTCTTTAGTATTATAAAAAGCAAAACTCGCTCTTATCGTACCTGGAATTTTGAAAAAGTCCATAATCGGTTGCGCACAATGATGACCTGTTCGCACCGCTATACCAAGTTTATCTATAATCGTGCCAATATCATACGGATGAATGTTTTCAATATTGAAAGAAATTACCGAAGCTTTTTTATTTAAATCTGTTGGACCATAAATCGTTACGCCTTCGATTTCTTGTAATCTTTGTGTTCCGTACACTAATAATTCATGTTCGTGTTTGGCGATATTATCAAACCCGACTTCATTCATGTAATCAATTGCTGCTCCGAAAGCAATTCCACCACAAATATTTGGTGTTCCGGCTTCAAATTTATGAGGTAAATCAGCATAAGTGGTTTTTTCGAAAGTCACTGTCGCAATCATTTCTCCTCCGCCTTTGTAAGGTGGTAATTTACGCAACCATTCTTCTTTTCCGTAAAGCATTCCAACTCCTGTTGGACCACACATTTTATGAGCGGAAGTCACATAAAAATCAACGTCCAAAGCTTGCACATCTGGTTTAATATGCGGACAAGATTGTGCCCCATCAATTAAAACTGCTGCACCAACGGCATGTGCTTTTTGAATAATTTCTTCGATTGGGTTTAAAACACCTAACGCATTTGAAATGTGATTACAACATACTAATTTCGTTTTGTTAGAAAGTAATTTATCATATTCGTCCATGATTAATTCACCATGAAGATTCATAGGAATGACTTTTAAAATCGCGCCCGTTTGTTCACATAACATTTGCCAAGGCACAATATTACTATGATGTTCTAAAGCAGAAACGATAATTTCATCTCCTTTTTCTAACAAAGAAGCAAAACCATTGGCTACTAAATTGACACTTTCTGTAGTTCCTGAAGTAAAGATGATTTCGTAAGATTGTTTCGCATTAAAATGTCTTTGAATTTTAAATCGCGCTTGTTCATACGCATCCGTAGCTAATTGACTCAACGTGTGAACTCCACGATGAATATTAGCGTTGTATTTGGAATAATATTCCACGATACTATCAATTACAACTTGAGGTTTTTGCGAAGTGGCTCCGTTATCAAAATACACTAAAGGTTTTCCGTTTACGGTTTGAGACAATATTGGAAACTGAGCTCTTATTTTCTGAACATCGAACATATCATAACTATTTGTGGCAAATTTACGATATGATTATTTAAAATTGTTATAAACAAGAATTAAAATCTACTTAAAAAAAGAATTTTTGAATTTACTTAAACAAACCAAACGCACCGTTAGTCATTTCGTCATAAGGAAAAATCTCATAAAGTATTAGAAAGTGTGATTTCTGATTTCGTCGAAATGACAAAAACAAAAAAACCAGTTAAATCCTTAAATTTAACTGGCTATATTACTATTATATATCTTCTTCTTATGCTTCTTTAAAACATCTTTTATTAAAGACAATTAAAATACCAAACCCAGTTGAAATGGCTACATCGGCTACATTAAAAATGGCATTGAAAAAAGTAAAAGGTTTTCCACCAATAACTGGCACCCATTCTGGCATTGGAATGTCTTTAATTATTGGGAAATATAACATATCTACCACTTCACCGTGAAACCAAGTTCCGTAAGGTTCGTTAGAAAACATTGTAGCAACCTGGCTATAGCTATCGTTAAAAATTACGCCATAAAAAACAGAATCAATAATATTTCCAATCGCTCCTGCTAAGATTAATGTAATTGCGAAAGTTAAATAATTAGATAATCCTTTTTTAATGGAATCATACAACCACCAAGAAATTCCACCAACGGCAAAGATTCTAAAAACAGTTAAAAACAACTTTCCGTAAGCACCAGGAATTTCTGCGCCCCAAGCCATACCTTCGTTTTCTACAAAGTAAATTCTAAACCAATCGAACACTTTTACTTGTTCGTTAATGTAGAAATTCGTTTTAATATAAATTTTACTTACTTGATCAATTAGTAAGATAAGAAATACAAATAAATAAGCTTTTTTTAGATTCATTTTTTTAATGTTTGTGCAAAAATAGGAATTTTAACTAATAAAAAACGCTCCTATTGGAGCGTTAGTATATTTATTAACGTTTTTTAACGCTGTAAGTTTTTAGCTTCAATGCTCATAGTCGCGTGAGGAACAATTTTTAATCTTTCTTTATTGATTAATTTTCCTGTTACTTTACATAAGCCGTACGTTTTATTTTCGATACGAATTAAAGCATTTTTTAAATCACGAATAAATTTTTCCTGACGAATAGCTAATTGTGAATTCGCTTCTTTACTCATGGTTTCACTTCCTTCTTCGAAAGCTTTAAATGTTGGCGACGTATCGTCCGTTCCATTATTGGAATCATTTAGATAAGCACTCTTTATTAAATCTAAATCGTTCTTAGCTTTATCTAATTTCGAATTGATTAACTCTCTAAATTCTGCTAATTCTGCATCTGAGAATCGTATTTTTTCATCTACCATATTTCCAATTATTTAGAAATTAATATTATTGTTTTTAGCTCATCGAACTCAATTTCCGTACCATTATTGATTTCTGATACAAAAACTAGCTCATTTGTAAGTGTTTCTGATTTAATATACGATAAATTTGCGTTTACGGCTTGTTCAATAGTATCATTATTTTGAATTTGAACTTTAATTTTATCTGTAACTTCAAAACCAGAGTCTTTACGAATATTTTGAATTCTGTTGACTAACTCTCTCGCTATCCCTTCCTTACGTAATTCATCAGATATGGTAATATCTAAAGCAACTGTAATTCCGTTCGAATTGGCCACTAACCAACCTGGAATATCTTGAGACGAAATCTCTACATCTTCGATGGTTAAAGTAATACTTTTTTCTGAACTAACAAGTGTTATTTCCCCGACTTTATCTAATTCATTAATTTGATCTTGCGAAAAAGCTTGTATCTCTTTGGCAATCAAGCCCATATCTTTACCGAAACGTGGTCCTAAAGCTTTAAAATTAGGTTTAATTTGCTTCACTAAAACACCTGAAGCGTCTTCTAATAATTCTATTTCTTTTACGTTAACTTCCGCTTTAATTAAGTCTTCAATCGCTAAAATTTCTGCTTTGAAAGCTTCGTCAAGTACCGGAATCATTACTCTTTGTAACGGTTGACGTACTTTAATCATTTCCTTTTTACGTAGTGATAAAACCAATGACGAAATCGTTTGCGCCTTCTGCATTCTACTTTCTAGTGATTTATCAACAAAGTTTTCAACCGAAACTGGGAAGTTTGCCAAGTGAATACTTTCAAAACTTTCCTTGTTAGTTGTGGCATTCAGGTCTTTATACAGCTGATCCATAAAGAACGGAGCAACCGGTGCAGATAATTTAGCAACTGTTTCTAAACAAGTATAAAGCGTCTGATACGCTGCAATTTTGTCTTGCGCGTACTCACCTTTCCAGAATCTACGACGACATAAACGCACATACCAGTTACTTAAATTTTCTTGTACGAAATCAGAAATAGCTCTTGTGGCACGAGTGGGTTCGTAATCCGCATACGCTTCATCCACAAATTGAATTAAAGTATGTAATTCCGATAAAATCCAACGGTCAATTTCTGGTCTTTCTGCTAATGGAACCTCAGCTTCTGCATAAGTAAATCCATCAATATTCGCATATAAACCAAAGAACGAATACGTGTTATACAACGTTCCGAAGAATTTTCTACGTACCTCAGCAATTCCTTCTAAATCGAATTTTAAGTTATCCCATGGATTGGCATTTGAAATCATGTACCAACGTGTCGCATCTGGACCATATTCAGACAAAGTTTCAAAAGGATCAACAGCATTACCTAAACGTTTCGACATTTTTTGTCCGTTTTTATCTAATACTAAACCATTAGAAACAACATTTTTATACGCTACTTTATCGAAAACTAAAGTTGAGATGGCGTGTAACGTATAAAACCAACCGCGCGTTTGGTCGACTCCTTCTGCAATAAAATCTGCAGGGAAATCTTTATTTTCGTCAATTTTATCTTTGTTTTCGAAAGGATAATGCCATTGTGCATAAGGCATAGAACCTGAATCGAACCAAACATCAATTAAATCGCTTTCACGGTTCATTGGTTTGCCTGAAGCGGAAACTAATACAATTTCATCTACTACATTTTTATGTAAATCAACTAAATCATAATTTGATTCTGCCATATTTCCAATTTCGAATCCTTTGAATGGATTTTCGGTCATAAAACCAGCAGCAATTGCTTTTTCAATTTCGTTATATAATTCTTCAACGGAACCAACTAAAATTTCTTCTGTTCCTTCTTCGTTTCTCCAAATTGGTAATGGAATTCCCCAATATCTTGAACGAGATAAATTCCAATCGTTGGCGTTTTTCAGCCAATTTCCGAAACGACCTTCACCGGTTGCTTTTGGCTTCCAGTTGATGGTTTCGTTTAAGTCGAACATTCTGTCTTTGATTTCGGTAACTTTGATGAACCAAGAATCTAACGGATAATATAAAATAGGCTTGTCTGTTCTCCAACAATGTGGATAACTGTGTACATATTTTTCAACTTTGAAAGCTTTATTTTCTTCTTTTAATTGGATAGCGATTTCTACATCTGCAGAACGTTCTGGTGCTTCACCCTCATTATAATATTCGTTCTTCACGTATTTTCCAGAATATTCTCCTAAATTTTGGATGAATTTTCCTTGTAAATCTACTAAAGGAACTGCGTTTCCATTTTCGTCTAGAACCAACATTGGTGGAATTTCTGGTGTAGCTTCTTTGGCTACTTTCGCATCATCCGCTCCGAAAGTTGGTGCCGTGTGCACAATTCCTGTTCCATCTTCTGTTGTAACAAAAT
This sequence comes from uncultured Flavobacterium sp., assembly GCA_964461805.1. Classification (GTDB taxonomy): domain Bacteria; phylum Bacteroidota; class Bacteroidia; order Flavobacteriales; family Flavobacteriaceae; genus Flavobacterium. The sequence continues at coordinate 23,056 of CAYWVV010000001.1, forward strand.
CTCCTGAAATTACTCTAAACGCATTTTCTGAATTTTCAAATGGTAAAGCTAATGGCATTAATTGTTCGTAACGAATTCCGACTAAATCAGCACCTTTACATTCAGTTACAATTTGGTAGGGAATGTTTTTATCGCCTTCTTTGAAATTTTCAAAATCTGAAGCTTCAGTGCTTGCAAAAAATCCTTTTCCGAATTGTTTTCCAACCAAGTTCTTAGCTAAAATTACTTTTACTGGTCGGAAAGTATATTGATTGAACGTTTCAACCAAAACATAATCGATTTTTGGTCCAACCGTTAAAGCCGTATTTGACGGTAATGTCCATGGAGTTGTGGTCCAAGCTAATATATGAACATCTCCAACACCTTGTAAGAAGCTTGGTAACGTTTCTTTGATAGTTTTAAATTGTGCTACAACAGTCGTATCTGTTACATCACGATACGAACCTGGTTGATTGACTTCATGAGAAGACAAACCTGTTCCTGCTTTTGGCGAATACGGTTGAATGGTGTAGCCTTTGTACAACAAATCTTTATTATAAATTTGTTTTAGCAACCACCAAACCGATTCCATGTATTTAGATTTGTAGGTTACATACGGATCTTCCATATCTACCCAATATCCCATTTTTTCGGTTAAGTCATTCCACACATCGGTATAACGCATTACGGTTTTTTTACACGCTTCGTTATATTCTGTGACTGAAATGGTTTTTCCAATATCTTCTTTGGTGATGCCTAATTCTTTTTCGGTACCTAATTCTACTGGTAAACCGTGCGTGTCCCAACCTGCTTTACGCTTCACTTGGAACCCTTTTTGAGTTTTATAACGGCAAAAAATATCTTTAATCGCACGCGCCATTACGTGGTGAATACCCGGTAATCCGTTTGCTGAAGGTGGTCCTTCAAAAAACACATACGGTTGGTGTCCTTCACGAGTGGTTACGCTTTTTTCAAAGATGTTGTTTTTTTTCCAAAAATCAAGAACTTCTGACGCTACAGTTGGTAAGTCAAGTCCTTTGTAATCTCTAAATTTTGTACTCATTTTGTCGCTTTCTAAAATCAATTTGCGAAAGTACTAAATTTCGAATAATTGTTTAGCTTTTTACTAATAAAAATTGAGTCTGTTTTTTGTGTTATTTGATATGTTTTTGGGTGGAAATTTTTCCAGAACTTAAAATCACTTTTAACAACAGTGTTTGATGAAAAAGGTTTAACTTATTGGTATGAAAACTATTGAGATTTATGTTTTGAAAATCGTATAGTTTTCTTCCTAAAATATCAAAAACTAGTATTTCTTTAATAGTTTCATTTGAAGATTTTACAAACAATTCATTGGTATCTGAATAAACTATAACATTTGAAACATCTTCAAGTGTTAACAATTCATTTTGATATACAATTTGAAATCTGTCTGTGAAATTACCTACTTGAGAAGAAAAATTATACGGGCTTTGTTTGATGTTATGAACGGTAAATGTGTAATTGTCTTTCAAATAGATAAATTGATTTTCAAATATTCCATCTGCATTTTCAAATGAAATAGAATAATTTCCCGTTTGGTTAATTTTTAATCCTAAAGGAACTATATCCGTATCTTGAAAAGGCAATTCACGAGCTTGAATCACGTATTTTTGATTATTAATTAGATTATAAATTAAAGATTGCGAATCATTCAAAACCAAACCATCTGAAACATCAACAGCATTAGAAGCGCCATTGATATAACCTAATAAGATTTGATTATAATTATTGTTAGCATCGTTTAGGTTAAGCCAAATTCGGTGTTTTTCTTCGGATAAAGAAGTTTTAAAAAACTGTGAACTAGCCGAACCAAAACTTCGTTGGTTATTAGTAAAAGTAGCGGTTCCACCAGAGGCTGTATTCACAAAAAAACCTTGTCCGACCTGAATAAAATCTAAAGGTGTAGCGCCACCAGCAGCAGCTGCAACACCTCCTAAAGTGGTATATGCAGCATAATTATTAACAGGATAAAATCCTCCAACGGCCGCAGCTGTATGTGTCCAATAATATAACGTGGTTACATTAGGATTATCTGATAAAAAGGCTCGCGCATTTAAAGGTGATGGATACGGATTTCCTAATAAATTGTAACCAATTCCTAAAACTTGAGAAATATTTCCATTAAATGGAACGCCATTAAATTCTCCATTAAAAATTGTTGGAATTGTTGACGACCAAGTATTGTCTACCCGAATCATATAGCCTTTTCCGGTTGCAAAATTATTAGTTGGTGCAATAGTCTGATAAGCGGTTGCGGTTGTGGAACCCGTTGAAAGATACTCATAAAACCGTGTTGACAACGTATTAGGAGAAAAAGCTAATAATTGCTGATTCATAACTGGTGAAGCCCAAGCGGTAAAATCTTGCCGAATCATTGGTGTGGAATTTCTTTTGATTTTGATATTTCCTGTGTTAGCATTTGCATTTATCTGCAGTAAACTCGCATTGTTTTCAAAAGTTAAACTTGCACCTAAAGCAACAACTACAGCATTGGTTACTTCTAAAGTGTGATTGGCATTGAAAACCACATTAGCATTTCCATTTACATTAACACGGCACGCTTCAACAATTCCTGTTGATGAATAATCTCCTGCAAAGGTAATTTCTTTACTACTTGAAGGTGGTCCATTACTCCAAGAAGTTCCATTCCAGGTGGTAGTTAAATTCCCGCAAGGTAAAACCAAATTAATGGTGTAATCTTCCGCTTCTGAAGGATTTGACGCATGAATTGCTCCACAAAAAACAGTTGGAGTAGCAGTTTGTTGACACTCCACTCGCATTCTTGTTGCACCACTAGTTATGGTATTTGGAACGGTAAAGTTTAAAACACAGGTTGTTGCGCTTGCAAGAATTAAAGTTGAAGTAAAGGCTACTCTTTCACCCGAATCAATAAAATCACCATCTCGATTATAATCTATCCATACTGAAAAACCACAAGTTCTGGATACTGTTCCTATTGACGGTTTTGTAATAGTGATGTTGTAAGAAGTTCCTGCAGAAAGGTCTGTAGAAAGAGCTGTAAAATCAGAATACGAATTGTTTCCAGATGAATTATTTATTGTATTTACTAAAACATTAGAAATATAATTATGTCCAGCAGTTATAATTCCACTTACAGAGCAATATGAGTTAGAAGTGGTAGTGAAATTTACAAGTGTAGAATAAGCAGAAACATTTTCCAAACAAGCTCTTCTAATTTGAGTTTCATAATTAGTATTTGGTAACAAATCAGTAATTACAATAGTATTTGCTAAACTGGTAAGATGTGTCCAATTTAAAGAACCAATTACTCGATATCTAATTTCTACGGTGGCTAAATTAGGATTGTTCCATTGTAAGGTTGCTGTAGTATTTGTTACAGTTGGAACCGCTAACCCAGTTGGTGTTATAAAACCTGGATTATTAGTGACAGTTACTGTTGCCGAACAACAACTTTCTCCGCCTTGATTGTCAACCACTGTTAAATAAACTGTTTGTGGAGTACCAACATGTGTGCAATTAAAGGTGTTTTTATCTAAAGTGTACGAAACAATTGTGCCATCGTCAGTAGAATTATTATTGACTTGACTGGCTAATATCGGAACCGAACCATTGATATCTAAAATTGCATTCACATTCTGGCAATTCGCAATTGGTGGACTAACGACAGTTGGACCAGTATATTGAATTTTTACAATAACTCCAGGGTTTACAATAGTTACTGCTGTAGAACCAGACGGTCCAGAAGTACTCCCAGAATTATCTGTAATCGCATAAAAAGTTACACCATCAGGATCTAATGCTACATCTCGATATCTATCATTGGATGAATGGAAAATTTCGTAGGTATTTCCAATAATAGAATTGCCGTCTGGAGCTAATTTTGCTCTGTAAATAGTTCCTTTTTTTAAAGTCGGAATTAACAACGATTTTCCCCAATTTGGAATTTTATTTAATTCATAAATATCAATACTTGCTGGCGCTACAGTTGGCCAACCCAAGAAACCTCCTGTAGGAACCACCGAAACTGTACTATTATAGGTACCAATTGGAGGCATAAAATTAGTTGGTGGTCCGTTTGGATATGAATTATATTCAGTTAATGGAGTTACACCAGCGGCACAAACATCATCGGAAAAACTTCCAGCATTACATGGTGAAGCTGTGCTCCAATTGCAATACGTATACGCCATATTATCATAATAACCTGCTATTTGTGGCCAGCCGTAATTTTTTGCTGGAATAATTTTATTCAACTCATCATCTACTTTTGCTCCGTGTTCTGAAGAAAACAATGTTCCATCTTGTGCAAAAACGAGTCCTTGAGGATTTCTATGACCATAAGTATAGACATGACTTTTAATTCCGGCTAAAGTTGGATTGTCTGTAGGAATAGTCCCATCAGTATTTATTCTTAAAATTTTTCCTGGATAATTGGCGTAATCTGAAGTTGAAGTTGGTAAGTTTTGAGCTAAAATAGGCAAACAAGCATTCGCAAATTGATTATTTCCTTGATCACCAAAAGAATAATACAATTTTAAATCGGGGCCAAAAATTAATCTTCCTGAATTATGGTCGTTACTGGCTGGCATACCTTGTAATAAAGTCAATTCACTTCCTAAAGTTTTGGTGGCGTTATTAAATGTAAATCGAGAAATTCTAAGTTTTCTTCCGCTACTGTTATAAGTGTAAGCAATAAAAACATAATTATTAGTGGTTGTTGCGACGTTTGCATAAAGTGCTGGATGAATGGCAAAACCTAAAAGTCCATCTTGACCTGCTGTTTGATATACTTGTACAGATAAATCTATCATGGTAGTAATAGCACCGGTTGTTTTGTTAACTCGAACCATTTTTTTTCCAACTCTTTCGGTAATCCATAAAAAACCATCAGGTCCATAGGTAATTTCTGTAGGGAAATTTAAAACATTGTTTGGAGTTAAATTAGTAACTGTCCAATTTGGCCCACTAGTAATAGGTGGTTGAGCATAATTATAATTTGTGACAATCACGAAAAAAAGGAAGTAGATTTTTCTCATAGAAATAGAAATTATATGAAGAAAAGCGGGGGCCTTAAACAAAAAAACATTGTTTAAACTTTGAAATAAAGTTACATAATTTTTTTAACCTGTCAACTAAAACTAAATTTATTTAAGATTTTTTATTTAAAAAAGTTAAAAAAAAAACAATTTTTTATGTTTTTTTATGTTTTATTACGAATATTGTTTTTGAATTTCAACTAAGGTTAACTAAAAATTTCCTTTAAAACCTCTAGAGAATTAGGCTTTTTAAATCCTTGTAAATGAATAGAATAATATTCTATTAGTAGTTTAAGCAGTAGTTGTCTTTCTTCTTTATGGAAGTTTTTCTGAGTATCTTCAAATCTTAAATTTAAAAGTTTCTTTAAGAGTTGCGTTTCATGTTGGTTTAAACAACTAGTGCCTTGAAAGGGAGAAAAAACACCATCAATCATTTCAAAATATTCCGCATCAGTTTCTTGCATTTGAGGATAAAATCCTAAAAACTTGGTGAGTTGCAATAAAAAAATTAAATGAAAATTGGAAACCGAATCATGCGTATCCAACCACATTAATGAAGTTTCCAAAAAAGAAAATAAGTTCTCGTTTTTCTCTTCTTCAAAAATACTATTGTGCAATACTTCCGACAAAAAAAGAACCATGGAACTTTTTACGATATCAGTAGTTATGTTTTGGTAAGTGTAAGCTAATTTAACTTCTTTAAAGTGTTCTAATGTGCCTTTATTTTTATGATTGGCTTCAATTTCGAGAATAGTCAACGGTTGAAAATAAGCAATTTTCTGATTCGATTTTCTAGAAGAAAAGGCACTTTGTATAAAATACGATTTTAAGCCATCAGATTGTGTGAAGCATTTTACAATTAAACTTTTTTCTTGAAACTTTATAGCGCTTAAAACAATAGCTTGTGTTTTAATTTGCATTATCTGATTACCATTATTTTTTTAACTTTGGTTTCTGCAGCATCACTTGATGTCACAAAAACCATATAAACTCCCGAAGCCACTTTGTATTTTCCAAAAGCTGTAGTATCCCATTCTACAGTTCCGCCAGAAGAAGTGGTTTCGAAAACTAAATTCCCTTCAATATCGGTAATTTTAAGATTTACTTTATCCATTAATCCTGAAATTTTTACTGTTCCAGAATATCCTGGTCGGACTGGATTTGGATATACATATACATTTTCTAAAGTTTCATCCCCTTTTGTTGAAGCTCCTAAATAAGAAACCAGACCTTTGTCTGTAGCGAAAAAAACTTCTCCAGAAACTTCATCAATTTCAATATCTAACACATTATTACTGGGTAATGGTGAATTTTCTTTTGTAAATCTTCTAAGAGTAGTTTGTCCGTTTGGGCTTACTTGAAAAACCCCAGCATCTGCAATAGCTACCCATTTATTATTGGAACCATCTACTTTAATGTCTTGAATTACTTGCTGATAAAATAACTCTTGCGCTAAATCGCCTTCTTGAATTACAATATTTGTAGTTGTTAATTCGGTTTCGGAAACAAATCTATCTACACTATTTATGATTCGTAAACCAGTAAAAGTTCCAATCCATAATTGATTTCGATTATCTACTGCAACACAACGCACATCATTACTTGGTAAATTACCGTTTTCTTGGTTAATAACCACGAACTTATTATTATATTTTTCATTAAAAGCAATGATGCCTCGCCCATAAGTAGCAATCCATTTGGTGCTGTTTTTATCTATATCAATATTTCCATAATGTGCATAATCTGGACTTTCAACCACAGAACTTAAATCATAAGATTGCCAAGTATTATTGTTTTTTAATACTCTAAGACCTTTATTAACTAAGGCATTTGTTATCCATAAATTACCTTCTTTATCATATTTCATTCCATTAATTCTAACGGAAATAAAACCAGGAGCCCAAGCAATAGATTCTAAAAAATTAGTTTGATTATATAAAACCGCATTTGTTTTATCGGTAAATTTCAACAAACCACTATGACCTGAAGCTACAAAAACTTCTTTGGAATTTCTTGGGTTTTCAACTGTTGCTGCTAAGGAAACCGCACCTTGTACTTCAGAAACTGGTATTGTTACCCAACCTTTATTTGTATTAAACACACTAATTCCTTGCAATTTATAATCTGGTGTATAGGTTCTGTCATAACTTCCGTGTGTTAACCATAAATCGTTAGTGGTTTTGGTAACTTTAAACGAATAATCTTGAATTGGACCGTTTGGAGAGATATTTGTAAATACTGTTGGGGTCGCAATAGTAGTTTCAAACAAACCACTTTTACTTGTTCCAATATATAGTTTGTCATTTTTGGTAATCGCACACGTAAAAATATCTGTATAAGTTGGAATGGTATACAAATTTGTTGCTAATGTAAAACTCTGATTGTAAACTAAAATTTGGAATTTACTACTAATGGTTAAATAGGTATTGTCTGTTCTTAGTTTTAAACCAAAAGAAAATTGTTGAGAAAATTGTTGTGGTGCATTTCCTAAAAACTTATACGTAAAACCATCGGTATTCATAGCAACTAATTGATTGTTAAACGTTACTATACTTACCCAATTTGAAGTATTAAAAACAGACCATTGCGAATAATCATATAAAAAAGGATTGCTTAATGTAGCTTTTTTAATTCCTTGATTTCGAGTAACTGCAAAAATTTCACCATTGAAAACGGTAGTTTGTAAAACGTCTAAAAACTCACCTGAATTTCCAATGTAATAATTGTTTTCTATTTCGAAATTAGACAACGTGATAACACTAATTCCGTACTGAGTAGACACATAAATTTTTCCATTATATTCGTAAAAATCATTTATCTTTTTGGCGTTTGCTGGAACTGGAACATCTGTAATGATATCCACTTTATCTAAAGTGCTCCCATCCGGTTTAATCAATATTATTAAACCATTTTTATTTCCAATTAATGTAAAGTTGTTGGAAGTTTGAAGCATAGCGGTAATTTCATCAGGTTTTACATCATTAACCGAAGTAAAAGTGGATAAAATATTTGAAGTAACATCTTTATTAAACACTGAGTTTTTCGTACTTGCAAACACTTTGCTTTCAGAAAGACTAACATCTGTAATTTCATTAAACGAGAAATAGCCTTTCCATAATTTCTGTTGTGAAAAAGAAAAAAGCGTGAAGCTCAAAAACAAATAGGAAAGTATTTTTCTCATAAATTATGAAATCATTTTAAACTACAAATATACAATAAACGTAAATATCTGAATTTTATTGAGTTTAAGCATTAATAACTTGTACTAAATGTTGGAGTTTTTCAAAATCTAATTGCATATTGGCATCAGAAGTTGGCATGTATCTGGCTTTTTCGCAGTTTTGTAATAAACCTATGAAATCAGTCGTGTTTTCTGGAGAAACCTTGTTTTCTTGAAATTTTTGTATGATCGTTTCCTTATTAAAATCTGCTTTTTCTAATGCGAATTTATGTTCTAAAAACTCCGCAATTTTGGCTTCCATTTTCTGATAAAACAATTCTTTATTGGAAATAAAATCTTGAATTTCAGCAACAGAAAACTCTTTTTTTTGTGGTTTTTCAACAAGAACAACTTCTTCTTCAATTGGTTTTTTATTATTTCGTAAAGTGAAAAACAATAACGCTAATCCGGCAACTGAAACCGTTCCGATGAAATGCATAAACGTAAATTCGAATCCAGAATTTTCTGCTTCTTTCTTTTTGTTAACTGATGGTTTTTCTTTTGAAACTGAAGACACATTAGCTTGTTTCTCGCCTTGTAATACATTTAAATCAACAGCATCAGAAGAAATGGTTTTATACGATTTAGATTGCACATCGAAAAAAGAAAATTGTTGAGGTTTGAGCTTAAAACTTCCTTTTTCTTGAGGAATTACGGTATAGCTATCCATAATTTTACCTGAAATTCCTTTCATGTTTTCGCTGATAAATTCTTGATGTTTAGGTTCGTACACTTCAAAATTAGAAGGTAAATTAGGTTTTGGTATTTCGAATAATTTTAAATTCCCAGTTCCGGAAACAATTAAATCTAATTGCAAGGATTCACCTGATTTTAATTCGCTTTTTTGAACGTTAACATCAAATTCAAATTTACCAACTGCACCAGTAAAATTTTCTGGTTTTCCTTTTTCAGGCAAAGAATTTACTTGAATGTATTTGATATTTGAAACAATTTCTCTTCTGGCAACGCTATATTCTGGTTCCCCAAAAAAATCAAAATCTCCAGTTGGATAATTGATGTTTAAATCTAAAGTAATTGGCGAAATTTCTAGTTTTCCCGTTTTCTGTGGATACAAAATGGCTTTCTTAAAAATCTTAGATTTAAATACACGATTATTAACTACAGAACGTTCCCAACCACCTTGAACATCTTCGGTTTGACTCCAAAAATTATTGAATTTTGTCGCAATTTTTTTATTGAGTTCAACTTCCAAATTGGGTGCTAAATAAATACGATAATACACCTCAACAGGTTCATTTACATAAGCGGAAGTTTTATTCATTTCAACATCTACAAACAGTAAATTATTCGCGCCAGTAATTGTTTTATTATTAGAATTTGGTTTTGGAGTAGCTGTTGGATTTTGTCTAGGAATAGCATTTGAAGCTTTTTCTTTTGAAACTGAAACCACAACAGGTTTAGAAACATATACTTTCCCATCAAACCTAATATTAGCAGGAGAAATAGTTACTTTTCCAGCTTTTGCTGCTTGAATTACATAAGTATAAACCTGCTGAATCGAATACTCACCATTGTCATACACTTCGTTAGACGAAACATACGAACCACCTTTGTTAAAACCTGCAAAACTAGGCGGCACAAAGTTTCTTCCTTCTTCATTAAAAACATAATTAACTTGAGTAATCTCACCTAGTTTTAGGTTCGTTTTCTCTATTTTTACTTCCAATTTAACTTGACTTAAAGCTAAAAAAGGAAGCAGAATAATCGTTACTACTATTTTAATTAATGAATTCATTTTACCATTCTTTTATATTTTTAAACACATAGACACCTAGTTTTTGTTTTTAAGTAAAGGCGTTTCACTTATTTAAAGCGAACATAGCTTTGTTAACTAAAACTAATAAATCAAGAATATCATTTAAGTTTCAAATTACTTCTTGAATTTAACCATTAAGACATTAAGTTGCCCCTTAATTTTCTTAATTTCTAAATGGTTTAGACTGTATTACTTTACATTAAATTCGAAATAAAACTTCTTTAAAACAATTCTTAATCTATGTTTCTATGTGTTTATCATTTTACCAATCTTTTATATTTTTAAACACATAGACACCTAGTTTTTGTTTTTAAGTAAAGGCGTTTCACTTATTTAAAGCGAACATAGCTTTGTTAACTAAAACTAATAAATCAAGAATATCATTTAAGTTTCAAATTACTTCTTGAATTTAACCATTAAGACATTAAGTTGCCCCTTAATTTTCTTAATTTCTAAATGGTTTAGACTGTATTACTTTACATTAAATTCGAAATAAAACTTCTTTAAAACAATTCTTAATCTATGTTTCTATGTGTTTATCATTTTACCAATCTTTTATATTTTTAAACACATAGACACCTAGTTTTTGTTTTTAAGTAAAGGCGTTTCACTTATTTAAAGCGAACATAGCTTTGTTAACTAAAACTAATAAATCAAGAATATCATTTAAGTTTCAAATTACTTCTTGAATTTAACCATTAAGACATTAAGTTGCCCCTTAATTTTCTTAATTTCTAAATGGTTTAGACTGTATTACTTTACATTAAATTCGAAATAAAACTTCTTTAAAACAATTCTTAATCTATGTTTCTATGTGTTTATCATTTTACCAATCTTTTATATTTTTAAACACATAGACACCTAGTTTTTGTTTTTAAGTAAAGGCGTTTCACTTATTTAAAGCGAACATAGCTTTGTTAACTAAAACTAATAAATCAAGAATATCATTTAAGTTTCAAATTACTTCTTGAATTTAACCATTAAGACATTAAGTTGCCCCTTAATTTTCTTAATTTCTAAATGGTTTAGACTGTATTACTTTACATTAAATTCGAAATAAAACTTCTTTAAAACAATTCTTAATCTATGTTTCTATGTGTTTATCATTTTACCAATCTTTTTCTGAAACTTTTGTATTCGTTTTTGTTTTATTTGCGTTTATTTTTTCTTGTACTTTCTTTTCGTCATTCCCAATCGCTTTTAACACATTGTCCATGCGTTGTTTGTTGGCACTTGGTTTCTTTTTATTCTCCCTATCTCTCTTCTCCTTGTCTCCTTTTTTCTCCTTGTCTTTTTTATTCTCCCCTTCTCCTTTTTTCTCCTTATCCTCTTTGTTTTTTCCTTTTTCCTTATCGTCTTTTTTGTCTTTGTTCTTGTTTTTAGGCTTCGGTTTTGGTGGATATTTTTTCAACATTTCTTTAGCTAATGCTAAATTATATCTCGTTTGTTCGTCTTTGGAATTGGCTTTTAATGCGTTTTTATAAGCGTCAACTGCCGATTTATAATTTTTGTCTTGCATGTACGCATTTCCTAAATTGTGAAACGCTTTGTGTTTTTCGATATCCGTTTTAGCAAGTTCTGAAGCGTTTTTGTAATTCGTAATCGCTTCACTATACTTTTTGTTTTTGTAAATCGTGTTACCTAAATTGTATTCCGCTTTTTCTTTTTGAGCTTTCTCCTTAGATTTTACAATCCGCAATTGCTCTTCTTTTTGCTGAGAATTGCTTATTTTCTCTTGTGCAAAAGTAGTTGCCGAAAGAAAAAGAACTACTAAAACCAAGTTAAACTTTTTAGAAGTCAACCATTTTTTAGCGTGAAATCCTTTGAAATCCTGATTCACCATAAAGAAATCTATCAACAACAACAAAAAGGCAATTCCTAAAAACCACTGAAATTGCGATTGTTTTTGCGCCAATTGTTGGGCTTTAAATTCTTGTTGTTCCACGTTAGATAAAGCATTTTTTATATTAGAAACCGCTTTTGAAATCTGGTTTTCGTACACATAAGTTCCTTTAGATTCCGAAGCGATTTTTTGTAAAACTTGGTCGTTTAATTTTGTAATAACCACTCGACCGTTTTGGTCTTTTTTAACTTGTTGAAAACCGAATTCATCCACATATTCAATATTTCCGCCGTTTTTAGTTCCAATTCCGACCGTAATAATTTTTACGTTTTTAGTTTTCGTTACTTTCGACACATCAAAATTGGCGTTTTCATGATCTTCACCATCTGAAAACAAAATAATTGCTTTTCCAGATGTTGGATTATCAAAGAAATCTACACTGGTTTGAACGGCACTTTCAATGGCTGTTCCTTGTGAAGAAATCAAATCGGTATTGACACTTTGCGTGAACATTTTTGCTAATTCATAATCGGTTGTCATGGGTAAAACTGGATAAGCACTTCCTGCATAGGCCACAATTCCGATTCTATCACTTCCAATAGAATTGATAATTTGGGTGATTATTTGTTTGGTTTTTTCTAATCGATTTGGTACAACATCTTTACACAACATACTTTTCGAGACATCGATAGCGAAAACAATTTCCACACCTTTTGCGTTAACGGTTTCTACTTTCGAACCTAATTTCGGATTCACTAAAGCTAAAACTATAAAAAACACAGCCATTAATTGAAGCGTAAATTTCAAGCGTTGTTTTTGGTTGGAAGCGTTAACAAGTAATTTTTGAACGGCTTTCTCGGCACCAAATTCCGCTTGTTTTTCCGTTTGCCATTTGACATACTTATTTTGCGCTACTAAACCAATTGGAATCAGCAACAGCAAAATAAAATAATATGGATTTTCAAATTCAAACATTAGATGAAACTTTTAAAAAGAGTGCGATTTAAAATCATTTCCAAAGCCAATAAAAATAAACCGATTAACAACCAAGGTCGAAATTGTTCATCAAACATCATAAATCGGTTTTCTGTAATTTTAGATTTTTCCAAACGGTCAATTTCATCGTAAATGGCTTCTAACTTTTTATTATCTGTTGCTCTGAAATATTTTCCGTTAGTTATTGTTGCAATTTCTTGCATTAATTTTTCGTCAATTTCTACTTTTTGTGGTTGAAAAACGATGTTTCCGTTTGCATCTTTTGCTACTGGGAAATTCGCCATTCCGTTCGTTCCTACTCCAACTGTATAGACTTTAATTCCGTACGTTTTGGCAATTTCTGCGGCTGAAATCGGATCTAAACTTCCTAAATTATTTACACCATCTGTCAATAAAATAATAATTTTAGATTTCGTTTTGCTGTCTTTTAATCGGTTAATTGCTGTCGCTAAACCGATACCAATTGCAGTTCCGTCTTGCAAGACCATTCCGTTATATTGTACTTCTTTCAGTGAATTTAAAAGCATTGCTTTATCTGAAGTAACAGGCGTTCTAGTATAACTTTCCCCAGCATAAACTACTAAACCCATTCTGTCATTCGTTCTTTTTTGAATAAAGTTGTAAGCTACTTCTTTAATCGCTTCTAGTCTATTGGGTTTAAAATCTGTGGCTAACATACTTCCTGAAACATCGGTCGCAATTACGATATCAATTCCGCTGGTATTATCTGTGTAACTCGATTTTTGTGTATTTCTTGGTCGCGCCAAAGCGATAATTATAAAACCTAAAGCCAATAATTTCAAGACATATAAAAAAGGTCGTAACTTAATTAAAAGCGACTTTTTTGTGGACAAACCTTCAATTGTACTCATTTTTAAAGCGACTTCTTGCTGGTTTTTGATAAAATAATGCCAATACAAGGCTATTGGAATCACCAACAACAACCATAAAAAGTGCGGATGCATAAACGAACTATTCATCATCTTCTTGGTTTATTTGTTCGAGACTATTGGTAACGCGTTCTATGAAATTTTTGGCGAATTTATCTTTGGCATCGTGTGTAATTCTTATCGTTTGCAAACCGTAACTATCCGAAATAAAAATGGTTAAAAAGCGCATTTGTTTCGTTTCAGAACCTTCATTAATTTCGTAAGTTCCTTCTAAAAGATCTCCAGAAAGATTCTTTACATTTTGAAATTTTCTGGCGGTTGTTTTGATGTTTTTCGCTTGCAATTGCATTAAATTGGCTAATTCGTCATTAAAAATTACTTTTAAATCAGGATTGATAGAATCTTTATAGGCAACGGTTTGTATAGAAATTGACAATTTATCCGACACTTTTTGCCAAGAAAACTGCGAAATGTTTTTAAGGTTTGGATTTTTCGAGGTTACCGAATCACGAACTAAAATTTCAGGCGTTTCAATTTGTAAAATGGGTAATCCGTATTCGGAAACCAACCATTCTTTTTTCAAGTAATAATCGGCGTCTTTTCCGTTGATTTTCGCATTGAAATAATTCGTAACATTTTCCCATCCGAAAAAGAAAACTACAGAAACAATCGACACCAAAAACGTGACAATAAATGCCGTTTGTCTGATGTTTTTATATTTGTGTTGCTTTTGTTCTTCGGCTAATTTAGCTAAGGCGAAACGTTGTTCTTCGGCTGAAGTTGGTAGCGTTTTATGAAATAAGCTGATGATGTTTTCTGAAACCAATTTGTCTGCATTTTGTTCTTCTTCTGATACAGAAATTTTCGCAAATTTTACCAAATCGGCTTTGGTGAATAATTTTTCAATTTGAGTAATCGTTGTTTCTGAAATTTCGAATTGTTTCTCAGCAACGGCATTTTTTAACTTGAAAATAAATTGTTCCGTCGTACTTTCTAAGGCTGAAAATTCTAAAGTTTTTTCGAAATATGATTTAATAATTTCAGTTAAATTCGAATAATATTCTTTAGAATTCGATTGCTTATTGACTTCCGAAAAGCGTATAAAAGCTTTGTTATATGGCGAAATATATTGTTCAGATTTCTTTTTATTTCGATGTTTTAATCTAAGAATAAAATAAAATATCGCACCTAAAACCAAGGCAAATAGCAAACCTAAAAGTACTTCTTTATCTGATAATTCTGGTTTTTGTTTAGTTTTTTCTAAATTTATACTTACATCTTCTTTGATGTCGTGCATTTTTTGTTTTGTCGTATCAACAACGACATCAACGACTGAAATTTCTATACTTTCAGAATTAATTTTCTTTTTATTTACGACAACTTCTAACGATGGAATTTTATATTTCCCAGCATCAAATTGCGTCAAATTATATTTTTTTGTCCATTCAATTTGATTGGCTTTTTTTGTTTTTACTGGCGGAAAAGATTGCACAACTTCTAATTTTCCAATCGAATCTAAATCTGGGAAAACTACTAAATCTTTATCGTTTACTTTTGTTTTTAAAATCAACTGAATTTGTTCGCCAATTTTGATTTCGTTTTTGGAAACCATTGTTCCAACAGTTTGAGAGAATCCAGAAGAAAAACTGAATAGAAAAATCAGTAAAGCAAAAGTTCTCGATACATTCCGATTCATGCTTCTTCGGAACACTCGAACTGACGATTTTAATTTCGATTTTAAAGTTACAAACCCACTCATTACGTTCTACTTTTAAAATAGGTTAATAATTTCGTTACGTAACTTTCGTTCGTTTCGGTTTCTACCAAACCTGCAGCGCATTTGCTAAACATGTTTTGACAGTTTTCTACTTTCGAAATATAATTTCTTTCGTACGCCAATCTTGTTTCTGAAGTTTGTGTATCTATCCAAACCATTTCGCCTGTTTCGGCATCTTGCATTTGAATCATTCCTACATTTGGTAAACTTTTTTCACGTGCATCGTAAATTCTAATTCCGGTTACATCGTGTTTTTTGGACGCAATTTGTAACGGTTTTTGGAAATCGGAAGTCATAAAATCGGAAATTACAAACACAATCGCGCGTTTTTTTATCACACTTGACAAAAATTCTAAAGCACCAGAAACATTGGTTTTTTGACATTTAGGATGAAATTCAATCAGTTCACGAATGATTCGTAACACGTGTGATTTTCCTTTTTTTGGTGGAATAAATAATTCAATTTCATCGGTAAATAAAATCAAACCAATTTTATCATTGTTTTGTGTGGCTGAAAAGGCTAAAGTTGCAGCAATTTCAGTCACAATATCTTTTTTATTTTGTGCCGAAGTTCCAAAATTTTGTGAACCCGAACAATCCACCATCAACATCATGGTAAGTTCCCGTTCTTCTTCAAAAATCTTAACAAAAGCATCGTTATTTCTGGCAGAAACATTCCAATCAATCGCTCTAAAATCATCGCCGTATTGGTATTGTCGCACTTCGGAGAAAGTCATCCCGCGTCCTTTAAAAGACGTGTGATATTGCCCCGAGAAAATATGATTGCTCAATCTCCGGGTTTTGATTTCAATTTTTTTAACTTTCTTAAGTAACTCTTTGGTTTCCATTTTTATTCAGTCTCAGTTTTCAGTCTCAGTTTTCAGTCTCAGTACTACAACTGTAAACTGCGACTGTAAACTGCCTTAAGGTACTTGAACCTGATTTAAAACTTTATTGATAATGTCTTCTGAAGTAATGTTTTCGGCTTCTGCTTCGTATGTAATACCGATTCTGTGTCGTAACACATCGTGAACCACGGCGCGAACATCTTCTGGAATCACATAACCTCTTCGTTTGATGAAGGCGTAACATTTCGCAGCTAACGCTAAATTGATACTTCCACGAGGCGAAGCTCCGAAACTAATTAAAGGTTTTAAACTTTCTAAACGGTATTTTTCTGGATAACGCGTGGCGAAAACAATATCTAAAATATATTTTTCGATTTTCTCATCCATATAAACCTCTTTCACCGTTTCTTGCGCTTTGATAATTTGAGCAATACTTACTACTGGATTGATTGTCGCAGCACTTTCTTTTAAACTGTTACGAATAATCAATTGCTCTTCTTCCATTTTCGGATAATCGACGATGGTTTTAAGCATAAATCTGTCGACTTGAGCTTCTGGCAACGGATAAGTTCCCTCCTGCTCGACTGGATTTTGCGTCGCTAAAACTAAAAAGGGATTGTCTAATTTGTATGTCGTTTCCCCAATGGTAACTTGTTTTTCTTGCATCGCTTCTAACAATGCCGATTGCACTTTGGCTGGCGCTCTGTTGATCTCATCTGCTAAAACAAAATTGGCGAAAATTGGACCTTTTTTTACGGTAAATTCGTTTTCTTTAAAATTATAAACCATCGTTCCTACAACATCTGCAGGTAACAAATCTGGAGTAAACTGAATTCTATGAAAACTTCCGTGAACAGCTTTTGAAAGTGTGTTAATCACTAACGTTTTAGCTAAACCAGGCATTCCTTCTAACAAAACGTGACCTTGACCTAACAAACCAATCAATAAGCGTTCAATCATGGATTTCTGACCCACAATAACTTTGCTTAATTCGGAAGTCAATAAATCTATAAAAGCGCTTTCTCTTTCAATTTTTTCATTGATGGCACTTATGTCGATGCTTGTATTATTTTCTTGCATTTGATTTGGTTTAATTCGGGTGTAAATTTTAAAAAAATACTTTAACAATGCAAGTTGGAATATAAAAATATTTTTTGTTGTTAATGGTCCGTTAAATTATAGGGGAAAGGTGAAATTTTAGTGAATAATTAAGAGTTTAGTTTGGTTTACCACGGATTTCACAGATTTACACGGATTATTACCTTAGGAATACCTTTTATTTATCCGATTCAATTACGTGTAAAATTACGCAAAGTCGCAAAGAAGAAAACCTAAAGCTTGGCGACTTAGCGGCTTTGCGTGAAAAACAAACTTTCTCAATGTTAATTGACGGTTAAATTATACCTAATTAGCGTTTTTTCACGCATAATTAAAAAATACTCACTAATTTTAATAAAAATTTACAATTATGTCTACACCAACTTCATCAATTATTGCCGGAACCATGAATTGGGGCGAATGGGGAAAGAAATTCAATACCACTGAAATCCAACAACTCATTGCAACTTGTTTGGTAGAAAATATTTGTGCGTTTGATCATGCCGATATTTATGGTGGCTATACAACGGAAGCGGCTTTTGGAAACGCTTGGGCAGCAATGAATGTAGACAGAGAAAGCGTTCATTTTATTACTAAATGCGGCATCAAATATGTTTGCGACCAAAGAGATTATGGCATTAAACATTACGATTATAGTAAAGAATATATTATTGCGAGTGTAGAAAATTCGCTAAAAAATTTAAAAACGGATTATATTGATGTGTTGTTATTGCATCGACCAAGTCCGTTAATGCAAACCGAAGTAGTAGCAGAAGCCATTTCAGAATTAAAAATTTCTGGAAAAATTGTGCATTTTGGTTTGTCGAATTTTACGCCTTCTCAAACCGATTTAATTCGAAAATACACTACGGTTACTTATAATCAAATTCAATTTTCGGCGACACATTTGCAACCTATGCTAAATGGCGAGTTAGATTATATGCAATTAAACGGTATCAAACCGATGGCTTGGAATCCGTTAGGTTCCATTTATAAAGAAGAAGTTCCACAAACGATTCGATTGAAAGAATTATTGAAAAAATTAGAATCAAAATACAATTTACCCGAAGATATTTTACTTTTAGCTTGGATTTTAAAACATCCAGCACAAATTAAACCTGTCGTGGGAACAACAAGTGTGGAACGTATTAAAACCTTGCAAAAATTAGAAAATTTCGAATTAGAATTAGAGGATTGGTTTGCTATTTGGACCGAAAGTATCGGAACTAAAATTCCTTAAAATCATACCATTTATGAAAAAATAAGTCTGTTTGAAAAAATTTAAAGCATTAAGAAATTAAGTTTTATTAAGTCTTAATGGCCATTAATTTCTTAATGTTAAATAAAGGTTTACAACTAAGTTCAGACTAACAATTATATTAATTTCATCAAATAAAAAAATGATTAATAAACGGCTTCTCGTAAAAAATTTATTGGCGCATAATAACGAAAACAGTTTTTATGATAAAAAACGCCAATTGAATTTACATACTAAAGAAGGAAAAGGGAAGTTTTTAAAACACATTTGTGCGCTTTCGAATTCGAATCCGTTTAACAATTCTTACATTGTAGTAGGTGTGGAAGACGATGATAATGAAATTGTAGGCGATGATTTTTTTGACGACAGTCGCATTCAAAATTTAGTCAACGCCTATTTAGAAAATCCACCAAAAATTACGTACGATAACATTCCGTTTCCGAATTTACCCAAAGAAAAAGTGGTGGGTTTGGTTACGATAAAACCTAAAAACAAAGTTTCTTACTTTAAGAAAAACATTTATACGATTTTTACGGGAACAACTTTCATTCGTATTGGAAGCAATACACAACCTACGGAAGAAAAGATTGTTGCTTCAAAATCTAATGTAGAAACAGTAATTAGTATTGAAAATAATTCGAGAAATAATATCAAACATACCTTAGATGGTGTGTTAGATTTTATTACGGTTCGACATAAAGATTTAGACAATCAGTATCAGGTTTTTAAAGAAAACTTTGTGGTGTGTTGGGCTGGGAAAAAAAAGGTGGTGCGAAACGAAATCTTTTACTCTAGGGTAGATATTGAATTAATAAACGAACAGATTAAGTTGTTTTATTCCAATCAAGATGAAGTAATTATTAGTTACGATGCGGAAAGTTTTACGATTACAGAATATGTGAAATTAGGATTAAATGACAAAACCAGTTATTATCCGTTAGAAAAATTAACCTTTTATTTTTACGATAATGGCTATTATAAAATGGAAACCGAATTGTTGTTTGAACCGCCGCAATACAACAAGAAATTATTACATCATATTTATAATTCTGTGTTAATTACGATTCAAAAATTACACAAAAACAAAGATGTTTCAGAAATGGAAGTCTTACGAATTCCGCACACCTTAATGATTTGTTATTTAAACAATTTTAAAGAAGCCAAACACAAATTGATTGATGCCAAAAGTGTTTTAAAAGCCTATAAAAATCCGCTAGTTTATATCTATTTTAAGGAGAGTTTACGAATTTTAAGGAAGATGAAGTATAATTGATTGGAGATTTTACTAAATCTAATACATTGAATTGTCACACTGAGCGGAGTCGAAGTGCTATTTTACAAAAATGGTCTTCGACTCCGCTCAGACTGACAAATAAGTAAAACACAACTAATCTTTCTCACTCAAAAACTCAATATCTTCCAATAACTGCGTTAAGTTTTGTTCGCCTTTTACCTTTTTATCGATATTTAAACCGTTGTAAAACCCTCTAATTCTTCCTTTTTGATCGACTAAAACAAAATTTTCGGTGTGGACCATGTCGTACATTTCTTCTGGTTTTCCTGTTTTTACCACCAAATACGATTGACGTGCTATTTTATAAATTTCTCTTTGATCGCCAGTGACTAAATTCCATTTGGAATCGATAACGCCTTTTTCTTTAGCGTATTTTTTCAATACCTCAACGGTATCTTCATTAGGGAAAACAGAATGAGATAGTAATTTCACTTTCGGATTGTCTTTAATTTTATCTTGCAACCAAGCCATGTTATCGGTCATTTTCGGACAAATCGTTTGACACGTTGTAAAAAAGAAATCGGCTACATAAATTTTCCCGTCATACTCTTTATTGGTTATTTTTTTTCCATTTTGATTGGTAAAAGCAAAAGGTGCTATTTTATGATTATATCCAATATGTTGTACTAAAGAATCTACCAATTCCGGATTTACATCTCTTGGCATAATAACAGGCAAGTTTTTTCTATTGATTAAACTATAAATAGAAAAAAAAATTACAATTAATAAGCTCACAAAGAAAACTGTGAAAATTTTATTTTTAAACATCATGAAAGATTTAGTTACAAAAGTATAAAAACTTGGGTTAGAACTAACTTTTTTAACAATTCATAAAAAATAAATTATTAAGTTTGCTGTACCTAACCAATAACTAACACAATGAAAAACACTTACTTAGGATTATTTTTACTTTTTTCATTTTTTGGATTTTCCC
The DNA here is from genome assembly GCA_964461805.1 of uncultured Flavobacterium sp. Classification (GTDB taxonomy): domain Bacteria; phylum Bacteroidota; class Bacteroidia; order Flavobacteriales; family Flavobacteriaceae; genus Flavobacterium. Next base: position 44,030 of record CAYWVV010000001.1, read on the forward strand.
AATACAATCCAAATGCACCATGGAAAAACAATAATTTGAACTCCAAAAACTCTAGTTTTCAAAACGAAGTGAACCTTTTTAATGAATACTGGAATACGCATGACAAAAACAAAAAAGGAAGCGGCTATAAACCTTTTAAAAGATGGGAAAATAAATGGGAAAATCAGTTAAATGATGACGGAACCATTATGACACCTCAACAACTTTGGCAAGCTTGGCAAGAAAAAAACAACGCAAAAGCGAACAGAAGTAATTCAACAATGGCTTTACCACCAAGTAATTGGCAACCAGTTGGGCCTTTTACACATACCAATACAGGTTCGTGGTCATCTGGACAAGGAAGAACGAGTGCTGTTGCTATTGATCCTACAAATACTAATATTATGTACGTAGGTTCGCCGGCCGGAGGAATTTGGAAATCTACAGATGCTGGATCTACTTGGACTCCAATGTCTGATCAACTGCCACAAATTGGCGTTTCAGGAATTGCAATTGATCACACCAACCCTAATACTATTTTTATTTCTATTGGAGATAAAGATGCTTCAGACACCTATTCTATTGGTGTTTTAAAATCTACTGATGGCGGATTAACTTGGGGAACAACTGGGTTAACTTTTACTGGAACAGGAAACCAAGCTGGAGATTTAATCATGCATCCTACAAACAATCAAATTATATTGTGTGCTACTTCTACTGGACTTTACAGAACCATAGATGGGGGAACTACTTGGACAGTAGAACAAAGTGGTAATTTTTCTCAAGGTTCGGTACGATTTAAACCAAATGATCCAACGGTTGTTTACGCAACTACATCTAATCAATTTTATAAATCTACAAATACAGGGGATACTTTTACAATTGTTAGCACAGGATTGTCAGCTTCGACCTCAACAAGTAGAATGATTTTAGATGTAACACCCGCTGACAACACTTACGTTTATGTATTAAGTATAAATGGTAGTAATGCTTTAAATGGTATTTATCGTTCTACAAATAGTGGCGCTTCTTTCACTGCTACTCAAACTACAACAGACTTTCTAGAATCTACTCAAGGCTGGTATGATTTAGCTTTAACGGTATCTAATACAAACAAAGATTTAATTTTTACAGGTTGCTTAAATGTATGGAAATCTACAAATGGAGGAACTACAATTACAAAAGTGAACAGTTGGAGTAACCCTACTGGAGTAAGTTATACTCATGCCGATATTCATCATTTACAATACATCAATGGAAAATTATTTTGTTTAAGTGATGGCGGAATTTATATGAGTACTAATGACGGAACCAATTTTACTAGTTTAACTGCAGGGCTTCAAATTAGTATGTTTTACAAAATATCTGTAGCGAAAACTTCCTCAAATAATATGGTGGGTGGTTTACAAGATAATGGTGGACATGCTTACAGCGGTGGAGCATGGAAAAACTATTATGGAGCAGACGGAATGGACACAGCTATTAGTCAAACTAACAGCAATTTATATTATGGTTTCATTCAAAATGGGTCATCTTTATATATCTCAAATACTGCTGGGAATTCTAGTTCTGGTGGCGTAAGCTCGCCAGGTGGTTTAAGCGGAAATTGGGTTACACCTTTAAGAGGTGACCGTCAAGGAAATATGTATTCAGGTTTTGATGGATTATACAAATTAGTCAATGGCGCTTGGGTGCTACGAAACACGAATTCTGTAGGTACAGGAAACTTAGAATTGATTTCTATAGATCCCTCTAACGATAATATAATTTACGTTGCAAATGGCACTTCCCTTTATAAAAGTATTGATGCAGGAGTAACATTTTCATTAGCCTCTAACTTAACTTCAAACATTACAAGTATTACAGTTCACTCTTCTAATAGCAATATAGTATATATTACTAGAAGTGGTGCTAGCGGAGAAGCTATGGTTTCTATAAATGGAGGAACATCATTTACCAATATTGCTTCAGGTTTACCTTCAATTTCTAAAAATATTATTGTTCATCAAGGAAGAAATACAGATAATCCTTTGTATGTTGGTACTTCGTTAGGAGTATATTACAAAGACGACACAATGGCAACTTGGCAACCTTTTGACACCAATTTACCTAATGTTTCTGTAACAGATTTAGAAATAAATTTAGAAGATAATAAAATTATTGCGGCTACTTATGGGCGTGGTATTTGGCAATCTGATATTCCTATTCAAATTCCTCCAACAGATGTAAAATTTATTTCTGTAAATAATCCAACATTAAATATAAATTGTGGGACTTCTGTGACGCCTCAAATTGTTGTAAAAAATGGTGGAACGAGTGCTATTACAAGTTTAACTATAAACTATACGGTTGATACTACACCATATGTGTATAATTGGACTGGAAATATTGCAGCTTCACAAAATGAAACTATAAACATACCAGCGATAACTGCTTCAAGAGGCGCTCACACTTTAAGTTTTAACACCACAACAACAGGAGATGCCTATTTAGATAACAATACTGGTGCCACAACTTTTTATAATAATGACAATGGTGTAATTGGATCTGTTAATAATTTTACTGCCGCTTCAAACGAATTAATTGTAATATCTGAAGGCGCCGGTTGGGTTAGAGGAAATAGAATCGGTGGTGCCATACAAACCTCAGGAAACCCTGCTTATTTAACAAGTTTAACAGGAAATTATCCAAATTCTACAAAAACATATTTAGTGTCTCAATGTTATAATTTAAACAACATTTCAAATCCGCAAATTAGTTTCAAATTAGCCTATTCATTAGAACTAAATTGGGATATGGTTTATGTACAATATTCTACAGATTTTGGTGTTAGCTGGAATTTATTAGGAACTTCAGGTGCAGGATGGTATAATAGTAACAGGACACCACAAACTACAGGTGCAGATTGTACAAACTGCCCTGGTGGACAATGGACCGGGGTAAATACAACCATGACGACTTACACTTATCCCTTATCAGCATTTAGTACACAATCAAATATTATTTTTAGAGTAGTGTTTCATTCTGATGATGCGGTTCAAGATTTAGGAGTAAAGATTGACGATTTTGTTATTAATGGTGTGTTATCCGCTGAAAGTTTTGAAGAGAATCAAATTGCGGTTTTCCCCAATCCTTCAGAAGGAATTTTTAATATAACTTTCGGAAACTTAATACCAAATAAAATGGAAGTGTATGATATTAGTGGAAAATTAATTCAGCAAAAAAACGGAATGGAGCTAATCAATAATCAAAGCTATATTGATTTATCAAATACTTCAAACGGTTTCTATTTTGTAAAAATTACAACCGAAAACAATACCATCACTAAAAGAATAATCAAAAACTAAAATTCTATCTTTTTCTTTTTTCAAACAGAAAAAAACAGAAAAAACAAAAGCTATCTTGTTAAAACAAGATAGCTTTTTTTATATCCTCAACTTAAATGTAAATAATATTATTATGATAAATTATGTTATTGTTGTAAAAAAAGCAATCTTTTTAAGATTTTCATTTCGTTTTGAATTGTTGAAAAATATTTTCAGTTTAATAAATAAAAAATAGAAAAAAAAACAGGAAGAAAATTATCAGGAAGAAAATTACGGGAAAATAGCTAATAAATATAATTTTATTATTTACAGAAAATACATGTAAAAAATAAAAATAATTTATTTTTAACACTTGTTAGCTAGATTGTTAATAATATTTTTTATAATTTTGTTAATTAACCAAATTTCATGTTATGAAAAAAATGTACTATATTATGGTATTGTTTTCATTTATGGGATACTCGCAGTTTAACCCGAGTGCACCTTGGAATGCAAACGTACCAAAAGATCAATTAAATGATTATCAAAAAGAAGTTGAAAGAGCAACAGAATACTGGAAGACTCACGACCCGAATGTAAAAGGAAGTGGTTTTAAACCCTATAAAAGATGGGAAACGAATTGGGCAAGTCAATTGAATCCCGATGGAACTATTTTTACCCCACAACAATTATGGCAAGCTTGGGAAGAAAAGAACAATTCTAAAAGAAACAGAAGCGCAAATGCACTTGCTTTGCCTCCAAGCAATTGGGAACCAATTGGGCCAAAACAAAATGCAATAGACAACACACGTTCCAGAGGACGTGTTAATATTATTGAAGTACACCCAACCAATCCAAACATTATTTACATGGGTACTCCTGCAGGAGGATTATGGAAAACAATAAACGGAGGTGTAAATTGGTTGCCTTTAACAGATGAATTACCACAAATTGGGGTTTCAGGAATTGCCATTGATTACACCAATCCTGATGTTATTTACATCGCAACTGGTGATAAAGATGCATTAGACACTTATTCAATTGGAGTAATGAAGTCAATTAATGGTGGAGCAACCTGGACAACTACTGGTTTATCTTTTACAGGTATCGGAACAAGAGCTGGTGATTTAATCATGCACCCAACAAACAATCAAATCATTTTATGTGCTGCTAGTACGGGTTTATTTAGAACCTTAGACGGTGGTGTAACATGGACTAACGAACAAGCTGGTAATTTTGCACAAGGTTCTATTCGTTTTAAACCAACTGATCCAACTGTTGTATATGCAACAACTGATGCATCATTCTATAAATCTACAAACACCGGAGATACGTTTACTATTATAACTTCAGGTTTTGGTATTGGTCAAAATGCAGCTACAGGAAGAAGAATAATAGATGTAACGGCTGCAAACCCGGATTGTGTTTATGTCTTTTCTGCACAAACTCAAGCATTTGCTTCAGCATTAAGAGGTATTTTCAAATCTACAAATAGTGGAACAACTTTTACTAGAGTAGATAATGGTACGAATGTATTAGAAGCAGATCAAGCTTGGTATGATTTTGCTTTTTGTGTCTCTCAATCCAACGCAGATAGATTTTTTACAGGTGCCTTAAATATTTGGAAATCATTAGATGGAGGTGTAACAACTTCTAGAGTTAATCAATGGAATGTTAAAAACGCATCATTTACACATGCTGATATTCACTTTTTAAGAGAAATTGGTGGAAAAATTTATTGTGGTTCAGATGGTGGAATTTATGTATCAACAGATAACGGATTGACTTTCACAGACATTAATGGTGATGCACAAACGAATCAATTTTATAGAATTTCTGTTGCCAAACAAACTAGTACCAGAGTTTCTGGAGGAGCACAAGATAATGGAGGTTGGTCTTACTTTAGTAATTTATGGTATGGGTATCACTCTGGAGATGGAATGGATAGTGCAATTAGTCCTGTTGATAGTAATGTCGTTTATGGTTTTAGCCAATTTGGTGGAAATTTAAATATCTCATATTATGGCGGAACTTCATTAAACACTGCTGTAGCAGCGCCTACAGGCGAACCACAAGGTAACTGGATTGTTCCCTTGAAACTAAATAGCCAAGGTGAAGTATATGCTGGTTTTACTAAATTATTTAAATTAGTAAATGGGGCTTGGGTAGCTCAAAACAGTTTAGTAACAGGAGCTGGTAACATAGATTATATAGAAATTGATCCGTCAAATGATAACATTATTTATGTAGCAAATGGAACTGGATTATATAAAAGTACAAATGCTGGGGTAACTTTCAATTTAATATATACAAGTGGTCAAGCAATTTCTTCAGTTGAAGTAAACAATTTAAACAATTCAATTATTTACATTACTCAATCTGGAACAACTGGATTAGTCTTAAAATCAATTGATGGTGGTGTTACTTTTAATCAAATTGCAACAGGTTTACCTTCAATACCAAAAAACATTATTGTTCACCAAGGAAGAAATACAAACAATCCATTGTATGTAGGAACAGAGTTAGGAGTATATTATACAGACGACACCATGACTACATGGCAACCATTTGATACAAATTTACCGAACTCTCCAGTTAGAGATTTAGAAATTAACTTAAAAGACAGTAAATTAATTGCTGGAACGTATGGAAGAGGAGTTTGGCAAACAAATATTCCAATTCAAGTACCAAATACAGATTTAAGTTTTGTTTCTTTAAACTCACCTACCCCAACCTATTCCTGTTCTTCAAATACAATAACACCTCAAATTACTGTTAAAAACGAGGGTTTAACTACCATTACAAGTGTTACTAGTAATTATACATTAGATGGAACTCCCTATTCAAATACATGGAATGGAACTATTCTTTCGGGTCAAACTCAGGTAATAGATTTGCCATCTATTGTTACAACTAAAGGGGCACATAAATTAGAATTTAATACAACTGCTTCAAATGATGCATTTTATGATAACAATTCAGGAAACGGGAAATTTTATATAAATGATGCCGGAACTATAGGAGCTGTGAATACATTTGCTGCTGTTACAGACGAATTAATCGTTCAAAATGATGGTAATGATGGTTGGAAAAGAGGAAATAGAACTACTGATGCATTAGCAACCTCAGGAAACACAGCGTATTTATCTAACTTAAGTGGAAATTATCCTGACAAAATTAAATCGCACTTAGTGTCTCAATGTTATAATTTAAACAACATTTCAAATCCTCAAATTAGTTTCAAATTAGCTTATTCATTAGAAATAAACTGGGATATCGTATACGTACAATATTCAACTGATTTTGGAGCAACTTGGAGTTTACTTGGAACTTCTGGTGCAGGTTGGTATAACAGCAACAGAACACCACAAACTACAGGTACAGATTGTAATAACTGCCCTGGCGGACAATGGACTGGCGCTAACACTACAATGACAACCTACACCTATCCTTTATCAGCGTTAAGCACACAATCAAATGTTATTTTTAGAATAGTATTCCATTCAGATGACAACACAAATGATTTAGGTGTTAAAATTGATGATTTCGTTATTAGTGGTGTGTTATCATCAGATAGTTTTGAAATGAATCAAATTGAAGTGTATCCTAATCCATCAACAGGCGTATTTAATTTAAATTTAAATAATATTGATGCGAAAAATGTGGAGATTTATGATATCACTGGAAAGTTAATTAAAAAAATGGAGAACAAATCTATTACACAATTAACTCAAATTGATTTAAGTAATGCTTCAAACGGAATCTATTTTGTAAAAATTTCTACTGAAAACGATACCGTTACCAAAAGAATTATCAAAAATTAAACCTTCTTTTTTCTTTTTTAAAAAAAAGTAAAAAGTAAATAATCTAAAGCCATCTTGCTAAAAACAAGATGGCTTTTTTTTTATACCTTTGCAACATGCAATTTTCTTATCCAAAAAACGAAAAACTTAAAAGCCATAAAACAATTGACCGTTTGTTTTCTGAAGGGAAATCCGTGTCGAAATATCCGCTACGATTGGTGTATGTTGAAAATACGGATGTACAAAATTCTGAAAAAATTTTAATGGGCGTTTCTGTTTCTAAGAAATATTTTAAAAAGGCTGTTGACCGAAATTATTTTAAAAGAGTATTAAGAGAATGTTATCGTTTGAACCAAAATTTATTGAAAGAAAACCTAAGTAAACCTTATGCTTTAATGTTTTTCTATCAAACCAAAGAAAAACTTTCATACCAAGAAATTGAAGAAAAAACCCTACAATTGTTCCAAAAATTTAAGGAAACGGTGAAGTAAATCATAACTTTGGATTGGTTTTTGAAGATTTTAATTAAATTCGTAAAAAATTAAACTACCACTCATGGGTTTTCTAAATAAAAAAAAGATACTAATTCCAACACTTGTGGCTGGATTTTTATTTATTGCAGTAAGTTTTCAAAATGATTTTTTTGCATTAGCCAAACAAATTGAAATCTTCACAAATTTATATAAAACTGTCAATCAGAATTATGTAGACGAAACCAATGCGGGTAACTTAATGGATGTGGCCATAAAAAGTATGTTAGCCGAATTAGATCCCTATACCGTTTATTTTGACGAACAAGATGTCTTAAAATTTAAAATCAATAATACTGGAGAATATACCGGAATTGGCGCGTTAATTACAAGAAAAGACGACAAAATAATTCTAAAAGAAATCTACGAAAATATGCCAGCAGACAAAGCTGGATTTAGAGCTGGAGATATCATTACTCAAATTGGGGATGTAGTTTTAAAAGACTTTAAAGACGATGCTTCTCAACTTTTAAAAGGCGCAAAAAACACTAAAATTGATATTGTTTATTTCCGACAAGGAATAGAAAAAAAAGGACAAATTATTTTAGACGAAGTAGAAATAAAAGCGGTTCCTTATTTTAAATTATTAAGCGATAAAACAGGGTATATTGTTCTGCAAAAGTTTAACGAAAAAGCATCTGCTGAAACTAAAACAGCTTTGTTAACTCTAAAAGAACAAGGCGCAACTAAAATTATTTTAGATTTAAGAGACAATCCGGGTGGACTCTTGCACGAAGCCGTAAATATTTGCAATTTATTTGTAGCAAAGGACGAAGTAATTACGACTACAAAATCTAAAAACACGGTTCACAATCACGTGTATAAAACTAAAAATTCACCTGTTGATACAGAAATTCCATTAGCTATTATCGTAAATGACAGAAGTGCTTCTGCATCTGAAATTGTTTCTGGTGCCTTGCAAGATTTAGACCGAGCAGTAATCGTAGGAAACAGAAGTTTTGGAAAAGGCTTGGTGCAACGCCCATTTAATTTAACCTACGGAACACAAGTAAAAATAACTATTTCCAAATATTACACACCTTCTGGAAGATGTATTCAAGCTACAGATTACAGCAAAAAAGACGCCAACGGAAAAGCAATTAAAACGACAGAAAAAGAATTTAATGCTTTCAAAACCAAAGGCGGAAGAACCGTTTATGATGGTGGTGGTGTTTTACCAGATGTGGAAATTGCCGATATGAAAAAAAGCAACATCAGTTTAAATATTGCCAACTCTGAAGCCGTTTTCGAATTTGCAACTATTTTATTTTACAGAAATCCAACAGCGAAAAATGTTTCAAGTATTTCAGATGTAGAATACAACGAATTTAAAGCGTATTTAAAGAAAGAAAAGGTTGAAATTAGTACCAATATCGACAAATCTTTAAAAAACCTTTTAGAAGCTGCCAAAAAGGATAAAATTGATGGTGATTTAAATATTGAAATTAAACAGTTAGAAACAGCAATCGAAAAAACTAAAGAAAAAGAATTAGATAAAAACAAAGAAGAAATCAAACGTTTACTTTTGCAAGAATTATTATTGCGATATGGCTACCGAACTGCTTTTTATGAGTACGTTTCTACCAAATATTCAGATGTTGTAAAAGCACAACAAATTCTAAATAATCCTACAGAATACAATAAAATTTTAAAAAAATAAGATGAAGAAACTAGTTTTTGCCCTATTAGTACTTTCCATAAGTTTTTGTTTTTCTCAAGAACAAACGGTTCACTCCATTTATTTTGATACCGATGTTCGTGAAATCAAACAATTACAATCTGAAGCCGTTGTGCATTTTTTAAGTTTAATTGACACAACTCGTTTAGAAAGCGTTTCTATTTACGGATATTGTGACGATGTAGGAAAAGTGGATTACAACTACAAATTATCTCAAGACAGAGCCAATAGCGTGAAAACCATGTTGGTAAAAAAAGGGGTGAAATATAAAATTATCGTAAAAATTGAAGGAAAAGGAAAAGTAATGATTGACGAAGATTTGGAAGAAAATGTTCCAGATGCACGTTCAAAAAACCGTCGAGTAGATGTGGTTTTAAATTTCAAACCTTTCGTGGTAGAAGATTTACACATTCCTGGCTTATATTCTACAATTAGAAAAAATGCTTTAGTAGGCGATCGCGTATATTTAGATAAATTACTGTTTGATGCAGGAAGCAGTAAACTAAAAGAAAACGCTAAAAAAGAATTAGATAAAATTACGATTCTGTTGAAAAGATATCCCAACTTAAACGTTGAAGTTCAAGGACATGTTTGTTGCACACCCACTTTTCATAAAGAAGCCATTGATAAAGATACCAAAAAACGAGAACTTTCTAAAAACCGTGCAGAAAGAGTATACAAATATTTACAAACTCGCGGAATTGGGAAAGCCCGATTAACTTTCAAAGGTTATGGCAACACACAACCTTTAAACAAAGGAACTGAATTTGACCGAAGAGTAGAATTAGTAATTACTAAGATTTAAAACCATTTAATAGAATTAAAAAATACCGTTTCAGGCACTTGAAACGGTATTTTTTTTAACAATAATTATGGAAAACCCATAAAATAAATATCTAAATAAAATATAAATTTGAAACACATAGTTTATGTATTAATTTTATAACTAAAAACACCATGAAAAAGAAACTTATCATATGGTGCATAATTCCTGCTATATTATATGGCTTGGTATGTTATTTTAAAATCACAAACAACAACCAAGCGTTTTATGTTTCGTTAAGCTTTTTTATCGTTTTTTTTGGGTTATTATTTTACAAAATTTATATCTTTCATAAGGAAGATTAAGTTATGTTTTACTCATTTCAATTTAGAGATGTTTTTTTTAACAAACCTTATCTGTACAAAAGCGATATTATTCACAAAAAGATTTAGATTTGTAAAAATTTATAAACTTAACAACAGAAATTTTTTAGCTGTTATTTAAAATCTAAATTATGAAATATAAAATTACCGTATTATTTATTATCATCTCTACATTTTGTAACGCTCAAACAGTTACAATTCCAGATGTAAATTTCAAGAATGCTTTATTAACATCGTTGTGCGTTGATGCTGATTTAAATGGAACTTACGAAAGTGATGCTGACACAAACAATGATGGGCAAATTCAACTAACTGAAGCATCTGTTATTCAAAGATTAAGAATATCAGGAAAAAATATTTCCGATTTAACTGGTATTCAAAGTTTTACTAATTTAAAAAAAATACTTTGTAATAGTAATGTATTAACTACTATAGATTTTAGCGCAAACTTAAATTTACAACAAATAGATTGTTCTTCAAATAATTTTGTTTCTTTAACAATTAATGGTTTATCTTTTTTAGACACCTTAAAAGTCTATCCAAGTACATCGCTACAAAATTTAACAGTAACCAACAATCCTTTATTAACAACTTTAACTTTAGGAAGTGATTTTGGTTCAATTTCAAGTTTAGTAAATTTAAACTGTTCACACAATGCTTTAACTAGTTTAAGTGTTTTCAATAATGGATATCCGTTTACAAATTTAACAACAGTTGATTGCTCATATAATCAATTAACTACACTTCCGTTAAACTCGGCAATAACCAATTTAAACATTTCAAATAACTTATTTACAACCTTTACCATATCAAAACCTAACCTAACAACTTTAAACGTTTCAAACAACAATCTTACAACTTTAAGTGTTTATGATTGCGGTAATTTATCGTCACTTCAATATTCAGGAAATCCCAATTTGAATGTACTGGGTATAACCAATACTAATATAACAACTTTATCTGTTCATGATTTTAATAATTTACAAACCTTAAATTGCGGATTTAACAACTCTGGTGTTGGAACGCCATTAACTTCGCTTGAAATATATAACTTACCATCTCTAATTAACTTTAATTGTGGTGGAAGTACTATTACAGACTTGGTGATTGCAAACTTTCCAAACTTAACCAACATTAACTATGGTAATAATCCAAATATTAATTTAACTTTATCAAACCTACCTTTAATAACTAATTATTCTACAAGTGTTGGAAACTCAATAAATATTAATAATATGCCAAATTTGAGTTTGTTAACGTTTAATAATAATTATACTTTTTCTGATAATTTTGACACTATTTATATTGATAATAATACTTTGCTGTCAACAATTAATTTTACTCAAAATACAATTAGTCAGTTTCAGTTAACAAATTCACCAAATTTAACAACTTTTAATTTTAAATGTATACAAACTACACCGTATAACTTGACTTTAAATGCACTACCAAATCTTACAAGTGTTAAGTTAGATGTTAAAGACAATTGTACTCTTAGTTTAACTAATTTACCATTGCTTTATCAGATTGAAATTATAGGAGTAACCACATTTAATTTTCATGATTTACCTCAATTATATAGGATTAAATCACAACAAAGTGTTTTAACTGGTTTTACTTTAAACAACTTACCAAGTTTATATGAATTAAAACTTGATAACAATGCTATTACAAGCTTAAACCTACATGATTTACCAAATTTATATACGGTAGATGTGAGCAATAATGACATTTTATCTACATCTTTAATTAACTTACCTTCACTACACGATATGGATTTTGATTATAATCTTTATCCACAAACTAATGCAGTTTATACTTTTTCAAATTTGCCAAATTTGTATAGTTTGTCATTTATTAATACTTCAGTTGATAGTATTAATTTAAACAACTTAAACGCTTTTCATGACTTTAGTATAAGTAGCAATTCTAACATATCAAATTTAGATTTTAATAATTTACCAAGTTTGTATAATGTTGAAATTATCCAATGTTCGACTTTGAATTCTATACTTTTTCAGAATTTGAATTCATTTTATAAATTAAAAATATATAATACTGCAATACAAGGAATTAACTTAAGTAATTTACCAATTTTGTATGATGTTGAAATTACCAACCACAACAACATTCCAAACAACACTTTTATTTTAAGCAATTTACCAAGTCTTTTTAAATTAAATTTATCATTCAATGACTTAAAAACATTCAATTTTAACAGTCTTCCAAATTTGCAGGAATTAAATATATCATCGAATGATTTACAAACAATATACTTACAAAATCTTGTAAATTTAAGTGTTTTAGATATTTCTAGTAATGGGATTTATTTAACCAGTTTAGATTTGTCTTCAAACCCTAATATTAGTCAACTTAACTATTCCGATGGGTGGTACTATGATCAGTTAAAATATATCAATTTAAGAAATGGGAATAGTAATTTAACGTCTATAAATGTTGGGAATTCTGTTACAAAAATTTGTGTAGATAGTGAATCCGAAAAGTTATTATTACAATCCTTAGATTCTAGTTTATCAAATACCGTTTTCACAACATATTGTTCTTTCAATCCTGCAGGCACATTTTATTCAATCCAAGGAAATAGCCTATTAGATATAAACAACAACGGTTGTGGAGCAGGAGATATTTCGTTTCCAATGATTAACTTAAATATTGCAAATAATGGGGTTACAAATAGTTATTTTGCAAATAACTCTGGTAATTATTCAATTCCTTTATCAGCTGGACAATATACTATTACGCCAACTTTTGAAAATTCAAATTATTATACTTTTTCACCTGCATTTTTAAATGTTGATTTTCCAACCACTATAAGTCCATTAATCCAAAATTTTTGTGTTACTCCAAATGGAAACCATAACGATTTAGAGATAACTCTTTTACCAATTGTTCCTGCCAGACCAGGTTTTGACGCTGAATATAAATTGGTTTACAAAAACAAAGGAAATCAAACACAAAATGGAAATATAAATTTAAATTTTGATGATAGTGTTTTAGATTTTGTCTCTACAAATCAAACCCTTTCTAACCAAACAACTAACTTATTAAATTGGACATTTACTAATTTACTTCCTTTTGAAAGCAGATCAGTTAACGTAATTTTTAATGTAAACGCGCCAACCGAAACACCTTCTGTGGTTTCTGGTTCTATATTAAACTATAATGCTGAGATTATTGGATTAACGGATGAAAGTTCTTATGATAATGTTTCGAATTTAAATCAAACTGTTGTAAACGCATACGATCCAAACGATAAAACATGCTTGGAAGGAAAAATTGTAGCACCAGATATTGTTGGAGAATATGTTCATTATCAAATTCGTTTTCAAAATACAGGAACTGCTAACGCACAAAATATCGTTGTAAAAGACATGATTGATGTATCTAAATTTGATGTATCTACATTAGTACCAATTAGTGGAAGTCACAACTTTAACACAAGAATAACCAATACAAACCAAGTGGAATTTATTTTTGAAAATATCAATTTACCATTTGCTACAGGAAATAATAATGGCTATGTTTCTTTTAAAATTAAAACAAAACCGTCATTAGCTGTAGGTGATTCTTTTAGCAATCAAGTAAATATTTATTTTGATTATAACAACCCAATTGTAACTAACAATTATACTTCAACCATTCAAAGTTTAGGTGTTTCAGATTTTGAAACGAAGGAAATTATTTCACTTTATCCAAATCCAGTAAAAGATATATTGCATTTTAATACAAACGATAAGGTAATGAAAGTCGAGATTTATGATGTAGCTGGTAGAATTTTAAGTTCAATTTCTTTAACTGAAAATAATGTGAATTTAATTAATTTGGAAGCTGGAAATTACTTTCTAAAAATACATACAGAATCTGGAATAAAAAACGCTAAAATAATAAAAGAATAACAAAAATATTTAAACAAAAAAAACCCAGTCAAACTAAATACTTGACTGGGTTTTTTTATTTTCTGAATACTAAACTTTCCTCATTTCAATATGTGGAATATCATCTTCTAAATAACTTTCGCCAACGGTAACAAAACCATGACTTTCATAAAATTTTTGCAAATACAATTGTGCGGAAATCGTAATGTTCGTTTCATGAAACAACTCTTTTACTGCTGCAATTGATGCACGCATTAAATCATGTCCCAATTTTTTATCTCGGTGCGATTCTTTTACAATCACACGACCAATAGAACTATCAGAGAAATAGTCATTCGGTTTAAAAAGTCGAGAATACGCTGCTAAAACACCTTCATAATAGCCTAAAACATGAATGGCCTTCTCGTCTTTGCCGTCAACATCTTGATAGACGCAATTTTGCTCCACTACAAACACTTCTGAACGTAATTGTAGTATTTCATATAGTTCTGTTGTAGAAAGTTCTTTAAATGGCTTTATTTTGAATTGTATCATGTTTGATTGTTTTAAACACATAGACAAATAGTTCGATTTTTTATTTAAGAATAGTTTAGTCCCGAAATTTCGGGAACACATAGTTTGTTTTACTATGTAAAGCGAAGCTTCTCAATTCAATTATTTTTCTATGTTCCTATGTGTTTTTATTTTATAATATTTTTGTCGATTTAATAATAGCTTCCATTTCAAACATTAATTCTTTTTTAGAATGCACAGGATTGTAAGCAAAGCCATCAATTATAATAAATCTTTTACGTTTGTTGTCTCTTATTGCAAAATTCACATACGGTCCAGTCATAAAATCGTTATGAAATTCCCAACTTCCTCGCATTTCATAAGCTAAATTGTTTTGAATTTCTGTAGTATGAAAACTTGGATAATAAGCTTGTTCGGTAATCATATAACTTCCATTTGTTTTACCTAAAACATATAGTTTTGAAACCTGATTTCGAATAAATAAGTTATTTGTTACCAGAGCATTTTTATTATATAAGGCCGAAAAACTAGCGGTATAAATTAGTAAATTATTGTTTCCAGAACCCACATCTTTACGCAGCCATAAAAAATTTTTGCCTTGTAAAGCTTTTTGATAAGCTACTGGAATTTGAATGTCGACCAAAAACTTCTTCTTAATTTGATTTTGTAATTTAGTATTGATTTTATTTTTTGCTAACAACAAATTCAGTTCCGAATTATAAAAGGTATTCATAATTTCTTTAGAAGCGGTTTGAAGTTGATTCAATAAAATACCTTCATTTTTTCCTTGCAATGTAAAAATATTCTGATTTTCAGCATATTTATTTTTAACGTGAGAAGTTTGTGTTTTAAAACTTGAAGAAATTATCAATATGTTTCTAGACGCTTTCGCAGCTGAAGGAAAGTAATTCGTATGAATAGGAAGTAAGGTAAAAACAGCTTCGCAATCGTGTAAACCAGCAATTGGAGCGGCAAATTTTTCTCTAATTTTTTCACCCACTTTTCCGTTCCAAAGCGAAATCGGAATTAAAACCGTAACTGAGTTCTGATTCAAATACGGATTTTTAGCAACAACCTCTTTTTTCTCTTGTTCGTTATCCAAACAAGAAAGCAAGCAAAAGGATATAAGTAAAAGAATTATTTTTTTCAAGGTGTGTTTATATTTGATATACAAAGATTCACAAAAAATTACAGAGTTTTGCAAAAAATAAACACAGATTTCACAGATTTACACAAAAAACAAATAAAGTTATATTTTACTTTTGAGTGCAAAAAAAACAGATTTACAAAGAAAAAAATCCGTGCAAATCTGTGTAATCTGTGTTTTAAAAAAGATTAACCCTGAATTTTCAATTTCATTCCTGGTTGTATGTTGTCTGTTTTTAAATCGTTTTTCTTTTTTAAATCGTCTGCTGTTAAATTTGGAAACTTTCTTGTAATTGAAAAAATAGAATCTCCTTTTTGAACGATGTAATAATCTTCTTTGATATCAATTTTACTTTTCGCAGAAGTGTATTTGTTTTCAGATTTAGCTTTAACTGGTTCATTGTTTGAAATTTCCGTGTTTTCAGCAACCGCATTTTCAACTACAGGTTCTATAACTTCCGACTTTTTCTTCGGTTTCTTAATCACTTCATTGACTGTGACTTTTTTGGTGCTTTGAATCACTAAACTTTGTCCGGCATTGATTGTACTTCCTTTGATGTTGTTCCATTTTCTTAAATCGGAAATAGACACATTGTTTTTATCTGCAATAACACCCAGTGATTCACCAGATTTTACTTTATGATAGTTTTTACTAACTACTTCTTTAGTTCGTTTTTTTATGACTTCTTCGTATTCTGTTGTATCATTGCTTTTCATTTTGAAAGTAGAAGCCACCGCTATAGAATCTTGTTTTGCAATACTATCTCGTTTTCTGATTTGTTGAGCTAATTGAATAGTTCTAATTTTCTCTTGTTCTAAATATGCTAAATATCCATAAATTTTCTCTTCATTCGATACAAAAATTCCGATCTTATTTTTCGGCAATCGCAAGTAAAAATGCTCATCACCAATTGATGGAATGTATTTCGATTTGTAAATTGGATTTAAATATTCCAATTGTTCTTCAGAAATATCTAATAAATCAGATAATTGTTTGAAAGTCATGGCGTGTTTTACCATTACAGTATCTGTTTCTGCATATTTCATTTCTGCTTTATGAGGCACTAAACCGTGTTCTTTTTTGAACTCGTAAATGTACATCGTAGCTAAAAACGCAGGTAAATAATTAGCCGTTTCTTGTGGTAAATATTTTCTAATTTCCCAATAATCTGTTTTTCCGCCAGAACGTCTGATCGCTTTAGACACATTTCCTGGTCCGCAATTGTACGACGCCAAAACCAAACTCCAATCGCCAAAAATTTCATACATGTTCATCATGTAATGACAAGCTGCTTCTGTTGATTTTATTGGATCGTGACGCTCATCTACATACGTTGTGATGTCTAATTTGTATTGTTTACCAGTAGCTGGCATAAATTGCCATAAACCACCAGCTCCCACTTTAGATTTAGCTTTCGGTTGTAACGCCGATTCAACAATCGCTAAATATTTGATTTCTAACGGTAAATTGTATTTTGATAATTTTTCTTCAAACAATGGAAAATAATATTCTGCAATAGCCATTTGTCTTTCAAAACTTTTAGATCTATTTTTTAAGAACGATTTGATTACGTTTTCTAAAGCTGGATTGTATTCAATTACGAAAGGCGATTGCACGTCTAACTTGTGTAAACGTTTTTTTAGCAATTCCGTATCTAAATCATACGATACTTTTTCGTCGATGTTTAGGTTTTCAATATCGAAAAACATTTCGTTTGATAACGTTGCATCTGATAATTCTTTGGTCCATCTTTGGTCGATAC
Organism: uncultured Flavobacterium sp.; assembly: GCA_964461805.1. GTDB lineage: Bacteria > Bacteroidota > Bacteroidia > Flavobacteriales > Flavobacteriaceae > Flavobacterium. The sequence goes on from CAYWVV010000001.1 coordinate 61,789, forward strand.
AAGCACTAGTTTCGTGGTTGTTGAACGTTTTTTTAAGCGAATCTAAATACGATACTTTAGGTTCAAAAAAGGTGGGTTTTGTTTCAATATTTTCCTGTGCTAACACTCCGTTTGAAAACAGAAAACCAGCTGCAAGTACAATTAAATTCTTCATTTATTTATATGTTTTTTCTCCATAACTACCGGAGCATTTTATCTAAATCATTAGTATACAATTACTTGTATGAACGCAAATATATTTTATTTATTGTTAAACGCCCAATTTTTAACGTTTAAATTTCCTTTTTAACGTTTTTTTAGAGTTTTGGGCGGTGGATTTAATTTCGAAATTCTTGTTTTTTATTTTATTAAACCTCTGTCTTTTAAATATAAATATTGTTTATCAAAATATTCAGGAGTTAATACTTCTTTAGTTTTTACGAAAGAATTTCCATTACATCTTATAGTTCTATCTAAATTCTTAACATGATCAATTAATAATTCTTCTTCCTTAGTTATTATAAAACCTTTATGTTTTTGCAAATAATAAAATCCTTGAACGGCATAAGCTTGTTTTTCAGGATTCATCGAGGTTAACCATTTTTTTAAAACACGTTTGTTTTTTCTTTCAAATTGCTGAATCATTATTTGACAATCTTTAATAATTACAAATCCAGTTCCGTTAAAAAGTGTACCAAAACTATTTATGTGTAGTGGTCCTAAATTACCCTTGTATTTGTTTGTTTTTGATTTGTAAAAATTATTATGATCTTTTATGTAATTATCCATTGATTTATGAAAATAATTTTCATAAAAAACAAAATTACCTTCTGAAAAAACAGTAACTCCATTCGAAAATTTGACCCCAATAATAGTATCATTTCTGACAGCAAAATTAAAAATATAAAAATCATTATCTTTTACTACTCCACGAATAACTTGTGAAATATTAAAGTCTAACTTTCTAGTTTCTTGAAAATGAAAAAGCCATTTCTTCGAATTCTTCATATCATTTACATCAGGAAGATCTGAATAAGACGAATCTTTTATTATGTCTTTAAATCCTAACTCTTTATCAAAGTCTTGTAATGTTATTTCTTCACGAGAGAACAAAGTGATAATTTCTTTAAATTCTGGACTACTAATAAACTCTTGCTTTCTTTTTTTCTCCATTTTTCTCCAACTATGGTTTTGACCACAACTGAAAAAAATCGAAAAAATTAATAGAAATATTGTTTTTTTCATAATACAGAGTAGAAATTCTTTTTATAAAACTACTTCAAAATAGCCGCAATTCCTGGTAACGTTTTTCCTTCTAACATTTCTAACATCGCGCCACCACCAGTAGAAACGTAGCTCATTTTATCTTCTAAGCCAAATTGTTTTACAGCTGCAACACTATCACCACCGCCCACTAAAGAGAAACATCCGTTTTTAGTTGATTCTGCAATGAAATCTCCTAAAGTAATCGTTCCGTTAGCGAAAGCAGGTAATTCAAACACACCAATTGGACCGTTCCAAAGTATGGTTTTTGAGTTTAAAACTACGTCTTTTAGCATTTCTAAAGTTTTCGGACCAGCATCTAAACCTTGCCATCCCGCCGGAATTTCAGCTACATTTACAATTTGCGTATTCGCGTCATTTGAAAAGGCATCGGCAGCTACTACATCAACTGGTAAATGAATTTTCACGCCTTTTGCTGTCGCTTGTTTCATGATGTCTAAAGCCAATTCCATTTTGTCATCTTCACAAATAGAATTTCCAATGTTTCCGCCCATCGCTTTGATGAACGTAAACGTCATTCCACCACCAATAATCATGTGGTCGACTTTATCTAAAATGTTTTCAATAATCGTAATTTTAGAAGAAACTTTACTTCCTCCAAGTATTGCAGTAACTGGCTTTTCAGAGTTTTTCAATACTTTATTGATGCTTTCAATTTCTTTCGCTAATAAAGCTCCGAAACATTTGTCATTTGGGAATTCGTTCGCAATAATTGTAGTCGAAGCGTGTGCTCTGTGCGCCGTTCCGAAAGCATCGTTTACATACACATCACCTAAACTGGCTAATTCTTTAGAAAATCCAACATCTCCAGCTTCTTCTTCCGCATAAAAACGTAAATTTTCTAACAATAAAATCTCACCGTTTTGTAAATTGGCTGCTGCTGCCTTAGCAATTTCACCTCTACAATCTGAAGCGAATATTACTTTTTTTCCTAAAACTTCTTCAATTTTTGAAACGATATGACTTAACGAATATTTGTCTTCTTTTCCTTTTGGTCTTCCTAAGTGCGACATTAAAATTACCGAACCACCATCGTTTAAAATTTTATCAATTGTTGGTTTTGCGGCTTCAATTCGGTTCGCATCAGTCACTTTAAAATTTTCATCTAAAGGCACATTAAAATCTACACGGATTAAAGCTTTTTTGTTGTTAAAATTGATATCGAAAATAGTTTTCATAGGAATATGTTGTTTATTGTTTTTATACTAAGAGAATTGCAAATATAAAAGTTTGATTTTAAACCAAGACAAAAATCTCTTATATTTGCTCGATGCTTTTTAACGACATACTTGGTCAAGACCACATTAAAAACTTTTTAATTACTACTGCCAACGCAGGAAGAATTCCACACGCCCAATTGTTTATTGGTCCTGAAGGTTCTGGAACGTTGCCAATGGCGATTGCCTATGCTCAATATATTTTGTGTAGCAATGTTGATGGCGAAAACAATACGGGAAAATCGGCATGTAATATAAAATTCGACAATTATTCGCATCCCGATATGCATTTTGTATATCCTGTTACTTCAACGGATGATGTTAAAGGTGATAGCGTGGTGAGTTCAAATTTCTTAGAACAATGGAGAAGTTTCTTAAAAGAAAATCCATACGCCAGTTTATTTGATTGGTATAAAAAACTAGAAATTCCGAAAAAACAAGGGATTATTAGCGTTAAAGAATCGGCGGCGATTAATAAAAATTTATCCTTAAAAGCCTACGAAGGTGGTTATAAAGTCATGATCATTTGGATGGCTGATAAAATGAGAACAGATGCAGCCAATAAATTATTGAAATTATTAGAAGAACCGCCAGAGAAAACGGTTTTCATTTTAATTTCTGAAAGTATTGACGATTTATTACAAACGATAATTTCTCGTTGTCAAGTTGTTGATTTCTTAGCGTTGCCAGAACAAGTGATTACTGAAAAATTAATTTATAAACATCAAGTAGAGGCGAATTTGGCTAAAAAAATCGCCCATCAAAGTGAAGGAAATTATAATAAAGCGTTGCATTTATTACACAAAGACGACGACGATAGTGTTTTTGAAGAATGGTTTATCAATTGGGTACGTGCCGCATTTAAAGCGAAAGGTAACGCAAGTGTTATTTCCGATTTAATTGTTTGGAGCACCACAATTGCGAAAGAAGGAAGAGAAACGCAAAAGAATTTTTTACAATTTTGCATTCAGTTTTTCCGTCAAGCCTTGTTGTTGAATTATCAAACCAAAGATTTGGTGTATTTAGAACCGAGTTTTGAGAATTTTAAACTAGAAAAATTTGCGCCTTTTATTCATGGAAATAACATTGTAGATATTTTCAAAGAATTAGAAGATGCGATGTATCATATTGAAAGAAACGGAAACAGTAATGTGATTTTAACCGATTTATCGATTAAGTTAACGCGATTGTTGCATAAAAAAGAAGTCTAAATTTACGAATTGAGATTTACGATTTACGGACTGTAAAAAGGCCACGAATTCACGAATTAAAAAATTTGATAAAATGATACGAATCAACTTTGTCGATAATTAATTCGAATTAAATTTTTACTATTTACAAAATGAAAAATTCGAAAATTCGTGGCAAAATTTAATTATCAAAATAAAATTAAAACAAACCAAAAAAAATAAATTATGAATGAATTTGCCCTTATTTTACTAGCTTTTTTAGCCATTACATTTTTACAATCTGGATACGATAAAATTGCGGATTGGAACGGAAATGTGAGTTGGTTAAAAGGTCATTTTTCTCAAACGTTCTTAAAAAACCAGGTGCCTTTTGCTTTGTTAACGGTTTTAGCTTTAGAAATTGTTGCCGGAGTTCTTTCAATTGTTGGAATTGCGGAAAATATCATGAGCGGCGCAACCATTATGGGAAATTATGCTTGTGTGGTTTCATGTGTAACGTTGTTGCTATTGCTTTTCGGACAACGTGTTGCGAAAGATTATGATGGTGCGAGAACGATTGTAATTTACTTAATTCCAGCTTTGATTGGCGTGTATTGGTTGTAAGATCCTTATAGGATAACTAACCAAAACACAAAGACTATCCACACAGTTTGTCATGCTGAAAGCATCTCACACAAGCCGAATCAAAATTTATCGTTTAGAAAATCTAAATTTGAATTTAAACTTTTAATTAGTTCAAATTTATTATCTCGTTTCATTAGTTTGATTTCTTTTTCTCGAGCAATTGCTTGTTGAACCCAACCATAATGTTCATAGTAAAGTAAAAATTCAACATTATATTTTGCTGTATAACTATTAGGATTTAGTTTTTCTTTATGTTCTTGTAATCTTCTTTTAAGATTATTAGTCATTCCTGTATAAAGAACAGTTTTTGCTTTATTTGTAATAATATAAACGTAGAAATTGTAAATTCCTTCTGTGAATTCGATCATTGATTTTGGCGGATATAGTTATTTGTATTGTGGATGTGGATGGCGTGAGACCCTTTCAGGGTGACAAACTGTTTGGTGAAAATGAATGCTTAATTCTCCAATCCCACTTTAAACAAACGCAATTCTTCCCAAGAAAAAGCATCACCGTATTTTTCTTTTAAAATACCTAAACCTTCGCCGTTATAATCCTTGAAAACTTCTTGCAAAGCTGCAATTTTTTCATCGGACATGATATCAGAAATGGTTAACGCTTCCATTTGAATTAACTTGGTAAAGTGCGTGTAAATGGAGCTTACGGTTAATTTTCGTTTGGCTGCGATTTCTTCAAGCGATAAATTTTCTTTCCAAAGCTCTAAAGTGATTTCGATAGTGGATTTTTTGGGTTCCGTCGATTTGGCTTTTTTTGCTTTGGTTTTTTTACTGAAGGTTTCCGTGTGATCTTTCTCTATGAAACCATCAATTTGCTTGAATTTTTCGGATAACGAACCAATTTTATTAATTTTATAAAACTTCATTTCGTCCGAAGACATGGTTTTTTTATTGAATTCAATTCCGTTGACTAAATTCTTAATCAACAACATTGACTTTTTCAATTGTAAAACGGTTTTCACTTGAATTTCTTCCAATTCTAAAAGTTCGTCGTGGAACGTTTTGACTTTTTTCAAATTACTAACTTCCGCGATTTTTAATAACAAATCGGTAACTTGATAATCTAAGGTTTTGAAATAATATTGATACGCGGCTTCACATCTTTCTGCTAAAAACGGAATATCAATGGTTTCCTGGTAACAAATTTTCTGAATTTGATTGATGAATTTTTGCGAAGTATCGAACAAAGCTGCTACAATACTTTCGTTTTGTTGTGCCCAAATTCGGTATTTTGATTTCTGAGAATTCGAAACTTCATCGTTATAGGAAAACAAATGATTGCGCCATTCTTGAGCCAATTGTCTGAAATCAAAACTTTTACATAATTCTAAACGTAAAAAATGTTTGGTTTCTAATTCTAATGACTTTTCTAAAATCGTTTCATCGGCTTTGTTATTGGCATAATTCAACACTTCCGTATCCGAAGAAATGCCGTTTAACTGTATCGGAGAAAGTAAAATTAAGCCTTTTAACGAACGAAGTCGGGATAAAGCCACATATGCTTGTCCAGGTGCAAAAACACGCGAAACATCTAACGCAGCGTTGTCGAAAGTTAAACCTTGACTCTTATGAACGGTAATCGCCCACGCTAATTTTAACGGATAATGACTAAAAGTTCCCACAACGGTTTCTTCAATCTCTTTGGTATCAGGGTTTACGGTGTATTTTATATTTTCCCAAGTGTATAAATCGACTTCAACGGTTTTATTTTCTTCAGGAAAATGGACTAAAATTTCTTTTTCCGCTAGGGAAGTAATCGTACCGATTTTTCCGTTAAAATAATTTTTCTCAAAAGAGGTGTCGTTTTTAATAAACATCACTTGCGCGCCGACTTTTAAATCCATTTTGGGTTCAATCGGATAAATTTTTTCTGGAAAATCTTCCACCAATTCTGGAAAATAGGAGAATGTTTTAGCTTTTAATTCCGCTAAAGCTTCTTTGTTGATTTCATCAGCTTTGGCGTTGTGCGTGGTTACAATAATACAACCGTTATGGTTTTTAATATTGAAATCGGGTTGCACGTACTGATTTAAAACTTCTATATTTTCCTTCGTAATTCTGTTATTTCGAAGATTGTTTAAAATAGAAATAAAGGTTGCATCATCCTGACGATAAATTTTATCTAATTCAATATACAACGGCGGATTTTGACGAATCACTTGCGAATGAAAAAAGAACATTCCATGGTAATAGTTTTTCAATTCGTACCAATCTTCTTGTTTGATTACTGGTGGTAATTGTAGTAAATCTCCTATAAATAACACTTGTACACCACCAAAAGGCGCATCAACTCGACGAACTTTTTGTAGCATAAAATCGATCGCATCCAAAACATCAGGACGAAGCATAGAAACTTCATCGATGATTAACAATTCTAAATTTAAAAGCACTTGTTTTTTTGTGCCATTCATTCGGAAATGCTTACTAATCGTACTTTTAGTTTCGAATTTATGTTGATTAGAATTAGAATTAACTACTTTATAATCAGGAATAAATGCCGCGAAAGGCAATTGAAACATGGAGTGAATTGTAACTCCACCAGCGTTTAGTGCAGCAATTCCGGTAGGAGCGACCACCACAGTGTTTTTGTGCGAAGTGGCAATAATTTCTTTAAGAAGAGTAGTTTTACCAGTTCCAGCTTTACCTGTTAAGAAAACAGATTTATTGGTCTGGTTGATAAATTGAAGGGTGTATTGAGCGGCTTTTGATAAATGTTCCACGTGGCGTTTAGTTTAAAAGACAAATATAAAAAAAGCCTTGATTTCTCAAGGCTTTCTTATTATTTTTTTTCTTTTGTTGTTTTGTACTCTTCGTTTAATTCTTTTAATAATTTGCTTGTAAGATTATAAGAATCTTTAGCATATATTACACTTGGCGCATCTTCTGAAGTAGTAAAAATATAATCAAACTTTTCTTTTTTACCGAAATCTCTGATGTATTTTTTTACTTGTTTGATTAACGTATCTTGTAATTTTCCACCTTCTGCTTGAATTTGACCTAAAACTTGATCTCTTTCTTGCATTAGTTGTTGTTCTCTTTGTTGTAATTCACCATATTTTTGTTGTGCCCAAGCTTGACCATTTGCTTGTGCGTTACGTTGAAAGGCATCTTTTTCAGCTTGTAATTGTTTTCCTTTAGCTTCTAAAGGACGACCAATTTCTTCAGATTTAACTTTAAATTTTTCGTTTTCGTCTTTAAACTTATCGTAATCTTTTAATAAAACTGAAGTATCTATAAAACCTGTTTTAAAATCTTCTTTTTTTGTAGTTGTTTCTTGGCAAGAAATTAGAGCTACACTTAGTGCAACAATACTTAATACTTTTTTCATTTGATTGTTATTAATTTTTATTGAAATGAAATCCACTTGGGAAATCGGTTTTTTAATTTTGGTAAAAATAATAGGTTTCTTTTTAATATTAATTCTTTTTTTAAAATAAATTTAAGTTGATTAGTGAAACACAAAAATCAACCATTAAGAAATTAAGTTTTTTAAGTTTTGATAAGAAAATCTAAACTATAATAAAACCTTATGTGTTTTAAAAATAACGATAAATAATTACTATTAAAAGTCGTTTATTTAAACCACGCTTACATAAAACATCTTTTTTTGGTAATATATTTCGATGTTTTTAGAACAAATCGGCTTTAAAATCGCTTTATTTTGCGTTTTGCTTGTTTTTTATGATGTAAATGTGCGAAGAAAACTCTTTTTTGAACAATCCAGACACATTTGAAACCAATCCGATAAAAAATCCTTTTACGAAACTCATTTTTCCGTTTTTGTATTTTTCAGATAAAAGAGACACATAAAAACTATCAAACCACATCGGTTTTACTTTTTTCAATTCCATGTCCACATCCGAGAATAATTTTTTGATGCTGGTTTTGGAGAAATGCCACAAATGTCTAGGCACATCATAAGCGGCCCAAAATTGTTTATAATATTTCGCATCGTACGATTTGTAATTTGGAACGGCAATAATTATGGTTCCAGTTGGTTTTACAATTCGTTTTAAATTGGCAATGTATTCTTCTAAATTTGGAACGTGTTCTAAAACATGCCACATGGTAACAACATCAAAAGAATTTTCTGGTAAGGCGAAAATATCTTCTGTAAAAGTTACGTCTTTATTAATTGCCAAATTCTTAGCATCAGCATTTGGCTCATATCCTAAAATATCCCAACCTTGGTTTTTAGCTTCTACTAAAAAATCTCCTGTTCCAGAACCAATATCTAACAATTTTCCTTTTTGATTTTGATCTGATGTAATTAAAGATACTTTTCCTTTAATCGCATTTCGTTTTACTAAATGATAAATTTTTTCAAACAACGTACGTTTTCCGTCTGTGTGAGAAATATAATCTTCACTTTCGTAATACTTTGGTAAAACATCTAACGATGGAGTAGGTGTAGTTTTTAATAAATCATATTCCTTGTTATGTAACAAAGAAAAAGTTTCTTTTGAAACCGAATGATCTTTAACTAGTATAAATTGGTTTTCTTCTAAAAAATTCATTTTCTATTTTTGGTCTTTATTTATAGGCTTTGACAAGGTTGTTTCACGTGGAACTTTTTTAGTATTCAGTCACAGTTTACAGTTGCAGTCAAAAAAACTGAATACTGAAAACTGCGACTGTAAACTTTTAACGACCCATATGTATTAACAACACAGAAATATCACTTGGAGAAACTCCGCTAATTCTTGAAGCTTGTGCAATTGTTGTTGGACGTATTTTTGTTAGTTTCTGACGTGCTTCAATAGAAAGCGCTTTTATTTTATCGAAATCGTAATTATCTGGAATGCGAACATCTTCTAAACGATTTACTTTATCAGCGTGTACTTTTTCTTTTTCAATATAGCCAGAATATTTCACTTGGATTTCTGCTTGTTCAATTACTTCTTGATCTAAATCGTGTTCAGAAATATAATCTGTAACGGCTTCAAATTTTAAAATATCTTCTAAATCAATTTGCGGACGAGAAAACACTTTAAACATTTTATCACCTTGTGTCATCGGACTAGAACCTTTCGCTTCTAAAATTGGATTGGCTACAGCTGCTTTCACACTTGTTTCTTTAAAGAAAGTAACAAACTTATCTGAAGCGTCTAATTTATATTCCATTCTTTTCAAACGTTCTGGTTTAGCTAAACCAATGGCAAAACCTTTTGGTGTCAAACGTAAATCGGCATTATCTTGTCGTAATAACGTTCTGTATTCTGCACGAGAAGTAAACATACGATAAGGTTCTTCTGTTCCTTTCGTAATTAAATCGTCAATCAATACTCCGATATATGCTTCGTCACGTTTTAAAATTAAAGGTTCTTTTTCTTGCACTTTTAAAGCCGCATTAATTCCAGCCATCAAACCTTGAGAAGCAGCTTCTTCATAACCAGTTGTTCCATTAATTTGTCCGGCGAAATATAAACCGTTAATTAACTTCGTTTCTAAAGTATGTTTCAATTGTGTAGGAGGGAAATAATCATATTCAATCGCATATCCTGGACGGAAGAATTTTACTTTTTCAAAACCTTCTACCGAACGCAACGCTTTAAATTGTACTTCTTCAGGAAGTGATGTTGAAAATCCATTTACATAGACTTCACAAGTATGCCATCCTTCAGGTTCTACAAAAAGCTGATGACGGTCTTTATCTGCGAAACGATTAATCTTATCTTCAATAGATGGACAATATCTTGGACCGATTGATTTTATTCTACCGTTGAACATTGGACTTCTGTCAAAACCTTCACGTAATAAATCGTGAACCGTTTCTGAAGTGTAAGTCATATAACAAGAACGTTGTTCGGTTAATGGTTTTGTGATATCTGAATACGAAAATTTTGAAGGATTGACATCACCAGGTTGTTCGATCATTTTAGAATAATCTAAAGAACGACCATCAACTCGAGGAGGAGTTCCTGTTTTCATTCTTCCTGATTCGAAACCCATTTTCAATAAATCTTCTGTAATTCCGAAAGAAGCACTTTCACCAGCACGACCACCACCAAATTGTTTGTCACCAATATGAATTAATCCGTTCAAGAAAGTTCCATTCGTTAACACAACTGTTTTCGCATTAATCTCCAAACCAAGCGAAGTTTTGATTCCAACAATTTCGTTCCCTTCTGATAAAATTCCAGAAACCATTTCTTGGTAAAAATCTAAATTTGGAGTTCCTTCTAACATCATTCTCCATTCTTCTGCGAAACGCATTCTGTCTGATTGACATCTTGGCGACCACATTGCAGGTCCTTTTGAAAGGTTCAACATCTTGAATTGGATGGCGGTCAAATCGGAAACAATTCCTGAATAACCACCCAACGCATCAATTTCACGCACAATTTGTCCTTTTGCAATTCCTCCCATGGCAGGATTACACGACATCTGTGCGATGTTTTGAAGATTCATTGTTACCAATAAAGTAGAGCATCCCATGTTTGCAGCGGCAGCAGCGGCTTCACAGCCAGCATGACCCGCACCAACTACAATAACATCATATTTTTCTTGAAACATATTTTTTGTTCCACGTGAAACACATGGATAAATTTTAAAAATTTTTTGTTCCACGTGGAACAAAAAACTTAAGTTATTATATTAAAGTTCCACGTGGAACAATTTTATTTTTTCTTCTTCTTTGGTGCGCATTAATAAAGCGTCTTCATCAGACTTGTCTTTATACCCACAATAATGTAAAACACCATGTGCTAAAACACGTTTTAATTCTTCATCAAAAGGTACATTAAAATCTTTTGCGTTATCAACAACCCTTTCAATTGACACAAAAATATCACCACTAATAATATCACCTTCGGTATAATCGAAACTAATAATATCTGTTAATGTGTCGTGATTTAAATACTGCATATTAATACTATGAAGGTATTCATCATCACAGAAGATATATGAAATTTCTCCTAAAATTTTATTCTCAGATTCAACAATAGTTTCTATCCAAGAAGCATAAACCTCTTCTTGTTCTAAACTAAAATCCGATTCGTAATTAAAACTAATCATTGCCTTTAAAATAATGTTGCACTTTGTTATTAAAATTGGGTTGCAAAGGTAGGCTTTGTCTGTTTAATATTTCAACACTTTTTAAATAATTTAATAGAGCAGGAGGCAAGGGTTTGTTTGAACCAAGGAAATCTTTTTTGTTCGTATTTGATTCTCTTTTCGTGTCTTGACCTTGTTGTTTTAAAGCGGTTTCTAATTTTAGTAATTCGTGATTAATTTGCAACGCACGATTCATATTCTCTTGAGTCAAACCTTTATTGATTAATTGCTTTTCTAAATCCTTCATTTGTTTCACAGCATTTTGACCGTTTCCACCCATACCATTTTTCTCTAATTCGTTTTGTAACGTTTCTCGTAACTCTTGTTGTTCTTTGATAATTTCTAATAATTTACCAGCATCACCTTCACCATCTTTTCCTTCATTTCCTTGAGAACCACCTTCACCTTGTTGACCTGGTTTTTTTCCTTGACCTGGTTTTTCTCCTTCGCCAGGCTTCTTACCTTGACCAGGTTTTGGCATTCCTTCTTTCATTTTCTCACCTAAACCTTTTTGTTTTGAAATGATATCCGACAATTGTTTTCCGCCTTTACCTTGTCCTGGTTTTGGTTTACCAGCACCACCTGAAGAAGACATACTCATGTTCATATCATTTTGAACATTACTTAAAAAATCGGCTAATTTATTGGCTGATGATAATGTAAATTGTTGGTGCGAGATTCCTTTTCCACGATTCGTAGAAACTAAATTCTCAATAGATTTATCTAAGTTATAATGGATTTCTTCAATCTCTTTCAAAACTAAATCAGATAATTTTGGCTGACGTAAAGACAACGCAAACAAACTATCATCTACATGTTTGAATTGCGTTTTCAAATCTTGTTGGTTTTTCAACAATACACTTACATTAGATTTTGAATTGGCTACCGTTTTAAATTGCTTCATTAATTTTTCTTGATCAAAAGAAAACGATATTAAGTTATCTAAGATTTGACGTAACACTTTAGCGTCTTCTTGATTGTCTTCCATTTCTCCAGACGACATTGATTCTGACATTTTCTGACTCATTTGTTTCATTTTCTGAGCAGCAGCTTTCTGATTCTTTTTAGCTGATTTACTATCTTTCTTCTCTAAATTATCTTCTGCTTTTTCTTGTTCTTGGTCGACATCTTTTTGATCCTCTTTATCATTTGGAATATCCATTGGATCTTTTAATTCCTTATTTTCTTTTTCTAAATCATCTAATTCTTTTTTCAAATCTTCAAATTCTTTAGACAATTTTTCTTGCTCATCTTTACTAGGATTTTCTTTTTCTGAAAGTTTATCTTGTTTGTTGGCAAGCTTATCTAACTTATCAGATAACTGTTCTGCTTTTTGTTCCACATAATAACGCTTGGTTAATTCTACCAACTGCTCTAAAGATTTCTGTTGCGTCTTTGCTTGTTGTTTTAATTTATCTGCTTTATCAAACAATTCTTCCTTCTCTAATTTCTTAGTCAGCTCTTCTAGTTCTTTTAAAAGCTTTTCGTTTTTAGCAGCTTCTTTTTCATTCTTTTCTAAACGATTTAAAAGGTCTTGCTTCATTTCATCTTTTTGTTCTGGTTTAAATTGTTCCAGATTTTCCTTCATCTTTTCAGAAAACTCTTTCATCATTTCGTCTTGTTGTTTCTGACGATTGATAAAATCTTGAATCTTCTTTTGGTCTTTATAATCTAAGTTGTCTTTTTGTTTGTCAAGTTTTTTTAATTTCTCTAATTCATCAAATTGTTTGTCTTGGTTGTCCAAAGCTTTTTGTAAACTATTGATGTTCGATTGCTGTTCTTGTAACGATTTTTGCTCTTTTTGTTCTTGAGTTAACTCAGAATGAGAAAAAACAGAAGATTTTGATGATTTTAAACCATTAACTATATCATTATCAAATACTTCAAAGTAATAATCGTAATTTATACCTTGTTGTAACGCAATTCCATCAGGGAATGAATACACAAATTGATCCACAACCTTACTTTTTAAAACCAAACCTTTTCTGTATACAATATTTGGTTTGTTTTTATCGTAATAAACGACTTGTAATTTAGACAAACCGTAATCATCTGAAACTTGTCCGATAATCACTTTTTGTTTTAACCTTAAACTGTCTGGAGTTTCAGATGCAGAAATACTTGGAAACTGATCTTTTAAAATCGTTAGTTTATATTGTAAGTTTTCGTGGTTTTTTAATTGTTTGTTTGAAATCGAAATTTGATAATCGGTGTTATTCACAATTCGTTTCGTTAGAGAAAATTGATTGTCTTTTTTAGAAAACAAAGTCGCCAAGGAATCTTTTTTGAATTTCACTTCAGTCGTAGCCAAAGTATTCAATTTCCATGTTACGATTGTACCTTCAGGAATTACGGCGTTACCAGTTCCTTGAATGACTTCCGATTTTTTACCTAAATATTTTGGGAAATTCAATTGCATCGTGAAAGAAGAAATGGTTGGAACATTAACCACATTCAACACATAATCGGCAGAAGTAATTTCATTCGATTTAAAATGAAATGAAATATCTTTTTGAACATTATCAAATTGATACGTGAAATTTCCTAGAGTTGTATTTTCTAAAAAATATTCTTCGTTATTGATAATGATTGAAGCATTTTCAGGAATCACAGTTCCGACCGTTTTAACTTCTAACTTAAACGATTTGTTTTGTTCCACGTTTAAATTGTTGGTAATAATCTCAAATTTAAAAGCTGCAGGTTTTTCGAAATTTTTATCGTACTGAACCACACGAGCGAAACTATTTGAAATCACATCCGAATTTCCAGAAATATAAAAGAACAAAATAAATAACAACGGAATTAAAGCAAAAGGTAAAAACTTTTTGTTTTTATTAAAGTTAATTGCATTAGAAAACGGTATCGGTTGTAAGTTATTTGCTTTTTGTTCGATAGATGCTAAAACCAATTCTGTAGGAGTTGCGGTGTTCGCTAATTGTAAAAAATTTAGCAATTTATCTTTTACTTCTTCGAAATGTGTTCCGATAATTTTGGATGCTTCTGTATAGTCTAAACCTTTCTGAATTTTAAATAATTTGAAAAGTGGGAGTAGTATAAATTTGGACAACAAGAAAACTTGCACAGCAATAAATAACCAAAACAAAATAGTTCGACCTTGAGTAGAAAACCAAAGGAAATATTCAATTAAAAACGTGAAAATAAAATACAACAAACCAATAGCAATAAAAAGAATCACTCCTTTTATCAACTCATTGGTGTAAAACTTCTTGATAAAACCTTCCAGTTTATCGTAAATAAGCGCTTTCTTTTCCAAAATTGTTAATCAATTGTTTATAACTGATAAAATTACAAAAATTTTAAGCAATTAGTCAAGAGTAAAAAGTTAATAGTTGTATAAAATGTTAATAATGTGATGAAACAGAAAAAAAACTTCCAACTTCTAACTCCTAACTTCCAACTTCCTTTTATCTTTGCCAAAAAAATTACAACAATGTCAAAACCAGTTAGAGTACGATTTGCTCCTAGTCCGACAGGACCATTACATATTGGTGGTGTAAGAACCGCACTTTTTAATTATTTATTCGCTAAAAAACACGGTGGAACTTTCTATATTAGAATTGAAGATACCGACCAAACTCGTTTTGTAGCAGAAGCCGAAGACTATATTTTTGAAGCATTAGAATGGTTAGGAATTTCACCTGATGAAACTATTGGAAAAAATGAAAAATTTGGACCATACCGTCAATCGGATAGAAAAGAAATGTACAAACAATATGCAGATGAATTAATCAATTCTGGTTCGGCATATTATGCGTTTGATTCTTCTGAGAAGTTAGATGAATTACGTAAACAAGCAGAAACTGATGGTAAAACATTTATTTATAATCATACGGTTAGAGAAACTTTAGATACTTCTTTAAATGTTTCACGTGAAATTGTAGAAGATAGAATTGCGAATGGAGAACATTATGTGATTCGTTTTAAAACTCCAGTTAATGAAACGTTACATTTACAAGATATCATTCGTGGTGAAGTAAATTTTGAAACGAATTTATTAGACGATAAAGTTTTGTTTAAGTCGGACGGAATGCCAACATATCATTTAGCGAATATTGTAGATGATCATTTGATGGAAACTTCGCACGTAATTAGAGGTGAAGAATGGTTACCATCGATGCCATTACACGTTATGTTATACCGAGCATTTGGTTGGGAAGCGCCAGAATTTGCACATTTACCTTTAATTTTAAAACCTGTTGGTAATGGAAAATTAAGTAAGCGTGATGGAGATAAATTAGGATTTCCAGTGTTTCCTTTAGAATGGAAAACAGCGGAAGGAACTTCGAAAGGTTATAAAGAAGCTGGATTTTTCCCTGAAGCGGTAATTAACTTTTTAGCTTTATTAGGTTGGAATGACGGAACCGAACAAGAAATATTTTCATTAGCAGAGTTAGTAGAAAAGTTCGATTTAAAACGTATTCATAAATCGGGTGCGAAGTTTGATCCGGAGAAAAACAAATGGTTCAATCACCAATATTTACAAAAACAAACGGATGCTAGTTTAGCAGAAGCGTTTTTACCAATTGCACAATCAAAAGTAAAAGCTTCGACTCCGCTCAGCCTGACAAAAGTAACAAAAGTGGTTTCGTTAGTAAAAGAACGTGCAAATTTTGTAACAGAACTTTGGGATTTATCAGATTACTTTTTTGTGGCACCAACATCGTATGATGAAAAAGCTGCAAAAAACTGGAAAGAAGAAACTCCAGAATTGATGAAACAAGTGATAGAGCAATTACAAAATATAGAAGATTTCACTTCACTAAACATTGAAACCCTTTTAAAAGAATGGATGACTTCAAATGAAATTGGAATGGGTAAAGTAATGCAACCGTTACGATTGAGCTTAGTAGGCGCTTTAAAAGGACCGCATTTGTTTGATATCATTGAAATGATTGGTAAAGCTGAAACGAATAGTAGAATAGAAAAAGCGATAGCTAGTTTATAAAAAAAAGAGGCATTTCAATTGAGAAACGCCTCTTTTTTTTTGTACCTATTTTACAAATAAATAGTCAAATGTCCACTGGCCATTCCAATATTTCCTTTGAATTTTTCACCAATATTTGGCACTTTATCATTACTGTTTAAACTATTGAAAAAGTTGTTCACACCATATTGATAGCCTAAACGCAATCTGAAGTTTTTTACTCCTACATTTATTCCTGCATAAATATTAGCGTTGATTTTAGAAACATCTGTAATATCTTTTGCGGTTAACAAAGGTTGATCTACTAAAAAGTTAGTTTCATCTGCTTTATCTATTACTAATTTATCATTAATTTGAAGTACAGGACCGAATTCAATATTAAAGTGATTTTGACTAATAACATAGCCAGGCATAATATAAATTTGAACAGCAGATAATTTATAATTCGTGTCTACAACAGAAACTACTTTTCTGGTTTGAACAGAGAAATTACTATCGGTAAAAAACATACCAAAACTCATTTGCCAATCGTTATAAAAATTTCCTCGAACATGAAAACCGCCAGTCCAACCTTGTTTAGGAGTAACATTAAAATTATTTGTAAAAATATTCATTTGAGTTAAACCACCACTAATACCAATTCGGTTACTGTCTTTATGACCTCTTTGAGCCACTCCAACAATTGAAAATAAGCCACATACTACAATTAAAATCTTTTTCATTTCTATAAATTAAGGGTGTAAAAGTAGTATAATTATTTAATTAATATACGGGAAATTTTATTTAGCTAAGAATTCACAAATTTTATTTAAAAAATAATAATCTATGCTATCGAAAATAATTAGAAGAAGCGTGAACAAAAAAAATTGATAATTCGTGGCTAAAATGTATTAAACTGTAATTAATGTAACTTTTAACGGAAACAAACGTATAATAAGTATAACTAAAAAATTATTCACTATGTCACCATTTTTAATCATAATCCTAGTATTTGGATTATTCATTTTTTTAAGTTCTTTTTTTACTGTAAAACAACAAACAGCTGTAGTAATTGAGCGTTTTGGGAAATTCACAAGTATTAGAAGTTCCGGTTTACAACTTAAAATTCCTGTTATTGACAGAATTGCTGGTCGTGTAAACTTAAGAATTCAACAATTAGATGTAATTATTGAAACGAAAACCAAAGACAACGTTTTTATTAAAATGAAAGTTTCGGTTCAATTTAATGTCATTCAAACTAAAGTGTACGAAGCGTTTTACAAATTAGAATATCCACATGATCAAATTACAGCTTATGTATTTGATGTGGTTCGTGCAGAAGTTCCAAAATTGATTTTAGATGATGTTTTTTTAAGAAAAGACGATATTGCTATTGCAGTGAAAAGAGAATTGAACGAATCTATGACCACTTATGGTTACGACATTATCAATACTTTAGTAACAGATATTGATCCAGATATTCAAGTAAAAAATGCCATGAACAGAATTAATGCTGCTGATAGAGAAAAAACAGCTGCTGAATTTGAATCGGAAGCACAACGTATTAGAATTGTAGCTAAAGCTAAAGCGGAAGCGGAAAGTAAAAAATTACAAGGTCAAGGTATTGCAGATCAAAGACGTGAAATTGCTAGAGGTTTAGTTGAAAGTGTTGAAGTTTTAAACAATGTTGGAATTAATTCTCAAGAAGCTTCAGCTTTAATTGTGGTAACGCAACATTATGATACTTTACAAGCGATTGGTGCAGATACGAATAGTAATTTAATTTTATTACCGAACTCGCCACAAGCAGGAAGTGATATGTTAAATAATATGGTAGCGAGTTTTACAGCTAGTAATCAAATTGGTGAAACAATGAAGAACCAACCGAAACGTGTAAAAAAATCTGACAATCATACTTCAACAGACTATAATCCATCGGATACAACAAATCCTGGTCAATAAATATAACAGTTGTAACAACAAAAAAGAGGCTTAATTGCCTCTTTTTCTGTTTATATACCAGTTAAATACGTAAGGAATCAACATTTTTAAAAGGGTTCCATACGTTCCAGAAAATACTTTTTGATATACGTTACCAAGTAAAGAAACAGACTTAGAAGGTAAAATACTTTCTTTCGTTTTATCAATACTTAATAGCATTTTCTGATAATAGATTTCTTTTTCTACTTTAAGAATTTCTAAATCGCGTTCAATCTCAGCGTATGAGGAATATTTTTTGGTCTCCATAAATTAGTCGTTAAAAAATATTTCTGAGAATTTTTCTAAAATGGTTCCTTCTACAATTTTATCTTTTACTAAAAATAAAAGTAGTGCTAAAACCAAATAAATACCAGCGACACATAAAAAACCTAAGGGATAACTACCCCATAAATTCCCTAAAGTAAAAGCTGCAGCTATGGATACAAAAAGCAAGACTATAGCAAGACAAATGGCAATCAAAAAAAACTTCAGCATCAAAGTAGTAGATTTCATCGCGACTTTAAAACCCCAAAGTTTATAGTACGCGATACTACTTTCAAGATACGCTTTGGCGTTTTCTTGAACTGCTTCTGTGTTTTCTTTTAACTCTTCAAATGCCATTATTTTTGAAGTTTAGCATTTTGTTGTTTCAATTGCGCTAATTTCTCTTCTAAAAAAGAAATGGCTTCTTCAGCTTTATAACTAGAATTGGAAAGTAAATTTTCTACAGAATCTTTTAAGTCATCTTTGGAACCAGAAAGTTTCGCTCTGATATCTTCTTCGTAATCTGCTAACTTATTATTGACATCAATTTTCCAATCGTCAAAATTACCTTTTAATTTTTCTCTCGTTTTTGAACCTTTATCTGGAGCAAATAAAATTCCTACTCCAACTCCAATTGCAGCACCAAGTAAAAGTGCGATTGCATTATTTCCATTATTGTTTGCCATACTATTTTTTTTTTAATACTTATAAAATTACAAAATTCATTTTGAAGTAATGTTAAAACGTCGTTAAACATAAAAACCTATTTTTAAAACCTATTTTTAATCAAAAACTAAAATAAAGCGATTTAAGAAAACTTCATAGTTATAGATGTAAAAACACTTTAAGTAAATTTATTTTTTTCTTAGAATTAATTTATGGATGTCACTTTTTTAAGTTTTTAATTATAATAAATAATTTATTGATAGATTTTTTAAATAATAAGAAATACATATAATAAGAAATATTTTAGTAAGAAGTATTTATATAAAAGATTCTGAAATAAATTCAGAATAAAAAAACCTACAAGGAAAACTCTTGTAGGTTTGAAATAGTATTAAGATTCTGAAACAAGTTCAGAATGACAAACGTCTTTTTTTATTGTTCAGAAACTTTTGCCCAAGTATCTCTTAGTCCAACTGTTTTGTTGAAAACTAGTTTTTCTGCTGTAGAATCTCTATCAACACAGAAATACCCTAAACGTTGAAATTGAAAATGATCTAGTTCTTTTGAAGTTTGTAAACTTGGTTCTACATAACCTGTTATCACTTTTAACGATTCTGGATTTATGTATTCTTTGAAGTCAACTTCTTTATTTCCATCTGGATTTTCATGAGTAAATAAACGGTCGTAAATTCTAACTTCAGCTTCTTTAGCGTGAGCGATTGAAACCCAATGAATTACTCCTTTTACTTTTCTATTACTTGCTTCTGTTCCGCTACCAGACTTAGAATCAACATCATACGTACAATGAATTTCAGTAATATTTCCGTTAGCATCTTTTACAACTGATTCACCTTTAATGATATACGCATTTTTCAAACGTACTTCAGTTCCTAAAGTTAAACGGAAAAATTTCTTGTGTACTTCCTCTTGAAAATCTTCTTGTTCGATATATAATTCTTTAGAAAAAGGCACTTCTCTATACGTCATGACTTCTTCTTCCGGATTATTTTCGGCAGTTAGCCATTCTTCTTTTCCTTCAGGATAATTCGTAATTACCAATTTAATCGGATTTAAAACTGCCATAACACGTGGAGCAATTTTGTTTAAATCTTCACGAATACAGAAATCTAAAAGCGAAACATCAATTAAATTCGAACGTTTTGCAATACCAATTGTGTTGGCAAAATTACGAATTGCGGTTGCAGTAATTCCACGTCTTCTCATTCCTGAAATTGTACTCATACGAGGATCATCCCAACCTGTAACATGCTTTTCCTCAACTAATTGTAACAATTTACGTTTAGAAACTACAGTGTGTGATAAATTTCTACGCGCAAATTCTCTTTGTTTCGGTCGGACTTTCGTTTCATCATAAATTTGATTTAAAAACCAATCGTATAATTCTCTATGAGGTAAAAATTCTAAGGTACAAAATGAGTGAGAAATTTGTTCTAAATAATCACTTTCACCGTGTGCCCAATCGTACATTGGATAAATACACCAATCGTTACCAGTTCTGTGATGATGTGCGTGCATGATACGATAAATAATAGGATCACGCATTAACATATTGTTCGCACCCATGGAGATTTTAGCGCGTAAAACGTGAGTTCCTTTTTCGAATTCTCCGTTTTTCATACGGGTGAATAAGTCTAAATTCTCTTCAATAGAACGTGTTCTAAAAGGAGAATCTGTTCCTGGAGTGGTTGGAGTTCCTTTTTGAATCGCCATATCTTCAGAAGATTGACTATCCACATAGGCTTTATCTTTTTTGATTAATTCCACTGCCCAATCGTATAATTGTTGGAAATAATCGGAAGCATAACATTCTTTATCCCAGCTAAAACCAAGCCATTCCACGTCTTTTTTAATCGCATCTACAAATTCTTGTTCTTCTTTTGAAGGATTTGTATCGTCGAAACGTAAATTAACTGGTGCTTTATAATCTATTCCTAAACCAAAATTTAAGCAAATCGCACTGGCATGACCTACGTGTAAATACCCATTTGGTTCTGGTGGAAAACGAAAACGTAATTTATCAGCTGATAAACCGTTTTTTAAATCGTCTTCTATAATTTGTTCTATAAAATTTAAAGATTTTTCTTCTGTAGACATAAGAATTTGTAATTTTGACAAAGATAACAATAAGTTTACAAGTTTAAAATGTTTATGAGTTTAAAAGACTGTAAACTGTAACTGTAAACTGATAACTAAAAAAAATGGGAATTATAAAATTAACCAACATTCGAACATTTTCTTTTCATGGCTGTTTGGAAGAAGAAGCAAAAATAGGAAGTAATTATAGTGTGAATTTGACTATAAAAACGAATTTAGAACCTTCTGCAAAAACAGATGAATTGACTGATACGGTAGATTATGTAGATTTAAACCGAATTGTAGTAGAAGAAATGGCTATTCGAGCGAAACTTTTAGAACATGTTGCTAAAAGAATTATAGATAGAGTGTTGGAAGAACTAAAAATGGTGACAAAAATTGAAGTAGAAGTTACGAAATTGAATCCACCAATTGGTGGTGATGTAGAAGGAGTTACGATTATAATGAAGAAAAAAAGATAGTTCTAAGTTTACGATTTACGATTTATGATTTACGAAAAAGTAAATATTTGGAATTTGTTTTTTGAATATTGAATTATTTATTTCTATATTTGCAATCCAATTACGGCGTCGTGGCCGAGCGGCTAGGCACCGGTCTGCAAAACCGTCTACTCCGGTTCGAATCCGGACGATGCCTCAGAAAACCTTCAATGAAAATTGAGGGTTTTTTTTATGGTAAATTTTTAGAAAAAATTAAGTAAAGATATGGTTCGAATCCGGACGATGCCTCAGAAAACCTTCAATGAAAATTGAGGGTTTTTTTTATGGTAAATTTTTAGAAAAAATTAAGTAAAGATATGGTTCGAATCCGGACGATGCCTTAAAAGAGTTACTAGAAATAGTAGCTCTTTTTTTGATGTTACACAAAGTTTCGCAAAGAGATGACACAGAGGTTCACGAAGTTATAAACACAGATTTCACAGATTGACACAAAATTAATATGTACAATTTGTCATCCTGAAAAGATTTTTTTGCTCAAAATTCAATTAATAAAAAACCCTTCAAGAGTATAAAACTTTTGAAGGGTTAAATAAATAAAATTCTATTTTACTCACCAACATGTTCAATTCCTAATTTATCTTCTACAAGATCTTTTCCTTTTGGGAAAATTCCTTGAAGTATTAAAAAGGCTCCGAAAATTAAAATTACAATACTGATAATTCTTTTAATTTTATAAATATTGGTTGGTGTTAGTTTGTGTTTTAATTGTTTGGCTGCTAATATTTTAAATACATCAATAGTTAAATAGAAAAGTAAAGTTGAAGTAAAAAAAGTAAAAATTCGTAAAGGTTTCATTTCTAATTGTGGTCCTTGTGTAATGATTACCATCATCCAAAATCCAAGAATTCCTATATTGATTATGTTTAAGAAAAAACCTTTAAAAAATAAGCCTAAATAGTTGTTTTTCTTAATATCTTCCTCATCATCTTCCTCCATTTTTTCATTGAATTTTTTCTTTAAAGCTACATAAGAAACAATTCCATAAGTAGACATAATTAAGCCTCCAATAATGTAAATAATTGGATTATCTTTTAATTGAGCAAGTATCTGATTGGTAGCAAAATAAGCAATTAAAATAAAAATTAAATCACTAAAAACAATTCCTAAATCGAATGTAAACGCTGCTTTAAATCCTTTCGTGATACTAGTTTCTAATAACATGAAAAAACCTGGTCCGATTGAAATGGCTAATAAAAATGCCCAAGGAATGGCTAATAATATATCGTGAATCATTAAAAAAGTTTAAAAGTTTAAAGTTTATGAGTTTAAAAGGTATTGTAAACAAATTAACTTGAAATGTAAAATTAGTAATTTTAAAAGTTATAAAAAAACCTACAAGTAAATTTACTTATAGGTTATTAAAATTATTGAAATTTTAAGAATTCTCTTTTTAATCGAAAAAACAATTTTGTAAGTAGATTATTTCGCTTGAATAATTTTTCCGCCAGCTACTGTTTTCTGATTGATTTGTTTCGGTTTTCCATAAATAGTAATTGTTCCACCCGCTCTGGTTTTTGCATCTACTAAATCTGTAGCATAAACATTAGCTAAACCGCCAGCGTTTACTGTTACTACAGTTTGTTGTGAAATGCAATCTTCTCCATCATATTTAGCACCAGAATTAGCTAAAATATCTTGATTTTTGACAGTTCCTTTTACGGTAACAATACTTCCAGCGCCACAACGAACGGTTAACTTATCCGCTGTTAAATTTTTTAAAACTACCTCAGAGCCTTCTTTTGTAATAATATCGAAACCAATGGCTTTAATTTGAGCTGAAGACGATATTCTACTTCCTTCGTTGGCTTCTACTGCATATAATTTTTTATAATATACGGTTGCTGAAATATTATCTCCTTTTAATAATTTTCCTAAAGGCAAACGAATTTTTAATTCACCATTATTATTTACAAATTCTACTTCTTCAGAATTAGTGCCTTGTAAAATAACTTTGTTCTCTGTTCCTGGAAGCAATAACACATCAATTTGATCAAATGACGTGACTTTATTGAAATCGCCAACAGATTTCTCGGTTTGAGCGAAAGAAATTGAAAAAATAGAAAAAGCTAAAATATTGAAAAAATTTAATCTTGACATAATTGATATATTTGATAATTAATTAATAATGATATAGTTAATAAAACTAAAAACTGAAACAAGTTTAATCTAAATCTGGAATAAATACATTTTTTAGTTAGAAAATCAAATAGAAAAAATAAAATTGAAATAGGTATTAGTATAAAACTAAATAATAAAACCATATCTCTTTCACTACCTTTTCTCTCATAGTTAATAAAATAAATAAAAAATATTATCAGATTAATAAATCCTATAAAATTAAAAACCTAAATATTCCTTTTTATAAATGCTATTATTTTCATAAACTTAGATGCTGAAACAAGTTCAGAATGACAATTGTATATTTAAAAGCTATTTTAACTGAACACTAAAAACTGCGACTGAATACTGTGACTGAGACTGAACACTACTTATTCTCTCTAACAAAATGAAAATCTAATTGTTTCTTCACTAAATCAGCATTCTTTACTTTAACGTACACTTCGTCTCCTAATTGTATTAAATTTTTAGAAACTTCACCTACTAACGCATATTGTTTGTCGTCAAACGTGTAGTAATCGTCTTTAATTTCTCTAATACGAACCATTCCTTCACATTTGTTTTCGATAATTTCTACATAAATTCCCCATTCGGTCACTCCAGAAACTACACCTAAAAACTCTTGATCTTTGTGATCTTGCATGTATTTCACTTGCATGTATTTGATAGAATCTCTTTCGGCTTTTGCTGCTAAATTTTCTCTATCTGAAGAATGCATACATTTTTCTTCGTACAATTCTTCACTTACACTTTTGCCACCATCTAAATAAAATTGTAGCAAACGGTGTGCCATAACATCAGGATAACGACGAATTGGTGAAGTAAAATGCGAATAATAATCGAACGCTAATCCGTAATGACCAATATTATGTGTCGAATATGCCGCTTTACTCATACAACGAATTGTAAGTGTGTCGACCATATTTTGTTCTTTTTTTCCTTGAACATCCGTAAGTAATTTATTCAAAGAAGCAGAAACATCTTGTTTCGATTTTAAATTTAAATTATAACCGAATTTTGAAATCACATTTTGTAACCCAAATAATTTATCTTCATTGGGTTCATCGTGAATTCTGTATACAAATGTTTTCTTTTGTTTTCCGATAAATTCAGCCACTTTTCTATTCGCCAATAACATAAATTCTTCAATCAAATGATTGGCATCTTTACTTTGTTTAAAATAGACACCAACCGGTTCTGCATTTTCATTTAAGTTGAATTTCACTTCTACTTTGTCGAAAGAAATCGCACCCGCATTCATTCTTTTACTACGAAGAATTTTGGCTAATTCATCCATTTTTAATGTCGCTTCTACAATTGGTTTTGGCGCGTGGTATTCTTTTCCAGTTAAGGAAATATGGGCTGGAATAATATCTGATTTTGTTTCGATAATTTCTTGCGCTTCTTCATACGCAAAACGTTGATCGGAATAAGTAACAGTTCTTCCAAACCAAGAATCAATGACTTCTGCTTTGTTATTCAATTGAAAAATAGCAGAAAATGTATATTTTTCTTCATGAGGTCGAAGTGAACAAGCAAAGTTAGATAACACTTCTGGCAACATAGGAACAACTCGGTCAACTAAATACACAGATGTTGCTCTGTCATACGCTTCATCATCTAAAATCGTTCCTTCTTGAAGGTAATGAGAAACATCGGCAATATGCACACCAATTTCATAATTTCCATTCGGTAACACTTGAAACGATAACGCATCATCAAAATCTTTCGCATCTTTTGGATCGATGGTAAACGTTAAGACTTTACGCATGTCTTTTCGTTTCGCAATTTCTTCTTCTGTTATAGATGTATCAATTTGATTAGCATACGCTTCTACTTCGATTGGGAAATCGTAAGGTAAACCATATTCGGCTAAAATCGCATGAATTTCTGTATCGTGTTCTCCTGGTTTTCCTAAAACTTTAATCACTTTTCCGAAAGGAGAATCAGCTTTTTTAGGCCAATCGACCATAGAAACTAAAACTACATCACCATGTTGCGCTTCAAAAATTTCATTTTTTGGAATGAAAATATCCGTGTACATTTTAGCATTTGTAGTAGTTACGAAAGCAAAGTTTTTTTGAATATCAATAACTCCGACAAATTCGGTTTTTGCTCTTTCTAAAATTTCTAAAACTTCTGCTTCTGGTTTACGAGAACTTCTTCTGTTGTAGATATAACATTTGACTTTATCACCATCTAAAGCATGGTTTAAGTTGATAAACGGAATGTACACATCATCTTCTAATTCCTTACAAATAAAGTAACCGGATTTACGAGTCGTCATATCAACAGTTCCTTCGTAATATTCCGCTTTGGAAATGATTCTGAATTTACCGCGTTCGGTTTCTTCAATCTTTCCTGCTTTCTTTAAAACTAAAAGTTCTTTAATAATTTCGTTTCTACTTTGTGTATCATTCACTTCAATTATCGCAGCAATTTGTTTGTAATTGAAATCTTTATTGGGTTCTTTCGATAGTATTTTATATACGTGAGCCGAAAAATCTTTGGCTTTTTTTGACATTTTTCTAAAATTCTTTTTCATATTATCATTCTATTATGGATTAAAAGTACGAAGAAGTATTTATAAATAGGAATTTGATAGTAAGATTTAATAAAATATTAATTTTCTAAAAGCTGAAAGTTTTCAACATATATTAAAAACAACAAAAATATTTTTTAATTAAATTTAAATTAATGATGGTTATTATAGTGTGTTAATAGCTACTATAAATTTATTTTTAAATGTTGTTTTTTAAACTTATTGTAAGTTATACAAAGTAATAAACAATGTTAATTTAATGTAAAGTCTTTGTTTTCAATTGGATTGAATTTTAAATTAAAATCTTATTAACAACTGTTAAAATCTAAATATAGTTCTACTTTGTATAAAACTAAGTTTTCAGATTTTGTTAATAACCATGTAAAAACTATTGATAAAAAAACAATAAGATGTAATAACTAAATTAGGATTTGTGGTTTGGGATTTGGATTACAATTTTTATTCAGACAACCAAAAAAAACTTCTTATTTTCTATCTTTAGTTATTAACATGTTTTGTTAAATTAAGATTAACTGATTATCAAGTAATTGCGATATTCTATTAACAATGCACTTTTTCTGTTAATTTTTTTTGAGTTTTTACTTTATTTCGACCTTAATAATAATTACAAATTTACTTCTTGATACAGAGGATATTGATTATTTTTGTCAAACAATATTAACAACACAACACACACTTATGACAATCTCAATAGGTAATGACCACGCGGGTCCAGACTACAAAATCGCAATTGTTGACTATTTAAAAAACAATGGTCACGAAGTTATTAACCATGGAACAGACACTTTTGAAAGTGTAGATTATCCAGATTTCGGACATGCCGTTGCGTATGATGTGGAAAGTAAAAAAGCGCATTTCGGAATTGTGATTTGTGGTTCTGGAAATGGAATTGCGATGTCGGCTAACAAACACCAAGATATTCGTGCCGCTTTATGTTGGACCAAAAAAATTGCCGAATTAGCGCGTCAACATAATGATGCAAATATCATTTCGATTCCAGCACGTTATACTTCCATTCAACAAGCGGTTGAAATGGTAACTACTTTTTTACATACTAAATTTGAAGGTGGCAGACACGCGAATAGAGTCAATAAAATTGCTTGTAAATAATATAACGAGTCATAGACAAGCTACATTACAAAAAATAAAAGCAAATAATTTAGAATATTCTATTTTATTTGCTTTTACTTATTATGGTTACGAAAGTTGTTGGAAGGATTATAGCAGCAAGTTTAATTAAAATTTTACTTTAGATTGAATTGGTTTTATTTAAAAATTCTGTATCAAAAGTACCAACTCCAACCTAAATTAAAAAAAGGTAACCTGAAAGATTTTATCTTTTAATATTAGTAAATTGCGATATTTTTAATAAAAAAGGAAAAAATGTAGTTTAAATTACGGCATTATTTAAATTATTTAATTTTTGATGTAAAATATTTATTTTTTTACCTATATTTCTGTTTTTTTTGTATTTTTGGTAAGTAACAAACACTCAACTTTTTTACCAAACAAAATGACCGAAAATCTAACTATTAAAAAATTACTTGTAGCCAACCGAGGCGAAATTGCTATTCGTGTTTTTAGAGCAGCAACAGAATTAAAAATCAGTACGGTAGCCATTTACACGTACGAAGACCGTTATTCCTTACACAGGTATAAAGCGGATCAAAGTTTTCAAATTGGAGACGACACGGAATCTTTAAAACCTTATCTCGATATTGAAGCAATTATTAAAGTTGCTAAAGAAAATCAAGTAGACGCTATTCATCCAGGGTATGGATTTTTGTCTGAAAACGTCGATTTTGTTAGAAGATGTCAAGAAGAGAACATTATTTTCGTTGGACCAAGAGCCGAAGTAATGATGCAATTGGGAGACAAAGTTGCCGCTAAAAAAGTAGCGATGGCTATTGGTGTTCCACTTATCAAAGATTCCAAAATTAATTTAGAAACTGTCGAAGACGCTTTATCTCAAGCGAATGAAATAGGCTTTCCAATTATGCTAAAAGCTGCAGCTGGCGGTGGCGGAAGAGGAATGCGTGTGGTTCAGAACGAAGAACAAATGAAAATGGCTTTTTTTAATGCCAAAAGTGAAGCTTTAAAAGCTTTTGGTAATGATACTGTTTTTATCGAAAAATTTATTGATAATCCAAAACACATTGAAGTTCAAATTTTAGGAGACAATCATGGAAATGTGGTGCATTTATATGAAAGAGATTGTTCGGTTCAAAGACGTTTCCAAAAAGTAATTGAAATTGCGCCTTCTATTTTAAAACAAGAAACAAAAGACAGACTTTACCAATATGCGATAAATATTGCTAAATATGTCAATTATAATAACGCTGGAACGGTTGAGTTTTTAGTCGATAAAGAAGAGAATATCTATTTTATCGAAGTGAATCCAAGAATTCAAGTCGAACATACAATTACTGAAGAAATTACAGGTATTGATTTGGTTCGCTCTCAAATTATTATTGCAGCCGGACATCCATTAACACACAGTCAAATATTTATTCACCAACAGGAAGATATTAAATGTAACGGTTGGGCGATTCAATGTAGAATCACCACTGAAGATCCAGAAAACGATTTCAAACCAGATCATGGAACCATAATTGCTTATAGAAATGCAGGTGGTTACGGAATCCGTTTAGATGAAGGAAGTTGTTATTCTGGTGTAACCATATCACCATTTTTCGATTCGATGTTGGTTAAAGTATCATCTAGCGGTAGAACTTTGAAAGGCGCTTCAGACAGATTAAAACGAACGTTACAAGAATTTAAAATTAGAGGTGTAAAAACTAATATTCCGTTTTTAATTAATGTTATGGAAAATGACATTTTTAGAAGCGGCGAAACAACCGTAAATTTTATACCTAACAATCCACATTTATTAGTTCCGAAATACGAATATTCTAAAGACAGAGGTACGAAATTATTGAAATATTTGGCCGAATTAAAAGTAAACGGACATCCAGATGTAAAAACATATGATGCCGATAAAGTTTTTAGAAAAGCTTTGATTCCGACTGAAACTATAAATGAATATCCAAAAGGAACGAAGGATTTACTTAACGAATTAGGTAGAGATAAGTTCATCGAATACATCAAAAACGAAAAGAAAATATTTTATACCGACACCACACTTCGAGACGCACATCAGTCGCTTTTTGCCACGCGTTTGCGTAATCATGATATTTTAAAAGTAGTGGAAGGTATGGCTAAAAATGTACCGCAATTATTTTCTTTGGAAGTATGGGGTGGCGCCACATTTGATGTAACAATGCGTTTTCTTCACGAAGATCCATGGGAACGTTTACGTTTGATTAGAAAAGCCGCACCAAATGTTTTACTTCAAATGCTTTTTAGAGGCAGTAATGCAGTAGGTTATGCTGCATATCCAGATAATGTTTTAGAACAATTTATTATTAAAAGTGCCGAAAACGGAATTGATGTTTTCAGAATTTTCGATTCTTTAAACTGGATTGAAGGTATGACGCACAGTATTAAAGTGGTTCGAGAAAAAACCAACGCTATTGCCGAAGCATGTATTTGTTATACAGGAGATATTTTAAATCCAAACCGACAAAAATTTAACCTTCAGTATTATATTGATTTAGCTAAAGAATTAGAAGCGGCAGGCGCTCATATGATTGCTATTAAAGACATGGCAGGATTATTAAAACCTTATGCTGCAGAAGTTTTGATAAAAGAATTGAAGAAAAACATTTCAATTCCAATTCATTTACACACACACGATACGTCATCAATTCAATCAACTACTTATGTAAAAGCAATTGAAGCGGGTGTTGATGTGGTTGATGTAGCGTTGGCTTCTATGAGCGGACTTACATCGCAACCAAATTTCAATTCGTTAGTGGCGGCGCTTCAAGGTACGGAAAGAGAAAATCCAATTGATTTGAAAAAATTAAATGAGTATTCTAATTATTTTGAAGTCGTTAGAGAATTTTATTACCCTTTTGAAAGCGAACTTAAAGCAGGTACAGCAGAGGTTTATGATCATGAAATTCCGGGTGGACAATATTCTAATCTTTTACCACAAGCTCGAGGTTTAGGATTGGAAGATAAATTCGAAACCATCAAAGAAAATTATGTGGTAGTGAATGAATTGTTTGGAGATATTGTGAAAGTAACGCCGTCTTCAAAAGTGGTGGGCGACATGGCTTTGTTCATGACATCAAACAATTTAACCGCACAAGATGTAATGGAAAAAGGTGATACTTTGGCTTTCCCAGAATCTGTAAAACAATTGTTTAGAGGTGATTTAGGGCAACCGTTTGGTGGTTTTCCGAAGGAACTTCAAAAAATGGTTTTGAAAAACGAAAAACCGTATACAGAAAAACCAAATACACATATAAAACCAGTTGATTTCGAGGCAGAATTAAAAAAACTTCACGAAAAATTTGATAACAAACTAACGACTGAAGATTTATTGTCTTACATCATGTTTCCAAAGGTTTTCGAAGACTTTTATACGTTTAGAAAATACTTCGGTCGTGTAGAAAAATTACCTACGCCAAGTTTCTATTATCCAATGAAGCCTAATGAGGAAATCATTGTGAATATCGATTCGGGTAAAAATATTTTGGTTAAGTTTAGATACATGGGTGAACCAAATGAAGATGGATTCCGAGAAGTGTTCTTCCAAATTAATGGTCAAACTCGAAATATTGTTGTGAAAGATAAAGCTGTAAAATCATTAAAAGTGGCTCATGTAAAAATTTCTGGACCCAATGATGTTGGCGCACCTTTACAAGGAAGCTTACTTAAAATATTAGTCAAAGAAGGTGAAGAAGTTGAAAAAGACACACCTTTATTTGTCATCGAAGCCATGAAAATGGAAACTACCGTTTGTACTTCAAAAAAAGGAGTGGTTTCTAAAATTTTATTGAATGAAAAATCAATGGTAGAACAAGACGATTGCATTATTCAATTACAATAATTTGCGAATAATTAGGAATAAAAAAAGCTGTTTCAAATTTAGAAACAGCTTTTTTCTTTACTTTTATACCAACGTTTTAAGACCAATAGTATATTATGGACAGAAATGCGCCTATTTTCAAAAAACAATATTATCCTATAAACGACATTTTGTATGGTTATCTTGAGAAATATAAAAGATTAACCAAAACAAATGTTTTTTATGATGATTTGTTGCGTTTTCAAGGTTCAGTAATTGTGTATGACAAAGACGGAGAAGACACACTTTGGGTGAGAACCTATTATAACGAATATGAAACGAAAGAAATAAACAACAGTTTAAAAAGAATTTATACACTTTTGCATTCCGATGGTGATGAACGTAATTTACAATTCTTAAATGTCGATCATATTGATTTTTGCACTTTTGGAAATTCGAAACCTTTCCGCATCAAAATCAGAAATATTCTGAATGATAATTACACCCATTTTTACATCAAAAAAGCTGACGCTTCGCGAATATTTGGTTTAGAATTAGAAGATATTTTATCACCAAATAGAATTAATTATCTGGTTTTTAAAGATACGCTTATCGAAGAACATATTGTCGGAATTCCAGGCGACGTATTTTTAGACAAACACTTAAAAAATTGTACAGAATCTGAGAAAGCACAAATTGCCAAAGAGTTTGTGAAGTTTAACGAAAGATGTATGATTGGACTTTTAGGCGACATGCGTTCGTATAATTTTGTAGTTATTCCAATTTATGATTATGATCATATCGTGTTTAAAATTCGCGCTATCGATTTCGATCAACAATGTTATGAAGGGAATTTTAAATTATACAAACCGCATCTTTTTAAAGAAAATTTTCCCTTTTATCAGTTGGTTAATAGCAAATTAAAAGAAAATTCTATTGAGCAATATCAAAACGAAGAACGCTCTATTTTAGTAAAACGGTTAGTCGGTTCAGAAGAACGTTTAAAAGATTTATTAAACGCAATGAAATCTATGGAATTATCACCAAAAGAAAAATTAGAGGCACTTAAAATCGACATCTATAAGTTCACTTTGGACATAAATTTCAAAAAAGCAAAATCAATGGGAGAAATTATAGAAGCTGCTTTAAATTTCATGAAAAGGAATTATAAAAGCGATAATTAATAAAAATTTAAATTTAAATCACAGGCAATTGTAATTTTTTTCGAATAGAGTAAATTCGAATCGCAGCCGTAACCAACACACAAACAATCATACTGATTTCGGCATTGATTTTAAAAAACTTCATAGCTAAATATAATGCACCACCTAGTAAACAGGCTGAGGCATATAATTCTCCGGGCTTTAATAAATTAGGAACTTTATTGCATAAAACATCTGCCAATAACCCGCCAAAAGTTGCTGTAATTACACCCATAATCAATGCGTAACCTTCACTAATTCCGGCTTGAAGGGCAATTTGTAAACCTACAATTGTAAAAAAACCAATCCCAAACGCATCCGTCCAAAAAAGTAATTTTTTAATCACTTTAAAATTTAACTTGAAGAAAAAAGTGATAATAGTGGCAACCAATACAATAATAATAGCAAAATTATCATTGATCCAACTTACCGGTCGAATGCCAATTAATAAATCGCGCGTAGTTCCGCCACCATAAGCCATAACAAAGGATAAAATTACTGCACCAATTAAATCGAAACGTTTGGTTCTTGCTTTCAAAACGCCTGTTACAGCAAAAACAAAAATTCCTAAATAACTTAATATTTGTAATATGTCCACAGTAATAAATGAAAAGGATTAATAAGTAAACAAAAATAGTAGTTTTAATTTTATCGTAACAAAAAATAAACACCCACAACGTTTACTATAAAAATAAACATAAAACGCCACATAAAAAACGTTTTAGAAATTTTATGGTTAAAAACTAACATTGCAAATAAGCCACCAAATGCTCCGCCAATGGTAGCAATCGTAAAAAGTTCTTTTTCAGGGATTCTTCTTTTGTTTTTTATCGCTAATAATTTATCTATTCCGAAAAGGAGAAAACTGATCCCGTTAATAGATATAAGATAAAGTAAAAAGAGTTTCATTTTAATGTTCAAATATTCCGACAAAGATAGTATTTTAGCGCTAGAATCATTTGACAGAAAAAATAAAAATCCTTGTGAACTTTGCGAATTCCTTTGCATCTTTGCGCTAAAATATAGCATAAATGACCACCATTCAATTCATACAAAACCAAACTAACATTGCTGTAAAAAGCATTGAAAGCACTTTAAAATTACTTTCAGAAGACTGTACTATTCCTTTTATTTCTAGATATCGAAAAGACCAAACTGGAAATTTAGATGAGGTTCAAATTGAACAAATTGCCAAGCTAAACAAGCAATTTATCGAAATTACAAAACGAAAAGAAAGCATTTTAAAATCGATTGAAGAACAAAAGGCGCTTACACCAGAATTGAAACAAAAAATAGAAACTTCTTTCGATTTACAAGAATTGGAAGATTTCTATTTACCTTATAAAAAGAAGAAAAAAACCAAAGCCGACACCGCTCGTGAAAACGGATTAGAACCCTTGGCGAAAATTATCATGAGTCAGAAAAGTGATGATGTGGAATTTTTAGCTTCGAAATATTTAAATGAGAAAGTGGCGAATGAAGACGAAGCGTTACAAGGCGCTCGCGACATTATTGCCGAATGGATTAACGAAAATATCTTCATTAGAAAATCGTTACGAAGAACGTTTCAGCGTAAAGCGGAAATCACTACGAAAGTCGTAAAAACTAAAAAAGATGAGGAAGCGGCTCAGAAATTTAATCAATATTTCGATTGGTCGGAAAACGCAGCTAAAGCGCCATCACATCGATTATTAGCCATGTTACGTGCCGAAGCCGAAGGTTTTATCAAACTAAATGTCGGTTTAAATGACGAAGATAAAACTGAAGTGATTCGTTTTATGGAAGACAATTTAATTAAAACCAATAATGATTGTGCCGAACAAATTGAAAAAGCGATAAAAGACAGTTATAAAAGATTGTTAGAACCAGCCATTTCAAACGAAACGTTACAAGAAGCCAAAACCAAAGCGGATATCAAAGCGATTGATGTTTTTGCAGAAAATTTACGTCAATTATTATTGGCGCCACCTTTGGGTGAAAAACGCATTTTAGCGATCGATCCAGGTTATAGAAGTGGTTGTAAATTGGTATGTTTAGATGAAAAAGGCGATTTATTAAACAACGAAACCGTTTATCCACACGCGCCTCAAAACGACAGCGCGATGGCGATGAAAAAAATTCGTTCGATGGTCAATGCTTATAATATTGAAGCGATTTCTATTGGAAACGGGACAGCATCTCGCGAAACTGAATTCTTTATTAAAAAAATTGCTTTCGACAAACCGCTTCAAGTATTTGTAGTTTCGGAAGCTGGAGCATCGGTATATTCTGCAAGTAAAATTGCCCGTGATGAATTTCCAAATTATGATGTAACCGTTCGTGGTTCCGTTTCTATTGGAAGAAGATTATCAGATCCGTTAGCGGAATTGGTAAAAATCGATCCTAAATCAATTGGAGTCGGTCAATACCAACACGATGTGGATCAAAATAAATTAAAAGAAGAATTAGATAATGTGGTGATGAGTTGTGTGAACTCGGTCGGAATTAACGTAAATACGGCAAGTAAATCTTTACTAAGTTATGTATCCGGAATTGGTGAAAAAATGGCCGAAAACATTGTCGCTTTCCGTTCCGAAAATGGTCCGTTTGAAGACAGAAAACAACTGAAAAAAGTGCCTCGCTTAGGCGAAAAAGCGTACCAACAAGCAGCAGCTTTTATTAGAATCAAAGACGGAAAAAATCCGTTAGATAATTCAGCTGTTCACCCAGAAGCGTATGCTATCGTAGAAAAAATGGCGAAAGATTTAGGGATTAAAACGCATGAATTAGTGGCGAATAAAGAAAAAATTTCACAAATTTCTCCAGAAAACTATATTACTTCAGAAATCGGAATTCTAACTTTAAAAGATATTCTTAAAGAATTAGAAAAACCAGGATTAGATCCAAGAAAAGCAGCAAAAGTTTTCGAATTCGATCCAAATGTTCGTACGATAAAAGATTTAAAAACCGGAATGATTTTACCAGGTATTGTCAATAACATTACAGCTTTTGGTTGTTTTGTGGATATCGGAACAAAAGAAAGTGGTTTGGTGCACATTTCACAGTTAAAAGCAGGATTTGTTTCTGATGTCAACGAAATCGTAAAACTTCACCAACACGTGCAAGTCAAAGTCGTTGAGGTCGATGAAGCCAGAAAACGTATTCAGTTGACGATGATATTGTAAATCGTATAAATGATAAAATCCCAAACGTTTGTCATTCTGAACTTTTTTCGGAATCTAAAAGTTTGGGATTTTTTATATTGCCCCGAAGTTTCGGGATAAAAAAAATGTTGTCTTTATTTATATGCAAAAAGTAATTACCATAAAAATATTTTACAAAAAAGCTTCCCATATAAAAATATTTTTTTGTCTGGCATTTTCTTCTTTATCATCACCATAACTAAACCAGTCTTTTGTTCTTTCTGTTATTATGGTTTTTAATTCGGAATTAGTATATGTTTTTTTTGCCTGAATAGGTTTTATATCTTTAGTATTTACATTATCTAAACTAACTTTTGTTGCCATATAAGAAGTATATAATCTTGGAATTGTTAACCCTAAAATCATACCAGGCAAACCATTTATGGTACATGGACCACCTGAAATCATTATTTCGTCAGTATAAAAAGCAAAAACATACACATCATCCATTATTTTACCAACTGCTTTTCTACAATTATATCCTGCAATTTCTCTGTTTTCGTTGGTTAATTTCCATTCAATTTTTGTAATACTATCGCATATTACAAAATCGGCACCTACTATTTTTTTTTGAATAGCCATTTTATTAGATGTAAAATCGAAAAACCATATATTTTCTTCATCTTCCTCTTTTTCATAATTTGGTATTTTCGTTTTTTCGCTCCATCGATCAAATTTGTAGATGCTTTTATTTTCTGCAAAAGTATACGTAAAATAAGATGTTTTTAGTTCAGAGATATTTTCTTTTATTTGTTCTGTCCAACTATTATTACTCATCTTCTTTTTTAAGTTAGTATTCACTTCGAACTCAATAACAGCTTTGTCAATAAATTGTTGTGCATTAGCTTCGCTTGTAAAAAACAGAATTGCTAATAGTATAAATATTTTTTTCATTATTTTAATTTTCAATTTTAACTTCAGTTTGTTTATCGCTTTTGTTTTTAAAATTCCATACAAATCCAATAAAAGCATATCGTTTTAGTCGGTCGTTACGTTCTTCACCAATTGAATTTGCAGTATTATAACGATTAATTCCGATGTTTTGATTAAGAATATCACGCACTAATATATATGCTGTAAATTCATCATTTTTAAATGATCGTTGTAATTTAGCATTCCACAATTGATTTTTTAAATTAGTATCAAAATCTGTTGTTTTTTGTCTGGTAATTAAATTATAATCTGTTGATAGTTTCCATTTTTCTGTAAAATAAACAGTTGCATCAAAATTTAAATCGTTGGTGTTAAATGATTTTATTTCATTGTTTAAAGTGGTAGTGTTTCGGTTATTTGAAAACATATTACTTATAGAAAACTCATATTTTTTTTCAATAGTTTTACTAAATCTAACTGAAAAACTTGAGTTTAAATTTTTCGTGTCATTTTCTTGGCTATTGATACTAATTACTTGTTTGCTATAGTTCACAGAAGGACTCGCAGAAAAATCTACATCAATTTTTTTAATTTTAAAACCATAAGTTAAGTAATAATTAAATGTAAAATTTCCATTGGTGTTTATTGCTTTTATTGTAGTTTTTGCGTTATTAGGATCAATATCTCTGTTGTTTGATATTTGATTGCTCGTGGTTCTAAAGCTAATATTTTGATAAATGTATGTTTCAGTCAACATATCATAACTGTTTTGACTTATGTTAAAACTATTTGTAAATGATTGTTTTAAATTTGGATTTCCTTCAACTTGATTAAAAAAATCTTGATTGTTTCTTAAGGGTTGTAATTGGTCAATTGTTGGTTGTCTTGTAGAACCATTATAATTAAAACGAATACTTGAATTTCCTTTGTATTTGTAAGAAAAATTAGCAGAAGGAAAAAAGTTTACAAAGTTTTGATTGTATTGGTTGTTTAAAGTTAAGTCTTTCAAATCGAAATTAGTAAAATTGAAACCGCTACCAAAACTATAGTTTATTTTTTTTGAATTAAAATTAAATTTAATGTTTGGTTGATTTGTTGTAATGTTTTGTTTAAAATTATTTGACAATGTCGTATCTAAAACATCATAATTATTGGTTATGTTATTAAAATTAAAAGTCAATTGCTTGTTATTACCACTATTAAAACCTAATTTATATCCAAATTGTAAGGCAGATTTTTTACCAATAGGTTCTGTATAAACTATGTTAATACTTGTGTTTTGTGTGGTTCTGTCGCCTATTTTATTTTGATTAACATTGCTAACATTATCTAAAACACCAGCGATATAACTTTCATTATCCGACTTTAAAAAATTGTCCGTATTATTTTCTAGTGTATTCCAAGTTAAATTAGTTGAAAATGTTCTACGCTTTTTTTCGAATTTGTGATTATATAAGAAAGTGGCTTGCAAAGCTTGTTTTTCTATATTGGAATTTAAATCTACCACACTTTTATTTTTTAAAACATTGTTTTCATCTGTTGTGTTTCCAGTAGTAAATTCGTTGCTTTTTGTGTCGTAAAAATTAGTTTTAGTAGTAAATTTTATGGTATTCATCGAATCTAATTTCACATCATACATTAAGTTTAATTTGTAATTGCTTCTATTAATATTACTTAAAGAAGTTGTGTTTCCATTTAATTGTGTGGCACCAATTTGCGACTTATTAAACCTAACATTATTATTAGTATAAATTTGATTGTTATATTTTGGAGATATATTTAGTGTTTGTTTATCGTTCCATTTGTTATTGTACTGCATTCCTGCATTAGTGTTCTTAATATATCCGTTTTGAGTATCCACATAAGGTTCATCGTCATCATTACCGCCCATCCATTGGTAACTTATTTCTCCTGAATCGTCCATGTTCATAGACATGTTATCACTACCAAATTTTTCTTGGTCTTCCCAACTAAGCCCATCTTGACCTGTGTTTCCGTTTAACAAAAATCCAGATATTTTTCTTTTTCCTTTAAATGAACTTAATAAAGCGTTTGTATTATATCTTGTGTCAATATCTTTTACAGGTCCGGCAGCTGCATCAATTTTTCCAAAATAGCCTTTTTTGGCATTTTCTTTAAGTTTTAGGTTGATAGTTTTTTCACTATTACCGTCATCAATACCTGTAAATTCTGCTTGGTCGCTTTTTTTATTAAAAACCTGAACTTCCTTAATTGCATCTGCGCGTAAATTTTTAGTAGCCATTCCGGGATCGTCTCCAAAAAATTCTTCACCGTCAACCAACACTTTTTTTACACTTTCTCCCATGGCTTTAATATTCCCATTCTTATCTACTTGAATACCAGGAAGTTTTTTAAGTAATTCTTCCGCATTTGCATTTTCACTAACTTTAAAGTCACTTGCTTTGTAACTTGTTGTGTCGCCTTTTATTCTAATTGATGCTGTTTTACTTTTAATAAGCACTTCTTCAATAAGTTTGCTTTTGTTTAAAAGAACAACTGTTCCCCAATCATTTTGCCCTTCTACAATAGAAACTTCATCTACATAATCTGCATATTTATTATGGGATGTCATTAATATGTACTTACCTGTTTTAATGTTTTTTATATCAAATTTCCCTTCATTGTTCGACCTATGAAAGCCAATTAAAACGGAATCTTTTTCACGTAATAATGCAATAACAGAATTTTGAATTGGTTGTTTTTCTTCATTAAATACAACGCCTATAAGATTTGATTTTTGTGAAAAACTAGAAAAAGTTAATAAAAATAGTACTACTACGAATTTAATTTTTAACATAAAAAAATTTTGAATTTAAAACCAAATGTAATTAAAATCTTATATTTTTTTAAAAAGTATCTATTAAATTTATCAAAGATTTAAGAAAATGAACTATATTCTAAATGTTTTCTGAATTTAATTAGGTAACTGCAATCAAAATTGTTTAAGGTTATAATAAAATAAAAAAAATTCCCAAACATTAGAATCTGAAATTGTTTCAGATTCTAAAGTTTGGGATTTTAAATATTGAAATTTAAAGAAAATTTACTCTTTCGTTTCTTCTTCTTTTTTAGTAACAGGTGCTTCCTCTTCACCTTTAGCAGCTTTTTTAAATTCCTTGATTCCACCACCAAGTCCTTTCATTAATTCTGGAATTTTTTTACCTCCAAAAAGTAATAAAACAACAGCAATGATTACAATCCACTCAGTTCCACCAATGGTTCCTAAAACTATATATAAAGAATTCATCTTTTTATTTTTAATAATTATATCGCAAAGGTACATAAAAAATCAAAAAACAAATAAATTTATTCTTTTTTATTGGCGCTTTTACTAATTGACACATTGGCTAATTGTATTATATTTGTATAAAATCAGGTTCTATGTCTCAAAAAAGACTAAAATTTCAAACACTCAAGCAAAAGTTATTAAGTAAAAGACGTTTCATCATTTATAATGAAGACACGTTAGCGGAATCTTTTTCATTAAAATTGACTTTAATGAATGTGTTTGTAGTGGCGACTTTAAGTGCGATTTTGATCATTTTTATCACTACTTTTATTATTGCCTTTACGCCATTAAGAGAATATATTCCTGGTTACGCTTCTACAAAACTGAAAGAACAAGCGACTTTGTTAACGATTAAATCCGACTCATTATTAAAAGCTACCAAAGAAAACAATGCCTATATCAACTCGGTAAAAGCGGTTTTAAATGGCGATTTAGAATATGCAAAATTAAATAAAGATTCGATTCAAGTTGCCGAAAACGTAAGTGAAACAGCAGATATTTCCATTTCAGAAAAAGAAAAAGAACTTAGAAATGAAGTCGCAAATGATGATAAATATAATGTTTTCGCTAAAGCAGAATCAAAAGTTTCTTACGTGTTGTTCGCACCCGTTTCTGGAAAAATCACTAAAAATTATAACATTGCGACTAAAAACTTAGGTGTTAACCTTGCCGTGGCAAAAGGAACACCAGTTAAGTCAATCGCGCCAGGAACTATTATTTTTTCCGAATGGACGCCGTCAAGCGGATTTGTAGTTATTATTCGTCATCAAGATGAAATTTTGTCGGTGTATAAAAATCTTTCTTCGGTTACAAAATCGACTGGAAACACAGTAAAATCTAGCGAAGTGATTGCAATTTCTGGTGATAATGCATCGCAAAACAGCATCCATTTTCAATTATGGAAAAACGGAATTCCTATCAATCCCATCCAATTTATCAATTTCGATTAACATGTCAATCAAAGCATTTGCAGCCAAAATACTAGCCAAAAACACATTCGCTCAAACTCAAAAATGGGCTAACAACCCTATTGAAACACAACAAAAAGTGTTTGCGAATTTAATCCGTCAAGCGGAAAGTACGCAGTTTGGAAAAGACCATCATTTTTCAAACATTAAATCGTTTGAAGATTTTGCCCAACAAGTTCCAGTTCGCGATTATGAACAATTGAAATCGTATGTAGATAAAGTTGTTGCTGGAGAATCAGATGTTTTATGGAAAGGGAAACCTTTATATTTTGCTAAAACTTCAGGAACTACTTCCGGAGCGAAATATATTCCTTTGACAAAAGAGTCGATGCCGTTTCACATTAAAGCCGCTAAAAACGCCATTTTGAGTTACATTCACGAAACAGGAAAAGCCGATTTTGTCGATGGAAAAATGATTTTCTTACAAGGAAGTCCAGAAATGGAAGAAAAAAACGGAATCAAATTAGGACGACTTTCCGGAATTGTAGCGCATTATGTTCCCAAATATTTACAAAAAAACCGCTTACCAAGTTGGGAAACCAATTGCATTGCCGATTGGGAAACTAAAGTCGATGCGATTGTAGAAGAAACGTTTCATCAGAATATGACGGTGATTTCTGGCATTCCAAGTTGGGTGCAAATGTATTTCGAAAAGTTAAAAACGAAAGCGAATAAACCTGTTGGCGACTTGTTTAAAAATTTCAATTTATTCATTTATGGTGGTGTGAATTACGAACCCTATCGCGCCAAATTTGAACAATTAATAGGAAGAAAAGTCGATTCGATTGAATTGTTTCCTGCTTCCGAAGGCTTTTTCGCCTATCAAGATTCTCAGAAAGAAAAAGGCATGTTGTTATTGTTAAATTCAGGTATTTTCTACGAGTTTATAAAAGCAGATGAATTTTTCACGGAAAAACCTAAAAGACTAACAATTAACGAGGTAGAAATCGGCGTAAATTATGTTTTGATTATTTCTACCAACGCCGGACTTTGGGCATACAATATCGGCGATACAATTGCGTTTACTTCTACAAAACCGTATCGAATTATCGTTACCGGAAGAATCAAACATTATATTTCCGCTTTTGGCGAACATGTCATTGGTAAAGAAGTAGAAACTGCTTTGCAAAATGCGATTTCAGGAACAAATATTAGCGTAAACGAATTTACAGTTGCGCCTCAAATTAATCCGAAAAACGGTTTGCCTTATCACGAATGGTTGATAGAATTTGATTCGGAACCAGAAGATTTGGAAGCTTTTGCACAGAAAATTGATACAGAAATGCGCCAACAAAATGTGTATTATGACGATTTGATAAAAGGCAATGTATTGCGAACTTTAGTAATTACGAAAGTCGTAAAAAACGGTTTTCAAGACTATATGAAATCGATTGGAAAATTAGGCGGACAAAACAAATTACCAAGATTGAGCAACGACAGAAAAATTGCTGATTTTTTTGAAGTGTAAATGAAGAAATTATTAACTTTTACCAAACGAAATCAGACTTAAACAAACTAAAAAATAAATTTATTACCTTTGTTGGTTATAAAATAGAAATTAATGAAAGACATTAAAAACATTTCGCGCTCGAGAGCGCAAGAATCGTCGGCAGCTATCGAACGATTGTACATTACTATGCGTCACTTATTCAACCGTGGTTTTTATAAACCTATGGGAATTTCAGGTGAAACATTACGTGAAGCATTATTATCGCTTCGACCAGAAATTTATGGTTCTATAGCCGAAGAAAAAGTAGAGTTAAACGGATTATTATACGTGATTGAGCGTTTACCAGTAGGTATCGAACAATGTCGTTATATTAATTTAACTTCAGATGAAGGGTATGC
This sequence comes from uncultured Flavobacterium sp., assembly GCA_964461805.1. GTDB lineage: Bacteria > Bacteroidota > Bacteroidia > Flavobacteriales > Flavobacteriaceae > Flavobacterium. The sequence goes on from CAYWVV010000001.1 coordinate 104,587, forward strand.
GAATTCGCACTTTAAAGCGATTGTTCCTCCAAAAAGAAGAAGAAATTGTTATCGTATTGACGAAGAACAAATGAACATTGAAATTACACGTGGCCGTTCGGATATCTATGATATTTTAACACACTTAACGTTCATTTTCATCGAATCACACAAAATTAAAGACAGAGTTTTAATTGACGATGAAGGTTCGGTGTCTCGCGATTGGCAAAAACTAGAACAATTCGCATTGCAAACTAAAAAATTAACAGCAGTAGAAAGAGAAATTGCAATGTCTCATATGTCAAATGTGTTAGGAAGATCTTTTGCTGAAGTTCAAGATATTTATGAAGGGTTTGCTACAACAGAATCACCAGAGCGTTTTTTACAAATTGTATATTGGTTAGGAAAAATTGCCATTGAAGAAATTGTAGACAACAACAAAAGAACCATTACGTTTAGTCCTATTTTAAGAGAAAGATTAGGACACCATATTTACGGTGAAATTTGGGCCAACAACATCAAAGAAACACTTAGTGCCAACGATTTACTAGAAAGACCTATTCATATTATTAGTGCGAATATGCACAGTGTGATGAATTCGGTTTTTGCTCCAGCTGTTTTAGCTGCTAAATACAAAGGAAAAGAAGCGTTTCAAATTTATGAAGATTTAAGTTCTTCTCAACACAAAGATTTACGTAAAAAAGTTGAAGATGTAGCCTTACAACATGGAATGATTTCGTTACCGGATACTTCTGGAACAAACATTGACGTGCAAATTTTCGACACCGCTAAATTTGATTGGAAAAAAACAGCTTTTCCATCTGCTACAAATAAAGACAAACCTGTTCTTATTGTAATGGATTATGCTTTTGGAGAACAAGCGTATGAAACGATTGACGAGTTATTAAAACCTTATAAAGTAGAAAAAACGAAAACTTTATTAAATGTAGAATCGGTTTCTATTATGGGTAAAGCAGGAATTTTAGAAGGTGGAAAAGGAGATATTATGATTCCAAACGCCCACGTGAATGAAGGAACAGCAGACAATTATCCATTCGAAAACGAATTAACTAAAGAAATGTTTGACGGAAACGGAATTCCTGTTTTTGCCGGACCAATGATTACGGTTTTAGGAACATCTTTACAAAACAGAGATTTACTGAAATTTTTCCACGAGTCAACTTGGGAAGCTATTGGTTTAGAAATGGAAGGATCGTATTACCAAAAAGCCATTCAATCAGCATCAAGAATTAGAAAAAGCATCAACCCTAATGTAAAAGTAAGATATGCGTATTATGCTTCTGATAATCCATTAGAAACAGGAAGCACTTTAGCTTCTGGAGGTTTAGGAACAACAGGTGTAAAACCCACATATTTGATTACCATTAAAATATTAGAACAAATTTTTAACGTAAATTAAAAAAATGAGCACTACTTCTCAAGAGCAAGAAATTGATTTAAGCCAAATTGGAAAAAGTATTTCAAAAGTATTTCAAAACGTTATTAATGCCTGTTTTGACCTGTTATTTTTCATACAAAAGAAACTAATTACAATTGTAGTATTATTTATACTGGGAATTGGTTTGGGAATATTCCTAGATAATGAACCACAATATGACCATCAAATTGTAGTCATTCCCAATTTTGGAAGTAATGATTATTTATATGAGAAAGTTACTTTAATTTCTGCTAAGTTAAAAGAAAGAGATGTAGCTTTTTTTAAATCGATTGGAATTTCTGATTTTACTAACTTATCAAGTATCGAAGTTAAACCAGTCAACGGAATTTATAACTTTATTAATTCAGAAAGTCAGAAATCAAATTTTGAATTTATTAAATTATTGGCTGAAGATGGCGATATTGATAAAATTATTAAAGACGATTTAACCAGTAAAAATTATTATTTACACGCTATTAATTTTAAAACATCAAAAGCTTTTAATAAAAAAGATTTATTAGATCCAATTTTAAACTATTTACAACAAACAGATTACTTTGTCAAGCTTCAAAAAGTGTATCAAACTAATTTGGTTGAAAAAATGGAAGCTAATAAATTATTAATCACTCAAGTTGATCAGTTAATTGTAACTTTATCACAAAGTAAATCTGTAGGCGGTGTTACTATTTCTCAAAATAGCGGTTTAACAGAATTAATTAATAAAAAAGATGCTTTACTTAATGAAAATCAAGCATTAGCTATTCATAAATTAGAATATGACAAAGTAATTAAAGACCAAAACATGTCTTTAAATCAACTGAATACAAAAGGTGTAAATAACAAATTAAAATTAATTTTACCCTTTTTATTTGTATCTTTATTTTTATTAGGATATTGGTTTTCGCAAGTATATAAACAACAAAAAAAACGTGTTCAAGCATAATGAAAAATATATTAGTAACAGGCGGAGCTGGATTTATAGGCGCAAATTTTGTTCCCTATTTTATTGAAAACAATTCTGAGTACCATTTAGTAAATTTAGATGCATTAACGTATGCAGGAAATTTAGAAAATGTTTCTGAAGTAGAAAATCATGAACGTTACACTTTTGTAAAAGGTGATATTGTAGATGGCGAATTTATCAGAAGTTTATTTGACAAATATCAATTTCATGATGTGATTCATTTTGCTGCTGAAAGTCATGTTGATAATTCTATTTCTGGTCCTGAAGCTTTTATTAAAACGAATGTTTTAGGAACGTTTAATTTATTAGATACTGCGAGAAAATTATGGATGTCGGCACCAAATCAATATAAACCAGGTTTTGAAAACGCTCGTTTTCACCATGTTTCTACAGATGAGGTTTACGGAACACTAGATGGAACTGGTTTGTTTGAAGAAACTACGCCTTATGCACCTAATAGTCCTTATTCCGCTTCCAAAGCAGGTTCAGATATGATTGTAAGAAGTTATTTTCATACGTATGGCATGAATGTAGTTACTACAAATTGTTCTAACAATTACGGACCTAAACAACATAACGAAAAGTTAATTCCTACCATTATTCGCAAAGCAATAACAGGTGAAAATATTCCCATTTATGGTGATGGAAAAAACGTACGCGACTGGTTATATGTTTTAGATCATTGTAAAGGAATTGAATTGGCATTTAAAACTGGAAAATCAGGTGAAACGTACAATATTGGTGGAAGAAACGAACGTAATAATCTACAAATTGTTGATACCGTTTGTTCTATTTTAGATAATTTAAAACCCAAACAATCTGGAAGTTATAAAGACCAAATCACCTTTGTAAAAGACCGTCCTGGACACGATTTACGTTACGCCATTGATGCGACTAAAATTGAAAATGAATTAGGCTGGAAAGCCGATGAGAATTTTGATACAGGAATTGTGAAAACTATTGAATGGTACCTTGGTAAATATGCCAATTAGCCGATTTATCAATGTGCCAATTTTTAAATACAGTTTGTTAATTGACAAATTGATAATTAAAATTGGCACATTGTCATATTGAACATTGAAAATTAAATATATAAGCCATGATAACATTTAGAGAAAAGTACCACAACAATTTAATTTTATTGAAAACTTTCGATTTTGCTAAAAAAGTTGTTCAATTCACAGAAAAATTAGAAGATCAAAAAAGATTTGTAATTGCAAATCAATTATTAAATTCAGGAACATCTATTGGAGCTAATATAAAAGAAGCTCAAAGCGCAGAAAGCAAGGCAGATTTTATTCATAAAATTAAAATTGCAATGAAAGAAGCAGATGAAACTGAATTTTGGTTATTTTTATGTAATGAATTAGATAATTATCCAAATTCGGATGAATTATTAAATGAAATTTTTGACATTTTAAAAATTACAAATAAAATAATTGCAACATCTAAAAACAATAAGTAAACCAATAATTGGCACATTGAAAATTGCCTAATTAACAAATTAAGTTTATGAAAGGAATTATATTAGCTGGTGGCTCAGGAACACGTTTACACCCACTAACTTTAGCGGTTAGTAAACAATTGATGCCTATTTATGACAAACCAATGATTTACTATCCTTTATCCACATTAATGTGGGCAGGAATCAGTGAAATATTAATCATTTCAACACCTCATGATTTACCTTTATTTCAAAATTTGTTAGGAGATGGAAGTAAATTAGGTTGTCGTTTTGAATATGCGGTTCAAGAACATCCCAACGGATTAGCAGAAGCTTTTATTATTGGAAAAGAATTTGTGGGCGACGACAAAGTGGCCTTAGTTTTAGGAGATAATATTTTCTATGGAACAGGTTTAGCCGAATTATTACAAGCCAATAATAATCCAGACGGAGGAATAGTGTATGCCTACCACGTGCTTGATCCAGAACGTTACGGTGTAGTAGAATTTGACGATAGCGGAAAAGTACTTTCTATTGAGGAAAAACCAGAAAAACCAAAATCAAATTTTGCTGTTCCAGGAATTTATTTTTATGATAATTCTGTGTTAGAAATTGCTGCAAATATCCAACCAAGTCATCGTGGCGAATTGGAAATTACCGATATTAACAAGGCCTATTTAGAACAAGGAAAATTAAAAGTAAGTATTTTAGACAGAGGAACCGCTTGGTTAGATACAGGAACGTTTCAATCGTTAATGCAAGCTGGACAATTTGTGCAAGTGATTGAAGAACGTCAAGGTTTAAAAATTGGAGCCATTGAAGAAGCCGCCTATAAAATGGGATTCATCGATTCGGAACAATTGAAAAAATTAGCACAACCGTTATTAAAAAGTGGTTACGGAACACATTTAATGAGTATTATATAAAATTTGTTTAATGTTTCAAGTATCAAGTTTTTAAAGTTGAGGTTTGAAATGGATATATAAAATTGTTTTGAAATTTACAGAAACTAAATTAAAAGGATGTTTCATCCTGGAACCAAAAATAATAAAAGACGAACGCGGCTATTTCATGGAAAGTTTCAATGAGAAAACTTTTGGGGAAGGCGTAGGTCAAAAAGTAACTTTTGTACAAGACAATCAATCGTTTTCTACAAAAGGTGTGTTGCGTGGTTTACATTATCAAACAGGTGAACATGCTCAAGCTAAATTAGTACGAGTTTTGCATGGAGAAGTGTTGGATGTGGCGGTCGATTTAAGACCCAATTCTCCAACTTTCGGACAATATGAATCCGTACTTTTAACTGCAGAAAATCAAACGCAATTTTTTGTTCCAAGAGGTTTTGCTCATGGTTTTTTAGTGTTAAGTGAAACAGCAACTTTCTTTTATAAGTGCGATAATTTCTATAACAAAGAATCAGAAGGCGGTTTGTTATTTAACGATACAACCGTAAATATCGATTGGAATTTTCCAACAGAACAACTGCTTATTTCTGAAAAAGACACGATTTTACCCACTTTAGATAATGCTAAAAAAGTATGGTAGTTTTAGTTACAGGAGCCAACGGACAATTAGGTCAAGCGATTCAGTCGATTGTGGGAAAACATCCTTCAATCGATTTTGTATTTTGTACTTCGTCAGAATTAAATATTACAGATAAAGCCAATTGTGAAACGGTTTTCAAAAAATATAAACCACAATTTTGTATCAATGCAGCAGCTTACACAGCAGTTGATAAAGCAGAATCAGAACCGGAAAAAGCCTTTGCCATTAATGTAACTGGCGCGCAAAATTTAGCTGAGGTTTGCCAAATACACGACACAATTTTAGTACATATTTCTACAGATTTTGTTTTCGATGCCAAATTTGTAGAAGGTATTGCTTATTACGACAGCCAATTAAGATTACCACTTAAAAGCGAAAAAGGTTTAACAGAAACGGATGTGCCTTTTCCAGCTGGAATTTATGGTTTAACCAAATTACAAGGCGAACAAGCCATAGAAAGTACTTGGGAAAAGCATTTTATCATCAGAACCTCTTGGGTGTATTCGCAATTTGCCAATAATTTCATGAAAACCATGTTGCGATTGGCTTCTGAAAGAGACAGTTTATCTGTCGTTTCAGATCAAATCGGTACACCCACAAATGCTGTGGATTTAGCAGAAGCATTATTAAAAATAATAACCTTTTATGAAACCGAATCTGTCAGACTGAGCGGAGTCGAAGTCTTTGGAATTTATAATTTCTCAAACGAAGGACACTGTTCGTGGTATGATTTTGCCCAAGAAATATTTAGAATTAATAATGTTTCCATAAATTTAAATCCAATTCCATCTTCTGCTTATCCTACACCTGCTAAAAGACCAGCATATAGTGTTTTGGATAAAAGTAAAATAAAAAAGACTTTTGGTATAGAAATTAAAAACTGGGAAGAAAGTTTAAAAACAATAAAATGAAAATAGTAGTAACAGGAGGAGCCGGTTTTGTGGGTTCAACACTTTGTTTACAATTAAAAGAAAAATATCCACATTATGATATTGTTGCTTTTGATAACTTAAAAAGAAGAGGTTCAGAATTAAATTTAATTGATTTTCAAAAGAATGAAATTTCTTTTGTTCACGGCGATATTAGAAACAATGAAGACTTACAATCTTTAGGGAGTTTTGATGTGTTAATTGAAGCTTCCGCAGAACCATCTGTTACAGCTGGATTAGATTCAGATCCTACTTATGTTATTAATAATAATTTATATGGCTCTATTAATTGTTTTAATGCATGTATAAAAAATCAAGCAAAATTGATATTTTTATCTACAAGTCGAGTTTATCCTATTGAAACGATTGAAAATGCACTTTTTAATGAAGAAGAAACTAAATTTTTATTCCAAGACAATCTAGATATAAAAGGAATTTCTTCAAAAGGAATTTCAGAAGAATTATCCCTTGAAGGCGCACGTTCTTTTTATGGAACTACCAAATTGAGTTCGGAATTATTTATACATGAATACGCTGCATTTTATGGTTTAAAAGCCGCAGTTACTAGATTTGGAGTAATTGCTGGCCCAAGACAAATGGGTAAAACAGATCAAGGTGTTGTTACGTTGTGGATGGCAAAACATTACTGGAAGCAATCCTTAAAATATATTGGATACGGCGGTAAAGGCAAACAAGTTAGAGATTTACTGCATGTGGATGATTTAGTAGAATTAATTGACTTTCAAATTCATAATATTGATAAATTTGTTGGCAAAGTATATAATGTTGGTGGCGGATTAGAAAACAGCGCTTCCTTACAAGAAATGACAGCCATTTGCGAAAAAATTACTGGAAATAAAATTCAAATTGATGAAGTTAAAGAAACAAGAACAGCCGATTTAAGAATCTTCATCACAGATAACACAAAAATCGAAACTGAAATTGGTTGGAAGCCAAAAAAATCAGTGGAAACCATTTTTAAAGATATTTATCTTTGGATTCAAGAAAATGAAAAACAATTAGAATCAATTTTGAAATGATAAAATTAAAACAAATTTTAATAGCTAATAAATTACCAATATTAGTTGCGTTTATAGGTGCGTTTTTAATGTTTCCTAGTCAGCTTCATATAATTGTTAATGCAATTGATTCAGATTTACATTTTTGGAAATCACTTGACCCTTCTTGGACAATAGCTTTAAATTATTCAATTATTAATGATTTAAGTTTTGGAAAAGATATAGCATTTACATATGGTCCACTTTCATTTTTAATCACAAGAGTAGCTTGGGGTGTAAATAAGTATTATTTTATTTTATTTGATATTTTCTGTTTTGTTAATTATTTCTACTTAATATATTTTACTTACAAAAAAGCTAAAGTAAAAGTAATTTATTTATTGTTTCTAGTCTTATGTATATTGTGTTTACCAATAAATAATTCAGGAGGTTATTCTATATTATTGTTTTTTATCTTTATATTTTGGATGTCTTTATGTTTAGATGAATTTAAAAAAGTATATTTAGTTTCGCCTATTATTTTAACAATACTATTGTTTTATATAAAATTTAACACTGGGCTAGTTACCTTATTGGTTTTAAATACTTTTATTTTTATTTTTTATTTTAAGTCAAACATCACTTTCAAGGAATTATTAGTCTTAGTAATTAGTCCTATTGCTCTGATTTTATTGTTATCGTTTGGATTAAATGTAGCATTATTAGACTATATTATAACTGGATTTAATTTAGTAAAAGGTTATAATGAAATAATGTATGTAAATGATGAAAATGTATTAACTTTAAAAGTTGCATTAATTCTGGTTTTCTTAGTTTGCGCGTTTTTTATGTTTTTTAAAAAGAGTAATAAAAAAGAAATTTTCAGTTATTTAAAAACAATTACCCCTTATTTATTACTTTTTTTTATTGGTTTTTATATTTTGTATAAACAGTCATTTGTAAGAGCAGATAAAGCTCATACAGAAGATTTTTTTAAATATTTTTTATTTTTAATTATTTGTATAAACTTGTTTTTTAACAAGGAATTAAAATCTTTAAGCAACGTTTTATTAATCACGCCCCTTCTGTTTATTTTTTATTTAAAAGCAAACCAAGAATTTAGTTTTTATTCTGTAACCGAAAAAGCAAATAAATTTAAATATTTCAAGCAATTAAATGGTTTTTCTAAGATATCTGGAATGTATTTATTTCCAAACAACAACAAATTACCTGATGATATCTTAACTATTATTGGAAAATCTACAATAGATACTTTTCCATGGAATATACATATGTTGATAGAAAACAATTTAAACTATTCCCCGAGACCAGTTTTACAGTCTTACTCTTCCTATACAAAACAGTTAGAAGAATTAAATTTTAATTTTTATAATTCTGATAAAGCGCCTCAATATGTTTTGTATGATAACGCATCAATTGACAATAGATATCCATATTTTGATGAATCTAAAGTGTATGCGTTATTAGAAAAAAAATACAGACCGATTAAAACCTTTAATTTTTTGGATAGGACCTTATTGCTTTTAGAAAAAATAAATGATGAAAATGTAAAATTCATTCAAACAAAAGTTTTTTCTTCAAAAATGAATTCTGATATACTTTTGAAACCAGATATGTTTTATGAAATTAAAGCAGGTAAAACAGTATTTGGGGAAATTTCATCACTAATTAATTACTCACCTGAACTCTCAATTATAATTTCAAGTTCTAAAAAATCTACAATAAATAGAACTTCATTAGCATTGTTAGAATCTGGAATTTACACCTCAAATTATATAGAATCTACAGAAGATTTTTATAAATCATATAGTAATAAAGATAATTACATTGAAAAAATTTCAATAGTTCCAGTAAACAACAATTGTTTTAAAGACGAAATTCAAATAACTGAATATAAAATCACACAATAATGAATATTTGTATCATCACCGGTTCTTCCGGTTTAATAGGAAGTGAATCTGTAAGTTTTTTTGCAGAAAAATTTGATAAAGTTATTGGTATAGACAATAACATGAGAGCTAAATTTTTTGGTGAAGACGCTTCTACAGAATGGAACACAAAAAAATTACTAGATACTATTCCAAATTTTGAACATCATCACGCAGATATTCGAAATATAGACGAATTAGAAACTATATTTTCAAAATATAAATTGGATATTAAATTAGTGATTCACACTGCTGCACAACCAAGTCATGATTGGGCAGCAAACGAACCAATAACCGACTTTACAGTAAACGCAAACGGCACATTAAACTTGTTAGAAATGACTAGATTGCATTGCGAGAAAGCAGTGTTCATTTTTACTTCTACAAATAAGGTTTACGGCGATACACCAAATTATTTACCATTAATTGAGTTAGATAAAAGATGGGAAATAGATGAAACACACCCATACTTTAAAGAGGGTATTGACGAAAACATGAGTATCGATCAAACCAAACATTCCTTGTTTGGAGCCTCAAAAGTAGCGGCAGATGTTTTGGTTCAAGAATATGGTAAATATTTCGGAATGAATACAGGAGTTTTCAGAGGTGGTTGTTTAACTGGTCCAAATCACTCCGGAACAAAATTGCATGGCTTTTTATCTTATTTAATGAAGTGTGCAATTACTGGTGATAAATATACCGTTTTTGGATACCAAGGAAAACAAGTTCGCGATAACATTCACAGTTGGGATTTAGTTAATATGTTTTGGCACTTTTACCAAAATCCACGTCAAGGTGAAGTTTATAATGCTGGAGGCGGAAGACATTCTAATTGTTCAATGGCTGAAGCAATTGAAATGTGCGAAAAAATTACAGGAAAACCAATGAATTACGAATATACTGAAGCAAACCGAATAGGAGATCATATTTGGTGGATTAGTGATGTTTCTAAATTTAAAAAGCATTATCCAGAATGGACATGGAAATATAACATTAATGATATTTTAACTCAAATTTTTGAGGCAACAAGTAAAAAGCAATAATGAAACTAAGTATCGTAATGCCTGCCTATAACGAAGAAGAATCTATTTCAGAAACCGTTGAACAAATAGAAGAAGCTTTTTCAAAAGTAAACATTGAACACGAAATTTTCATTGTTAACGATAATTCAAAAGATGGAACATTAAAAGTTTTAGAAACATTAGCTCAAAAATATCCTGCAGTTAAATACGAAACGAATTTAGGACCAAATGGTTTTGGATATGCCGTTCGTTATGGCTTAGAACGCTTTTCTGGAGATTGTGTTGCAGTTATGATGGCAGATTTATCAGATTCTCCTTATGATTTAATTCGTTATTACACTACAATGATTGAAGGAAATTACGACTGTGTGTTTGGAAGCCGATTTATAAAAGGTGGAAAAGTAATAGATTATCCTTGGGTTAAAAAAATAATCAACAGAATTGCTAATTTCATCATTAGAATGGTAATGCGAATTAAATATAACGACACAACTAACGCATTTAAATTATACAAAAGAGAAGTAATTGATGGTGTAAAACCAATCTTGTCACCCCACTTTAATTTAACCATAGAATTGCCCTTAAAAGCGATAATTAGAGGTTATTCTTACACAGTGGTTCCTAATTCTTGGACGAACAGAAAGTACGGAGTTTCAAAACTGAAAATTAAAGAAATGGGAAGCAGATATTTCTTTATTTTAGTATACTGTTTCGTTGAAAAATACTTTTCTAGAGGAGATTTTAAAAGAAAATAAAATAAATTTATAATATTTGCGTTATAACAAAATATAATTTTAAATTTGCAAAAAAAAATATAAAATGAAAACAAAATTTTTAACTTTATTATTGTCTTTATCATTCTTAATTGGATGTAAAAACGAAAATGCTGGTTCAAGTGAAACAGATTTAACTAAGCAAGAACAAAAAAATTTATTTAGAGTAACAGTTGAAGCAAAAGTTTTAGCTGACGACTTTATACATTTATATTATACAGAAGACGGATCAATTGATTTTGGAAAAAACAAACCAATTTCTTCTAAAGTTGTTGGAAATAAAGAATTTCAATACATAATTTTTAATTTACCTGAGGATGTAGTACCAAACGAATTACGTTTTGACTTTGGTAGTAACGAAAAGCAAGAAGATATATATTTGAAAAGTATAAAGTTTGATTATGCAAATAAATCAAAATTGTTAAGCGGACTTGAAATAGGAAATTTCTTTAGAGCTGATGGAAACAATTGCTTGTTTGAAATAAATACTGGTAAAATATCAAGTATCAAGAAAGATGGTAAAAGACAAATGCCTCTATTATATCCTCATGAAGCAGCTTTAAAAAATGAAATTGAAAAAATGATAAAATAATATTTAAGGAAGTGAAAACTTCCTTTTTTTATCTTTACCTATGAACTACGACACAAAAAACTCAGATTATTATTCTAATATAAGATTAGATTTGGTTCAATTTATTGAAAAAGAATCCAATTTAAAAGTTTTAGAAATTGGAGCTGCTTATGGCGAAACTCTTTTTTATTTAAAAGAAAAAGGTATAGCCTCAGAGGTTGTTGGAGTTGATTTATTTGAAGACACAAAAAACAAAAACCTATATAAAAAGTTAGATCATTTTATATTTGGAAATATTGAAGAAATCGAACTTGAAAAATACTTAAATTATTTTGATATCATTTTATTGCCAGATGTTTTAGAACATTTATTAGAACCTAAAAATGTTTTAAATAAAATATCGCAATATTTAAAAAATGAAGGTAAAATTATTGTCAGCATGCCTAATATTCGACATTATTCAGCACTTAATAAAATTTTCTTTAAAGGTGATTTCAGCTATGAAGAAAGCGGTATTTTTGATTATACGCATCTAAGATTTTATTGCAAAAAAAACATCATTCAACTTATTGAGCAATCAAAATATAAAGTGGTAACGCAACAAAGTTCCATCAAAAACTATAAAGGAAAATCGATTGCAAAAATAATTAACAAAATAACATTTGGTATTTTTGAAGAGTTTTTAAGTTATCAATATTTTTTTGTGGCATCAAAGATGAATTAAAACCTCCTTTTAATGAGTTTTAAAAAAATTTTCACTTCCTCAGGAGTAAATTTCTTATTCCGAATCTTTGGTTTAGGAACCTCTTTTTTTACAACAATTATTATTACTAAACTTTTCGGAATTAACACTTTTGGAAATTACTCACTTATATTTGCAATAGCGCAAATTGCAGCATTATTTTTTACATTAGGCATACCTAATACATTAATAAAAATAGTTGGAAACGAAAACTTCAATTATCTTCAAGCTAAAGAACTTCTTAAAAACGGATTAAAAGGTTCTTTGCTATTTTCAATTATTCCCATGTTAATTTTTTATTTTGGTTCTGATTTTTTTTCAGAAACAATTTTCAACAACATTCAATTAAAAAACTATTTTCTAATTATCGCAATAGCAACGCCCTTGTTTATTGTTCACGAAATTTTGCTTTATTTTTTTATTGCTACTAAAAATTTTATGAAGTACAACTTGTTTATGTTTGTATTGCCAAATGTAATTCTAATTATATTCCTGTTTATGTTTTATAATTTAAAATTGGAAAATCAGTATACATTTATAGCTTTTTCAATTTCCATATTAATAACAGTTTTAATTGAAGTTGCCACTATTTTTAACTTAAAAAAACAAAAAGCAACAAGTTCTATTTCTACATTGAATTTAATAAAAACAGCTTCTCCATTGCTCTTTAGCGGCTTGTTTATCTATTTATTAAACAATGCAAATATAATATTATTAGGTTTTTTGTCAGACGAAACTCAAGTTGGTATTTATAATATCGCATATAAAATTGGCAGTATTGGTTTCTTAATTATAGTTTCAGTTAGCACCATTATAACACCTAAAATGGCAGAATTGTATGGTGAAAACAACATGTTGGAATTAAAAAAACTAACGCATAAAGCCACACAATTAATCGCTGTTTTATCAATTCCTTTGGTTTTGATTTTAATACTTTTCAGTAAATTTATTTTATCTTTTTGGGGTGAAGAAATTATAACAGGTGGTACCGCAATGATAATAATATCAATTGGAGTACTACTTAGCGCAATCGCAGGAAATGTTGATCAAATATTAAACATGACTAACAATCAAAATATTCTAAGAAACATTACCATATTTAGTTTTTTTGTTCACATTATAATTAGTTTTTTCCTTATAAAAAATTACGGCATAAATGGTGCAGCAATAGCAACGTTAATTACAAATGTTTTAATTAATATACTATGTTTGTATTTCATAAAAAAGAAATTAGGATTTTACACGCTATTTTAAAATGAATATAGAAGTATCAGTAATTATTGTTAATTATAATGGGTTAAAATATTTAAAAGAGTGTTTAGAATCCTTATATAAAAACTTGGAAGAAATTATTTTTGAAATTATTATTATTGATAATAATTCTCAAGATGCAAGTTGCGCATTTATTAAAAACAATTTTCCCGAAATTAAACTTATCGAATCTAAAATAAATTATGGGTTTGGAAAAGGAAATAATGAAGCCGTAAAAACAGCAAAAGGAAATTATTTACTATTAATAAATAACGATACCATTGTTTTAGATAAAATTAAAACGGTATTAAATTTTATCAAAAACGATAATAATATAGGTGTTGTTGGTGTAAATATGTTAAACAATAATAAAGAATATATTCCTGCTGCAGGTAATTTTCCTAACCTAAGAAATATGTTCCAATTACAAAAACTTTTAGATTTAGGCAAAGAGTTTAAAAAAGGAAAATTTTCAAAAGAAAGTTATGAAGTGGATTGGCTAACGGGTTCTTTTCTATTTCTTTCTACAGAAACATACCAGAAAATTAATGGTTTTGATGAAGATTATTTTATGTATGTAGAAGATGTTGATTTTTGTAAAAAAATTGCAAATATCGGATTAAAACGCATTTTTATTCCAAACTTAAACTATATTCATTTTGTTGGATTTCATCCCAAAAAAAACCCTATGCTTATAAAAGGGTATAAAATTTATATTCAAAAACATTTTTCAGGACTGCTAAAACCTACTATTTATAGTGTATTACTAATTAATTTAATAGTAAAAGAAATAAAATTAGTCTTTAAAAAAAATTAATTCTGTATTTTTGAACCTTAATTGATTTAAGGATGAAGGTCAACAAAGTAAATTTTTATAAAACACTTTTTATTGTGCTTCTTTTGGCACAAATATACCTTCCTTCTTTTAAAACAAACATTTTTCTTCAGCTCATCGTTTTAGCGATTTATTTTTACTTAGAAAAACCAAAAATTTCAACGCGCTTTTTAAAAAGCACCACACCAATTATTATTCTATTTTTTATTGGGTTTGTTGGTTTTATAATTTTTAAAAACCCTATCGGTTTCGCTCTTAAAGATGTTTTTCATTTTATCAAACCATTACAAGGAATTCTAATTGGTTATTTGTTTTTCAAAACCATAAACAATACGGTTGATTTTATTAAAACAATACTATTCATTGGTTTTATTTCTGCCCTTATTCATTTTGTAATTTTAATTTTATTTACAAATTTTGCCTCAGGTTCAGTTAATGAAATTAGAGAATTTACAAGAGATAATTATTTAGAACTAATTGCGCTTTTTTTCTTAGCGTATTATAAACGCTTTTTTTCAAAAGAATTATTTCCATCTAAATTAAAATCAAGACTAATTTTTAGCGTTTTATTACTTTCTTGTATTTTGTATTTTTCAAGAACAATGATTGTTGTTGCGACAATAATCTTTTTATCAATTTACGGGTATACTAAAATTACAGAAAAATCAGTAAAAATTTTATTTTCCACTTTTATAGGAATTTTACTGTTTTACGGTTATTTACATTCTGTGAAAATTGAAAGAAACAAACCGGGTTTAGAAGCTTTCCTATATAAAGTAAAAATTGCACCAGAAGAACTTTTTAAAACAAAAATTGACCGTGAAAACCACAAAGACTTATGGGATCATTGGAGAGGTTATGAAGCCAAAAGAGCTTTTGCGTTAATGAACGAACAACCAATTAGCTTTGTTGCAGGAACAGGTTATGGTTCTTTAGTAAACTTAAAATTTTATGCCCCTTTAGGAAATGATAAAAAAGGACTAAAATTTATCTCGGAACTTCATAACGGTTATCCTTATGTATTGTATAAAACAGGACTTGTGGGACTGCTTTTGTACCTTCTTTTTTTAATTCGGTTATATAAAAAAATATATTTGAATTACTCTTTTGAAACGGTTTTTATTTCTGCGTTTGGAGTATTCTATTTATTCACAACACTTTCAATTACAGGTATTTATAATACAAATGACACAACTGTGTTTGTTTTAGGTGCTTTATTGTTTAGTTTTGAAAATCATAAAAAAAACAACTTATCATGATTAAAAAATTGTTCCAAAAACTACTAAATAAATCAGGAAAAAACTACACTATTGACCAAGCAATTCCAACTAATTTATTTGTTAGTTTTCTTTTTAATCGAATAATCATGTTATTAAGAGGGCTTCTTTGTGTTCAAAAAAAGATATTTTTGGGTAATAAATGTTCGCTATATAATACTTCAAATATTAACTTCGGAAAAAATGTTACTATTGAAAACAACGTAACCATAGATGGTTATGCCAAACACAAAATACAGATTGGTGATAATGTAAAAATTGGTGCCTTTTCTTTAGTAACATGTACCAGTCATTTATCTAAATTTGGAATCGGTTTAACAATTGGAAACAATTCTGCATTTGGAAGATTTACCGAATTTGGTGCCGCTGGTGGTATTGAAATTGGAAACAATGTTATTGCAGGTTCTTACATCAGCTTTCATTCGGAAAACCATAATTTTTCTGATACTTCAAAATTAATAAGAGAACAAGGAGTTACTTCTAAAGGTATTCAAATTGGAAATAATGTTTGGATTGGTGCAAAAGTGACTTTTTTAGATGGCTCTAAAATAGGCGATAATTGTGTTATTGCTGCTGGTGCTGTTGTAAACGGAGTGTTTCCAAACAATGTTGTTATTGGCGGTATTCCTGCTAAAATTTTAAAAAATATTGAATAATGAAAAACATTCTTTTCATTCATCAATCGGCAGAATTATATGGTTCAGATAAAACCTTGCTTTATTTGGTTGTAAACTTAGACAAAAAGAAGTTTTTTCCAATAGTTATATTACCTAATGATGGTCCGTTAAAAACCGAATTAGAGAAAGAAAACATTAAAGTAATTATTGCGCCAGTATTGAAATTGTATAGAAAAATGTTTACACCAAGCAATCTATTTAAGTTTGGTAAAGATTATTTTAAAGGTACAAAAACCATAAAAGCGATTAAAAAAGAACATAAAATTGATTTTATTTATTCTAATACTTTAGCGGTTCTGTTGGGTTTTTTCTATTCGTTTTTTCACAATACGAAACACATTTGGCACGTCCATGAAATTATAGAATCACCAACAATTTTTACTAAATTTTTTCGTTTTTTATTAAATAATGCTACAAATACAGTTGTAATACATAATTCAAAAGCAACCTCAAGTTTTTGGAATTGTAAAGGAAAAAATCAAGTCATTTGGAATGGAATTACAACATTTCCAAGAATAAATTTAGAAGAAAAAGAAACCATCAGAAAAACGATTTTAAACACGGAAAATGAAATTGTTTTCGCTTTAGTGGGAAGAATTAGTCGATGGAAAGGACAAGTATTACTATTAGACGTTTTTAACGAATTAATAAAAACACACCAAAACATTAAATTAGTTTATATCGGTTCTGCGCCGCCGAATCAAGAACATTTTTTAAACACATTAAAAGAAAAAATTACTGCTTTTAATTTGGGAAAAAACGTAGCAATTATTCCTTTTCAAGAAAATATCAATCAACTTTGGCAAAGTATTGATATTGCAGTAGTTCCTTCAACAGAACCCGAACCTTTTGGCATGGTTGCCATTGAAGCGATGTTCGCAAAAAAACCTGTTGTTGCAGCAAATCACGGTGGTTTAATGGAAATTGTTGTGAATAACGAAACCGGTTTTTTAGTCGAACCCAATCATAAAATAGCCTTAAAAGGAGCGCTGGAAAAATTAATTAATAATCCAGAATTAAGAACCACATTTGGAGAAAAAGGTTTTCAAAGAGCTACAGAAAACTTTAGCATTGATAATTATGTCAGAAAAATAGAAGATATTTTAGAAAACAATTAAAATATTTTTTTCAAAAAACTATATTTGCCTCCAATTAAAGTATTTATGAAAATAGCTATTCTTGGTACAAGAGGTATTCCTAATCATTACGGAGGTTTTGAACAATTTGCTGAATTTTTTTCTGTCTATTTAGTAGAAAAAGGGCACGATGTATATTGCTACAATTCACACAATCATAAATACCAAGAAACAACCTTTCATGGTGTAAATCTTATTCATAAGCACGATCCAGAATATAAATACGGCACTTTTGGTCAATTTATTTACGATTATAATTGTATTATGGATAGTCGAAAAAGAGATTTTGATATTATTCTTCAATTGGGTTATACTAGTAATTCTGTTTGGTTTTTTCTAATGCCCAAAAAAGCCATAAACATTATCAATATGGATGGTTTAGAATGGAAACGCTCTAAATATTCCAAACCGGTACAACAATTTTTAAAAGTCGCCGAATGGTTAGCGGCAAAATCAGGAGATTATTTGGTTTCCGATTCGTTAGGAATTAAAAAATTCTTAAAAGAAAAATACAAAAAAGAGTCTACTTACATTGCTTATGGTGCCTATCCATTTGATTCTCCAAATGAAGAAATTTTAGCAGCGTACCAAGTTGAAAAAGAAAATTTCAACATGATAATGGCACGTTTTGAACCAGAAAATAATTTAGATATGGTTTTAGAAGGTGTCGCTTTAAATTCGGAAGACAAAACCCCAATTTTAGTTATAGGAAACCACAACACAAAATATGGTGAGTTTTTAAAAAACAAATTTAAATCTCATTCAAACATTTGTTTTATGGGTGGAATTTACAACTTGGAACACTTAAATAATTTACGTTATTATTCTAAATTATACTTTCACGGTCATTCTGTTGGCGGAACCAATCCTTCTTTACTGGAAGCCATGGCCTCGCAAGCACTAATAGCCGCTCATAATAACGACTTTAACAAAGGAGTTTTAAAAGAAAATGCGTTTTATTTCTCCAACCCAACAGAAGTAAAAAATTTGTTAAATAATACCAAAAAAAGTAATAACTTGCCGTTCATAAGAAACAATTACGAAGCAATAGTTAATCAGTTTAATTGGACTAAAATAAATGGTGATTATTTACAACTTTTTGAACAATGTATGGAAAGACATAAAACAGGAAAATAAAAATAATTTTGCTTTTGTTTTTATTATCTTACTATTACTTTCATTACCCTTCAAATTAGCAGTAACCAATACCCTTCTAATTCTTTTTGGATTAATTGTTTTTTGGAATTATAAAAAATTAAAATTTAATTTACCTTTTTCGTTACTACTTCCAATAGTGCTTTTTGCGCTGATGATAGCTTCTTTTTTATGGACAATTGATGTTCAGAAAACAGCAAAAGCAGCACCAAAAGAAATTTTTTTACTAATAATTCCATTGTTATTTGCAGTAATCCCAAGATTTAATACAAATCAAATTAATAAAATCTCTAAATATTACGCTTACGGGTTTACAGTTTTTGCTCTTTTTTTTATTCTTAGAGCTATAATCAGATTTTTTATAGTAAAAGATACCGCTGTGTTTTTCTACCATCAAGATAAAAATTTAGATTTAGGTTTAATTCCAAAAGAGTTAAACGCCATTCATTTTTCTGTATTTACCACACTCGCTTATGTTCACTTTTTAGCTAATGAAACTAAAAACATTTGGCAAAAAATAACTATGACTTTTTTGTTAGTTTTTGTATTATTACTTTCTTCAAAAAATATCATATTAATGGCTATACTGATAACAGTAATTTATATATTTTATTTTGCAAAGTCAGCCAATAGAATGAGGTTGCGAAATCTTATTGTATTCACATTGATTGTTAGTTCTGTTGTGTTTTTTGGAAGAATTAAAAATAGGTTTATTGAAGAATTTCAAGCTAACACAAATAAAAGCATGAGTCACAACGTTATTACAGGAATTCCAGATGGAACCCATAATATCAGCATTTATGAAGCTTGGAACAATGAATCGTTTACCGCAAATGATTATTTTCCAGGAACAGCATTTAGAGTATATCAAACCCGTTTGTTTTTGGAATTTTTATCCGAAGAACCCATTTTTTGGAAAGGATTTGGATTAAATGCTTCCTTTAAAAAATTAGAAGAAAAAGGAGAAAAGTACAAAGTTTATAAAGGAACCGGAAAGGATGACGGCTATCAAAATAAAAATTTTCATAATCAATACATCCAAAACTTTGCCGAATTGGGCGTTTTTGGTTTCTTGATTTTGATAATGATGCTGTTTATTTTGTTAAAAAAAGCCCTTCATAACAAAGATTTTATACACTTTACTTTTTCAATATTAATGATAAGTGTATTTTTGACAGAATCTTTTATGTGGAGGCAAAGAGGCGTGGTGTTTTTTGTGCTATTTTACTGCTTATTCATGACGGATAACCTAAAAAAAGAAAAATTAAATCAACAACTTTAATTAAAGTTTTAAGAAATAAAAAAATGAAAAGGATATTAATAACAGGAGCTGCAGGGTTTTTAGGATCACATTTATGTGATAGATTTTTAGCAGAAGGCTATTTCGTAATTGGAATGGATAACTTAATTACAGGTGATTTAAAAAATATTGAACATTTATTCAAAGAAAAAAACTTCGAGTTTTATCATCACGATATTACCAAATTTGTTCATGTTCCCGGTGAATTAGATTATATTTTGCACTTTGCTTCGCCTGCTAGTCCAATTGACTATTTAAAAATTCCAATTCAAACCTTAAAAGTAGGTTCGTTAGGGACACATAATTTATTAGGGTTAGCAAGAGTAAAAAAAGCAAGAATTCTTATTGCATCAACTTCTGAAATATATGGAGATCCACTAATTCATCCACAAACGGAAGAATATTACGGAAACGTAAACACAATAGGACCTCGTGGCGTATACGATGAAGCCAAACGTTTTCAAGAATCCATCACAATGGCTTACCATACTTTTCACGGTGTTGAAACTAGAATTGTTCGTATTTTTAATACGTACGGACCAAGAATGCGATTAAACGATGGCCGTGTTATTCCAGCTTTTATTGGCCAGGCTCTTCGTGGGGAAGATTTAACTATTTTTGGAGATGGAAGTCAAACACGTTCATTCTGTTACGTTACAGACCAAGTAGAAGGAATTTACAGATTATTACTTTCAGATTATCATTTACCTGTTAATATTGGTAATCCAGATGAAATAACCATTTCTGATTTTGCAGAAGAAATCATCAAATTAACAGGAACCAATCAGAAAGTAATTTACAAAGATTTACCTGTAAACGACCCAATGCAACGTCAACCAGACACTACCAAAGCAAGAGAAATTTTAGGTTGGAGCGCAAAAGTAAATAGAGCAGAAGGAATGAAAATTACGTATGAGTATTTTAAATCATTATCTCCTGAAGAATTAGCCAAAGAAGAACATAAAGATTTTTCTAAATTTATTTACTAATTGAAAAATAACACAAGAAGATACTCTGGATTTTTGAGGCCTATTGTCATATTAATAGATTTATTAATTATAAATCTATTAATATTGGTATGTCTTCGCTCTGCAATGAGTAATTTTGGTTATCATACCATTTTAACGTTGTTTTGGTTGTTAATAGCTTATTATTCAGGTTTTTATGAAGTTTATAGAAACACAAAAGAAACGTCCATATTATTAAAACTTATCAAACAGTTTTTTTTTATATGGATAATTACATTCGCATATATAGGTTTTAAATACAAATATGTAACAACAAATGAAGTTACGTATTATATACTAGTTTGTTTTTTTACCGTTAGTTTTTTCAAGTTTTTTATCTTCTTTTTTCTTAAAAAATACCGGTTAATTTACAAGGGGAATATTAGAAAAATTATAGTTTTAGGAGCAGAAAAAAACATAGAAGAAATTGTTACCTACTTTCGAGAAAATCCATTTTTAGGCTACCAAATATATCAAGCCATAGATTTAAAAACTAATAAAGAATTTAGTTTTCCTAAACTATACCATTATTTAATTGATAATAAAATTGAAGAAATTTACATTTCTTTAAAAGATGTTAGAAATAATGAAATAGAAAAATTAATTGATTTTGCAGATAATAATTTTATTACACTTAAACTTATTGCAGATAGTAAAAGTACGCTATACAGAAATCTTGCAGTAGAATATTATGGTTATATTCCTATAATTTCATTAAGAAAAATTCCATTAGATAGAGAAATTAACAAAAGACTAAAAAGATCTTTTGATATATTATTTTCAATATTTGTAATTATCTTCATTTTATCTTGGTTAACACCACTTTTAGGAATTTTAATAAAAATTGAGTCTAATGGACCGATATTCTTCAAACAAAATAGACCAGGTTTAAAGGAACAAGATTTTATTTGTTACAAGTTTCGCTCTATGCAATTAAATATCACTACAGAACAAGAAGCTTCAAGAAACGACCCAAGAGTTACAAGAATTGGTCGCTTTATTAGAAAAACCAGTGTGGATGAATTACCTCAGTTTTTTAATGTTTTACTTGGAGATATGGCTGTTGCTGGACCAAGACCGCATTTATGGGCTCAAAACAAAACGTATGGTAATAAAATTCAAAAATATATGGTTAGACATTACGTTAAACCTGGAATCACAGGTTTAGCACAAGTAAAAGGCTGTAGAGGTGAAATTGAAACAGAAGATGACATGATGAATCGAATCAAATATGATGTGTTTTATATTGAGAATTGGTCCATATTTATGGATTTTAAAATCATCTTTCAAACTATTGTTAACATTTTTAAAGGCGAAGAAAAAGCATACTAATGAACTCTTTAGTTTCTATCATCACGCCTTGTTTCAATTCGGAAAAGTATGTTTCGCAAACCATTCAATCTGTACTTTCTCAAACACATCAAAATTGGGAAATGCTTTTAGTTGACGATTGTTCTAACGATGAAACCTTTGCAATACTTTCGAAATTTGTTTCTCAAGATGCTCGTATAAAACCGTTCAAATTAGAGAAAAACGCTGGCGCAGGAGTGGCAAGAAATTATGCTATTCAACATGCTCAAGGAAATTATATTGCTTTTTTAGACGCAGATGATTTGTGGAAACCAGAAAAATTAGAGAAACAACTTCATTTCATGCAAATTGAAAACATTCCATTCACTTTTTCGTTTTATGAAACGATAGATGAATCTGGAAATTTACGTAATGAAATGATCACAACTCCTTCAAAAATCACTTATAAACAATTATATTTTTGCAATTGGATTGGCAATTTAACCGGAATGTATTCCGTAGATTTCTTTGGAAAAATTCCGATTTCATCTATCAAAAAAAGACAAGATTGGATGTTGTGGTTGCAAATAGTTAAACAAATAAAAACAGCTATTCCAGTACCAGAAAGTTTGGCTTATTACAGAGTTAGAGAAGATTCTATTTCAGCATCCAAATGGAAATTAATTGCGTTTAATTTCAAAGTATATAGAGATTTTCACCAAAGAAATTTCTTTTCAGCTTGTTGGGATACGATACAGTTTTTATATGTTCAGCTGGTCATCAAACCAAGATATAAGAAAAAGTAGATTAGTTTTCAGTTGTACCATTAAGGTATTAAATTCATTAAGTCACATCTTAATTATCTTAATTTCTAAAAGGTTTTATAATAAATTCTAGGTAAATATAAACTTACAACAAAGAAGTAAATTGCTTCAACTTCCCACGATTACTTCTCGTTAAAAATTCTTTTCGAGTATAAGTAAACTTCAGATTCGGTTCTAAATACAAATCAATCGCTTTTTGAATTTCATCAATTTGAGAAGTTGATAGCGCTTTTTCACTCACATAATCAATTTCAAAACTGTCTAATTTTGTTTGTTTAATTACGAATTCTTTCACATTTCCGTCATCTTCAATAATGCTTTTCGTCACGTAATAAAACGTTAATCCTGGCGATTTTTTTCCGCTTGGTAATATGGCAATATCATTAGTTCTTCCAATTAATTGCTTGAGAATTGGTTTTTTCCAAGAACTTTTTTCGTCTAAAATTCCTATATCACCAATCTCATATCGAATAAATGGATGCGCTTTGTTGTATAAAGAAGTCACCACTACTTTTCCTGAAGTACCATTCGCTACAGGCTGATTGTTTTCATCTAAAATTTCAATAAATAAGGTTTCAGAATTCACTTGCCATTCTCCTTTCGGATTTTGAAATGCTAATAAATCTAATTCTGAAGCGCCATATTCGTTCACAATCGGAACACCTAAATGTTTTTCTAACAAGATTTTATCAGCATCAAAAAGCATTTCTGAAGTGACCATGCACACTTTTAAAGTTGGACAAACCTCTTTTAAAACGATGTTTTTCGCTTGTAAAAATTTCGCAAAAAGTACCACAGAACTCGTATACCCATTGATATAATCGAATTTTTTCTGTTGAAATTTTTTCAGAATTTCTTCTAAAACCACATCTGATAAATCGAAAATAGGAAAACGATATCTTTTGGCTAAAAAATCCTTGAAACGTTCTTTATAATACCCAAATTTATCCAACGGAATGCCATAAAATCGGGCTTGAAACGACGAATTAAAATCAATTCCAAACCAACCAAATCGGTAAATATTGGAATACCAAGTTAGCGCGTGCGAAAATTTATCTTTAGCAAATATAAACGGATCACCACTTGAACCGGATGTTTTGTTGATGTAAATGTTCTTTTCAAAACCTTTTGAAAGTCTATCTTTTAAAGGAACTTGAAGGTTTTTTTTGGTTAGAATCGGTAAATTGTTCCAATCAGAAACATCTGTATTTCCAACTAAATTTTTATAAAACGCATTGTTTTCTATATGAAACTGAACAATTTCCTTTCTTTTTCCTTCAATGTGTTTTTGATACTCAGATTCAGACACTTGTAAAATTTTTTCAAATTCAGCCTGAGCTTCCTTCATGGGGAAACCATTAATTTTTAACGATAAATTGAATAAGTAGAACACGTTTTATGAATTTATTCAAAAATAACAAACCTAATTTTATAATCTAACAAAGAGTTACTTTTTTTTCCAAGTAAAACAAACTATTTTTGCAGCAACAAACAACACACTATATGAATATTTTACTTTTAGGTTCTGGCGGAAGAGAACATGCTTTTGCTTGGAAAATGACTCAAAGCGCACTTTGCTCACAACTTTTTGTAGCACCAGGAAACGCAGGAACAGCACAACTAGCAACAAATGTTGCCATGAATCCAAACGATTTTGAAACGGTGAAACAATTTGTTTTAGCCAACGCAATTGAAATGGTTGTGGTCGGACCAGAAGATCCTTTAGTAAATGGAATTTACGATTTCTTCAAAAACGATACTCAGATTGCTACTATTCCTGTAATTGGACCTTCAAAATTAGGAGCTCAATTAGAAGGTAGTAAAGAATTTGCTAAAGAATTTTTAGTAAAAAACAACATTCCAACTGCGAAATACGAAAGTTTTACTTCGGAAACAGTTGAAAAAGGATACGCTTTTTTAGAAACACTTTCTCCACCTTATGTTTTAAAAGCTGATGGTTTAGCAGCCGGAAAAGGTGTAGTAATTTTAAACGATTTACAAGAAGCAAAAGACGAATTGAAAGCGATGTTAGTGGATGCTAAATTTGGTTCAGCTAGTGCGAAAGTCGTTATTGAAGAATTTTTAGACGGAATTGAATTGAGCTGTTTCGTGTTAACAGACGGAAAAAATTATAAAATTTTACCAACAGCCAAAGATTATAAAAGAATTGGTGAAGGTGATACGGGTTTAAACACCGGTGGAATGGGCGCTATTTCTCCAGTGCCATTTGCAGATGCAACTTTGATGCAAAAAATTGAAGAACAAATTGTAATTCCAACTATCAACGGTTTAAAAAACGACAACATTGAATACAAAGGTTTTGTATTTATTGGTTTGATAAAAGTTGGTGATAATCCATTTGTAATTGAATACAACGTAAGAATGGGTGATCCAGAAACAGAAGTGGTATTACCAAGAATTAAAAGTGATTTAGTCGCTTTATTTCAAGCAGTTGCCACTGAAAAATTATCAGGTTTTGAATTGGATTTAGATGAAAGAACAGCTGCAACTATTGTAGTCGTTTCTGGCGGTTATCCTGAAGAATTTGAAAAAGGCAAAGAAATTTCTGGTTTAAATAACAAAACAGAATCTCTGGTTTTTCATGCAGGAACAAAAGAAGAAAATGGAAAAATTGTATCTAATGGCGGTCGTGTTTTAGCAGTAACTTCCTTCGGAACTACGTTTATAGAGGCCACAAAAAAATCTTATCAAACTATAGAAAATCTAAAATTTGATAAGATGAATTATAGAAAAGATATAGGATTCGATTTGTAATCAAATCCTATAGCAATGTATAGAAGTCGAATTTTGAAACCAATTCATTTCAAAATTCGGCTTTTTTATTATTTTGTTAAGAAAGAGTGTGCAGTTGTATCTTGCTCGTCTTCTCCAGATTTTTTGAAAATTTGTAATTGTTTTGTCCAGTAATATGTCCAATAACAACAGATACAAATAAATACCCAGTTGATGATGTTTGCACCCCACCAGTTAGTTAATTCCCAACTTCTTAATAAGTCCATTGGTACAAAAAGTACTTCAACAAATAAAAATTGTATTGCTTCGAAAAATGCTTTCATTTTTTTATTATTATATTTACACTACAAAAATATAAAATATCTTTATGATTGCAAGCCTTTTTAGTAAAACTCGACCAATTAATTACGCATTAATCTTTATAATGCTACTTTCTTGCTTTTTTTTATATCAAATTCAAGTTTCAGACACTGTTTTCACTACAAATATTCTAATTGAAAAAGCCGCAGTTTTGGTCTTACTGTTATTTTCGTTTTTTTTAGTCAACTTTATTTCTTTAAAAAACGCATTGACTAAGAACGATAATTACGCGATTCTTATTTTTTTTGTTTTTATTCTTTTATTTCCTACTACTTTAAATAACACAAAAATTGTGTTGTCTAATGTGTTTTTATTATTAGCATTGAGGAGGTTAGTTTCCTTAAAAACCTTAAATTCATCCAAAGAAAAAATATTTGATGCTTCTTTTTGGATTTTCCTTTCTGCAATATTTCATTTTTGGAGTATTCTGTATATTGTTTTAGCGTTTATTTCTATCTTATTTCACTCAGGAAAAGATTTTAAAAATTGGTTGTTACCTTTCGTTTCTTTCCTTTGTGTTTGGATATTATACATTTTTGCCAGTTTAGTTTTGTTTGATAACTATACAATTAACGACAAAATATTTGATGTAAGTTTTAATTTTTTTGCCTTTGATAATGTCTATCAAAATATGGCTTTGGCTTTATTTGTATCTATTTCGGTGTTGTTTTTTGCTTCTCAAACTTTCGACTATCAAAACAAACCCTTAAACATGCAGTCGTCTTATAAACAAATTTATTTTTCGTTTATTTTGGCCGTTGGAATTTATATTTTTTCACCAAATAAATCTAACGATTTATTACTATATTCTTTTGCTCCTTTATCTATTTTAGGTGCGAATATGTTCGAAAAATTTGAAGATTCCGTTTATAAAGAAGTTTCTTTGTATTTGTTATTTGCTGTAGGATTATTTTTCTTTTTTGCTCAATTATAATTTATTTCCGTAGGCTAAATCGCCAGCATCACCTAAACCAGGAATAATATAATTTTTCTCGTTTAATTTTTCGTCTAACGATGCCACCCATAAATGACAATTTTCTGGCAGATTTTCTTCTAAATATTTTATTCCTTCCGGAACAGCAATAACCACAGCAATATGTATTTGTTTCGGATTGTGATCTACTAAAAGTTTATTTAATACCGCAACTAATGATTGTCCGGTTGCCAACATCGGATCAATCAAAATTAAACTTTTATTGTTAAAAGTTGGAGTGGCCTTGTATTCTACTAAAATTTCAAATTCATCGTCGTTATTATAATGATGTCTGTAAGCGGAAACAAAACCGTTTTCTGCATCATCAAAAAAGTTCATAAACCCTTGATGAAGTGCCAATCCAGCTCGTAAAATCGAACATAAAACAATATTTTCTGAAATAGTTGTTGTATGTTTTACACCCAACGGCGTTTGAACAGCAATATCTTTATATTCCAGTTTTTTACTTAATTCATACGCCATAATCTCACCTATACGTTCTATGTTTTTTCTAAAACGCATGCTGTCTTTTTGAATGTTTACATCTCTTAGTTGCGTCAGGAAATGGTTTAAAATACTGTTTTGTTCAGAGATATAATGAATGTTCATGTGAGATAATTTGAAATTTGTGGTTAAAAGTACAAAAAATCCTTATTTTTGTAAATTAAATTAGAAACTATGTTTGCAGAATTTGCTTTTCCCATTTTTGAACAATCGATAAATGACTATCACATTATTAATGATGTGTACCAACCCGCTTTAAATCCGTACGAAAAAGGTTCAGTAGAACACTTATTGTATGCTAAAAACTGGGTAGATACTGTACAATGGCATTATGAAGACATTGTGCGTGATCCAAATATCGATCCAGTTGCAGCTTTAGATTTAAAACGTAAAATTGATGCGTCTAACCAAGTTAGAACAGATATGGTGGAATATATTGACGGGTATTTTTTACAAAAGTATGCACAGGTTCAAGTGAAACCAAATGCAAGAATCAATACAGAAAGTCCAGCTTGGGCAATTGATAGATTGTCTATTTTAGCGTTGAAAATTTACCACATGAATGAAGAAGCTACTCGTGAAGAGGCAACTGCTGAACACAGAGCGAAATGTCAGGAAAAATTAAACGTATTGTTAGATCAGAAAAACGATATGTTTATTTCTATTAGTCAATTAGTGGAAGATATTGAAAATGGCGATAAATTCATGAAAGTGTACAAACAAATGAAAATGTACAACGACGAAGATTTGAATCCAGTTTTGTATCAAAATAAAAAATAAATGTCGCAACACATTTTAGTTATCAGGCTTTCAGCTATGGGTGATGTCGCTATGACTATTCCTGTACTGAGAGCTTTTTCTTTGCAATATCCTGATGTGCAACTCACGGTGGTTTCTCGCCCTTTTTTTAAACCTTTTTTCGATCCAATTGAAAACGTAACTTTTTTTCCAATTGATTTAAAAGATAGACACAAAGGTTTTTTAGGTTTACTGCGTTTGTTTTCAGATTTACGAAAATTGAATATTGATGCCGTTGCCGATTTGCATAATGTGTTGCGTTCGAAAGTCGTTCGAACTTTATTTGCAATATCAGGGAAAAAAGTTGCTGCAACCGATAAAGGTCGTCAAGACAAAAAAGAGCTCACAAAGTTAACAATCAAATCTATTTGTCCAACGAAGTCGATGTTTTCCAGACATTTAGAAACGTTTGAAAAATTAGGTTTTCCTTTGAATTTAAATCAGCCAACATTTCCTGAAAAAGCAGTTTTATCAGAAGAAATTCTTACCATTACTGGAAAAAAGGAAGATTGTTGGATTGGAATTGCACCTTTCGCACAATATGAAAGTAAAGTGTACCCGATAGATTTAATACAAGTCGTTATTGATGAATTAGCGAAAAACACTTCTTTAAAAATCTTTTTATTTGGTGGCGGAAATGAAGAAATTAAGAAGCTAAATCAACTAAAAAATAATCATGAAAACGTTCTTGTCGTAGCTGGAAAAATTAAGTTTCAACAAGAGTTAGATTTAATTTCTAACTTAGAGATTATGCTTTCAATGGATTCTGGAAATGCGCATATTGCGGCGATGTTAGGTGTGAAAGTAATTACACTTTGGGGCGCCACACATCCTTTTGCTGGATTCAAACCCTTCAACCAACCAGATGATTTTTGTATGACTTCTGATAGAGAACAATTTCCTTTTTTACCAACATCGGTTTATGGAAATAAAAAAGTGGAAGGTTATGAAAATGCGATGCGAAGTATTTTGCCAAACTGTATTATAAATAAAATAAAAAAGGAGCTTAATTAGCTCCTTTTTTTTTATTTATAATACAGTTTCTATTTTTGCAAGGCTTTTACCAAAGCTTTTAGTTCTGCAATTTCTTTTTTCAAATCTTCAATTTGAGTTTGTTGTTCTTGGATTGCTTTTACTGTTACTGGAATAATATCGCTATAATTTACACCTAAATGTTCATTTTTAATTTGTCTGTACTCTCCATTTTCATTTGCAGGCACCCAACTATGGGTTTGCACTACTTCTGGTAAAACTTCTAATAATTGTTGTGCTGAAAATCCAATTTTCTTTTCTTGTTTCTCAATAGGAATACTTGTATTTCCAAGTTTATAATCTTTCCAATTATACGTAATGGTGTTTAATTTTAAAACTTCTTTTAATCCGTATGACAATGGTTTAACATTGGTTTTTAACGTCATATCAGAAGTGGTAATTACACCGTTTGTAGCATAAACAGCGCCCCATCTTCTGTTAGATTTCCCTAAAGTATTTCCAAAAGAACTTGTTTCGTCTGACATTGGGCTAAAACCTGAAGACTCTAAGAAAAGCTCATTCATTCCATCTACCATATATTCGATAGATCCTGTAGAAATTGCTGTCCCTCCAGAACTTCCATTATGAAATCCCGCTACAAAATCTTTTGTAAAACTTGTACTACCAGAATCGTTAAAAGTTGTACCGTCATCACTATCTAAAAATGCACCACTACCAAAATTTATATAATTTTTAGCAAAGTCAGTATCCATCATTACTCTATTGGTTCCTTGATAAATAATTTGTCCTGGAAATGCAGATACAGTATTACTTGAAAAAGTTAAATCATAATTATCAAGATTTAATGCTGTTCCTTGTGTTAAAGTCCCTCCTAATCTAGCTGTAGAACCCGTTAAAGTCAAACCGTTTGTGAATGTATAACTACCGGTACCACTTGGTAAGGTTACCGAGTTACCATTTGAAATAGAAAGTGTATTTCCAACCAAACTTAAGGTTTGACTGTCTGTCCCGCTACTTCCAGTTGGAGTTGCCCAATACCCATTTCCATTAGCATCAGAAGTCATTACTTTTCCACTAGCTTGTGTTCCATCTTCTAATCTAAAACTATAAGAACCTCCAGTTGGAGCACTTGTTTCGGTTACTAAAACATTATCAATTGATGCTCCGTAGTCAAAATTACCTATATATTCAAATCGTAAGGAATAGCTATTTCCTGAAACAACAGTTGCTGTTCCGGAATAATTGGTATTAGCATCAGCAGTTAGTAAACCAACCAGATTGGCTCCTACTTGAGAGTTTGTAGTGTTGTTATATAAAAAAGCTCTAAATGTATCATCAGTACTAAAATTATTATATCTGTAAGCAAAACTGATAGTTACATTTGTTGAAGTTGGAACGCTGGTAAAATCTATTCTTGCAGTTGCATTTTGACCACAACCAGTTTCGTCTGAATAAATGTATAACCAACCTCCAGTACATGTTGTGCAATTTGCATTAGCATTTCCAACGGTTGTTCTTTCCCATCCATTGGTAGCAGGTGAAGCACAACCAACCATTCCGTTATTAGAGTGTATAACGGTATAGGCTGTATCAAAGTTTTGATTTAATAAATTAACAGTTCCTCCTCCACTAGGTAAAGTAGTATTTCCAAAAACATGTAACGTTGCTGTTGGATTAGTAGTGTTGATTCCTACTTGAGCATAAATAGGAATACTTATCAAAAGCACTAAAACAATAATTAGCTTTTTCATAACTTTTAGTTTACGATTTATTAATTGTCGCCAAAATTAGAATTTTATGTCATTCGTTCACAAAATAGGTGTACAACATCACGGAAAACGTACAAATTTAAGTATATTTGGAGCGTTACAATTTTTTGAACATATGAGTTTTATAGTAGGTATTTCGATTTTAGCATTTACAATAATGCTCATAGCTTTAGTTTTTTTCTATTTTAAAAAAATTAAGCTAATCGATTTGTTGTTTTATACTGCATGGTTTTTAGTTTTTTTATGTTTTTATTTTTCCACATCCTTAAAAGTTACTTCTAACGAATCTTTAGTAGCAACTTTTGTTTTATTGTTTTTTGTTTGGTTAATTTTATTACCCCCATTACTTTATGGTGTCGTATTATATGCCCAAACAAAAACATTCCTTACAATACCACATTTTTATGTTTCTTCGGTTTTACTAATTATAAACTTATTTTCACTTGTTTTTTTTAGTTTGAATGTTGAAAATCAAAAGAGTTTTACTTATGAAGTGGTAGAAAATGTAATAACCTATGTGAATTATATTGTCATTCTTTTTCTTTTTCCTGTTGTTACGATTTATTATAGTTTTCTATCTTATAAAATTTTATATCATCAAAGTATAAAATCAAAAGAATCCTTTTTTTTGAACAAGCTTTTTTTGTTTGTTTTATTTTATAATTTATTTGTCTTGTTTTGGTTACTTACTTATGTGTTTGATTCAACGATAATAAAATACACTATCAAATCATATTTTTTACTCTATTTTCCTTTGAGTATTTATTTGTTAGTTAGATTCCATGTAAATAAATCTGTACTTGAAGAAAACAATCAATTTGATGCAATTAATTTACGTTTATTAGATAAAATTATAAATAAAAAAATTTATTTGAATTCTAATTTAACATTACGAAAAGCAGCGAAAGAAATTGATACGAATGAAAAATATTTGTCTAATGTAATTAACAAAATTCATCATGTATCCTTTTCAAATTTTGTTAATAATTACAGAGTAGAATATGCTAAAGAAATGTTACTAAATAGTGAATTTGATCACTATACAATAGAATCTATAGGAAATTTATCTGGTTTTAATTCAAAATCAAATTTTAATAGTGTGTTTAAAAAAACAACAGGATTAACTCCAACAGAATATAAAACAAAAGCACCAGTTTCATAATTTGAAACTGGTGCTTTTTATTTAAATGATATCAATTTATATATTATCAAAATCAACTTTAATTTCTGAAGATGTTGGTACAGCTTGACATGCTAAAACCAATCCTTCTGCTACTTCATTATCGGTTAAAATTTGGTTTTTATTCATCACTGCGCTTCCTTCTGTAACTCTACAAATACAGCTGCTACAAATTCCACCCTGACAAGAATAAGGCACATCTAAACCTTGTTTTAAAGCCGCTTCTAAAATGGTTTGTTTCTGACTCATTTCAAAAGTCACTTCATCAGAATCTACTAAGATTGAAATGTTAGTATGTCCGTTTTGTCCGGCTGCAGCTTTGTTTTCTGGAGCAGGTGAAGTACCAAATAATTCAAATTTAATATCTTTTTCTGCTACATTATTTTCAGTTAAAGTTGCCGAAACTATTTTGATCATTTCTTCTGGTCCGCATAAATAAAACTTAGAAAACGTTTTATCAGCATGTTTATTTTTAAGGACCGTGTTTACCACAGCTTTGTCAATTCTGCCAAACAATTCGCCAGCAACAGTAGCTTGACTGTAAACGAAATGCACAAAAAAGCGCCCTAAGTTTTTTAATTGTAAGGCATGTAATTCATCGTGAAAAATAGTTTCTGCTTCTGTTTTATTTCCATAAACCAAAACAAAAGTACTGTTTGGTTCTTCTTCTAAAACACTTTTTGCTATGGATAAAACAGGAGTAATTCCACTACCAGCTGCAAAAGCGGCATAACTTTTTTGATGTTCGTGTTTCGCTTCAAAAACAAATTTACCTTCTGGAACACTTACTTCTAATAAATCGCCAGTAGCTAAATTGTTATTTGCGAATTTTGAAAATGTTCCGCTTTTTACTTCTTTAACAGCGATTCTCATCTCGCCACTTTTCGGAGAAGAACAGATAGAATACGCTCTACGAATTTCTTTCCCGTCTAAAGTTAGTTTTAAAGTAACATATTGTCCTGCAATAAATTGATATACTGCTTTTAGTTCTTCAGGAATATTAAAAACGATAGAAACGGCATTTTTAGTTTCTCGTTTGATTTCCTTTATGGCTAATTTATAAAAATCCATAGTATAATTATTTTTCACAAAAATACTACTATTATATAAAATTACCCGCCCTGTCTAAGAAAAAATTATACATAAGTTTATTATGCATAAGAAAATTATGTATATTTGTAATCTAATAATACTAAACAATGAAAAATTCACAATTATACAAAGGAAGTTTAAATACTATTATTATGAAGCTTTTAGAAGAGAAAGGCAGAATGTATGGTTATGAAATTACGCAAAAAGTAAAAGAAATTACCAAAGGCGAATTAAATATTACTGAAGGTGCTTTGTACCCAGCTTTGCACAAACTTGAATCGGAAGGATTGTTAGATGTGGAAGTTGAAAAAGTAGATAATCGATTAAGAAAGTATTATAAATTGACACAGAAAGGAACTTCTGAAACAGTAAATCGTTTAGCCGAATTAGAAGAATTTATAAAAAACATGCAAACAATTGTAAATCCAAAATTAAGTTATTAAGATGAAGTTAACTAAAGAGAATATTCAATTCATAGACAATTATTTAAAAAACAGCCAAGTCATTTATTATGACATTCGAATGGAAATGTTAGATCATGTAGCTACAGCAGTTGAACAAAAAATGGAAGTCGAAAATTTAGATTTTTACGACGCTTTCAAAAACTATATGGTTATAAATAAAACGGAATTATTAAAACTAAACAAAGAAGAAGGATTACATTTCATAGAACCATTGAAAAAATTTGGTCGTTTTATTATTCAGCCTATTCAGATTCTTTTGGCATTAATCGTTTCTTTTGCTGTTTATATATTTACAATCAAGTTTGGTATAAAAAACAGTAGCAATTATTTCCTTTTTAGTGTTTTAATTTCATATATACTGTTTGGTGTTGGTCATTTATTAATAAATAGAAGCAAAAAATTTTACTACATCGATAAAAATTTTCTATTTTATTTATTTTACATCAAATAGGTAATTTGTTTTATAAAAGTGCAAAAGAAAGTTTCACATCATCGATTATTTTCAACAGCATTATACTATTTGTTTTTATTGCTTTTTTAAATTTTTATTATTCTGAAATGAAGAGCTTTAAAAAGAGAAACCAATATTTATTTCAATGAAACTTTTGATAAAAGTATTTGTAAATATGTATAAAAAAACCTACTCTTTTTTGGAGTAGGTTCAGAAAATTTTTATTTCGTAAATAACGCTCTTAATTCTGTTGCATCACTAGGTTTCATTTTTCCAGCTAACACTAAACTTAATTGTTTTCTTCTTAATGCAGCATCAAAACGTTGAATTTCTAATTCCGTTTGTGGTTCAATTGGTGGAACCGGTACTGGGCTTCCCATTTCATCCACAGCTACAAAAGTATAAATAGCTTCGTTCGCTTTGTTTTTGATACCAGATTCTCTGTCTTCGGTCCAAACATCAATAAAAATTTCCATAGATGTAGAAAAAGTTCTAGATACTTTTGCTTCCACGGTTACCACACTTCCTAATGGAATCGCTTTGTTAAAAGCTACGTGATTTACAGATGCGGTTACACAAATTCTACGTGAATGACGACGCGCAGTAATACTTGCAGCTCTATCCATACGAGCTAATAATTCACCACCAAAAAGGTTATTTAAAGGGTTAGTTTCACCAGGTAAAACTAAATCTGTAAGAACAGTAACGGAGTCTGAAGGATATTTGTTTTGCATTGTTTTTTTACAAAGATAATAACTCTGATTTAAAAACAAGGCATAAAAAAATCCCAAAATTGGGATTAGTCTATAAGCAACCAAGCATCGATGCTGTCTTTTGCTTTTATTTGGAGTTTTAAACTCTGCGCATCTTTTAAATTGGAATAACTTCCAAAAGCCACAGGGATTAAACCGTATTTGTTTTTTGTTAGTACATGTGCTTCAAAACCTTTAGAAAGTAATTCTTTCATGGCTTTTTCTGCATTTTGCTCGCTTCTATATGCACCTGCTACTACATGGTATTTTGTATTTGGTTTTTCTTCCAAAGTTAAATCAACAGCGGCCATCGGATTAGGCAAAACGAAAGTGGCTTCTTGTAATTTTTGATTTACTTTTTCTTGAACTGATTTCTCTACTAAAATAGTTTTCTGATCAATTGTATAATCGTAATACATTTTATAGCCATAGGTTCCAGCTGATGAAAAAAGCGCAATTGCTGCAGCATATTTCAACCAATTGGTATTGGGTTTAGTTTGAACTAATGGAATAACTGG
Organism: uncultured Flavobacterium sp.; assembly: GCA_964461805.1. Lineage (GTDB taxonomy): Bacteria > Bacteroidota > Bacteroidia > Flavobacteriales > Flavobacteriaceae > Flavobacterium. The sequence continues at coordinate 140,301 of CAYWVV010000001.1, forward strand.
AGTTTCGTTTTCAACACCTTCTTCTTCTAAAATTTCATTTTCTACAACTTTTTGAGCGACAGAAATAGTTTCAGTTATATTTTGCGTTTGATTTTCTCTGATAATTTCAGGAGAATTAAAACCAGACAAACCAAAAGAATCCATTAAATAATTCACGGAAGTATTCGGTTTAAAAACCAAATTGTTTTCAGAATTTGAAAACACTTCACCAATATTTTCTAAAGTTAAAACTTCTTTATTTTCCAATTTCTCTAACCAAAAAACAACTTGAGTTTGAATTTTAGTAAGCGCATTCTCATAACTAATTTTTTCTTGTAAGGCAATATGATTCGCCAACAAACCGTCATTAGTTTTGATGTTTGAATTAAAAGAAATAACTTTTCTTGGCGGCACAAATGAATTATGTCCTTCCGCAATTTGTGCTGATTGCCATTCGCTTAAAAATGCACCAAAACCAGGAATGCTTACACATTGGTATCGGTACAATAATCCAGAAATGTATTTCTCTATTTTCATAGTAGCAAAATTAAGTATTCAAAGACAAAAACAAAATTTTATCAACAATTTTTATTAACAATCTACGCTTTATGTTTATTAAGGTTTGATTTTCAAAATCATAAAAAATAAATATATTTGCAGGATATATTATACGCCATGTTACATACTGAATTATTACACGCACTCGCACTTTTAAAAGTGGAAGGAATTGGTGATGTTGTTGCCAAAAAATTAATTACCCATTGTGGTTCTGCCCAAGCTGTTTTTCAATCTAAGAAAAACGCACTATTAGCTATTGATGGTGTAGGCGAAATTCTCTACAGAAAATTACAGGAAAAATCAGTTTTTCAATTAGCTGAAAAGGAACTCCTATTTGTTGAAAAAGAAAACATTTTTCTGTCCTATTACCAAGATTCAACTTATCCCGAACGCTTGAAACATTGTATCGATGGACCAGTTGTTTTATTCCAATCTGGAAATATTGATTTTCAAAATAGAAGGATGATTAATATTGTTGGAACGAGACAAATTACTCCTTACGGTACAGAATTTACCAAAAAACTAATTGCAGATTTAGCACCATTAAATCCAATTATCGTGAGCGGATTTGCTTATGGTGTAGATATTGTAGCGCATCAAACCGCTATGGAAAACGATTTACAAACCATTGGTGTTTTAGCACATGGATTGAACCAGATTTATCCTAAAATGCATAAAAAATATATGGCAAAAATGGAACAAAATGGCGGTTTTATGACCGAGTTTTGGAGCACCTCTAATCCTGATAGAGAAAATTTTATAAAAAGAAATCGGATTGTTGCTGGAATGTGCGAAGCTACTATAGTGATCGAAAGTGCGGAAAAAGGCGGTTCGTTAATTACAGCAAATATTGCTAACGATTATAATCGAGATGTTTTTGCTGTACCAGGTCGTGTTTCTGATAAATTTAGTCAAGGTTGTAATAACTTGATAAAAACACAAAGAGCTCATTTATTAAATAGCGCCGCAGATTTGATTTATATTTTAAATTGGGATTTGGCTGATAAAAAAGTGAAACCAATACAAAAACAATTGTTTGTTTCTTTAACGGATGAGGAACAAAAAATTTATGATTACCTTCAAAATAAAGAGCAAGAATTTATGGATGTCATTGCTTTAGATTGTGATTTTCCTATTTTTAAAATTTCTTCTTTATTATTGAATATGGAATTGAAAGGTGTAATCAGACCTTTACCAGGGAAGTTGTTTGAAGCGGTTTAATATCAAAAAAGCCGACTGAGAAGTCGGCTTTTGATATTATAGTTCAGGAATTATCTTCCTAAATAAGTTACGTTTATTTCACATTCGTTACCTAAAACACCCATTGAGCCCACAACATGAGGATGTGCATCGCTAATGTTGTCATCATTATCTCCAGAATAAGCAGCGTTTAATGTACAAACAGATCCAGCGGTTAAGTTTACCGTTGTAATTATGGTAACTTCATTAAACAATTGGTAAATGTCAGTTCCGTTAGCACCACTACTACCATCGCTAGAACGATAATAACTTACAGAATAAGAATATTTATCAGAGCTTACTCCGTTTATAGTTAATCTAAATTTTCCTTCTACATAACCAGTAGCTGCATAACCACTAACGTCTTTTCCTGTACCTACATTTGTAGTTTTATCATTTACAGTTTCAGTTCCTAAATACCCTGAAAAGATAATTTGATATTCTCCACTATATGGAGCAGTAAATGTTTTAGCGTTTAAACCAGGGACATTGGTAAAGGTAGTTCCACTTGAAACAGAAAGATCTGCTGTTTGTGTAAAATTTGTTTTATAATATTGGTGTGAATTTGAAACCCAATACGTTCCATCCCAATAATATAAACCTTTTTTTACTCCGTATGTTCCACTTGTATTAGCGGTATTAAAAACCATGGTTCCGATTTCTAATGATCCGCCATTTGGATTAATTAATGTAGGAATGTTAGTAGCGGTTAATGCAATTCTTGGCATCAAAAAACCTTGATTAGCACTAGTAACGTCCAAGGCAGCTTTTGGAGTAGTAGTTCCAACACCAACTTGAGCAATTAAGACGGAATGCATTAAAAATGAAAAAAAGGTAAATGCGAATAGTTTTTTTAAGTTAAACATAATTTAAATAATTTTTAATTTTTTAGTTGATTTTAAAGCGAATTTATAATTATTTATATTTTTTTAACAATATTTTTGAGTTTTTCGATGATATGTTACATATACTCGATAAGATGTAATTAATTGAAACAAAAAAGGTTGCTGAAATAATTCAACAACCTTTTTACGTATAAGACTAATTTATTTTTACATAAACCCTAATTTTTCTCGGACTCTTTTTAAGACACCATCTGCTACTTTACCTGCTTTTGATGCACCTTCAAAAAGTAATTTATCTACTTCTTCTAAGTTGTTAATGTAGTAGTTGTATTTTTCTCTTTCTGTTTTAAATTTTTCAGTTATTAAATCATATAACGCTTGTTTCGCATGTCCAAAACCATAATTTCCAGCTAAATATTTAGCTTTTAATTGCGCAATTTCTTCTTCTGAACCAAGTAATTTATATAAACCGAAAACATTACAAGTATCAGGGTTTTTTGGTTCTTCTAAAGGTGTACTATCCGTTTCAATACTTTTAATTTGCTTCAATAACGCTTTATCATCTAAGAAAATATTGATAAAGTTATTACGAGATTTACTCATTTTTTGTCCGTCTGTTCCAGGAATTAACATCGTGTCTTCGCTCGTTTTTCCTTCTGGTAATACGAACGTTTCTCCCATTTGATGATTAAAACGAGAAGCTACATCACGAGTGATTTCTAAATGTTGCATTTGGTCTTTTCCAACAGGAACAATTTCTGCATCGTATAATAAAATATCGGCAGCCATTAACATCGGATAGGTAAATAAACCTGCATTTACATCTTCTAATCTGTCGGCTTTATCTTTGAAAGAATGCGCTAAAGTTAAACGTTGAAATGGAAAAAAACAGCTCAAATACCAAGACAACTCAGCAGTTTGTGGCACATCAGATTGTCTGTAAAACACCACTTTTTCTGTATTTAAACCGCAAGCTAACCAAGCGGCAGCTGTGCTATAGGTGTTTTCTTTTAATTCGGTTCCGTTTTTAATTTGCGTAATCGAATGTAAATCGGCAATAAACAAAAACGATTCATTTGCAGGATTATTTGCCATTTCGATAGCTGGAATAATTGCACCTAATAAATTTCCTAAATGTGGCGTTCCTGTACTTTGTACGCCCGTTAATATTTTTGCCATTTGATTACTTGTTTTTGCAAATGTAAGTTTTTATGTAAAAAGAGCCAAGTAAAAAGAGCCAAGTAAAAAGTTAAAAAAGAATAAGTTTTGAAAACAGCAATTTCTATTTTAACCCCGATTGTAGTGGCATCCTTTTATAAATTGCTACTTAAAAAGCAATTTGTAACAGATATAACGGAAAGCGGGTGTGATTTTGTTTTGAAGTGCTATATTTGTGTTTCAAAAAAAACAAAATTTAAATGAAAGTTTTACTTTATCCATTATGGTTGTTATATAGAATTTGGTTTTACATTTTAATGTTGGTTCCAATTATTGTGTTATTCCCATTTATTTTTGTGACGATTTTAAGCGAAAAAACCTATCCCTTATTTTTTAAAATTGCACGTCTTTGGGCTAAAATTATTTTAATCGGTATGGGTTTTAGGTATTCGATTGAAGGTGACGAAATTTTTGAAGACGGAAGAAGTTATATGTTAGTAGCGAATCATACTTCTATGACGGATATTATGCTGATGCTACTTGCGGTAAAAAATCATCCGTTTGTGTTTGTGGGGAAAATGGAGTTGGTTAAAATTCCGATTTTCGGATTCATTTATAAACGCGTTTGTATTTTGGTAGATAGAAAAAGTAGCAAAAGCAGGTACGAAGTTTTTGAACGTGCGCAAAAAAGAATTCAACAAGGATTAAGTATTTGTATTTTCCCCGAAGGTGGTGTGCCTGATGAAAGTGTGTTGTTAGACGAATTTAAAGACGGCGCTTTTCGTATTGCGATTGAACACCAACTGCCAATTGTTCCGATGACATTTTTCGATAATAAGAAACGCTTTTCCTATACTTTTTTTAGTGGAACACCAGGTAAAATGAGAGCTATAATTCATATGCCTATTGAAACAAAAGGGAAAGTTATGGAAGACAGACATGCTATAAAAGAAGAAGTTAGAAAAATTATTTTGGCAGATTTAGAAAACGATAACAACTAAATAATTTGGGTGTACTGTAAACCTAAAATATTTTAAACCATTTAGAAATTAAGAAGATTAAGAAACAACTTAACAATCTTAATACCTTAATGGTGAATTTTGATGCAGTTTTTTAGGGCTTAACGACCAAAAATAAAAAAGCGCCATTGGGGTAGCGCTTTTTCAGTTTCAAACTTGAACAAAAGTATTGAAACAACTTAACTAAATTATGTAACCTAACTTTAAAATTTGTAGCTAATTCCGGTATTTATACCTACAACATACGGTGTAAAATCTTCGGAGTTTTTATTAAATGTATTGATTTGATATTTCAAGGTTGGTTCTACATTCAGTTGAAAATTTTTCATAAAATTATAACTGAAGCCTAACCCAACGTTACTACTAAAGTGAACTTCATTTAAATTAGAGGCTTTTCCAATTTGCATGTTTCCATCTGCTGCTTTTATAGACACTTCGTTTTCCGTTAAAAACAATGTACTCATTCCACCTCTGATAGCCACACCAATTTTTTTGTTTAGTATAGCATATGACATTTCTACTGGAACTTCAATATATTGTGTTCTTTGGTTTAAATTTCCTAAATTTTGATTAGACTGACTGCCTAGATTTTCAGTAATCTCTTTGGAAGGGTCTTTTTCATGTCGTAATACTAAATATTTTCCATTGGCATTTCTTTCAATGTTTGTATTTGAAATTTTGGATTGATCTTCAAAACTTGAATAAAACGCAATGTTTTCCGTATCAAAATCTAAATTTAAATTACTAATTCCTGTTTTTACAGTTAAGCGTTTGTTTATGTTGTAAGCTACGCCAACGCCATAACTGGCAGAAGTATTAAAGGTTTTTTCATTAGCAGCAAATTCATCTGAAAGTGGAGAACCATTACTAAAAGAATTGAAGAAAACAGGCGAAACATAACTGTTTACAGCCCATTTGCTCCATTTTTCTTTTTCATCAACAACTTTTTTTGTTTCTTTTTCACGAAGCAATTTTTCCATTGGGTTTTCCTCAACTATAACCGTTGCTAATGTTATAGTATCTAAAGTTACATCTTCCACAACAACATAAGTTGTTGAATTAGTAGTAGTGTTTGCATTCTCTAAATCATTTTCAACAATTGTATTTGTGTTGTTTTGTGAATCAACAGTAGAAGAATTTGGAATGTTTTTATTTGATATACTAGAATTTGAATTGTTGTTTTTAACAGAATTGAAATCAGTGTTATCAAATGTATACGAATTATTTTGATTGGAATGGAATGGATTTACATCTGCAACTCCAGAATTTGATTTATTTATTTTCAAGGAATTAAAATCGATACTTTCAGTAGTTGATTTTTGTTTAGTATTGATTTTATTTCTCTGGGTTCCACTTGCAGCTATTCCAGAATTGGAAGTTTGAAATAAAGTTTTGCTTTTTATAGATTTTGAAGTTTTGCTTTGTTTTTTAGTATTCGAAACGAAACCAGTATTCGATTTATATGGGTTTGAATTTTGTAAGGAACCAGTATTTAATTTGGTATCCTTATTTAATTTTATATTCGTTTTCGAATTAAAACTGTTATTCGTACTGGTATTGTTTACAAGTGAATTGTTGGTTTTCGAATTATTTTCAGCTTCATTTGTAACCGTTGAATTTGGATTGTTTACATTAAATTCTGAAGAATTAGACGATTTTGTTCCGTTAACATTCTGATTGGAAGTAGAATTGTTTTTATTTGTTTCTGAATTTACAACAGCATTATTGTTTTTTACAGTTGTGTTTTTGAACTCGGTATTTAGGTTGTAAAAAATAACAGAAAATAAGGCTACAAAGGAAGCAGCAATTCCAGCGGTTTTAAACCAAAACGGAATAACTCTTCTTTTTTTCTCTTTCGGATGTAATTTTTCTTGAATGTTTTCCCAAACAAAATCTGGAGGGGAAACTTCAAAGTCTTTAAACTTTTCCTGAAAAAGGCGTTCTATGTTTTTGTTTTCTTTTTTCATTTTGTTTTTGAGAATGCGGTATTATAATTTTGTATTTTATCTTTTAAAATCATTTTTGCTCTGGCTAAGTTAGATTTTGAAGTTCCATCTGTTATTTCTAACATTTCGGCAATTTCTTTGTGTGAATAGCCATCTATAGCATATAAGTTAAAAACCAATCGGTATCTGTCGGGCAATTCCTGAATGATTTTTAATAAAAAATCCATAGTAACAGATTCGTCGTCAATTTCTACATCTTCTACATTTGGAATTTGATCCGAAACCAATTCCAAAAAAGTACCTTGTTTCCTATATTGTTGTAAAATATAATTTACAACTAATCTTTTGGCCCAACCTTCAAAAGAACCCTTTCCATTAAATTGTTTTAATTTATCAAAAATGAGTAAAAAGCTTTCTTGTAAATTATCTTGTGCTTCTTCATAACTTCTTGAATACTTTAAGCTAACCGCAAACAATTTAGAAGCTAAAAGCTTATACAATTGTTCTTGAGCTTGAGTATTGTTTTTCTTACATTCATGTAGAAGGCTTTCAATCATTTGCGGTTTATTGAACTTCTATTGTTGTTTCTTCAAAAATATCTTCTCCGACTGCATCTTTCCCTTTCCAAAATTTAAATACATATAAGCCAGTTCTTGTAGGATGAAATTTTAAGGTTTGAATCACTTCTTGAGATGTTTGGGTGCAATTGCTTTGTTCTAACACAAAACTTTGTACTGCTATAGTTCTGGTATTCTCATTTTTTTCGTATAAAAACCCATCAAACCCATGACAACTGGTAGGTCTTAAAAAACCAATTTGTATGTTGTTATCTGCGTTTAAAGTAAAAACATCTGGCATTTCATAAGATGCTACTGGCAATAATTCGTAATGAATTTTTGTTTGATCTGAATCAGGCGAGCAAGCCACACTCAACAAGATTATATAGATTATAGCAAGGAATTTTTTCATTTTCGACTTCATTTTAATTAATAGATGCAAAAAGTACAAAAAGGTTGCGTCATAATCAAAAAAAAAATCACCCATTTGGGTGATTTTTAATTTCTTATGCAGTTTGTTCTTTTAATAAAGCTTTAATTTTAGCTTCTAATTCATCCATTAATTCTGGATTATCTTTAATTAATTGTTTTACAGAATCTCTTCCTTGTCCTAATTTGGTTTCCCCATAACTAAACCAAGAACCACTTTTCTTTATAATTTCAAAGTCAACGGCTAAATCTAATACTTCACCTACTTTAGAAACCCCTTCGCCATACATAATGTCAAATTCACATGTTCTGAATGGTGGCGCTACTTTATTTTTTACAATTTTTACTTTGGTTCTGTTTCCGATAACATTGTCACCATCTTTAATTTGCGAAGAACGTCTGATATCAATTCTAATAGAAGCGTAGAATTTTAAGGCATTTCCTCCAGTAGTCGTTTCCGGACTACCGAACATCACTCCAATTTTATCTCTCAACTGATTGATAAAAAATACGGTACATTTTGTTTTATGAATCGTACCTGTTAATTTTCTTAAGGCTTGTGACATCAAACGAGCGTGTAATCCCATTTTACTATCACCCATATCGCCTTCAATTTCACTTTTTGGTGTTAAAGCAGCAACCGAGTCAATTACTACAATATCAACCGCGCCAGAACGAATTAAACTTTCAGCAATTTCTAATGCCTGTTCTCCGTTATCTGGTTGAGAAATAATTAAATTATCAATATCAATACCTAATTTTTCAGCATAAAAACGGTCAAAAGCGTGTTCTGCATCAATAAAAGCGGCAATTCCTCCTGCTTTTTGAGCTTCAGCTATGGCGTGTAAAGTTAAAGTAGTTTTACCAGAAGATTCTGGTCCGTAAATTTCAATAATTCTTCCTTTCGGATATCCATTTACACCTAAAGCAATGTCTACACCTAAAGATCCTGATGAAATGGTTTCTACTTCTTCTACAGCAGAATCTCCCATTTTCATTACAGTTCCTTTACCGTAAGTCTTGTCTAATTTGTCTAATGTTAATTGTAAGGCTTTTAATTTTGCTTCTTTTTCCGTGCTCATAATACTAAATTTTTCGTAAAAATACAGAATTTTTTAATCGGAACAAACATTGTTAATATGTTTTGTGATTTTCTAAAAAATTATAACTTTGCAGCAGAATTCTTCCAATTAGAGTTCCCTTATTGATTTCTGTATCAGACGTGATGAATTCCGTCTTTAACCTTAAAATGTTTATAGCATGCAACTGTATAACACCTTAAGCGCAGAAGAAAGAGCCAAGTTAATTGACCAATCCGGTCAAAGATTAACGCTTTCTTTTTATGCGTATGCCAAAATTGAAAACCCAACACAATTTAGAAACGACTTATTTCTGAAGTGGAATAAATTAGATGCCTTAGGCCGAATTTATGTCGCTACCGAAGGAATCAACGCACAAATGTCAGTTCCAGCAGAAAATATTGATGCTTTTAGAGAAACGTTAGAAAAGTACGATTTCATGAAAGGCATTCGTTTGAATATTGCGGTGGAACACGACGATCATTCGTTTTTAAAATTAACGATAAAAGTTAGAAATAAAATTGTTGCTGATGGTTTGAATGACGAAACTTTTGATGTTACGAATAAAGGTGTGCATTTAAATGCTAGAGAATTCAATGCAATTTTAGACGATCCGAATACGATTGTAGTGGATTTCAGAAATCATTATGAAAGTGAAGTTGGGCATTTTACAGGTGCGATTACGCCTGATGTAGAAACCTTCCGTGAAAGTTTGCCAATAATCAACGAACAATTAAAAGACTTCAAAGAAGATAAAAATTTAGTGATGTATTGCACGGGCGGAATTCGTTGTGAAAAAGCTTCTGCGTATTACAAACATCAAGGTTTTAAAAACGTTTTTCAATTAGAAGGTGGCATTATCAATTATGCCAAACAAATAAAAGAAGAAGGTTTAGAAAGTAAATTTATTGGTAAAAATTTCGTTTTCGATCATCGTTTGGGAGAACGAATTACGGATGATATTATTTCGCAATGTCACCAATGTGGTGAACCTTGTGATACACACGTAAATTGTGCGAACGAAGCGTGTCATTTATTATTTATTCAGTGCGATTCTTGTGCGGAAAAAATGGAAAGTTGTTGTTCTACAACTTGTGTAGAAACGATTTATTTGCCTTTAGAAGAACAAGAAAAACTAAGAAAAGGGGTTAAAAATGGAAACATGATTTTTCAAAAAGGAAAATCTCCAGATTTAAAATTCAAACAATCTTCAGAAAGAAATATTTTTGAAGAAATCGCTCAAAAACCTGTAAAAGTTTCTGCAGTAACTCAAATCAGAAAAAGAAAAATTGCTACAGAAAGAAAATTATATATCGGAAAAGGACAGCATTATTTTTCTAAAGCGCAAGTAGGTCAGTTTTTGATTGAAAAAGATGAATTAAAAACAGGCGACACGATTTATATCATCGGACCAACTACTGGAAATCAAAAAATAGAAGTAGGTACAATGTTCGTAAATGGAACAGAAAATACGGTTGCAAAATCGGGTGATAAAGTCACATTTGTCGTACCATTTAAAATAAGAGAATCGGATAAAATTTATAAAATTTAAATCATTTTGTCACACTGAGCGGAGTCGAAGTGCACAAGAAAATGAAACCTGTTGCGTTCTAATGCAGCAGGTTTTTTTTAGTTTTGAATCTTAAATTCTAAACCTACATTACGGATACTTTCGATAGTAATTCGTTTGTCGCTAGAAAAATATTTTCTAATTCGACTTATAAAAACATCCATACTTCTTCCTGAAAAAAAATCGTCATTTCCCCAAACACTTTGTAAAATATCATTACGTTTGATGAGTTGATTTTTGTTTTTCAAAAAAAATAAAATTAAAGCAACTTCTTTTTCTGTAAGTCTTTGAGTATGGTTATTTAATTTTAATTCCAATCTATTTGGTTCAAAACTATAATTACCAATCGTAATTTCATTCACCGAGATGGTAACTTGATTTTTTTGCGCTCCTCTTTTTAAAATATTGTTTAGTCGCAATACCAATTCATCGGCCTCAAATGGTTTTACGATATAATCGTCGGCGCCTAATTGTAATCCTTTTAATTTATCTTCTTTTAGTTTTCTCGCAGTAAGAAATATAAATGGTGTTTCGGGATTGCTATTAATTATTTTTTCCGCTAGTGTAAATCCGTCCATTTTTGGCATCATAACATCAAAAACACAAATATCAAAAGTTTCTTTTTGAAATAGGGAAAAGGCTTCTTCTCCGTCTTTTGCCCAAGTTATATGATAATCATAAAGTTCTAAATATTGTTTAAGAACATCGGCAAAATCCAAATCGTCTTCGGCAAGTAGTACTTTTTTCATATGTTTAAACAGATGGAAGACTAATATTAAAAACAGCTCCTTTACCTAGATCACTAATTACAGCAACGGTTCCTTTATGTGCTTTTATAATCTGATTTACATAATATAAACCCAAACCTAAACCTTTTGTATTGTGAAGATTTCCTTCTTCTACCCGATAAAATTTTTCGAAAAGTAGAGAGTGGTTATTTTTTGAAATTCCAATTCCATTGTCTTGAATACTAATATTGAATTGATTGTTACTTAATGAAGTTCGAATAAAAATAGAATCGCATCCATATTTAACAGCATTTTCTAATACATTTTGAATGGCAGTTGTAAGATGAAATTTATCAAGAAATAAGAATGTTTCTATGGTACAAAATTCAGTTGTAATTGAAATGGATGGATTAGAAATTTTGAAATCATTACTAATTGAATTTAAAAACACTTCAGAATTAATCTTTTCTTTTTGTAATTCTATTTCGTTATCTTCAAGAGAATTGTTTAAAACTTGATCGATTAATTTTTGCAAGCGGTTGTTTTGGCGAGAAATTGTTGCTACTAAATTATTAAAATGTTTTTCGTTTTCTCGAATGTCTTTTCTTTCTAATATTTTGGTAGAAATGGCTAAAGTGGCTAAAGGTGTTTTTAACTCGTGTGTAATATTATTGATAAAATCGGTTTTAACATCGCTTACTTTTTTTTGTTGTATTAATGCTTTAAGAGCAATAACAAAAAGGGTAATTAGCGTTAAAATGGAGAGAATTGAAAAGAAGAACAACACGGCCATTCTTTTTAGAATAATAGCTTCCCAATTGGTTATCGATACATATAAAGCGTCTTCGGTAAGTAATTTAAAATCTGAACTCATGGCTTTTCCACTTGTTGTGCCAACATAATTTCGTACCAAAAAAGCATTGTCTAAAGATTCTAAATCACCATATAATTTATTTCCAATTATGGGCTTTTCCGCAAAAATGGTATCTGCTATTTTAGTGTTATTATAAAGCACAAACTTATTGAGAACAATGGCGAAATCTAGTTTTAAATCGGGAATTTCTTTTTCAAATTTAAGTTGTAGTTTATGTGTTAATTCTTTTTTGAATTGATTTTGAAGGATAGAATTCTTAATTCTGTTTCGGGTTTTAGGATCAATAATATAATTCGTTGCTAATTCGCGATATAACAAGTCTTTCTTGTTGAAAATGGTGGAATCGATATCACTATAATTGTTTGTAATGTCAGCAATTTTGGCTTTTACTTCTCCTCTTAATTGGGCTACTTTATACTCATAAGTTGTTTTAACCAAATAATATTGCATGACTGAAAGCACAATAAGTACTACAACAGAAAACTGAATTAATAAGTTGATCTTCTTCTTCATGGCTTCAAAAATAAGTGATTTTATAGAATAAATAAGACATTAACTCAGCATTAACCTAGCATTAACTTTCATATTCAAATTTTGAAAACATATTTGCACTGATAAAATAAAAGATAATGAAAAATGTACTAAAAGTAATGTTTAGTTTGATACTTCCAAGTTTAGCATTGGCACAAAATGAAATACAACAAGATACAATTTCTAAAAAAATAGAAGAAATAGTCATAAAAAAGGATCAAAAAATCATCACCAATAAAAATGGAAATTTAAAAATTGATGTAGCCAATTCAATCTTAAAATCGGTTCCTAATGCTATTGATTTACTATCAAAATTACCCAACGTAATTATTGGTCCGAATAAAGAAACTATAAGTGTTGTTGGAAAAGGAAATCCATTACTTTATATAGACAATCAAAAAGTGAGTATAAACGATTTAAACACTTTGTCTGTAGATGAAATTAAGAGTATCGAAATTATAAATAATCCATCAGCTAAATATGAAGCAGAAGGTAGCGTTGTGATTTTAATTACAAGGAAATTAAGTAAAAAAGAAGGATTTAAAATCGATTTTACAGAAACAACTTCTATCAAAAAAAGATTCAATAATTATTTAGGAATGAATGCAAGTATCAAAAAAAAGAAATTAGAAATTAAAGGTAATTTTAATTACAATCAATTAAATATTTGGGAAAGGCATGATATAAAATATGAGATTCCAGAGGCAAATATTATTTCAAATTATGATGTTGAAGCGTATACTAAAAGACCTCAATTTATTTTTGGAAGTGGATTGTTTTACAAAATAAATGAAGATGATTATTTTTCTATCAGTGGAAATGCAAGAATTCAAAAAGATGTTTTTGGTATAAATACAAAAACTTTCAACAAACAAAATAATATAGAAAACACTATTTTAACACGAAGTAACAACGATAACAATCGAGTGTATTTGAATTCCTTTGTAAATTATTCTAAGAAAATAAAATCAATAAATGCCCAATGGTTTTCAGGTTTTCAGTTTTCTAATTTCAATCAGGAAACGGTTACTTTAGTTAAAAACAGTAATAACGATTCTCCATTTGAACTTGTACAAAATAGAAATCAGAAATTTAATGTTTCAGTTATTTCAGGTAGAACAGATTTAGAAAAAACATTTAAAAACGAGATGAAATTAGAAGTTGGTGGACTATTTCTTTCTGCTGATGCCAAAACAGATTTAGATGTTTTAAGTTTTAATACTATGGCTTCAACATTATCGAAATATAATTTTAAAGAACAAAACATTTCAGGTTACGCTCAAGTTTCAGGTAAAGTCAAAAAACTTCAATACTCGGCGGGTTTAAGAATTGAAAACACCAATATTATTGGAAAATATACAAATGAAAGTTTGCCTTTAATTAAAAAAGAGTACACTAATTTTTTCCCAAAAGCACAACTTGATATTCCTATAGATAGTTCGAAAACCATTACTTTAAATTATTCGAAAAGTATAACTAGACCTAATTATTCAGCTACAAATCAAGGTGCTACTTATATCAATCCTTATTTTATTTATGGAAGTAATATCAATCTGAATCCAACTATTAAAGATGAAGTGGCCACTAATTTTCAATACAAGGATAAATCTATCCGTTTGAGTTATTACAAGAATTCAAATCCTGTTTATGGGGATTTTTTGTATGATAATTCTCAAAATATTTTAACTTTTAGTCAGAAGAATTTTGATAAAGAAACTGGTTTTGAAATTGATTTTACGATTCCTTTTACCTATAAATTTTGGACAGTAAATAACAGTTTGAGTTTTATATTAAATAAAATTGAAGACCAATTAGCCATACAAAACCAATCTAAACCTTATCTGTATTACTATACAAATCATTTGTTTAAATTACCTAAAGCGTATACAGTTTCTACCACAATTTGGGGAATAACAACACAATATGAAGGTGTTTACGAAAGAAGACAACCCGAATTTATTATGGATTTAGCCATTTCTAAAACATTTTTTAAAAAATGGGATTGTACTTTTGGTTTCAATGATATTTTTAAAAATTTCGTTTACAAAGAAAATTTCACCATAAATAACATTAGCTCGAAGTCAAATTATTTAGCAGATACACATGAAATTTCTTTTGGAATTAGATATTCTTTTGGAAAAATAAAAAAATCAGAATTTAATGAAAAAAACATAAATGAAGATGAGAATAGAATCCGTTAATTATGAGGCTTTTTGCTAGCATTTGAACATTAAAATTGTTGTTAAGAATTTTATTGGTTAAATGTTGGAAACATGTTTTATTTGTTGTTGTAACATAAATGTAATTTTTTGATTTATTGAATAGATAGTTTTACATTTGTTTTAAAATAAAATATAAAATTTATGGTAGATAAAGATCCTTCAAAAATCATAAGAGTTAATGGATATGCAATTATGATAACCTCTTGGGTGTTAATAATTATGTTTTTTAACATAATATATAATTTTTTTTATAATAAAGATATAACTGAGATTCTAAAACCCTTTTTATGTATATCGTTCTTTTTGACAATTCTTATAAGAAAAAATAAAAGTCTAAAAAAAAATAGTATTGAAGAATAAGAAACGTTTTTTCTTTTAAATAATTCAATTGACACAAAAAAACCAAACCTGTTGCGTTAGTATTATGCAGCAGGTTTTTTTGTTTCTAAAAACTTCAAAAAGCAAAATTATAAATTAAGGTAAAAAATGCTATCTTTACGCTCAAAATAACATTTGAAATCGCAGTAAAATTAATTTGTTGCGAATTTAAATATAACAGTTGAAAAGTAGTTCCACATAAGGGACGATCAATATATATAATTATGGCATGTACAAGTTGTTCAACTTCCGATGGTGGTGCACCAAAGGGGTGTAAAAATAATGGGACTTGCGGCACCGATAGCTGCAACAAATTAACGGTTTTCGATTGGTTGGCAAATATGACTTTACCAGGAGGACAAGCGCCTTTCGATTGTGTGGAAGTAAGATTTAAAAACGGAAGAAAAGAATTTTTTAGAAATACCGAAAAACTAACTTTAAGCATTGGCGATGTAGTAGCTACTGAAGCTTCTTCTGGTCACGATGTAGGATTGGTTTCTTTAACAGGTGAATTAGTTCGTGTTCAAATGAACAAAAAACACGTTAAAGACAACGCGGAAGTTCCTAAAATTTACAGAAAAGCAACCCAAAAAGACATCGATATTTGGCATGGCGTAAGAAATAAAGAAGACGCTATTCAAGTAAGAGCAAGAGAAATTGCGATTGCGATAAAATTAGAAATGAAAATTTCTGATATCGAATTTCAAGGTGATGGTTCAAAAGCAACGTTTTATTACACCGCTAATGATCGTGTCGATTTTCGTCAGTTAATTAAAGAATATGCGGGTGAATTTAAAATCCGTGTTGAAATGAAACAAGTGGGTTTCCGTCAGGAAGCAGCTCGTTTAGGTGGAATTGGTTCTTGCGGACGCGAATTATGTTGTTCTTCTTGGTTAACCGATTTTAGAAGTGTGAATACTTCGGCAGCGCGTTACCAACAATTATCCCTAAATCCTCAAAAATTAGCCGGACAATGTGGGAAACTAAAATGTTGTTTAAATTACGAATTAGATACGTATTTAGATGCATTAAAAGGTTTACCAGATATGGATACTAAATTGCTTACAGATAAAGGAGATGCTTATTGCCAAAAAATAGATATTTTCAAAAATCTAATGTGGTTTTCATATGCGAATGCACCAGCTCATTGGCACACTATCAAAGCAGATAAAGCTAAAGAAATTGTTGCCTTAAACAAACAAGGGAAAAAAATCGCACAATTAGAGGATTATGTAGAAGAAGTTTCTACTTTAAATATCGAGAAAAAATTCGAAAATGTAGTGGGTCAAGATAGTTTAACACGATTTGATCAACCGAAGAAAAAATCGAACAATAATAATAAAAGAAAAAAGAAACCGTTTAAGAAAAATGAACAATAATTTTTTTAAAATACTAACTTTTGCCTTGCTTTTTACCGTAATTTCTTGCGATAAAAATCAAGTTTTCGACGAATACAAAGAGTTTGACGGCACTTGGAAAAAGAATAAGAAAGCCACTTTCACTTTCGAACAAAAAGATACGACAGCTGTGTATAATATGTTTTTAAATGTGAGAAACAATAACGAGTATCCATACAATAATTTGTTTTTGATTGTGTCTTTAAATCAACCAGACGGAAAAGTTTTAGTCGATACGTTAGAATATCAAATGGCTAATCCAGACGGCACTTTAATGGGAACTGGTTTTTCAGATATTAAAGAAAGCAAACTGTGGTATAAAGAAAATTACAGCTTTGAAAAAGCCGGAAAATATACATTAGAAGTGGAACATGCCGTAAGACAAACCGGAAAAGTACAAGGCGTACAAGATTTAGTAGGTATTACAGAATTAGGTTTAAGAATTGAAAAAAGAAAATAAATAGAATATGGCAACTACCAACACCCAAGTCAATTATTCAGATTACGTAAGAAAATTTTGGAAATTATTCTGCTACACGTTTGGTGGCGTTTTATTGTTTTTTCTTTTAGCATCGTGGGGATTTTTCGGAAAAATGCCTTCGTTTGATGAATTAGAAAATCCAGATACCAATATCGCGACAGAAATTATTTCATCTGACGGTGTAACTTTAGGAAAGTTTTATAAAGAAAACAGAACACCAGTAAAATATCAAGAATTACCAAAGCATTTAGTGGACGCTTTAGTCGCTACGGAAGATGAGCGTTTTTACGAACATTCTGGTGTAGATGCAAGAGGAACATTAAGAGCGATTTCTAGTTTAGGAAGAAGCGGTGGAGCAAGTACGATTACACAACAATTAGCCAAAAACTTATTTCACGGTGAAGGTTCTCGTTTTTTACCTTTTCGTATCATTCAAAAATGTAAAGAATGGATTATCGCTACTAAATTAGAAAGACAATATACCAAACAAGAAATCATAGCTTTATACTTAAATAAAGTTGATTTTGTAAATAGTGCGGTCGGAATTCGTTCGGCTTCCAAAATTTATATGGGTAAAGAACCTAAAGACTTAACTATTGAGGAAAGTGCTTTATTTGTGGGAATGTTAAAAAATCCAGCTTTATTCAATCCAACCAAAGAAAAAAGAAAAGAAAAAGTTTTCAACAGAAGAAATACAGTTTTAGACCAAATGGTGAAAAATAAGTATTTGTCTGAAGCAAAAGCAGCACAATTAAAACGTATTCCAGTAAAAATTAATTTTAAACCTGAAAGTCACGCAGAAGGAACGGCTACCTATTTCAGAGAATATTTACGTGAAAGTTTAAAACCAATCATCAAAGCGATTGAAGAAGAAAAAGGGGAAGAAATTGACCTTTATACTGCAGGTTTAAAAATTTATACTACAGTCGATTCACGTATGCAACAATATGCAGAAGAAGCAGTAGAAGAACATTTATCAAATTTACAACCGGAATTTAATCGCCGTCAAAAAGACAATCCTACCGCACCGTTTTTAGATATTACTCCGGAAGAAACTCAGAAAATCATGAATCAAGCCATGAAAAATTCTGAAAGATGGCGTATCATGAGTATCAACGGAAAATCGGATGCAGAAATCAAACAATCTTTTGAAGTGCCTGCTAAAATGAAAATTTTCACTTGGAAAGGTGAAAGAGATACCATCATGAAACCTAAAGATTCTATCATCTACTACAAACATTTTTTACAAACTGGAATGATGGCTATGGAGCCACAAACCGGACACGTGAAAGCTTGGGTAGGTGGAATTAACTATAAATATTTCCAATATGATCACGTAGGTCAGGGAGCACGTCAAGTAGGTTCAACTTTTAAACCTTTTGTTTACGCAACTGCCATTGACAGATTAGGAAAATCACCTTGTGATATGATAATGGATGCACCATTTACCATTTTAAAAGGAGATAATAACGATAAAGATTGGTCACCAAACAACTCTGACGGAAAATTCCGTGGCTTGGTTTCTATGAAAAAAGCATTAGCAAATTCTATCAACACGGTTTCAGCTCGTTTAATCGATGAAGTAGGTGCGCCAGCTGTTGTGGAAATGGCTAAAAATTTAGGAGTTTCTTCAAATATTCCGAATCGTCCAGCAATCGCATTAGGAGCTGTAGAAATTACAGTGGAAGAAATGGTGGCCGCTTTCAGTACATTTGCAAATGAAGGAGTATATATCAAACCTCAATTGATTATGAAAATTGAAGATAAAAACGGAGTCGTCATTTATCAAGGTGTAGAAGAATCTCACGATGTGGTAAATAAAGATGTCGCTTATTCAGTAATTAAATTAATGGAAGGTGTTACGGAATCAGGTACAGGTTCTCGTTTGCGTTGGGCTGCTTCGGCTCCATCCAACTTCTTAACAGGCGTGCCTTATAATATTAAAGGACCAGTTGCCGGAAAAACAGGAACTTCTCAAAACAATTCAGACGGTTGGTTTATTGGGATGGTTCCTAATTTAGCCGCCGGAGTTTGGGTGGGTAATGAAGATCGTTCCGCACATTTTGAAAACACAAGTATGGGACAAGGTGCCACAACGGCTCTACCAATATATGGAATTTTTATGCGAAAATGTTTAGCAGATCCTTCTCTAAATGTTTCTCAACAACCCTTTAAGAGACCTGCAAACATGTCTATTAAAGTTGATTGTGCACCAGAACCAAGTAGAGCAGTAACAGATTCAACAGCAACAGATTCATTAGCAGTTCCAACGGATGCGCAACCAGATACTGAAAGTATAGACGGACTATAAATTATATTATGATTTCAAGAAAAGTAAACAACGTACAAGAAGCGCTTGAAGGAATTCAAGACGGACAAACTATTATGCTAGGAGGTTTCGGACTTTGTGGCATTCCAGAAAACAGTATTGCAGCATTAGTGCAAAAAAACGTAACTGATTTAACTTGTATTTCTAATAATGCAGGTGTAGATGATTTTGGTTTAGGATTACTATTGCAAAAACGTCAAATTAAGAAAATGATTTCTTCTTATGTAGGTGAAAATGCCGAATTCGAACGTCAAATGCTTTCTGGAGAATTAGATGTAGAATTAACACCTCAAGGAACTTTAGCAGAAAAATGTCGTGCCGCTCAAGCCGGAATTCCTGCGTTTTTTACACCAGCTGGTTTCGGAACAGAAGTTGCTGAAGGTAAAGAAACTAGAGAATTCAACGGAAAAATGCACGTTATGGAATTAGCGTATCAAGCAGATTTTTCAATCGTAAAAGCTTGGAAAGGTGACGAAGCAGGAAATCTTATTTTCAAAGGAACTGCTCGTAATTTTAATGCTTGTATGGCAGGTGCTGCAAAAATCACCATTGCTGAGGTAGAAGAATTAGTACCAGCTGGAACTTTGAATCCAAATGAAATTCACATTCCAGGAATTATGGTCAACCGTATTTTTCAAGGTGAGAAATTCGAAAAAAGAATTGAGCAAAGAACAGTTCGTCAAAAGTAATCAGTGTTCAGTTTTTAGTATTTAATAAAAAACGTCAATTCGAGTGTTTTTTGTGAAGGGAACCGAAACAAAAAATGTATCGAGAATTTATTAACCATTGACAAATTAGAAAAAATGTTATCAAAAGAAGATATAGCAAAAAGAATCGCACAAGAAGTGAAAGATGGTTACTATGTAAATTTAGGAATCGGAATTCCAACTTTAGTCGCTAATTATGTTCGTACCGATATTTCAGTTGAATTTCAATCTGAAAACGGTGTTTTAGGAATGGGTCCTTTTCCTTTTGAAGGAGAAGAAGATGCTGATATTATCAACGCAGGAAAACAAACGATTACTACTTTACCTGGAGCAAGTTTCTTTGATTCGGCGTTTAGTTTCGGAATGATTCGTGCACAAAAAGTAGATTTAACTATTTTAGGAGCGATGGAAGTTTCTGAAAATGGAGATATTGCCAATTGGAAAATTCCAGGAAAAATGGTAAAAGGAATGGGTGGCGCTATGGATTTAGTAGCTTCTGCAGAAAATATTATCGTAGCTATGATGCACGTAAATAAAGCGGGAGAATCTAAAATTCTTAAAAAATGTTCCCTTCCTTTAACAGGAGTAGGTTGTGTAAAAAAAGTAGTTACCGAATTAGCAGTTTTAGAAATCACACCTAATGGTTTCAAGCTTTTAGAAAGAGCGCCAGGAGTTTCAGTTGAAGATATTATAAAAGCAACAGAAGCCCATTTAATCATTGAAGGTGATATTCCAGAAATGAGTATTAATTAGTTTTTTGTTTTTATTATTTTAAAAGCGACTTTTTTTAAGTCGCTTTTTTTTATTTTAAAATTAATGAATATTCAATAAAAACACAAAAACACTAATAATTCAATAAAAATTTACAAAAAAATTTGTTTTTATAATAAAAGTAAATAGTTTTGATTCAACATTCAGCTACTACTGAATATATTAACTAACTAAAAAACTATTTTATGAAACAAAATTTCAAAAATGTAGCTTTGGCTACGTTTACTCTGTTTTCGTTTACTGCTTTTGCACAAGAGACGAACAAACAAGTAAAACAAAAGGAATTAAACAGTAATGGCATCCCAAGTCTAATTACATTTAACAAGAATTCGAATATTAATAGTTCCAATTCTACTCAACTCTTCAAAGATCAATTAGGTCTTAATCAAAATCAATCTCTAAGATCAGTAATTACCGAAATGGATGATTTAGGATTTAATCACGAAAAATTTCAATTATTCCACAAAGGTATTAAAGTAGAATTCGCCACCTATTCTCTTCATTCAAAACAAGGAAAAGTTACAGCAATGAGTGGCGAGTTTTACAACATTGCTGACCTTTCTACTACACCAAAAATTTCTGCTCAAGATGCTTTTAAAATGGCAAAAAGTTATACAGGAGCTAAAAGTTATATGTGGGAAAACACATCAGAATCTCAAAGAATTAACTATCAAATGCCTACAGGAGAGTTGGTTTTTTTACCAATTATTGATACTGAAGCAAAAAAAGGAACTTTTGACAATGTTAAATTAGCATACAAATTTGATATATATGCAAGTAATCCAATCAGTAGAGGAGATTTGTATATTGATGCGAATACGGGTGAAATTTTATTTTATAACGCAACAATTAAACATTTAGGAGAACATGCCCATGGTGCAAAAACTACAAAAACTGCTTTTACCAAAAACATAGAAAAACCTCAGAGTTTCGACCTGTTTAAAAATACTTCGTTAGTTGTAGCAGCAAATGCAGCAACACGCTATAGTGGCACACAACAAATACAAACTTTATTAAGCGGTTCTTCTTATGTTCTAAATGATAATACAAGAGGAAGTGGTGTTGTAACTTATAATTCTGCAAGAACAGCCACTTATCCTTCAACAAATTTTACAGATGTTAATAACGATTGGACAGCTGCAGAATTTAACAATACAAACAAAGACAATGCCGCTTTAGATGCACATTGGGGCGCTGAAAAAACATACGACTATTTTAGTGTAAAACATGGTAGAAATAGCTTCAATAATGCGGGAGCTCAAATCAAAAGTTATGTACATTATAATTTAGTTGCTGCTGGTTATCCAGACAATAACAACGCTTTTTGGGATGGAACAAGAATGACTTATGGTGACGGTGGTACAGGAGTTTTTGATGCTTTAACCTCTTTAGATGTTGCAGGTCATGAGATTGGTCACGCGGTTTGTAGTTACACGGCTAATTTAGCGTACCAAAAAGAATCTGGAGCGATGAACGAAGGATTTTCAGATATTTGGGGAGCTTGTATTGAATATTATGCCGCACCAACCAAACAAACTTGGTTAATTGGAGAAGATATTGAAAGACGTTCAGGACATTTATCTTTACGTTCAATGAGTAATCCAAATGCAGAAGGTCAACCAGATACTTACGGAGGAACGTATTGGAAAACAGTTGTTTGTACTCCGTCAAGCTCTAATGACCAATGTGGTGTTCACACAAATTCAGGTGTATTGAATCATTGGTTTTATATTTTAGCAGTTGGAAAATCAGGTACAAATGACATCGGGAATGCGTTTAATGTAACTGGAATTACAATTGACAAAGCCGCAAAAATTGCTTACAGAACCGAAGCCAATTATTTATCTGCCAATTCAACTTTCGCAAATGCTAGAACAGGTTCTATTCAAGCAGCAATAGATTTATATGGAGCGGGAACTCCAGAAGTAATTGCAACAACAAATGCTTGGTATGCAGTAGGTGTAGGTGCCGCATATGTAGGTGCAGCAGACACTACAGCTCCTACTACACCAGCAAGTTTAGCAGCATCAGGAACAACAGCAACTTCTACAAATTTAACTTGGACAGCTTCTACAGATAATGTAGCAGTTACAGGTTATAATGTATATAGTGGAACTACTTTATTAGCAACTGTTACTACTACAAATTATGTAGCTTCAGGATTAACAGCTTCTACTGCATATACTTTTTCTGTAAAAGCGAAAGATGCAGCAAATAATTTATCTGCTTCAAGTAATGTAGTTAATGTTACTACTTTAGCTGGAAGTACAACAATTACTTATTGTGCTTCAACAAGCAGCAGTACAGCTGATGAGAAAATAGGAAGAGTACAATTAGGAACAATAAATAATCCTTCTACTGGAACTGCTGGATATGAAAATTTTACCGCATTATCTACGAATTTAACTAGAGGAACAGCTAACACAATTACAATTACTCCATCATGGACTTCAACTGTATATAGTGAAGGATATGCAGTTTGGATTGATTATAACAAAAATGGTTTATTTACGGATGCAGGTGAATTAGTATATTCAAAAGCGACTTCTAC
This sequence comes from uncultured Flavobacterium sp., assembly GCA_964461805.1. Lineage (GTDB taxonomy): Bacteria > Bacteroidota > Bacteroidia > Flavobacteriales > Flavobacteriaceae > Flavobacterium. Next base: position 163,649 of record CAYWVV010000001.1, read on the forward strand.
AGCAACACCAGCAACAGGTTCGTTTACCGTTCCAACAACTGCTACAGTTGGTGCAACAAGGATGAGAGTTTCTATGAAATATAACGGAATTCCAACTTCATGTGAAACCTTATCTTACGGACAAGTAGAAGATTATTCAGTAAATATAGTTACCACTACAGCGATTTCAACAATTGCAGATAACTCTTCTAATGAAATTTTAACAACCATTTCTTTATATCCAAATCCAACAAAAGACGTGTTGAATATTGAAACAAATAGTGCCACTAAATTAAACTATTCGGTTGTTAATTATTTAGGACAAGTTGTAAAAACAGGAAGTATTGAAAATAATCTGATTAACGTTTCTAATTTAAATGCTGGAATTTATATTTTAGAAGTAAATGACGGACAAAAATCAGTTACTAAAAAATTCATTAAAGAATAAATTTTAAATAAATATTAAATTAAAACGTCTCGAATTTCGGGGCGTTTTTTTATTCCATTAAGTTAAAGTAATTTTGCAAAAAAGATAAGCAATGAGTTTTCCAAAAGTAATTTTAAAAAAAGGTAAAGAAAAATCTATTCAACGTCGTCATCCATGGGTTTTTAGTGGAGCAGTTTATGCCGTGACACAAGAATTGAATGATGGTGAAATGGTAGATGTAGTCGATTCAGATCACAACCATTTAGGAACAGGATATTTCAGTGATAAAGGAAGTATCGTAGTTCGAATTTTAACTTTTGGAACAGAAGTTTTCTCTGAAACTTTTTGGAAAGATAAATTGCAATCAGCTTGGTATTTACGTACGCAATTGTTGGATTTTGAAGTTACGAATGCGTTCCGTGTAATTCATGGAGAAGGAGACGGAATTTCAGGATTAATCATCGATTATTACGATAAAAACTGGGTGATTCAAGCGCATTCAACGGGTGTTTTTCTTCAAATGAAAGAAATTGCTGAGGCGATTCAATCGAATTTTCCAAACCATTGCGATACAATTTATTGTAAAAGTGCCGGAACACTTCCAAATACAGGAACTGATTATTTCTTATTCGGAACTAAAGCCGATACTGTTGCGAAAGAAAACAACATTCTATTTTCAGTAAATTGGGTAGAAGGACAAAAAACGGGTTTCTTTTTAGACCAACGCGAAAACAGAAAACTATTAGGTGAATTTTCAAAAGGAAAAAAAGTATTAAATACGTTTTGTTACACCGGTGGTTTTTCTATCTACGCGATGAACGCCGGAGCAGAATTAGTGACTTCTGTAGATATTTCTCAAAAAGCAGTAGATTTAGCTGCAAGTAATATGGAATTAAATTTTCCAAAAGCGAATCATACCGCAGTTGCCGATGATGTCTTTAATTTCATGAGAGAACACACACAACACTACGATGTAATCGTTTTAGACCCACCTGCTTTCGCGAAAAGCATCAAAA
>CAYWVV010000002.1:0-86484 GCA_964461805.1 uncultured Flavobacterium sp.
GGTAGCTGCAGTTGTGTTTCCTACTGAATCTAAAATATCTGTACGAGTACGAACTTCTTTTGGTAATTTGCTCATTTCTGCAATACCACCTGCATTATCTGAAATAGGTCCGAAAGCATCAATAGCTAATTGCATTGCTGTTGTTGCCATCATCGCTGAAGCAGCTAAAGCTACGCCATAAAATCCTGCAAATGCATAAGAAGACCAAATCGCAGCTGCAAATAAAATTACGGTTGGGAAAGTAGAAATCATACCTGTTGCTAAACCTGCAATTACGTTGGTTCCAGCTCCGGTTGAAGATTTTTGTACAATTGCCATTACTGGATTGGTGCCTAAACCTGTGTAATATTCAGTTACTGATGAAATAGCTCCACCTACAATTAATCCAACTAAAGTAGCGTAAAATACTCGCATAGATGAGATTTTTTGTGCACCTTCTCCGAAGAACTCCATCGTCATTACTTCAGGTAACATATATTGAACTAAGAAGAAGCAAGAAATTGCTGTTAATACGATAGAAACCCAGTTTCCTATATTTAAAGCACCTTGAACTTGTTTTTCTTTGGCGTCATTGCTAGATATTTTTACTAACATTGTTCCGATAATTGAGAATAAAATTCCGAAACCTGCGATAGCCATTGGTAATAAAATTGGACCAATACCTCCGAAAACATCATCAATTTTTCCGCCCATATCTTTAATAACGTAGTTTCCCAAAACCATAGCGGCTAAAACAGTTGCTACATACGAACCAAATAAATCGGCGCCCATTCCTGCAACGTCACCAACATTATCTCCAACGTTATCTGCAATTGTTGCAGGATTACGAGGGTCGTCTTCTGGAATTCCAGCTTCCACTTTTCCTACTAAATCAGCACCTACATCGGCAGCTTTGGTATATATACCGCCACCAACACGTGCGAATAAGGCAATAGATTCTGCTCCAAGAGAGAATCCAGCTAATGTTTCTAAAACGATGGTCATGTCTTCTGTAGAAGTCCAAACTCCGTTCATAAAATATCTAAAAAATAGAATAAAGAAACCTGTTAAACCTAAAACAGCTAACCCTGCAACGCCTAATCCCATTACTGTTCCACCGCCAAAAGAAACTTTTAAAGCTTGTGGTAAACTAGTACGAGCGGCTTGCGTGGTACGAACATTTGTTTTTGTTGCGATTTTCATTCCCATATTTCCTGCTAAAGCTGAAAAGAATGCTCCGAAAATGAAGGCAATCACAATTAGCCAATGTGTTGTAGGTACAAAAAAAGAAATGGCTCCAAGAACTACACTTGCGCCAATAACAAAAAAGGTTAATAATCGGTATTCAGCTTTTAAGAAAGCTAAAGCGCCTTCATAAATGTAATCTGAAATTTCTTTCATTTTTCCATCACCGGCATCTTGTTTTAAAACCCAAGCACGTTTCATTGCCATAAAAAGCAATCCAATTATTGCCATTACAATAGGCAAATAGATCATAAAATTATTCATAATTTAGTAAATAGTTAATGGTTAATTTTAATTCGTTTTAACAAAAATAAACAAAAAAGGCAATTACCCTAATGATAATTGCCTTTTTTAATAAATTTATTGAAAAGTTTTTATTTAATGCTAAATAATCCTTCTGGTTTGTTTTCAATTGCATTAAAACGATCTGTACATTCTTTAATAATAGTATGTGCTTCGTTCACATCTCCCCAACCTTCAACATCTACTTTTTTGTTTTCTAAGTCTTTATAAACTTGGAAAAAGTGTTCGATTTCTTTTACTAAGTGAGGGTTTACATCACTTAAATCGTTTAAAGAATTCCAAATTGGATCTGAAACGGGTACACAAATTACTTTTTCATCTGGACCTTTATCGTCTGCCATGTGGAAAACTCCAATTGGTTTTACTTCGATTACACAACCAGGGAAAGTTGGTTTAGTTACCAAAACTAAAACATCTAAAGGGTCGCCATCTAAAGCTAAAGTTTCAGGAATGAATCCGTAATCTGCTGGATACATCATTGAAGAGAATAACATTCTATCGAAACGCATTCTTTTCATATCAAAATCATACTCATATTTGTTTCGGCTTCCTCTAGGAATTTCTACCAAAACGTCAAACGTTGTTATTTTATCTGCTGTCATTTTCTTTTTATTTGCGGGTGCAAAGGTAGTGAAAAAGTGAAAAGTGAAAAGTGAAAAGTGAAAAGTTTTTTAAAAAAAAAATTACCTATTTCGTTTTTTTAAATAATGATGCCATAATAAATAGGTGGCTAAAGAACGGTAAGGCTTCCAATTAGCTGCATGTTTTTCCATTTCTTCTAATGTCTCAGAATTGAAAAGTTCGCGCATGGTGTGTTGCACGGCAATATCTCCAATTGGAAAAACATCTTTTTTTTGTAAGCAAAACATCAAATATACTTGAGCCGTCCATTTGCCAATTCCTTTCAATTGGATTAATTCGGTATAAACTTCTATTTCGGTTTTAGAATGAAAACTGTCTAAATCAATTTTATCTTCTTCTATGGCTAGTGCTAAGTTTTTAATGTAGCTTATTTTTTGTCGAGATACGCCACATGATTTTAAATCTTCATCCGAAACGTTTAGCAATAAATTCGGTGTAAAACCATTTAAATAGCTTTCAATTTTATCATAACACGCTTTTGCAGAGGCAATAGATACTTGTTGTTCTAAAATCAGTTGCGAAAGGGCTATGAAACCTGATGTGCGAGTAGTAATTGTTGGATGTCCATAGGTTTCAATAATGGTTTGAAACTTGGGTTCGAGTTCAATTAACGGCTCTAGAAAACTTAACATAAATGTTGCATTTTGAACAAATTAGAAATAGAAACCAAACCCAACTCGAATAGTAAATTTACGAGCATCAGGAACGTTTAAATAGCTTCCTCGCCATGCGCCATCAATTCGCATCACTTTAAAAATATTTCCAATTCCAGCAGAATATTCGTAATAACCATCAACTGGAGCTCTATATTGTTGTCCAGATGCATTTAATGCAATATTTTGATCAGAAACGGAGCCGTAAACAGCTTTTACACCAATAATTTCTCTCCAATTTAATTTTCTTAAAAGTGGAACTCTGGCAAATAATTTTCCGTTGAAATTATGTTCTAAATGTAAAGATGTATATTGATCTGCAACAAAATCGTAATAGTTTAATAAGTTATACGTGTTGTCTATAATGAAATACGATTGATTACCAGGAATCACACCTATTAAAGATAATGGAACCGCGCCGAAAGTTTTTCCAATTTCTAAAGTTGTAAATAATCTTCCAAAACCTCCAATCAATACAGGTTGGCGGTAATATAATTGTACTTTTGAGTAATTAAAATCACTGTTTAGAACTCCTTTTAAACCTTGAGAATAACTCACGAAAAAGCGTGGGTAATTTAAATCTACATCAATTCTGTCTACACCGTACCCAACGGTTTTGCGTTTTGGAGTATAGTTAACGGAGAAATTGACTTCTGATTGTGTAATTTTATTTGCTGTTGTGGTATAAGTATTGTCTGTAAAATAATCAAGTTTAAATTCTGATGAAGCAGAAGATAAAGTTCGGTAAGAGAAGCTACTTTCTAAAACTAAATTTTTCACTGGTTCTACTTCAAATCCTAAATTGGTTAAATTGACATTTGTAAGTTTGTTATTTGTTCCGCTTGAGAAAAATGAAGATGAAGCAAAACTTCTGCCTAAAACATCGTTGGATGTAGTTAAACTCACTCCAATTTGTTCTACATCTCTGCGGTTACCCAAGGAAATAATAAAACGATTTTTTTTGTTTAACATTACTCGGGCGTTAATGCCGTATTTTACTTTATCGTCTTTAAATCCGTATGCTGTGTAACCTTGAATTCGCCATGGGTCGTTTGCTCCGAAATACGTTCTTCCGCCAAAACGGACACGTTGTCCTTCTACATCATTATAGCCTAAAGTAGAGAAAAGCGGGCCAATGTCAAATTTTCCAACTTGTACATAACCACTTCCTAAGATAGAAACTAAGTTGTAAATGCGTTTTATCTTTGGAACAGTTTTTAAAGTGTCGAGCATTTTATAAATTCCTTTTTCGTTGGAATTTAAACTTTCAAATCGGTTTTCTTCCCAATAGTCGTCGGTTTTAGTATAAACTTCTTTGTCGAATGTGTTTACATCTTCTCTATAAAACTTATCATCTTTGGGTTGATTAAATTGGTGATTTTTGAACATAGTAGTTCGTTTTCCATACATACCATTTGAGCCCTCTTTTTTTGTTAAGGCAAAATCGGTCATCATATGATCGCGTTTCAATAAGAAAACGGAATCATTTAATACATCAAATTCTTGTTCAATATATATGTCTCGAACCCAGTTGATATTCGCGCTTTTACTGGCTTCCATATTGATGCTTTTAATAGCGAAAGTGGAGTCGTTAACCCAAAAATCTCCTTTAAAAGTTAATTCGTTTTTTCTTCTTGGATAGTATACTATGTTGTAACACCATTTTTTGTCGATAAAAGTACTATCTGCTAAAACATAATTATAAACTTGAATTCCTGTTCTGGATAAAGGACTTACAAAATCCTTATCGAAAAATTTCAAATAATTATTATAAATATCGTAATCTGCATATAAATCTTTCAAAAAGGCGTTTACACCATCGTTATTAGCATTTCCAAAACCTGAATATTTATTGGCTTGTAAAACATCTTTTGTTCTGCTTTTTTCATTGTCTCCATACACTTTACTCATCGTTTCGTTTATAAAAATAGGTAAGAAGTTTTTACCTGTTATGGCAGAAGTATCTACGTGTTGAAAAATGAACTCTATATTTTTAAAAATTTTACTTTTCATGAATGCGCTATCAATAGAGTTAATGTCGAATTCGATTTTTTCGTACTTATCGTACTGATAATGATTGAATTGACGCAAGCCGTTTTTCTTTTTTCGTTCCCAAATTTTTCGTAAAATATCTATTGCTGGATTGTTTTTTTTAGAAGTTTTCCCTCCATAAATTTTTACTTCTGCAATTTCGTTAGAGTTTTGTAAAACAATTTTTAAATCATAATTGTGTTCTCCGGTTAGTTCAATCTCTTTGTCTTTGTAGCCAACAAAAGATACCGCTAACGTGTTATATGTTTTTTTAGATTCTAAATAGAATTTTCCATTTTCATCTGCAATCACACCTTCAGCAGAATTTTTAAAAGCAACTGTGGCGTAAGATACGGGTTGTTTGGCATCATCTAAAACGATACCGCTAACTTTTGTTTGAGAAAAAGAAAGGGTAGAGACTAAAAATATAAAGGCAAAAAAGTTTTTCATTATTTTAATTTTAAAAAAAATCCCGATATTACTATCGGGATTCAAATATACTTTTTTTAGATTAATTTACTAATCTAAAAGGGTACAATATTATTTGTACATCACTTTTTTAACAGCTTTTATCACATCGTTACTATTTGGTAACCATTCTTTTAGTAAAGTTGGTGAGTAAGGCGCTGGTGTATCTGCAGTTGTGATACGTTGAATTGGTGCGTCTAAATAATCGAAAGCACGTTCTTGTACCATGTATGTAATTTCTGAAGCTACTGAGGCAAATGGCCAAGCTTCTTCTAAAACGACTAATCTATTTGTTTTTTTAACTGAATTAATGATACAGTCATAATCCATAGGACGAACCGTTCTTAAGTCGATAATTTCACAAGAAATACCTTCTTTGGCTAATTCTTCTGCAGCTGCATAGGCTTCTTTAATGATTTTTCCAAAAGAAACAATAGTTACATCTGTTCCCTCACGTTTGATGTCTGCTACTCCTAATGGAATAATATAATCTCCTTCTGGAACTTCACCTTTGTCACCATACATTTGTTCTGATTCCATAAAAATAACTGGATCATTATCTCTAATGGCTGCTTTTAATAAACCTTTTGCGTCGTAAACATTACTTGGAACCACAACTTTTAAACCTGGAGTGTTGGCAAACCAGTTTTCAAAAGCTTGTGAGTGCGTAGCGCCTAATTGACCAGCAGAAGCTGTTGGTCCACGAAAAACCATTGGCATAGGAAATTGTCCGGCCGACATTTGACGCATTTTAGCTGCATTATTTATAATTTGATCAATTCCAACTAAAGAGAAGTTGAACGTCATGTATTCTACAATTGGTCGGCATCCATTCATGGCTGAACCTACTGCTATACCAGCAAAACCAAGTTCTGCAATTGGAGTATCAATTACTCTTTTTGGTCCAAATTCATCTAGCATTCCTTTTGAAGCTTTGTAAGCTCCATTATATTCCGCAACTTCTTCGCCCATTAAATACACAGATTCATCTCTACGCATTTCTTCGCTCATTGCTTCACAAATAGCTTCTCTAAACTGTATTGTTCTCATAAATTAATTCTAAAACTTAGTGAAAGGCAAAAATAATAAAATTTAGTGAGTCCATTCATTAATATTAAATATTTTTACTTAATCGTTTTCTTTTACAACTTATTGATAGATTCTTATTTTTTTAATTAATTATTAAACAATTCATAAAAATGATGTATTTTGGTTAAAAAAAGAATATTTTATATGCACGCATAGTATTTTTTAAAAACATTTTTTGTAATTTCGTACCATCAATATAAAATCTTTAAAAATGAAAATATTAGTTTGCATCAGTCACGTTCCTGATACTACTTCAAAAATTAATTTTGTTAATAACGATACAGAATTTGACACCAATGGAGTTCAATATGTAATTAATCCGAATGATGAATTTGGTTTAACTAAAGCAATTGTTTTAAAAGAGCAAAATGGTGCTCATGTTACAGTTGTAAATGTTGGTGGTACAGATGCCGAAGCTACATTAAGAAAAGCACTTGCAATTGGTGCTGATGAAGCCATTCGTGTAAATACCAACCCAACAGATGGTTTATTTGTAGCTAAACAGTTAGAAAATGTGGTAAAACAAGGTGGTTACGATTTAATCATTGCGGGTACGGAATCTATTGATTATAATGGTGGAATGGTTCCTGGAATGTTAGCTGGATTATTAGGTTTTAACTTCGTGAATTCATGTATTGGTTTAGAAATAACTGGAACAGAAGCTACTACAATAAGAGAAATTGATGGTGGTAAGGAAACAGCAACAGCAAGTTTACCGTTAATTATTGCTGGTAAAAAAGGTTTAGTAGAAGAAAAAGATCTAAGAATTCCAAACATGAGAGGAATTATGACAGCTAGAACTAAAGCCTTAAATATTGTTGAGCCTTCAGGTGACGCCAATGCAACTTCTAGTGTAAAGTTTGAAAAACCTGCCGCTAAATCAGCAGTTAAATTAATCAGTGCTGATAATATTGATGAATTAATTAATTTATTACACAACGAAGCTAAGGTAATCTAATTAGCAAATCGTAAATCACAAATCGTAAACCATAATTAAAAAGATATGTCAGTTTTAATATATACAGAATCAAACGATGGTAAATTCAAAAAAGTAGCTTTTGAAATTGCCTCATACGCAAAAAAAGTAGCCGATATGTTAGGAACAACCGTAACAGCTGTTTCAATTAACGCTACAGATAATGCAGCTTTATCTGCTTATGGAGTAAGTAAAGTATTAAAAGTAAATAATGATAAATTAACCGCATTCAGTGCAAAAGCTTATGCAGATGTAATTAAGCAAGCAGCAGAAAAAGAAGGTGCTAAAGTGGTGATTTTAGCTTCAACTACTGATAGTTTACACGTAGCGCCATTAGTAGCTGTAAATTTAAACGCAGGTTTTTTATCTAATGTAATTGAAGCGCCAATCAGTGTGGCTCCATTTCAAGTAAAAAGAAGTGCTTTTTCAAACAAAGCTTTCAATATATCAGAAATTGCAACAGAAGTTAAAGTTTTAGGTATTTCTAAAAATTCTTTCGGATTGGTAGAAAACGCTACTTCATTAACAGAAGAAGACTTTTCACCAGCTTTATCTGATGCAGATTTTGGTGTAAAAGTAACCAATTCAGAAAAAACTACAGGAAAAGTAACTATTGCAGATGCTGAAATTGTTGTTTCTGCGGGTCGTGGATTAAAAGGTCCTGAAAATTGGGGAATGATTGAAGAATTAGCGACTGTACTTGGTGCAGCAACAGCTTGTTCTAAACCCGTTTCAGATATCGGATGGAGACCACACGGAGAACACGTTGGTCAAACTGGAAAACCAGTAGCAGCAAACTTATATATTGCTGTTGGTATTTCAGGAGCTATTCAACATATTGCAGGAATTAACTCGTCTAAAGTAAAAGTAGTAATTAACACAGATGCCGAAGCACCTTTCTTTAAAGTTGCAGATTATGGTATTGTGGGAGATGCTTTTGATGTAGTTCCAAAATTGATTGAAAAATTAAAAGCTTTTAAAGCGGCAAACGCATAATTTTTTATATATTGTGCCTCCTAAAAAAAGGCTATCTAAATACGATAGAAATATCCAATTTAGATAGCCTTTTATTTTATAGAAAATATTTTTATAGTACATTTGAATAAAGTTTAAGTACAAAATGAGTTTAGTAAAATTAACCATTAAAGGGATATCTTATAGTCAAACACAAAATGGTGCGTATGCGCTTATTTTGAATGAAGTGGATGGAGATAGAAAATTGCCAATAGTAATTGGAGCATTTGAAGCGCAATCTATTGCAATTGCCTTAGAAAAAGAAATAAAACCACCGCGTCCTTTAACGCACGATTTGTTCAAAACCTTCGCTGATAAATATGATATTGTAATCAAACAAGTCATCATTCATAAATTAGTAGACGGCGTCTTTTATTCAAGTATCATTTGCGAAAGAGAAGGTGTGGAAGAAATTATTGATGCTCGAACTTCTGATGCCATTGCATTAGCTTTACGATTTAACGCGCCAATTTTTACTTACAAAAACATTTTAGATAAAGCCGGAGTGTTTTTAAATCTAAATACGCAAGAAGGCAATCCAGAAGATACTGATAATGATGGAGTTTTATCAGAACCAGAAACGTTTGGAAATGAAAATGAAGAGGAGCAAAGTGCTTATTCAAAATATACTTTACAAGAATTGCATAATCTTTTAGAGGAAGCCATTCAAAACGAGGACTACGAAAAAGCAGCCATCATAAAAGAAGAAATCGATAAAAAATAAAGCTAACAACTACCATACAAACACGCAACCAACAACTAAAACTTGACTAATTAAAAGCTAATCAAATTATGAACATTAAACTAAAATTAACAATTGTAAGTTTTTTACAATTATTTGTTTGGGGTGCGTGGCTAACAACTCTTGCGAGTTATGGATTCGGATTTAAACAATGGTCTGGCGCCGAATTCGGAATTGTATTTTCAACTTTAGGATTGGGCTCTATAGTAATGCCACCTATTTCAGGAATCATAGCAGATAAATACCTAAATCTTGAAAAATTATACGGTATTCATCATATTTTATATGGTATAATTTTACTTTTCTTGCCAGCAATTGATAGTCCAACTACTTTCTTTTGGGTATTACTTATAGGAATGATGTTTTATATGCCAACCTTATCGTTGTCCAATTCTCTTTCTTATGCTGTTCTGAAAAAATTCAACTTTAATGTGATTAAAGATTATCCACCAATTCGAGTTTGGGGAACAATTGGTTTCATTGTAGCCATGTGGTGTACTAATATTTTTAGTAATGTAAATCCGCCTTTTTCTTTCGGAATTGGAATAGGAAAAGCAATTTCATCATTTACAAACATGCCTGTAGAATGTAACCAGTTTTACATCGCTTCATTTTTCGCGTTTTTATTAGGGATTTTTTCTTTCACCTTGCCAAAAATTGAACCAACTAAAGACGAAAGTACCAATAAAACATTCTCACAAATATTCGGTTTAGATGCGTTTAAATTGTTCAAACAATCTAAAATGGCGATGTTTTTTGTATTTAGTATGTTTTTAGGTGCAGCCTTGCAATTGACAAATATGTATGGAGAAACCTATATTCACGATTTTAAAAATGTGCCAGAATACGCTAACACATTTGTAGTAAAATCAGCCAATATTGTCTTGTCAATTTCTCAAATTTCTGAAACCATTTTCATTTTAGCGATTCCGTTTTTCTTACGACGTTATGGAATCAAAAAAGTAATGCTTTTCAGTTTAATTGCTTGGGTTTTCCGATTCGGATTCTTCGCATATGGTGATCCAATTGGAAGTTTATGGATGATTATTATGTCGAATATCGTGTACGGATTAGCATTCGATTTCTTTAATATATCAGGTTCATTATTTGTTGAAACAACTACAGATTCCAAAATTCGTTCATCAGCACAAGGTTTATTCATGATGATGACCAACGGATTTGGAGCGATCTTAGGAAGTTTAGGAAGTGGTTTTTTAATTGATACTTATTTCACAACAGAAACAGGAAAAGACTGGCATAATATCTGGTTAACTTTTGCTATTTATGCTTTAATTATAACAGTTGCTTTCGCGATTTTATTCAAACACAAACACGATCCAAAAGACGTAGAAGCATTCAATCATTAAAATGGGTTAAAGGATTTGAACTATTTTTACGCTTCTAACTTTTAACTTCTAATTTCTAACTTTACTATGAAACAATACCACGATTTAGTACAACATGTATTAGAAAACGGAACACAAAAAGGAGACCGAACTGGAACTGGAACTATCAGTGTTTTTGGCTACCAATTGCGTTTCGATTTAAGTGAAGGATTTCCTATGGTAACTACCAAAAAGCTGCATTTAAAATCTATTATTCACGAATTACTGTGGTTTTTAAAAGGAGAAACTAATATTGCCTATTTGCAAGAAAATGGTGTGAAAATTTGGGATGCTTGGGCAGATGAAAATGGGAATTTAGGACCGGTTTACGGACATCAATGGAGGAATTGGAACAGTGAAGAAATTGATCAAATTACAGAATTAATCGAAACACTAAAAACCAATCCGAATAGTCGTAGAATGTTAATTTCGGCTTGGAATCCTTCAGTTTTACCAGATACTACGGTTTCGTTTTCTGAAAATGTAGCAAATGGAAAAGCTGCTTTGCCTCCATGTCACGCGTTTTTTCAGTTTTATGTTTCAGACGGAAAATTATCTTGTCAATTGTACCAACGTAGCGCCGATATTTTCTTAGGTGTGCCTTTTAATATCGCTTCTTATGCATTATTTACCATGATGGTAGCTCAAGTTTGCGGATTGGAAGCGGGTGAATTTATTCACACATTTGGAGATGCTCACATTTACAACAATCATATCGAACAAGTGAATCTACAATTGAGTCGTGAACCAAGAAAGCTGCCAATCATGAAATTGAATCCAAATGTGAAAAACATTTTCGATTTCACTTTTGACGATTTCACTCTAGAAGGCTACGAACCACACGAACACATTAAAGGAGCCGTTTCAGTTTAAAATATATGAAGAAGTTCGTTTTTACCGCAGTTTTGTTTTTTAGCTTGGTTTCTTTTGGGCAATCTTCAAATGATAAGGTCGTTTATTTAGATTCTTTAGGTTTAGAAACTGATTCAATAAGTTTCAAAACCAAAAAAGTAATCGAAGATTTTAATTTAGAAAAGAATATTTATAATGTTAAGGAATATAGTTCTCAAAATATTTTATTAGTTTCAAAACAAATTAAAAGCAAAAAGTTTCAAACTTTAGATGGTGAATACATTGAATTTCATACTAACGGTAATATAAAAAAGAAATTTAAATACGAAAATCAAAAGCAAGTTGGTGAAGTAAAAACTTGGTATAGAAATGGGAATTTAGAATTTGAAGGGAACTATAATTTAGTTGATAAAAAGACTGAATTATTCATAAAAAGCTTTTGGGATGAAAACGGAGTTCAGAAAGTTATTAATGGAGAAGGTATTTTTGTTGAAACAGAAATAGGAATAAAAAATGATACTTTAAAAATTACTGGTCCAATAGTGAAAGGTCAAAAAGATGGTGTTTGGAAAAATTTGAAAGATGGTTATCCTAATATTGAAGATTCATATGAAAAAGGAAAATTTATTTCAGGTAAAACAAAACATACAGAGAATGAAATATATAGTTATAATGAGGTAACAACTCATGCTCAACCAAATGAAGGAATTCAGAGTTTTAGAAAAAAAATGGCTACAAATTTGAAATTTCCTGTTTCAAATTCTTTAAATTTAAACACAATAGTTGGTTTTGATGTAAGCTTTAATGGTTCAATAGAAAATATTAAAATTTTAAAAGAAACAAGACAAGATGTAAGTGAATCAGTTATTAATTTTATGAAAGCAGAAAGTAATTGGATTCCCTCTAAATATAGAGGTAAATCTAAAAAGAGTTTCTATAAACTTCCAATTTCAATACAAATAAACTAATATGCTCACACTAATCGCCGCTACATCCACGAATAATGCTCTAGGAAAAGACAACCAATTGGTTTGGCATTTACCAGACGACTTTAAGCGTTTCAAAGCTTTAACTTCTAATCATTTTATTGTTTTAGGAAGAAAAACATTTGAAAGCTTCCCCAAGCCCTTACCAAACAGAACACACGTAATCATTACGAGAAACAGAAACTATGAAGCGCCAGAAGGCTGTATTGTAGTGTCAAGTTTAGAAAAAGCGATTGAAGTTTGTCCAAAAGAGGAAGAAGTTTTTATTATTGGTGGAGGAGAAATATACAAGCAATCTATAGATGTCGCTGATAAAATAGAATTAACACGAGTGCATACAGAAGTGGAAGCGGATACTTTTTTTCCAGAAATTGATCCAAAAAAATGGAAAGTTGTTTTCGAAGAACAGCATTTAAAAGATGAAAAACATGCTTTCGATTTTACTTTTATAACCTATCAAAAAATCGAATCTAAATCGTAATCATTCAATTTGTAATCTTAATTGTTGATAGCTGCATCGATTTTTGAAATCGATAATGACTTGAATTTAAGAATTTTTATCCTATTTTTGCTATACAAATAAACCATCATGTCAGAAACCATAAAACCCTATCAAGATTCCGAACAAGGTAAGAAAGAGCAAGTGGCTCAAATGTTTGATACCATTTCGGGAAATTACGATGGATTAAATAAAATTATTTCATTAGGAACAGACGCAACTTGGAAAAAGAAGATTTTGCAAATGGTACAACTTCAAAAGCCAACTTCTATTTTAGATATTGCTACTGGTACTGGTGATTTGGCTATATTGTTCGCAGAAACATCAGCAACTGAAATTATCGGTTTAGATATTTCTCAAGGAATGTTAGATATGGGGAAGAAAAAAATTGAAGCTAAAAACTTAACTTCAAAAATTCAAATGGTTTTAGGTGATGGAGAAAAAATCCCTTATTCAGATAATTATTTTGATGTAATTACAGTAGCTTACGGTGTTCGAAATTTCGAAAATTTAGAAAAAGGATTATCAGAAATTCTTCGAGTTTTAAAACCAAATGGTAGTTTTATTATTTTAGAAACTTCAGTGCCAACTAAATTTCCTTTTAAACAAGGGTATTACGTGTATACGAATTTCATTATGCCTACGATTGGGAAATTGTTCTCAAAAGACAAAGCGGCTTATAAATATTTGTCAAATTCAGCACAAAATTTCCCTTTTGGAGAAGCTTTGAACAATATTTTACGAAAAATTGGGTTTATAGATGTGAAGGACATTCCTCAAACTATGGGTGTGGCTACAATCTATACAGCATCAAAAAAGTAAAACATGCAATTTAAATATTTCTTTTTTATCCTATTATTTTCACTGAACTCATTCGGTCAAGGCGGTGTTTTTGGTAAAAACCCAATAATTCAACAAGAAAACCACGACAAACAAAGAGTGCATTGGGGGTATTTTTTAGGTTTTAGTAGTTACAATTATAAGTTTAATTATTTAACTGTAGGAAAAGATATTGAATTAAAACCGTCTACAGGTTTCAACGTAGGATTGGTTGGGAATTTAAGATTAAATGAGTTTTTCGATTTGCGTTTTGAACCTGGTTTTTACGCCACTCAAAGAAATTTAATCTATCCAGAAATTGAAAATAGTGTAGATAAATTAAGAGAAGTAAAAGCTGCCAATTTGCATTTTCCCTTATTATTAAAATATTCTGCTTTACGTACCGGAAATGTCAGACCGTATTTATTAGGTGGTGTTTCAACTACTTTGAATTTAGGAAGTAATGAAAAAGCGCCAGATGATAATTATTCAGATAGATTTAGAGTAAAAACGTGGACACAAAACTATGAGATTGGTTTTGGAATCGATTTGTATTTAGAATATTTCAAATTTTCGCCATCCATCCGTGGTGTTTTTGGTATGAATGATGAATTAATTCGTGATAAAACACCTGATAGTCCTTGGACAGGAAATATCGAATCTATGAAAACCAGAGCAATATTTGTTAATTTCACTTTTCATTAAGAAGCAAAAAATTAACTATTTCGCTTAAATTCTGATAAAATTATAGCAGTGGCTGTCGCAACATTTAAACTTTCGGTTTGTTGTAAACTTCCAAATCTAGGAATTGAGATTTTTTGAGTCACTAAATTTTCAATTTCTGCTGAAATGCCATTCGCTTCGTTGCCCATTACAATAATTCCTTTTGTTGGTAATTCTTGTTTGTAAATGTTGCTGCCTTCCATAAACGTCCCAAAAATGTCTAAATCCGTAGTTTTTAAATAGGATATCAAATTCGTATATTCCACTTCAACTCGTGCTAAACTTCCCATAGTTGCCTGAACGACTTTAGGGTTGTACATATCTACAGTTTCTTCGGTACAAACAATTTTAGAAATACCAAACCAATCGCACAATCTAATAATTGTACCCATATTCCCTGGATCTTTAATATTATCCAAAGCCAATTCTAAACCAGAACTTGTTTTTGAAGTAGTTTCTTTAATTTTAAAAACAGCTAAACAATCATTTGCAGTAGTTAATGCCGATATTTTTTTAAGGTCACTATCCGATATTAATTCCGAATCAAATCTCGAATCAAATAAATTTACTTTGGTTACAAATAAATGTTCCAAACTAAAATTAGCATCAATAAGCTCCTGAATCACTTTTTTTCCTTCTGCTATGAAAAGATTGTGTAACTTACGGTACTTTTTTTGTTGTAAACTATTAATTAGTTTAATTTGGTTTTTGCTAACCATAAAAAATTGTATTTTTGAATAAAAATTAGGCGATTGAAAAATCTCACACCAAAAATAGCACTATTTTTTCTTTTTGGACTACTTTTTTACTCTTGTTCTGAAGTAAGAAAGTTGCAAAAGAAGCAATTGCTAATTCATGATAACGAAATTATTGTAAATGACAAATCTACTAACTCAGAAGATTTGCACAACCAATTATATCAAAAACCCAACAGTAAGTTATTAGGTTTTAAACCGCGTTTGCAACTGTACAATTTAAGTAAACAAAATGTAGATTCCTCTTATAATGCTTGGTTACTAAAAAAGCCAAATCGTATAAAAAGAATGACCAAATTATATTCGAAAAAACAAGTAAACCGTTTGGGTAAATCTTTTTTAGTTTCGGGTTATAGTAATTTCTTGAAAAAAATTGGTGAAGCGCCTTCTATTTTAGATACGTCACGAGTTACAAAATCTGAAAGAAGATTATTTGCGTACCATTTTAATAGAGGTTTTTTTGATACCAAAGTTTCTTCTAAAATTGATTCGTTAAAAAATCAAAAAGTAAAAATTTCTTATGATATAAAAACAGGTAAACCTTATACGATTGATAGTATTTTTAGAAATATTGAATCACCAGTTGTAGATTCTTTATATGTTACCATTTCTAATAAATCATTAATTAAAACTGGTGAGGCATACAGTGCAGAAAATATTAGTAATGAAAAAAAACGAATAGCTACAGAATTTAGAAATCGTGGATTATATCATTTTCAAGAAAACTATGTAAAACCACCAGATGTTGATACCATAGACAAACCTAAAAACAAATTAAATATTACTTTTAATATTGGTAACAGAATTGTAAAAAAAGGTGATTCTAGTTATACAGAACCTTTCAAATTGTATAAAATTACCAAAGTCAATGTTTTTACAGACAAACAAGTTAAAGAAAAAGCAGTTGGAATTGATAGTATCACCTATAAAAAATTCAATTTCTACAGTTCTGGAAAATTAAAATACAAGCCAAAAGCGTTAATAAATGCTATTTTTATTGAAGAAGGAAAGTTGTTTAGTGATCAAGATAAAACTCTTACAACTAGAGCTTTGTCTAATTTAAAAGTGTTTTCATTTCCTCGTATTCAATATACAGAAGATGGAACAGGAAACGGATTGATTGCGAATATTGTACTTACGCCATTAAAAAAATACCAGTTTAACATAAAAGGAGATTTTACCCAATCTAATATCCAACAGTTTGGAATATCAGGTTTCACAGGTATTACTTTCAGAAATTTATTCAAAGGTGCCGAAATTTTAGATTTTTCTATTCGTGGAAATTTAGGTTCTTCTAAAGACGCAAGTATAAAAAATAGCACCAATTCATTTTTTAATATCTTAGAATATGGTGGAGATGTGAAATTATCTTTTCCGCGAATTTTCTTTCCAATTAACACCAAAAAAATAATTAAAAAAGAATCACTACCAACTACTTCTATTACAATGGGATTCTCTAAACAAACCAATATTGGTTTAGATAAAGAAAATTATAACGGAAGTTTTTATTACGATTGGGGATTGAATAAAGACGAAACGAAAAAATTCAGATTCGATTTGTTTAATTTACAGTTTGTTAGGAATTTAAATATTGGGAACTATTTCAATGTATATAGTTATTCGTATGATACGTTAAATCAGTTGGCTCAAATTTATTATCCTTTCCCGAATTTTAATGTGGATCAACAATATCCTGGTAATTTATCTTTTCCAGGAGCTGTTGAGTTTTTAAATCAGGTTTCTTATGGAGGCATACCAATTAGTAGCGAAACAGATTTTAAAACCATTAACAACATTGGTGAAAGAAGAAAAAGGCTAATTGAAAACAACTTAATTTTATCGTCAAGCTTCTCTTATAACTTAAGTACAAAAAGCAATTTTAATGATGTGCAGTTTTACAACATTAAAGCCAAAGTAGAAACATCAGGTAATATTCTAGATCTAATTGCGAAACAGAAAAATGAGCCTTTTAGCGATAACAACAAACGAACTTTGTTTGGTGTGGAATATGCACAATACATAAAAACAGAATTTGAGTATATCAAACACTTACATTTATATAAAAAGAGTTCACTAGCTTTTAGATTCTTTGGAGGAATTGCCATTCCATACGGAAATTCTAATTCTGTTCCTTTTTCACGAAGTTATTTTGCCGGTGGAAGTAATGATAATAGAGGATGGCAAGCTTATTCTTTGGGTCCTGGAGCGAGTAAAAGTGTAAATGATTTTAATGAAGCCAACTTAAAATTTGCCTTAAATTTAGAATACCGTTTCAATATTTTCAACAGTTTAAATGGTGCTTTATTTACCGATGCTGGTAATATTTGGAATGTTTTTGATAATGTGGAAGATGAAAAACTGAAATTTAAAGGCGCAAAATCAATTCAAGAGTTTGCTTTAGGGACTGGTTTCGGACTTCGTTACGATTTTGGATTCTTTGTAGTTCGTGGTGATTTTGGTTTCAAAGCTTACAATCCAGCAAAAGAAGATTCAGAAAGATGGTTCAAAGATGTGAACAAGAAAAAAACAGTTTTCAATATAGGTATCAATTATCCTTTTTAAAATTAATAAAATTATTACTTTTGTAAATCTTAATAACAACACAAATAACTATTAAATAAAAAACGCACTATGAGTCATACTATTAAACCAGGAGTAGCTACAGGAGATCAAGTTCAAGAAATTTTTAGATATGCTAAGGAAAAAGGTTTCGCTTTGCCTGCAGTTAACGTAACAGGGAATAATACTGTAAATGGTGTTTTAGAAACAGCAGCAAAATTAAATGCTCCAGTAATTATTCAGTTTTCTAATGGTGGTGGACAATTCAACGCAGGAAAAGGATTATCTAATGCTGGTGAAAAAGCAGCTATTTTAGGTTCAATTGCTGGTGCCATTCACGTGCATACTTTGGCGGAAGCTTATGGTGCAACTGTAATTTTGCATACAGATCATTGCGCTAAAAAATTATTACCTTGGATTGATGGTTTGTTAGATGCGTCTGAAAAACATTTCGCTGCAACAGGAAAACCATTATATTCTTCTCACATGATTGATTTGTCTGAAGAGCCAATTGAAGAAAATATTGAAATTTGCAAACAATATTTAGCTCGTATGAGTAAAATGGGTATGACACTAGAAATCGAATTAGGGATTACTGGTGGTGAAGAAGACGGTGTAGATAATACGGATGTAGATAGCTCTAAATTATACACGCAACCAGAAGAAGTTTCGTACGCATACGAAGAATTAATGAAAATTAGTCCGCGTTTCACAATTGCAGCTTCTTTCGGAAATGTTCACGGGGTTTATAAACCAGGAAACGTGAAATTAACACCGAAAATCTTAAAAAATTCTCAGGAGTTCGTTCAAAATAAATTCAATACAGATGCAAATCCAGTAGATTTTGTTTTCCACGGTGGTTCAGGTTCAACTGTAGAAGAAATTAGAGAAGCTATTTCTTACGGAGTAATCAAAATGAATATCGATACGGATTTACAATTTGCTTTTACAGAAGGTGCTAGGGATTATATCACAAATAATATTGAATATTTAAAAACTCAAATTGGAAATCCAGAAGGAAGTGATGTTCCAAATAAAAAATATTACGATCCAAGAAAATGGATTCGTGAAGGTGAATTAACATTCAATACAAGATTAGAACAGGCTTTCGCCGATTTAAATAATGTGAACACTCTATAATTGTACAAAAAATAATAAAATAATAAATTTTTAATATGTTAGATAAAGTTATGTTTTGAAGGTCACTTCTAACTTCCAACTTCTAACTTCTAACTTAATATTATGGCTTGGTTTAAAAGAAAAGAAAAAGGAATTACCACCGCAACTGAAGATAAAAAAGATGTTCCAAAAGGATTGTGGTATAAATCTCCAACAGGTAAAATTGTTGATTCTGACGAATTAGAAAGAAATTTATGGGTTAGCCCTGAAGACGATTATCATGTAAGAATTGGTAGTGCCGAGTATTTTCAAATTTTATTTGATGATAACGAATTTGAAGAACTAGATGCGAATTTAACTTCTGTAGATTCTTTGAATTTTGTGGATACCAAAAAATACAGCGACCGTTTAAAAGAAGTTTCTGAAAAAACTAAATTGAAAGATGCAGTTAGAACTGCTGTTGGAAAATCTAAAGGTAACGATATCGTTATTTGTTGTATGGATTTTGCTTTTATTGGTGGTTCGATGGGTGCTGTTGTAGGTGAAAAAATTGCTCGTGGAATTAATTATTCGATGAAACATAAATTGCCATTTGTAATGATTTCAAAATCAGGTGGTGCTCGTATGATGGAAGCCGCGCAATCTTTAATGCAATTAGCAAAAACTTCTGCAAAATTAGCACAATTAGCAGAAGAAAGATTACCATATATTTCATTATGTACAGATCCAACAACTGGTGGAACAACCGCTTCTTATGCCATGTTAGGAGATATCAATATCGCAGAGCCAGGAGCTTTAGTAGCTTTTGCTGGACCACGTGTAGTTAGAGATACAACAGGTAAAGATTTACCAGAAGGATTTCAAACCTCAGAATTCTTATTAGATCATGGTTTCTTAGATTTCATTTCGCACAGAAAAGAATTAAAAGACAAAATTAATTTATATGTTGATTTAATCCTAAATCAAGATATTAGATAAAAATAAAAAATCCCGATTTGAAATTTCAAGTCGGGATTTTTTTATAATAATTTAGAAAATATTAGATTCCAAAAGCAGTTTTAATATCTGCTACTCTGTCTAATTTTTCCCAAGTGAATAATTCTACTTCAATAGTTTTTACCTCACCATTTGGAGATTTAAACGTTTTAGTTACTACTTCATTTTTACGTCCCATGTGTCCGTAAGCAGCAGTTTCACTATAAATTGGAGTTCTTAATTTTAAGTTTTGCTCAATTGCGTAAGGTCTTAAGTCAAACAATTGCGCTACTTTATCAGAAATTTGAGAATCTAATAAACCGTTATTAGCCGTTCCGTAAGTATTTACATAAATGTTACATGGTTTTGCAACACCAATAGCATAAGAAACTTGTACTAAAACTTCACTAGCTACACCAGCAGCTACTAAGTTTTTAGCAATATGACGTGCAGCA
The DNA here is from genome assembly GCA_964461805.1 of uncultured Flavobacterium sp. Taxonomy (GTDB): domain Bacteria; phylum Bacteroidota; class Bacteroidia; order Flavobacteriales; family Flavobacteriaceae; genus Flavobacterium. The sequence continues at coordinate 20,270 of CAYWVV010000002.1, forward strand.
TAAGCAGCACTTCTATCTACTTTACTTGGATCTTTTCCAGAGAAAGCGCCACCACCGTGAGCACCTTTTCCTCCGTAAGTATCCACAATAATTTTTCTACCCGTTAATCCAGTATCTCCATGTGGTCCTCCAATTACGAATTTTCCAGTTGGATTAATGTGGTACTCAATTTTATCATTAAATAAATGAGCGTATTGAGGATATTTAGCTAAAATTCTAGGAATTAAGATTTCAATAATATCTTTCTTGATTTTTGCTAACATAGAAGTTTCTTCGTCAAAATCATCATGCTGCGTTGAAACTACAATGGAGTCAATTCTAACAGGAATGTTATCGTCGTTATATTCTAATGTTACTTGAGATTTTGCATCTGGACGTAAATAAGTAATAGCCGAATTTTCTCTTCTTAATTCTGCTAATTCTTGTAATAATTTATGAGCTAAATCTAAAGCCAATGGCATTAAATCTACAGTTTCATTAGTTGCGTAACCAAACATAATTCCTTGGTCACCTGCTCCTTGAGCGTTTGCTTTTGATTCAAAATCAGTTGCTGCAGCTCTATCAACACCTCTGTTAATGTCGTCAGATTGATCGTGAATAGCAGATAAAACACCACAAGAATTCGCTTCAAACATGTATTCACTTTTAGTATAACCAATTTTCTTGATTACATCACGAGCAATAGTTTGTACGTCTAAATAAGTAGAAGACTTTACTTCACCAGCCAAAATTACTTGTCCAGTGGTTACTAAAGTTTCACAAGCTACTTTTGACGCTGGGTCAAATGCTAAAAAATTATCAATTAATGCATCACTAATTTGATCTGCAATTTTGTCTGGATGTCCTTCACTAACAGATTCCGACGTAAATAAATATGCCATAATTATAAAAAATAAATTATATAAATAATAAACGAAAAAATTGCAGGGAAATACTAAAGGAGGGTTTCTGCTTTAGCATTTTTTTTACGAGGTTGCAATCAGTTCAAATTTTTCCTCTTTAATTCTGCTGCAAATTTACTAATTAGTTTTATAAAATCTAATAAATATTTTTTTTATTTTTTAAATCCAATTGTTGTTGCTTTTCGTAAGTAAATAAAAGATCTAAAATTTAGTATATAAAGTTGAAGTATGAAAAAGTTAGTTGTAATATTCGTGTTCGTTTGTTTTAGTCAAATTTCGTTTGCAAAGGATAAAGATAAAACACTTTTTATAAAAGCAAAAGAATTAATTAAAACCGAAAATTTCTCAGAGGCCATTTCTGTATTGAAAGTATACGCTAAGGATTTAGGTGAAATAGAATTAAAAGAGATGTATTTAGATTTAGCTAATGCATATTATAGTATGAATTATAAAGCAGAGGCTTTAAAAAATATTAAACTAGCCATAACTAAAGCAGGTTTAACAGAACAAGATTTTATTTATACGGAAATATTAACTCCAGAAGTTTCAAATTTTGCTTGGGAATATTTTTATGAAAACTTTACTGATTTAAGAAAAGAATATTTGAAAAAATAATAATTGAGATAGTTGTGTTGTGTAATTAAAAAATCTGATGAATTTATTTTTAGCAGATTTTTTTTCTTTTGTAACGGTTTAAATTAACAAAATTTAGAAAATTAAACTAAAATATTTATTATATTAGAAAATTATTCTATTTTTGCTTCGTTAAAAAACAACAACATGCAAGTAAGAAATAATAAAATGATGATGCAAATGATGATGTGGAAAATTTCCGCAGGGTATTCTATTTGTTAAATCTAAAAACAATAATATAAATAGACCTCTGCTTTTGTAGAGGTTTTTTTTTGTCTAAACGTAAAACACACATAACATGCAACTTGAAACATTATTAGCTAATATAGCACAACATTCCAATTTAGTCGACGCTTATGGCGCGACTCATTTGCCAATTTACAACACAGCAACTTTCGATCAAAAAAGACAATTTCCAAATAATAAAAATTACGATTATTCGCGAACCGATAATCCTACTCGAAACGCACTTGAAGATATTTTTGCAATAGCAGAAAACGGCGCAGGTTGTGTTTGTACAAATACAGGAGTTTCAGCATTAGCTTTGTTATTCGATACTGTTTTAAAATCTGGCGACACTATTTTAGTAGAAAGAGATTGTTACGGCGGAACCTACAGATTATTAAATATTTTATTAGAAAAATACGATGTAAAAACTTGTTATGCAGATTTTACAGATTTATCTGAAGTGGAAATTGCTTTGCAACAAAACGAAGTTAAATTAATTTTATGCGAATCACCAACGAATCCAAGTTTAAAGATTGTGGATTTAAAATCAGTTGCCGATTTAAGTAAAAAACATAAAACTTTATTTGCAGTAGATAATAGCATGGCCACTTTCGCTTCGCAAAAACCTTTAGATTTAGGGGCGGATTTTTCTTTGTTTTCGGCAACGAAATTTATTTCTGGTCACGGAAGTGTTGTGGCTGGAGCCATTGTAGCCAAAACAGAACATTGGTCGGAACGTTTGAATTATTTCTCCAATGCGCACGGAAGAGCACAAAGTCCGTTTGATGTGTTTTTAGTGTCGTTAGGCCTGCCAACATTGGTGTACAGAATGAAAACACAAGAACAAAGCGCTATTCAACTTTCAGAATTTTTAAATACACTTTCAGATGTTATTGAGGTGAAATTTCCAGGATTGCCATCACATCCGCAATATGAATTGGCAAGACGTCAAATGAAAATTATTCCTTCGGTATTAACCATAACATTAAAATCGGCAGAAAAAGCAGCACAATTAATTCAAAACACAAAGTTATTCGGGGAAAAAGTTTCTTTCGGAACTTCCGATTCTCGTTTAGAAATTCCTTCAAAAATGAGTCATGCCACCTATTCAGAAGAAGATTTAAAAAAGATCGGATTGACGCATGCAACTGTCAGAATTTCAGTTGGTTTGGAAAATATTGACGATTTAATTGCAGATATTCAACAAGCCTTAAAAATAGAAACATCTAAATATGTGTAGTTATGAGTAGTGAAGTGATTAGTGATTATTTTTGTGAAATTCCTTGCGGCGAAAATATTCCTTTGTATAATCCACATTCCGTTTCTGTGAGTTTGCCAAAAATTCAAGATGTGATTGATTATGAAGAAGGAAATTCGGAAGTGATTGATAAGATGAAATCGGGTTATCCGCGTTTCTTTCAAAATCAATTTGTGAAGCAATTGATGCAATTTATAAAAGAAAAGTATCGTATTTCGGATGATGAAAAACTAATTCCAATTGTTTCTATTCATGCTAAAAATATATTGGAAAGCGTTTTTAATGTTGCTTTAAATTGTATAGAAGACAAGAGTAAAAATGTGTTTTTAATTTTGGATTCCAATGACGAAAACGCAAAAAAATATGCTGATTTTATCCGGAATACAGGATTAATTATCAGTTCTAGAAAAGCAGAGGCAACTTTGTATGAATTGAATTTAATTGATTCCGTATTTGAAGAAGAGAATGTTTCCGAAGAACAAGCGATTTCCAATATTAAAAACACATTGCGTAAAGCTTACGGAACTTCTACTGAGAAAATTATTTTGTCCAATTGCGGAATGAATGCTTTATTTGCAGCAACTGAAGCGTTAGTTACTGTTCAAAAAGAATTCGGAAAAACTAAAATTGTACAGTTAGGTTGGTTGTATGTCGATACGATGGAAATTGTCGAAAGAAAGGAGAATTCTCACGTTCAAATCAATATTTTCGATTTAGTTCAATTAGAAAATTGGCTAGAAAAAAATCAGAAGAAAGTTGCTGTTTTGATTACAGAAGTAGTAAGTAATCCACTTTTACAATGTGTAGATTTGCCTAAATTATACGAATTATGTTCGCGTTTTTCAGTAAAATTAATTGTAGATAATACATTGGCAACGCCTTTTTGCGTAGACGTTTTACCGTTTTGCGATGTGGCTGTAGAAAGTTTAACCAAGTTTGCTTGCGGTAATGCCGATTTGCTTTTCGGAGCAATTATAGTAAAAGATGAAAGTTTAATTCCGCTGCTTAATGAAAGTTTAATTCCGCCTTTCGAAGGTGAAATTAAAAGGTTAGGTTTTGAAATTTTAGAGTATGAAAATCGAGTTCGTAAAATTACTGAAAATACGATTTCACTATATAATTTTCTAAAAACACAACCCAAAGTGCTTGAAGTTAAAAGTGTTTTTCATGAAGCTAGTTCCGAGAATTTTTCTAAAATCCAAAAAGGAAATAATGTTCCAGGATTATTATCAGTGGTTTTTGATAAAGATTTGGCCTTTTATTACGATAAATTACAAGTAGCAAAAGGGCCAAGTTTAGGAACAGAATTTACGCTAGCAATGCCTTACGTATATTTAGCGCATTATGAGTATTTGAAGTCAGAAATGGGTTTGCATGTGTTAAAGAAATTAGGAATAAACCCGAATTTATTACGCATCTCTGTTGGTACAGAGTCAATTGAAAATATTATCAAAGCTTTCCAATTGGTTTTAGAATAAGTTAAAAAATTAGAATAGAAACATTAAAAAGAAAAATAATCTATTAATTTGGTTTATTTAAAACAAATATTCATTAAATTGAATTATAAATAACAAAATTTAGAAAAATAAACTATAAAAATTGGTTGTAAAGAAAATTAATGTATCTTTGCCTCATAAATAATAAGAAAATGATATTTACAGTTTGCAATATGTGTTGTTGTATGGGGAAAATTTCCACAGAGCTGCCTATTGCCTAATTTTAAATTTTTAAAATAGCTAAAAGCCTCTGTTTTGCAGAGGCTTTTTTTATATCCAATACTTAAATAAATACAAAAATAAAATGATTTCAAATTCAATACAAAATACAGTTTTAACTTCAGCTTGCTGTGCGTGCTTTCTTAAAAAGGAGCCGTAACACTGTATTTGTATCTATCAAAATACTAGTATGAGCTCCTTCAATTTGAAGGAGCTTTTTTTATTTAAAACCAAAATCAAAATGAAGAATAATTTATTAAAAATAGTTGCAGAAAGTAACACACTGGAAGAAAAACTAAAACAAATTTCCAATTTAATTCAAGGAAAAATAGTTTTTTCAACGAGTTTCGGAATCGAAGATCAAGTCATTTCTCACGCTATTTTTTCGCAAAATATTAAAAATATCGAAGTGTTTACTTTAGATACAGGTCGACTTTTCCCAGAAACCTATTCCGTTTGGGACAAAACACAATTGCAATACAATGCAAAAATAAAAGCTTACTATCCGAATTCAGAATCCATTGAAAAGTATATCAACGAAAACGGAATTAATGCTTTTTATAATTCGGTAGATTTAAGAAAAGAATGCTGTTCCATTCGAAAAGTTGAACCTTTAAACAGAGCTTTAGTTGGAGCTTCTATTTGGATTACAGGTTTACGAGCAGAACAATCCAACAATAGAAATTCCGTAAAAGAAATAGAATGGGACGAAGAAAAACAACTATACAAATTCAATCCTTTATTAAACTGGACAACCGATGAAGTAATCGAATATTTAAAACAAAACGCAGTTCCATACAATCTTTTACATAACGAAGGATTTGTCAGCATAGGCTGCGCACCGTGTACAAGAGCCATACAACCTGGCGACGATTTCAGAGCCGGCCGCTGGTGGTGGGAAGATCAATCTAAAAAAGAATGTGGATTACATAAATAAAATTAAAGAGAAGGTAAATCAACTTGAAACCTGAAACCTGAAACTTGAAACAAAAACAACTTGAAACAAAAAAAAATGAGTCAAAAACATAACTATCTAGAACAATTAGAAAACGAAGCGATTTATATTCTTCGTGAAACAGCCGCACAATTTGAAAAACCTGCTTTGCTTTTTTCTGGCGGAAAAGATTCAATCGTGTTGGTACATCTTGCACTAAAAGCTTTTCGTCCTGGGAAATTTCCTTTTCCATTGGTACATATCGATACGGGTCATAATTTTCCAGAAGCTCTCGAATTCAGAGATTATTTGGCGAATCAAATTGGTGAAAAACTAATTGTTGCTTCCGTAGAAGACAGTATTAAAAAATACAATTTGAAAGAAACTGCTGGTCGTTTTCCATCAAGAAATGCATTACAAACCTACGCACTTTTAGATGCCATCGAAGAAAATGAATTTGATGCGTGTATTGGTGGCGCGCGACGCGATGAAGAAAAAGCCAGAGCAAAAGAAAGAATTTTTTCAGTTCGAGACGATTTCGGACAATGGGATCCCAAATTACAACGCCCAGAATTATGGGATATTTTAAACGGAAAAGTCAAAAAAGGTCATAATGTTCGCGTGTTCCCAATCAGCAATTGGACAGAATTAGATGTTTGGAATTACATTCAAAAATATAACATCGAATTACCAAGTTTGTATTTCGCTCACGAAAGGGAATGTATTGTCCACCAAGATAAATTGGTGGCGACTTCAAAATTCATCCAACCTTTAGAAAATGATACGGTTGTGGTGGAAAAAGTACGATACAGAACGGTTGGCGACATGACATGTACAGCAGCAGTTCCTTCCGAAGCGGCCACAATTCAAGATATAATTGACGATATCATTCAAACCAGAGTCAGCGAAAGAGGACAAACGCGATTAGATGATCAATTATCTGAAGCAGCCATGGAAGATAGAAAAAAACAAGGATATTTTTAAACTTGAAACCTGAAACAAAAACAACTTGAAACAAAAAAACAATGAACACATTACGATTTATAACAGCAGGAAATGTAGATGACGGTAAAAGCACTTTAATAGGTCGACTTTTATATGATTCCGATAGTATTCACACCGATCAATTGGGCGTTTTGAAAAAACAAACGAAACAAGAAGGTGTGGATATCGATTTATCTCTAATTACAGACGGACTTCGAGCAGAACGCGAACAAGGAATTACTATTGATGTAGCCTATAAATATTTCTCCACTAAGAAAAGAAAATTTATCATCGCCGATGCGCCTGGCCACGAACAATATACCAGAAATATGATAACTGGTGCTTCCAATTCCGATTTGATTATCATTTTAGTCGATGCACGAAAAGGAATTACAGAGCAAACAAAACGTCACGCGAGTATTGGTTCGTTAATGGGAATTAAAAAAGCAATTATCGCCATTAATAAAATTGATTTACTAAATTATTCTGAAGCCACTTTCAATCAAATTAAAGCTGATTTCGAGAGTATTAAGTCCGAATTAAATTTCAATGAAATCCATTACATTCCAGTAAGTGCTTTGGTTGGCGATAATATTGTAACGAAATCTGAAAACACAGGTTGGTACGAAGGAAAAGCTTTATTAGAAACTTTAGAATCAATCGAAGTCGAAACGACAGAAGATTTAGCCTCTCGATTTCAAGTGCAATGGGTAATTCGTCCAAAAGAGGAAGCTTATCACGATTATCGCGGTTATGCAGGTTTGGTTTTAAGTGGAACATATAAAGTTGGCGATACAGTAATTATTTTGCCAGCGAATATGGCAACTAAAATTGTAAAAATTGAAAAGAATTTAGAAAGCATTCAAGTAGCAAAAGCAGGCGATAATATTGTGTTGCATTTTGAAAACAACATTGACATTAGCCGTGGTGATTCTGTCGTTTTATACCATGAATTACCAACAGAATCCACTCAAATTAATTCTTGGATTTCTTGGTTAGACAACACACCATTACAAGTAGGAAAAACGTATTTGTTGCAACACCGATTTAAAAATGTTCGCGTGAAAATTCAAGAAGTCAACCAAAAATGGAACATAAACGATTGGGAATTCACCAAAGAAACAGAAATAAAATTAAATGATATCGCCCAAATTAGTTTACGAACGAATCAGCCTTTGTTTTATGATGCGTTTGATAAAAATCCGAAATCAGGAAATGCGATTCTAATTGATGAAACGAGTAATAATACGGTTGGCGCCTTAATGTTTTTATAATATGTCATATTCCATTTACATCAGAAATCAGGAAAGAGCCAAAAGCCCAATCAATAAAAGACAAGTCGAAAAATGGGTGGATGAGTTGATTAATTGGCTGTTCGATATTAGTCAAGAATATTCTAATTACCGATTTTTTCAGAATAAAGAAAAGTTGATTCAATTAAAGTTGCAAGATATTTTGGCAAAAGTTACGGATGATACGAATCAAGTTTTAGTGAATTCAAATTATTTTTTCGATAGTCTAGAGCAAATTCATTTTGTTCTGATTAACGATTTAGAAACCATCATAAATTTTGATCCAGCCGCAAAATCTAAAGAAGAAGTTTTAATCGCATATCCAGGTTTTTTCGCCATTACGGCTTACAGAATTGCAAATATTTTTTGGAAATTAGATATTCCAATTGTTCCAAGAATTATTACAGAATATGTGCATAGCAGAACTGGAATCGATATTCATCCAGGAGCAGAAATAGGAGAGAATTTTTTCATCGATCACGGCACTGGAATTGTAATTGGCGAAACCACTAAAATTGGAAATAATGTTAAAATTTATCAAGGAGTAACGCTCGGAGCCTTATCGGTTTCAAAAGATAATGCTTCAGCAAAAAGACATCCAACCATTGAAAATAATGTAACGATTTATGCGAATGCCACAATTTTAGGTGGAAAAACCACAATTGGTGTGAATTCAGTAATCGGAGGAAATGTTTGGTTAACACATTCTGTTCCGGAAAATTCTTTAGTGTATCATAAAAGTGAAATCGAAATCAAAAAGAAAAGTGAGTTCCCAGAAGCCTTAAATTATGTGATTTAAGAACCTGAAACCTGAAACCTGAAACCTGAAACAAAATAAACAAAAAAAACAACAGGTCAAGAAAACTTGAAACCTGAAACTTGAAACAAAAATTAAATAAGATGAAAACAAATAATATATTAGAAACTATAGGAAATACACCAGTAGTAAAGATCAATAAACTTTATGGTGCGAATAAAAATGTATGGATTAAATTAGAAAGAACCAATCCAGGAAATAGCATCAAAGACAGAATTGCTTTAGCGATGATTGAAGATGCAGAAGCTAAAAATTTATTAAATCCGAATAGCGTAATTATCGAACCTACTTCAGGAAATACTGGAATTGGATTAGCATTAGTTGCAGCTGTTAAAGGGTATAAAGTAATTTTGGTGATGCCAGAATCGATGAGTGTCGAACGTAGAAAATTAATGGAAATTTACGGAGCAGAATTCGATTTAACACCACGAGAAAAAGGAATGAAAGGCGCCATAGAAAGAGCTGCCGAATTAGTTGCAGAAACACCAAATTCTTGGTCACCGTCACAGTTTAAAAACCCAGCTAATGTAGTGGTGCATCAAAGAACCACAGCGCAAGAAATTTTAAACGATTTTCCAAACGGATTAGATTATATCATAACTGGAGTAGGGACGGGCGGACATATTTCAGGAGTGGCTAAAGTGGTAAAAGCAAAGTTTCCAAATGTAAAAATCATTGCTGTGGAACCAGAATTGTCACCCGTTTTAAGTGGTGGAAGTCCAGCCCCACATCCACTACAAGGAATTGGCGCCGGATTTGTTCCAGAAAATTATCACAGCGATTTAATTGATGAGGTCATTCAAGTGTCAAAAGAGGAAGCGTTCGAATACACTAGAAATATTGCCAAACAAGAAGGGATTTTAGTCGGAATTTCAACAGGTGCTTCATTAGCGGCTGTAGCCAAAAAAGTAGCGTCATTACCAGATGATGCTGTAGTTCTAACCTTTAATTATGATACTGGCGAACGCTATCTTTCTATAGAAGGTTTGTTCTAAAAAATCAATAATTTATCGTAGAAATTGTATTCCGATTCGACTCGGAACAGCCCTTTCTACGCCTAATTTTAAAATAAAAATGATACAAATAATCAAAAAAGGGAAAGTGATTTTGGCAGGAGCCGGCCCTGGAGATCCCGATTTAATAAGTTTAAAAGCCTTAAAATATTTGCAAACTGCCGATGTGATTTTAACCGACCGATTGGTTTCTCCAATACTAATTGAACAATATGCTCGCAAAGAGGCAGAAGTCATTTACGTGGGAAAACAATGTTCTAAAGGTATTTGGACACCACAAAGTGATATCAATGAACTTATTGTCGAGTTCGCTTTGCAAGGAAAATTGGTACTGCGATTAAAAGGTGGCGATGCGACTTTATTTTCAAATGTGTTAGATGAATTGCAAGCGGTTAAAAAACATGAAATTCCTTATGAAATTATTCCTGGAATTTCCGCAGCTTTTGGCGCCGCAGCTTATACAGGAATTCCACTAACCGCAAGAGGTTTTTCAAGAGGTGTCCGATTTTTAACGCTTTACGATTTGGAAAAAGTGGAAAGTCATCAATGGCAAGATTGGGCCACAACGGAAGATACATTAGTGTTTTACATGAGCGGACAACGGTTAGATTTCTTAACCAAACAACTGCTAAAACAAGAAATTAGTTTAGAAAAAGGCTTAGCTGTCGTGCAACAAGCGACCACACCCAATCAAAAAACAAATGTGTTTTCTTTTGAGGATATTCAATCAAAATCGTTACCCGAATTTGAATTTGTACCCACTTTATTAATCATAGGAAAAGTGGTGAATTTACACGAACAATATGCATGGTTCACAGAAAAAAACACTGTAGAATCTTATTTCGATAATCATAAAAATAGTTACAAAAATGCTGTCTGAAACAAAACTATCCTTATTACAACAATTAGCGCAAAATGCTTCAAAAGAAGAAATTATCTGGACAAAAGGTTATTTAACCGGTTTTTTAGATCGAGTGGAATTGTTAGGTGGAACTACTGAAGGCAATACTCTTGCTCCGGTAGCAGTAAAACCTCTTATTATTTATGGAACGGAAACGGGAAATTCTAAAAAAGTAGCTTCTAATTTATTGGCGACTTTCAAAAAGAATAAAATTCAAGCGAAAGCGATTGATGTTTTTCAATATGATGCAGCAAAATTGGAAAAAGAAAGTTTGGTTTTGTTTGTCATGAGCACACAAGGTGAAGGAGAATTTCCTCAAAATGCCATTCCGTTTTACGAAAAATTAAAAGCATCAAATGCGAATTTGAACAAGGTTTCTTTTGCCGTTTTAGGTCTAGGTGATTCATCTTATCCTTTATTTTCAAATGCAGGAATTTTATTAGATGAAGTTTTAGCAGAAAAAGGGGCGAAACGCTTATTACCTTTAGTGAAAGCAGATGTAGATTTTGCAGAAACAGTTTCAATCTGGGAAGCGGATTTACAAAAAACCTTTCAAAATTTAGGTTCAAATGTTACGAATGAAGTAAAACCGACAAGTGCAACAGTTTCTTCAGCTAAGAAAAATTACTTAGGAAAAATTAGTCATAAAGTCGTGCTAAATGATACAGGTTCAAATAAAGCAACCTATCATATCGAAATTGAATCGGATGATGAAATTAATTACGAACCCGGCGATGCTTTAGGTGTTTTTCCAAAAAATAAAGAAGTAGAAATTCAAGCCATTGCCACGTATTTCGGTGAAGAAAATTATTCAATTCTTGCCGATAAAAATATTCGAGGTTTGTCAAAAAAATCACTAGAAATTTTTTCAAAGTTGTTCGAAATTGAAATTATCGAAGAGAAAGCAAATCTGTTAGATATCATCCAAAAATACAATCCTAAAAAGGTAAAATTAGAAGAAGTAATTGCTTTGCTTTTGCCAATTTCTCCACGATTGTATTCGATTTCTTCGTCTTCGGAAGCGCACGACGGACAAGTGCATCTAACCGTAAGTCTGAATAAGTTTAAAGTGAATGATGAGATGAAGTCTGGTTTAGCTTCAGAATTTTTAGCCGATTTTCCTCTCGATGAACAACTGGAATTTTACATTCATAAAAATCAAAATTTCCGATTACCAAAAGAAGAAACAGATATTATAATGATTGGTCCAGGAACCGGAATTGCACCTTTCAGAAGTTTCTTAGCAGAAAGAGATGCTACGGGAGCCGAAGGTAAAAACTGGCTGTTTTTTGGAGAACAACATTTCGTCTTAGATTTTTATTATCAAACCGAAATTCAAGAATGGCTAACTACAGGTGTGTTAACCAAATTAGACACGGCATTTTCAAGAGATCAAGAACGTAAAATTTACGTGCAAGACAGAATTCGAGAAAAAGCAAAAGAATTTAATGCTTGGTTAGAAAATGGAGCCAGTATTTACATCTGCGGACAAAAAAATCCAATGAGTCAAGATGTAGAAAATGCCATTGTTGCTGTTATTTCAAAAGAAAGAAATATCTCAGAAAGTGAAGCCAAACAAATTTTGGAGGAATTAGAAAATCAAGGAAAATATCAAAACGACGTGTATTAAAAATTAGTTTCAAGTTTCAAGTTCATTTAGTTTCAAGTTGAGTGTAGTGCGAAAACCTGAAACCTGAAACTTGAAACCTGAAACCTGAAACAAAAAACAATGAGCGAAAAATTATCAGCAGTAGAACATATAAAGACCAAAAGTGACGGTCTTAGAGGAACATTAAAAGAAAGTATCGATTTAGATAATCATACAGGAAATGTACGTCCAGACGACGAAACTTTAGTGAAATTTCACGGGATGTACGTGCAAGACGACCGCGACAGAAGAGCAGAAAGAGCCGCCAAAAAATTAGACAAATTATATTCTTTTATGATTCGTTTGAGAATTCCTGGCGGAGTAATTAATGCCAATCAGTGGATTGCCACGCATGAAATTTCGGAACAATTCGGAACGGGAACTTTAAAAATTACGACAAGGCAAACGGTGCAATTACACGGTTTGTTAAAACACCAATTACGACCAACAATTCAAGCTTTTAACACGGCAAAATTAGATTCTATTGCCGCGTGTGGCGACGTAAATAGAAATGTGATTGTGAGTTCACACCCGCAAATTTCAGCGATTCATCAACAAATTTATGAATATGCCGATAAAATTTCAACCTTGCTTTTGCCTAAAACGCAATCGTATTACGAAGTTTTTATCGATGGTGAAAAAATTTATGAACGTTCCTCGGAAGCGGATCCATTGTACGAAGACCGCTATTTACCGAGAAAATTCAAAATCGCCATCGCCATTCCGCCAAGTAATGATGTGGATGTGTTTACGAACGATATCGGATTAATCGCCATTATTGAAAACGATGTATTGAAAGGATTCAATATCGCCATTGGTGGTGGTTTGGCTACAACTCACGGAAATCCAAATACGTATTCTCGTTTGGGAAGTATTATTGGTTTTACAGATACGGAAGAAAAAACATTAAAAGCAGTGTACGAAATTTTAACGGTGCAACGAGATTTCGGAAATCGTGTCGATAGAAAATTATCTCGATTGAAATATACAGTCGATAAATTAACTGTGGAAGGTTTCAAAAAAGAATTGGAAAGTCGCATCGGATTCCAATTCGAACCAGAACGAAAATACACATTCACAGAGAGAAGCGACCGTTTTGGCTGGGAACAAAATCACCAAGGAAAATGGTTTTATACATTATTTATAGAACACGGTGTGGTAAAACCGGAACAGAAACAATTTTTGTACGAATTGGCGCAATTGGATGTTAATAATTTCATCTTTTCAGGAAATCAAAATCTGATTTTAGGGGAAATTGAAGAAAGCAATAAATCAAAAGTGGAAGCTTTGTTAGTGCAACATAATATTGAAAAACAAGTAAGTGCTTTACGAAAAAATTCTATGGCATGTGTGGCTTTACCAACTTGTCCGTTAGCCTTAGCGGAAGCACAACGTTATTTGCCAGAATTAGTAACTAAAATCGAACCAATTTTAGCAAAATACGAATTGTCAAATGATGAAATTTCCATTAGAATGACGGGTTGTCCAAATGGTTGTGGTCGTCCATATGTATCAGAACTTGGTTTTGTTGGAACAGGTCCAGAACAATATAATTTCATGTTAGGCGGCGATCGTTTAGGAACGCGTTTGAATACTATTTATAAAGAGAAACAAACTGAATCGCAAATTTTAGCGGAAGTGGATGTTTTACTAGGAAAGTATGTTAACGAGAAATTAGAAAATGAAACTTTTGGTGATTATACCTACAGAGCAATTTTAAACTAATGAAGAAGATAATCTTAGTAATTATTTTATTGCTACCAGAATTTTTATTAGCTCAAAAAAAGGTTGAAAATCAACAATTGATTTGGTATGGATACTATAATAATTTAAAGTTTAACGAAAATTGGAATTTAAACAGCGAAATTCAAGAACGACAGTTTTATAATCCAACGGCCCAACATCAATTGGTTTTCAGATCGAATTTAGAAAGGAAAGTATTCGGAGATTGGAACGCTTCTGTAGGAATGACGTTGTTTTTGCAAAATCCGAATACTCCCAATTCTGAAAGTAATTTGACGGTTCCCGAATTGCGTCCTGATATTGGATTTAGTAATAAACAAAAATTAGGGTTTTTAACTATCAATCATCGTTATAAAGCGGAAGCGAGATTTTTTCATGATGTGGAAAATGACAGATTAGTTGGTGGTTATCGGTTTTCAAATTTCCGATTGCGGTATCAAATAGGTTTGGATGTTCCGATTTGGAAGAATGAAAAACAACAAGCGTTAATCGTAAAAATTAAAGATGAAGTTATGTTTAATGTAGGAAATAAGATTGTAAAAAATACTTTCGATCAAAACCGAATTTATGCAGCTTTCAATTATAAACTAAATGCTTCTTATGCTTTTGAATTGGGTTATATGAATTGGTTCCAACAACAAAAATCAGGAGTTGATTTTTATAACAGAGATATTTTAAGATTATCGATGATTCACAGTATTGATTTAAAAAAGAAAAAAAATGAGTAATACATTATTTCCAGTTTTCCTAAAAACAGAAACTGCCCGCTTTTTAATTGTGGGCGGTGGAAATGTAGGTTTGGAAAAAACAGAAACTTTATTGAAACAAAATCCTAAGATTACTATCATCTTGGTAGCGACTTATTTTCATCCGAAGTTAAAAGAGATAATTCATCAAAATGAAACTATTTCTTTTTATGAACGAGCTTTTGAAGAAACGGATTTAGAAAACAAAGATTTTGTAATCATAACAACGGATAAACCCGAAGTAAATCGAAACGTTAGAGAATTAGCAAAAGCTAAAGGAATAAAAGTCAACGCGGCCGATCAACCTGATTTGTGTGATTTTTATTTGGGTTCGATTGTGAACAAAGGAAACTTAAAAATTGCAATTTCAACCAACGGAAAATCGCCAGTTTTAGCCAAGAGATTACGTGAATATTTTACAGAAGTCATTCCAGATGAAATTGAAGAAAATATCACCCAATTAAATGAATTTAGAAACCAACATAAAGGCGATTTTAGCCAAAAACTAGCCGATTTGAATGAAGTTACTTCTGTGTTTGAGAAGAAAAAGTCAGAAAAAAAGAAGTATAAAAACTTAACGTTTCAATTAACACTTTTGTTTTTTGCAATTTTCTTAGGTTACGGGTTTTCAGGAATTGTTTCTATTGACCAAGTAAAAGAATATTCAAGCCAAATTCCAAATGCTTTTTACGGAATGTTATTGGTTGGTTTTTTTGCACAATTGGTAGATGGTGCTGTTGGTTTGGGTTATGGCGTAACGTGTTCTACAAGTATGATGTTGTTAGGAATAAAATTGCCAGCCATAAGTGGAAGTATTCATACAGCTGAAATGTTTTCCAGCGGAATTAGCGGATTTTCCCATTATAAATTTGGAAATGTAAACAAGAAATTGCTTTGGTGGCTGGTCATTCCTGGTGTAATTGGAGCGGTTTCTGGAGCTTTGCTTTTAGTCTATTTTGGAAGTAAATATGAAAAAATTACTTACGGAGTTTTAGCATCGTACACCATGATTATGGGTTTCAGTTTGTTAAGAATTGCCATTCGAAAACAAATTCCAAATAGAAAAAGTAAAAATACCGGATTTTTAGGTTTTGCTGGAGGTTTTTTAGATGCTTTTGGAGGTGGAGGTTGGGGACCAATTGTAACTTCAACACTATTGTCAAGAGGAAAAAAATCTAAATACGTAATTGGAACGGTGAGTTTAGCAGAATTTTTTGTAACGATGGCTGCATCCATTACATTTTTTGCATCTATAGGTGTGAGTCATTGGTATATTGTTTTGGGATTAATTATTGGCGGAGGTTTAGCTGCGCCTTTTGCTGCAAAACTTGCTGGAAAATTACCTCAAAGAACTGCTTTGTTAGTAGTAGCGTTTTTAGTTATCGTATTTAGTATAAGGATGTTACTAAAAATAGCCTAACTTAGATTTTTTCTTTTTAATAGAATTATTTTGGTGATTAAAAGATATATTTAGATTTAAAATCTATTTTACGATTAAAAAATAATAAAATTTAGATAATTTATCTATATAATTTTTTTAAACAGAAAATTATTCTAGATTTGCCCCATCAAAAAACAACAAAATAAGAATGAAGTATACAATGTTTACTATTCGAATGATAATGTGGGAATTTCCCGCGGGGCATAATATTGCATAATTTTTAACCTACTAAGAAAAAAATGCAACTTTAGCCTCTGCCAAAACGCAGAGGCTTTTTTATAAATACAATTGAAATAAAAAATATGAATACAACAAACAGTTTAATGATGGCTAACCGAATGATGATGCGCATGTGTGCACCTGCTAGATATTGCCAAAAGCGGAAGATGTAATCTTAGTTTTAGTTCAACTAAAAACCCTTTTGGCAACTGTTCAAAAGGGTTTTTTTTTATTCTGAACTAGTTTCAGAATCACAATGAAATGAGTGTTAGTTCAAAAAAATAATAGCAGGTTAAAAACAAATGAAAACAATACAAAATATAAAAATCGCAAACTTTTTACTTCAATCAGGTGAAGTTTGTAAATTAAATTTATCGTTTCAAACTTTTGGTTTACCTATCGGAATGGCGCCAATTGTATTAGTAAATCACGCCTTAACCGGAAATTCAAATGTAGCTGGTGAAAATGGTTGGTGGAATAATGTTGTCGGTGAAAATAAAGTAATTGATACCAAAAAATATACGATAATCGCATTCAATATTCCAGGAAATGGTTATGATAACAACTCCGAAAATTTAATTGAAAATTATAAAAGTTTCACCACAAAAGATATTGCTTCTCTTTTTTGGAAAGGTTTAGAGTATTTAAAAATCAACCAACTTTTTGCGGTTATTGGCGGAAGTTTAGGTGGCGCAATTGCCTGGGAAATGGCTTTTATTAAACCAAAGTCGATTCAAAATTTAGTTCCTATCGCCACAAATTGGAAGGCAAACGATTGGCTAATCGGAAATGTATTAGTGCAAGATGCGATTTTGAATAATTCTAAAAACCCAATTCACGATGCCAGATTACATGCGATGTTGTTGTATAGAACGCCAGAATCACTAACTGCAAAATTCAATTCGGAAAGAAATGACAATCAAAATAGTTATAAAGTCGAATCCTGGTTGTTGCATCACGGAGAAAAATTGACAGGTCGATTTGAATTAAGTGCCTACAAATTAATGAATCATCTGTTAAAAACCATTGGTGAAACTACCACTGAAAATGATTTAAAAGATTTCGCAATAAAAAGTCCGACAAAAATTCATCAAATCACCATTAATAGCGATTATTTTTTCGCACCAAATGAAAACAGAAACACGCATAATTTATTAAGTAACCTCACGAAAAATTTAACTTATCACGAAATAAATTCCATTCATGGACACGATGCTTTCTTGATAGAATATGAAAGATTAAACAACATTTTAAAAACAATTTTTAACACTAAACACACAACGTAATTATGTCAATTTTAAAATCAGAAGAAAAAGCATTCAAGTACAAAGGAATTAAAGAATTATCTGTTTTAGATACGGTTTCTTTAGTCAATTTAGAAGGTAAAGGTTTATTAGGAAAAGCGGGTGTAGATGCACGAATTTTCAGTGTAATGGCTAATCTTAAAATTAGTGTAAGTATCATTTCGCAAGGCTCGTCAGAAAGAGGAATCGGAATTGTTGTAAGCACAGAAAGAGCTACAGAAGCCTTGCAAGGTTTGGAAAAAGAGTTTTCAAATGAATTGCTTTTTGGCGATGTAAGTAAAGTTTCTGTAGATACTAATATCGCAGCCATTTCTATTACAGGTCAAGATTTAAGTACGTTTCACAAGTTGTACTCGTCTTTGGTTAAAAATAAAATCACACCTATTTTGTTTAACAACATCATTACGGGAAATAGTGTGAGTTTGGTAGTAAAGAAAACCGATTTAAAACGAGCGTTAAATGTCATTAATGTAGAGATTTTCGGTTTAACAAAAAAGATAAATATTGCTATTTTCGGACATGGTTTAGTAGGTTCCACTTTAATTGATCAGGTTTTGTCATCGGCCAAAAACATTGAAATCAAGAAAGGAATCAAACTGAATATTTTTGCGATTGCGAATTCTACAAAATTGGTAATTAATGAAGCAGGAATCAATGAAAATTGGAAATCTGAAATTGCCTCTAACGGAGAAGCTTACAAGGTTCAGGATATCATTAACTATGCGAAAGAAAATCATTTAGAAAATTTAATCGCTGTAGATAACACGGCTAGTAGCGATTTTGTAGAAAATTATATTGAACTTATTGAAAATGGTTTCGATGTAGTTTCTTCAAATAAAATTGCCAATACCTTAAGTTATGGTTTTTATAAAGATATTCGAAATGCTTTAGAAGATAATCAGAAAAATTATTTATACGAAACTAATGTCGGTGCCGGTTTACCTTTAATTGATACGATTAAATTATTGCACCTTTCAGGAGAAAATATCACCAAAATTAAAGGGGTTTTTTCGGGGACGTTGAGTTATATCTTTAATCATTTTTCTGTAGAAGACAAGCCGTTTAGTGAAGTATTGAAAGAAGCGATTGCTTTAGGTTTCACAGAACCTGATCCACGTGAAGATTTATGTGGAAACGACGTAGCCAGAAAATTACTGATATTAGCACGCGAATTAGATTTGCAAAACGAATTGAATGAAATTGATGTCCAGAATTTAATTCCAGTGGAATTAAGATCGTTAACGACATCTAATTTCTTAGAAAATTTGCAACTGTTAGATTTTCATTATAAAACAATTAAAGAAAATCAGGAGAATGGAAATGTGCTGCGTTATATCGGAGAACTGTCTGGCGATTTACAACAAGATAAAGGAAATTTAGAAGTTAAATTAGTTTCTGTTTCTGAAAATTCAGCTCTAGGGCAATTAAAAGGTTCGGATTCCATTTTTGAAATATATACCGAATCCTACGGGGAAAGACCTATCGTAATTCAAGGAGCAGGAGCAGGAGCGTCTGTAACAGCTCGAGGTGTTTTTGGTGATATTTTGAGAATTATCGATAAAATATAACTTAAAAGAATTTTCAGTAGTTTTTTATTCCTTTTTTTGCTGTTATTAAAGAATAAAAAACTATTTACACTCTTTTTTTAATTAAAATTTAGAAAATATTTCTTTTTTATATTTTTTTGTTACCTTTGCAACGTTCATAAACATAATGATTGTTATCACGAAAGGTGGAGGGATTAGACCCTGCGAAACCTTAGCAACCCTACACTTGTAGAAGGTGCTACATTCTATTCCGGTTTTTTTATCGGAAACAGATAACCAGAAAATTTTCACCACTTTTCGCTGATATCAATTTTAAGTTTACACACGTTTCAATTTTAACGCGTGAAACAACGCATGAATAATTTTTTATTTCTAACAAATAGCATTAAAATGTCAAATACGAACACATCAACTTTAACATCTAAAAGTAACATCTATCAAGCCATTAAAGAAAGAATTTTAGTTCTGGATGGTGCTATGGGTACGATGTTACAACGCAATAAATTTGAAGAAGAAGATTTTCGTGGCGAACGTTTCAAAGATTTTCCTCATCCATTAAAAGGCAATAACGACTTACTTTCTATCACACAACCAGAAGCAGTAAAAGAAGTGCATCGTTTGTATTTTCAAGCGGGCGCTGATATTGTGGAAACCAATACTTTTTCAGGAACTACAATTGGTATGGCCGATTATCACATGGAAGATTTGGTATACGAATTAAATTACCAATCCGCCAAAATTGCTCGTGAAGTGGCTGATGAGTTTACAGATAAAAAGCGCTTTGTTGCAGGTTCGATCGGACCCACAAACAGAACTGCTTCTATGTCGCCAGATGTAAATGATCCAGGCTATCGTGCCGTAACTTTTGACGATTTACGAATTGCGTATAAACAACAAGTCAATGCCTTAATTGATGGAGGTTCAGACGTACTTTTAGTAGAAACGATTTTTGATACCTTAAACGCGAAAGCCGCACTTTTTGCTATCGAAGAAGTTAAAGAAGAAAGAAATTTAGATATTCCAATCATGGTTTCAGGAACAATTACGGATGCTTCTGGTAGAACCTTATCAGGTCAAACGGTGGAAGCGTTTTTAATTTCCATTCAACATATTCCGTTGTTAAGCGTTGGTTTCAATTGCGCTTTAGGTGCAGATCAGTTGAAACCCTATCTAAAACGATTGGCACATCACACACAATTGAATATTTCGGCACATCCAAATGCAGGTTTGCCAAATGCATTCGGAGAATACGATCAAACACCAGTAGAAATGCAAACACTAATTCGGGAGTATTTACAAGATAATTTGATAAATATTATTGGAGGTTGCTGCGGAACAACTCCAGAACATATCAAGCTAATTGCAGAAGTTGCTGCAGAATTTGAGCCTAGAAAATCCGAATAAAAATTTCATTTAGCTTTTTACAATTCTAAATGGATTTTAAAAAAGTTTGAAATGAGAAACACAATAATTAGAATAAAATTATACTATAATAAAAGCAAAATCTTCTGGAATGAAGTGGCAAAAAATTATAAAAAAATAAATAGTGTGCTTTAGATAAAAATCACAAGATTATAAAACAAGATGTCAAGAAACAATAAAATAAATTTACAACTTTCAGGTTTAGAACCACTTTTCATTACAGAAGAATCTATTTTTGTTAATGTTGGTGAAAGAACGAATGTCACGGGTTCACGTAAATTTCTTCGATTAATTAAAGAAGAGAAATATGAGGAAGCACTTTCTGTAGCTCGTGAACAAGTAGAAGGTGGCGCGCAAATTATCGACATTAACATGGATGAAGGCATGTTAGATGGCGTATACGCGATGACAAAATTCCTGAATTTAATTGCAGCCGAACCTGATATAGCCCGTGTTCCTGTTATGATTGATAGCTCGAAATGGGAAATCATCGAAGCCGGTCTAAAAGTAGTGCAAGGAAAAGCCGTTGTAAATTCTATTTCATTAAAAGAAGGTGAAGAAACGTTTATTCATCATGCCAAATTAATTAAACGATATGGCGCGGCTGTTATTGTCATGGCTTTTGATGAAGTCGGACAAGCAGATAATTACGAACGTCGTATCGAAATTTGTAAAAGAAGCTATGATATTTTAGTCAACGAAGTTGGTTTTCCTGCTGAAGATATCATTTTCGATCCTAATATTTTTCCAGTCGCAACTGGAATGGACGAACATAAATTAAATGCTTTAGATTTTTTCCAAGCGACAAAATGGATTCGTGAAAACTTACCATATGCCAATATTTCTGGTGGTGTAAGTAATGTTTCGTTCTCTTTCCGTGGTAACGATAAAGTGCGTGAAGCGATGCATTCTGCGTTCTTATATCATGCCATTCAAAATGGAATGACTATGGGAATTGTAAATCCTGAAATGTTAGAAATTTACGATGAAATTGACAAGGTTTTATTAGAACACGTTGAAGATGTTCTTTTAAATAGAAGAGATGACGCTACAGAAAGATTATTAGATTTAGCCGAAAGTTTTAAAGGCGATTATAAAGCAAACGAAAAAGCAATTGCCGAATGGCGAAATGATCCAGTTCAAGAAAGATTAACACATTCTTTGGTAAAAGGAATTGATGAATTTATTGAAATTGATGTAGAAGAAGCTCGATTAAACGCCAAAAAAGCAATCGAAGTTATCGAAATTAGCTTAATGGCTGGAATGAACGTGGTGGGAGATTTATTCGGAAGCGGAAAAATGTTTTTGCCTCAAGTAGTAAAATCGGCGCGTGTGATGAAAAAAGCCGTGGCGTATTTATTGCCATTTATTGAAGCAGAAAAAGATTCAACAGCATCATCTTCAGCAGGAAAAGTATTGATGGCGACAGTAAAAGGTGACGTTCACGATATCGGAAAAAATATTGTTTCGGTAGTTTTGGCTTGTAATAATTTCGAAATCATTGATTTAGGAGTGATGGTTCCGCCAGAAAAAATTATTGAAGCAGCCATTAAAGAAAACGTCGATATTATTGGTTTAAGCGGCTTAATTACGCCTTCGTTAGATGAAATGGTGTATTTAGCCAAAGAAATGGATAAGTTAAACATCAAAATCCCTGTGATGATTGGTGGTGCCACAACTTCTCGCGCACATACGGCTGTGAAAATTGCTCCTGAATATGCTGCGACTGTAGTTCATGTGAATGACGCTTCTAGAGCAGTAACTGTTGCTTCGAATTTATTAAACGTAGAAACAAAATCAGATTTTTCTATCGCTTTACGCGAAGAATACGACACGCTACGCGAAGGTTATTTAAACAGAGCCAGAGAGAAAAATTTCTTAACGATTGAAGAAGCTCGTAAAAATAAATTTAAAATCGATTGGGATACTTTCGAACCGATGCAACCTAATTTTATAGGAACAAAAATTGTTGAGGTGGAACTTTCAGAATTAGTTGACTTCATCGACTGGACACCGTTTTTCCAATCATGGGAATTGTTTGGGAAATATCCAGCCATATTGACCGATGAGGTAGTAGGGGAACAAGCTACAGACTTGTTTAAAGACGCACAAATTATGTTGGCTAAAATCGTTTCTGAAAAATGGTTTCAAGCCAAAGGGATTTTAGGGATTTATCCAGCTAACACGGTTAATGATGATGATATTGAAGTGCAACTTCCAACTTCTAGCTTCCAACTTCTAACTCTTAGACAACAATCTCAAAAAACAGTTGGTGCGCCAAATATTGCATTGTCTGATTTTATCGCACCGAAAGAAACGAATAAACAAGACTATATCGGTTGTTTTTGTGTGACAACAGGATTTGGTGTCGACGAAAAAGCAGCTGAGTTTGAAGCTCAATTAGACGATTATAATTCGATTTTAACAAAAGCATTAGGAGATAGATTAGCAGAGGCTTTCGCCGAATATTTACACTTAAAAGTCCGTAAAGAAATTTGGGGTTATGCGTCAGATGAAAATTTAACGAATAACGAATTAATCAAAGAAAATTATAAAGGAATTCGTCCAGCGCCAGGTTATCCAGCTTGTCCAGATCATTTAGAAAAACCAACCATTTGGAATATTTTAAATGTAGAAGAAAATATCGGAGTAAAATTAACGGAGAGTATGGCGATGTGGCCCGCTTCTTCGGTTTCAGGATATTATTTTGCAAATTCAGAAAGTAAATATTTCGGATTAGGAAAAATTAAAAACGATCAAGTCGAAAATTACGCTAAAAGAAGAGGTATTTCAACAGACATAGCAACCAAATGGTTAGCACCAAATATAACAGATTAGAAATAGTTGTTTCAGGTTTAAAGTTTCAAGTTCAATAACCTGAAACCTGAAACCTGAAACTTGAAACAAACAAAAAATGAAAGTAACTGAACATATAGAAAACGCCAACGGAAAACCTTTGTTTTCTTTCGAGATTTTACCGCCTTTAAAAGGTCAAAATATTCAATCTATTTTTGATAGTATCGATCCATTAATGGAGTTCAATCCACCATTTATTGATGTAACCTATCATCGAGAAGAATACGAATTTAAAGAATTGGAAAACGGTTTATTACAAAAGAAAATTGTAAAAAAACGCCCTGGAACTGTTGGTATTTGTGCCGGAATTCAGAATAAATATAATGTAGATGCCATTCCGCATATATTGTGTGGTGGTTTTACCAAAGAAGATACAGAAAATCTATTAATTGATTTAGATTTCTTAGGAATTAATAACGTAGTTGCGCTTCGTGGTGATGCGGTTAAAAGTGAAATTTACTTCAAGCCTGAAAAAGAAGGTCACGCTTTTGCCTCGGAATTGGTTTCTCAAATCAACGATTTAAATAATGGAATTTATTTGGATGCCGATTTGCAAAATTCTTCTAAAACTGATTTCTGTATTGGTGTAGCCGGTTATCCCGAAAAGCACATGGAAGCGCCAAGTTTAGATAGTGATATTCATTTCTTAAAGCAAAAAATTAAAAATGGAGCGGATTATATTATCACTCAAATGTTTTTCGACAATCAGAAATTTTTTGATTTTGTTGCAAAATGCAGAGCGGCTGGTATTACTGTCCCAATTATTCCGGGTTTGAAACCTATCGCAACTAAAAAACAACTGAATTTAATTCCACACCGATTTAGTTTAGAATTACCAGACGATTTAATTATGGCTGTGGTAAAGGCAAAAGATAATGAAGCGGTTAAACAAATTGGTATCGAATGGTGTATTCAACAAAGTAGCGAATTAGTTGCCGCTGGAATTCCTGTGTTGCATTATTATTCTATGGGAAAAGCAGAAAACATAAAAGCTATTGCAAGTACATTATTTTAAAATTTCATAAAGCGCTGATTAGTAATTGGTTGCATCATGTTTTTTGGCGATTTTTTTAGCTTTATATCGGTAAAATTATTATTAATTAGAGGTTATTCCTACTTTTGAAATAGTAACCTAAAATCGTAAATTCCATGAAAAAAATCATATTAATTTTAGTATTAAGTTTATCGTTTCAATTTGGATTTTCAAACGATAGAGATGAAGTTTTAAATCGTGCGAGAGAATTAAAAGAAAACAAAAACTACAATCAAGCGATAAAAGAATATGTATCGTACATAAAGTTATTTAAAAACGAAGCAGTTAATTTAAAAGACATATATTTTGAAGTAGCAAATTGTTATTTTCTAAACAAAAATAATTTTATGGCTTTCAAAGTAATAAAAGAAACCATTTCTAAATATGGTGCCACAAAAGAGAATTTAGAAACAAGCACCGTTTTAGATAAAAAATTGTTTGAAGTAGCTTGGGCAGATATTTTTCCTTTATATACCGAGTTAAGAAAACAATTTGTAAAAAGGTTAAATAACGTTGATATTTATGTTGAAAATAATACAGTAGAATTAAAAACTAAGTAAACTTATTTTCAGCATTCAAAAACCTCATTAAATTTAAGATATAATGAGGTTTTTTCTGTTTTTTTTATCTAAAATGTATTTTTATCAAATTGTTGTAATTTTATATGTTATTCTAGCTTTTACGCAAAATCATAAAACGAAAAGACGTAAAATTGCTGAATAATTAGATTATGGCTTAAAACATGATTTGATAACTCATTGAAACCACTTTTTTGAACGGTTTCGTTTTTGGTAGATTGAAATTATATTTCTAACTTTAAGAATATAATTTAAATACCAAAGTAGTATGAAAAAAATTATCTTCCTATTCGTTGTGTTGTTTGTAAGTCAAATAACTTTTGCTAAAGACAAAGAATTACTGTTAAAAGAGGCTAGGCAATTTGCTTTGGATAAGAAGTATAGCGAAGCCATTGAATCCTACAAAGCTTATGTGAAGTTAGCTAAAAAAGAGGATTTAAAAGAAGTGTATTTTGAATTCGCTAATTGCTATTTCAAAAATGATGATACCAAAATGGCGGTTAAAACTTTAAAAACCTCAATTAAAAGATATGGATTAACTGAGGAAGATTTAATTTATAGTAAAATCTTAGATTCAAAATTGTCCGACATTACCGTTGCCGAATTATATAATGACTTTACCAGATTAAGAAATAGATACGTTACTTATCAAGAAAGACATTAACAAGTAATTCGTTGCATGTTTTAAAATCTCTTCATAATTCAGTTTTATGAAGAGATTTTTTTTATTGATATTAATAATACCAATTGTCATTTAAGTGACGATGTGAAATGTTTTGCTGCTCATTTTTTGATAAATAAGTAATTCCTAATCTAACATCTAAAAATCCCCAAAGACCATAATATATTCCATTTTCAGATTTAACTATCATGTAAACGTTTAGTTTTTTTCTTAGTTTTATAAGATTATCTTTTTCAAATTGAGTCAAAGTTCCAAATTTGTCTGAAATTTTATCATTATAAACTGATATTTCTCCAGTTTTTTTAATTAAAATATTGTTTATAATAGTCAATTCTTTAATGTTCTTGTTTAAGAAAATTGAATAGGAAGTTTTAATTAAAAATGGTTCTGTTAACCCTTGAATTAGAATTGCGAATAAAACAATAACTGTCCCAATAACTTTTGATTTTATTGTTCCTCGACCCAACAAGATTATAAGAAAGAAAACTATCGAAATTAAAACACCACCGATGAGTAATAATTGGTAAGTTTCTTGTTGACGTGCAAAAAATATATAACTAATTATTGTAGATAATAGTCCTAAAGCTAAACCAATATATTTTACTTTTGTCATCATAAAAATATTTTCTAATTTGCTTATATGACTTATATGTTTTAAAAAACCTACTTCGTCTTTTCTCTAAAAACTTTTTCTAAATTAGTACCTAAATCCGCAAGTTGAGCGTCTTCCACAATTTTTCCTTTGTGAATAATGATAATTCTATCGCAAATAGCTTCCACTTCTTGCATAATATGTGTAGATAAAAACACGGTTTTGTCTTTGCCAATATTCTTAATTAATTCTCTAATTTCCACCAATTGATTCGGATCTAAACCTGTGGTAGGCTCATCTAAAATCAACACATCCGGATTGTGAAGTAAAGCCGTAGCTAAACCAACACGCTGACGAAATCCTTTAGAAAGTTCACCTATTTTTTTATGACATTCCGGAGTCAAACCTGTTAAGTCAATTACTTCCTGAATTCGAGATTTGTCTGTTTTATGTACGTCAGCACTAAATTCTAAATATTCACGAACATATAAATCCAAATACAACGGATTGTGTTCTGGCAAATATCCAACAGATTGTTGTACACTTTTTTGAGCAGTCGTGACATCAAAACCGTTTACAGTCGCTTCACCTTCATCTGCGGTTAAATAGGTAGTCAATATTTTCATCAAAGTCGATTTTCCAGCTCCATTCGGACCTAAGAAACCTACAATTTCGCCCTTTTTTACAGAAAAACTTACGTTATCTAACGCTTTTTGAGTTCCATATGTTTTGGTAATATTTTTTACTTCTATTGACATATTCTTGTTTTCAACAAAAATAATAAAATAATAGGAGTTCGATATAAATAATTTAATTTTTATTGATTTTTATGTGCTTGCCACGAATTCCCCAAGTAGGCTTGTTTTTTTTGAATTTAAAATTTGTTCCTCTACGATGACGCTTAAAATTAAACCATAAATTTTAACAATTCTTACATAGAAAAATTTAAGTTAATGTTGATTTTGTTGTTTACTTTTTTTGTATATTTGTTAAACAAAAAAATAGTATTATGGCTGCACCAAAAAAAAAGAAAGCAATTACAGAAGATCTTATTGTTTCTGCATACACAGATTATTGTTTAACGCATGGTAAAAAACCCAATTCGGTGTATGAATTTGCCAAGCAAAATGCTATGGAAGAAAGCGATTTTTATCAATTTTTTGCTTCTTTTGAGTTTTTAGAAAAGCAGTACTTTGTTTCCATGTTTGCGTATACTTTAGAATTATTAGAGAAAAACGAAGGATATCAATCTTATGAAAGTGCGGATAAATTATCAGCTTTTTATTTTACATTTTTCGAAATGGCAACAGCAAATAGAAGTTTCGTGGTTTACTTATTAAAACAAGATAAAAATCCAATGAAAAATTTAGGGAAGTTAACTAAACTTCGCGAAGTATATTTGGAGTTTGCTCTAACTATTTTAGAAAAACCAATTAAAATTGATCAAGAAACTGTTGTGAAAATTCAAGATAAAGTATTACAAGAAGCTTCTTGGTTGCAATTTCTTTCGATTTTCAATTTCTGGATGAATGACGAATCGGCTAATTTTGAAAAAACAGATGTTTTCATAGAAAAATCAGTAAAAGCAAGTTTCGATTTAGCGTATAATATTCCAACACAAAGTGTCATTGATTTTGGGAAATTTTTATGGAAAGAACAAATGAATGGCATGTTTTCTAAATCATAAATTTTAAAAAACATATATTTTAGAAGTACTAACTATTGTTTACTATCAAAAGAGAAGTTTATCAAAGTTGAATAATTTCTATGTAACTATGTGTTTAAAACAACAAAAATTAAAATGAAAAAAATAGACAATATTCCAACAGGAAAGATGGAGCGTGTAACTAAATTAGTTACCACTGGCGTGAAGGTTGGAGGAAATTACCTAAAATATTACGGAGAAAAAGTGGTGAATCCATCTTTAACTAAAGATAAATTACATAAAAATAACGCTTCAGATATTTATGATGGATTAAAAGAATTAAAAGGAAGTGCTTTAAAAGTCGCACAAATGCTAAGTATGGAAAAAAACTTGTTGCCACAATCTTATGTAGATAAGTTTTCGTTGTCACAATTTTCTGTTCCGCCATTATCAGCGCCATTAGTTCGAAAAACTTTTAAAACGTATTTTAAACAATATCCTGAAGAATTATTTGATAGCTTTTCACCCGATTCTATTAACGCCGCAAGTATTGGTCAGGTGCACAAAGCCAAGAAAAACGGTAAAGAATTAGCGGTAAAAATTCAATATCCAGGCATTCGTGAAAGTATTAGTTCTGATATTGCTTTGGTAAAACCAATTGCCATTAGAATGTTCAATTTACAGGGAACTTCAGATGATTATTTTAAAGAAGTAGAAGATAAATTAACGGAAGAAACCGATTATACATTAGAAATTTCGCAGTCGATGAAAGTCATTGAAGATTGTGAGAAAATTGATAATTTACTATTTCCACATTATTATCCAGAATATTCATCAGATAAAATTATCACCATGGATTGGATGAATGGGATTCATTTATCAGAATTTTGTTCAAGCGATGCTTCACAAGAACAACGTGATAAAGTGGGACAAACGTTATGGAATTTTTACATGTACCAAATTCACCAATTGAAAAAATTTCACGCCGATCCGCATCCTGGAAATTTTTTGGTAGATAAAAATGACAATTTAATTGCGATTGATTTTGGTTGTATGAAAGAAATTCCAAATGATTTTTATGTGCCTTATTTTGAGGTTTCTACACCAGAATCCTTAAAAGACATGGACTATTTTACAAAAAAATTGTACGAATTAGAAATTTTAAAAACTACGGACAAGCCTAAAGAAATTGAATTTTTTACTGATTTGTTTCACGAATTATTGTCTGTATTTACCAGACCCATAAATCAAGTTGAGTTTGATTTTGCTGATTTGAAATTTCAGAATGATATTGCAGCTTTAAGTGAAAAATTCGCCAGTGATAAAACACTAAGAAAAATGAATGGAAACAGAGGTTCTAAACATTTTATATATGTAAACCGTACGTTTTTTGGATTATATA
The DNA here is from genome assembly GCA_964461805.1 of uncultured Flavobacterium sp. Taxonomy (GTDB): domain Bacteria; phylum Bacteroidota; class Bacteroidia; order Flavobacteriales; family Flavobacteriaceae; genus Flavobacterium. Next base: position 49,805 of record CAYWVV010000002.1, read on the forward strand.
GTTTGATGTTCGATATCAAAGCAAAAGTAAAAATTAACGATTTTGAGAAATATTTAAGTTAATGTTACATACACACCATTAAGTTATTAAGAATATTAAGTTATGTTGGTTTTATGAATTGATTCTAATACATCTTTTGATTGTTCTTAATTAACTTAATTTCTTAATGGTAAAAAAATAAAACTATTAAAGGTAAAAAAATGAAAAATTACTTAATAATTGGCGGAAGCAAAGGTGTTGGGGAACAAATTGTAAAAGAATTATCCGAAAAAGGTAATTTTTGTCACGTCATTTCACGTACAGAACCCTCTTATCCATTTAATGGGAATTGGTATCAATTAAATGCATTAACAGAAGAATTACCAACAATCGAAGCTATTAATGGTTTGGTGTATTGTTTGGGAAGTATCAATTTGAAACCTTTCAATCGCTTGAGTCTAGATGATTTTAATGCGGATTTAAATGTAAATTTTTTCGGAGCTTTAAAAGCGTTTCAACATTATTTACCAACTTTGAAAAAATCAGAACAAGCAAGTGTTGTTATGTTTAGTACGGTTGCTGTGCAATCTGGAATGCCATATCATGCAAGTATCGCTGCAGCAAAAGGAGCGGTGGAAGGATTAGTGAAAAGCTTAGCGGCAGAATTCGCACCAAAAATTAGAGTGAATGCCATCGCACCATCTTTAATTGATACACCATTAGCCGCTGGAATTTTACGCTCAGATCAAATTAAAGAAAACATGATTGCAAAACATCCTTTAAAACGAATTTTAAATCCAATTGATGTTTCAAAAACAGCATGTTTCTTACTTTCAGAAGATTCAAATGGGATAACCGGACAAATAATTGTTCAAGATAATGGCTTGGTAAGTTTAAGTTATTAATTTTTTTTAGGTTATATCAAATTTTTTGCTACATTTGCTTTTCGATAACAAAACAATGAACACAAATTCTACATTTTATAACAATTCTTTTTATTTCTTCTGGAACGAGGACAGGGATTGTTATGGTGTTATTTGATGATAAATTAAAAAAATAATTAACTATATATAAACAATCCCGATGTAAATCGGGATTTTTTTTTGCCCATATGGAAACAAAAATTGCAATTCAAGGAATCAAAGGTTCTTTTCACCACCAAGTCGCACAAAATTATTTTCAATCTAATATTGAGTTGGAAGAGTGTTTGTCGTTTCCAGATTTGGTTACAAGTTTGAAAAAGAATAAAGTACATAAGGGAATCATGGCTTTGGAAAATTCTATCGCAGGTTCCATTATTCCAAATTATGCACTAATCGATCAAAATAATTTACACATTATTGGGGAATATTATTTGGATATTCATATGAATTTAATGGTGTTAAAAGGCCAAAAAATCGAAGATATTATTGAAGTACATTCACATCCCATTGCGCTTTTGCAATGTGCCGTTTTCTTTAGTCAATATCCACATATAAAGTTAGTTGAAAGTGTAGACACTGCCGAAACTGCTCAACGAATTCAAGAACAACAATTAAAAGGAATAGGAGCAGTCGCCGCACCAATTGCTGCAGAAATGTATGGTTTAGAAATCATTGCAGCTGGAATTCACACCATAAAAAGTAATAAAACCCGATTTGTAATTTTAAAGAATGAAAGCAATGAGTTACCTAAAGAAAAAATTAATAAAGCGTCCATAAAATTCGAATTGGAGGATTTGCAAGGTGGCTTAGCTACTGTCTTAAATGCTTTGAATGTTTGCCAACTAAATTTAACAAAAATTCAATCATTACCCATTATTGAAACCCCTTTTCAATATTCATTTTTTGTAGATGTTGTATTTGAAAAATATAAATATTACGAAAAAGCAAAAGAAATCTTAGAACTAATGACTACACAATTCAAAGTGTTAGGCGAATATAGAAAAGGAGAACAATGATACAAACAGCCAAAAGATTACATAGTGTTCAGGAATACTATTTTTCAAGAAAATTAAAAGAAGTGAGTCAGTTAGTAAGTGAAGGAAAACCGATTCTTAATATGGGAATTGGAAGTCCAGATTGTGCGCCTTCAGACAAAGTAATGCTAGCCATTCAAAAAGCATTATTTGATGTGAAAGCACACGAATATCAAAACTATCAAGGTTTACCAGAATTGCGAAAGGAAATGGCCAATTTCTATAAAACGCAATTTGATGTTACGCTAAATCCAGATTCGGAAATCTTACCATTAATGGGTTCGAAAGAAGGAATTATGCATATTTCTATGGCTTTTTTAAATGAAGGTGACGAAGTATTAATTCCCAATCCAGGCTATCCAACTTATGAATCGGTTACGAATTTGGTAGGAGCAAAGGCTGTTTTTTATGATTTAAAAGAAGCAACAAATTGGGAGCCTAATTTCGAAATGTTAGAAAAACAAGATTTATCTAAAGTGAAATTAATGTGGGTAAGTTATCCGCACATGCCAACTGGTGCGAAAGGAAGTATTGGTTTGCTTGAAAAATTAGTGAGTTTTGCAAAAAGACATCGTATCTTATTAGTGAATGACAATCCCTATAGTTTTGTTTTGAACGAGACTCCTGTTTCATTATTACAAATTAAAGAGGCAAAAGGAGTGGTTTTGGAATTAAATTCCTTGAGTAAAACATTCAATATGGCGGGCTGGCGTGTTGGGATGGTTAGTGGCGATGCTTCTTTACTTGCTTCTGTCTTAAGAGTGAAAAGCAATATGGATAGTGGGATGTTTTATGGCATTCAAAAAGGAGCCATTGAAGCCTTGAAATTAGGGAAAGAGTGGTTTTCAGAATTAAATATAATATACAGTAATAGAAGAAAATTAGTTTTTCAATTGGCAGATAAATTGGGTTGTACGTATGATCCAAATAGTGTTGGGTTGTTTGTTTGGGCTAAGATTCCAAAAACAGAAAACTCTTCGGAGGATTTTGTGAATACTTTACTAACAGAGAAAAACTTGTTTGTAGTACCCGGAACAATATTCGGTTCAAATGGTGAAAACTATATTCGTTTTTCCCTTTGCGTTTCAGAAGAAAAAATTAAAGAAATATTAAATAAAATATAATAAGGAGTTACCTTTGTAAAACAATTAGACTATGGAAATTACAAAAAAACATAAACAATGGTTGGTAGATTTTAATTTAGATCACCCACTAGTTATTGCTGGTCCGTGCAGCGCAGAAACAGAAGAGCAAGTATTGAAAATCGCACATGAATTGAAAAATTCGGATGTTTCTATTTTTCGTGCAGGAATTTGGAAACCAAGAACACGTCCTGGTGGATTTGAAGGTGTTGGTGAAATCGGATTAAAATGGTTGCAAAAAGCGAAAGCGGAAACAGGATTGTTAATGGCAACGGAAGTCGCAAATGCGCATCATGTGAAATTAGCTTTAGAACACGATATTGATGTGTTATGGATTGGCGCACGAACAACAGTAAACCCATTTGCAGTTCAGGAAATTGCGGATGCTTTACAAAATACGGATAAAATTGTGTTGATAAAAAACCCAGTTAATCCAGATTTATCTTTGTGGATTGGTGGTGTAGAACGTTTGTATAATGCTGGAATTAAGAAATTAGGTGTCATTCATAGAGGGTTTTCAACATACGAAAAAACAAAATTCAGAAATAATCCCGAATGGCAAATCGCTATTGATTTGCAAAATAAATTCCCGAATTTACCGCTTATTTGTGATCCTTCGCATATTACAGGAAAACGAGACATGATTCAGGAAGTTTCGCAACAAGCATTAGATTTAAATTACGATGGATTAATTATTGAAACCCATGTTGATCCAGATAACGCTTGGAGTGATGCCGCTCAGCAAGTAACACCAGCAACTTTAAAACAAATTTTCATCGATTTAAAGATGAGAAAAGAAACAGATGAAAATGCAGAATGGAACAAAGCAATGGCAATGCAACGTGCATATATCGATGAGTTAGATACGAAATTAATTGAGATTTTAGGAAAACGTATGAAACTGGCTGAAAAAATCGGACAACTTAAAAAAGAAAAAAACGTGGCTATTTTACAAAATAAACGTTGGAATGAAATTTTAGGACGTATGATTTTAGATGGAGAAGACAAAGGCTTAAATGAAGAATTTGTTCTAAAAATTTACAAAGCCATTCATCAAGAAAGTATTGCGCACCAGGAAAAAATAATTAACAAATAATCTTGTTAAATTTATTTATTTATATTAATATTGCTAAAACTTAAAAACAAATCTAATGAAAAAATTATTATTAGCTGCTTTAATCTTATTCGGATTAACAGTAAATGCTCAATCTGACCAAATTTTCAAACACAGTGGAGAAACTGTTAATGGTAAAGTAATAAGAGTAGAAGAATACACAGTCGTATTTAAATATGATGGTGAAGATGCAGAAAACACAATTAGTAAATATGCAGTTGAAAAAGTAGTTTACGGAAAATCAGGAAGAACTGAAGAAATGACAAGTAAAATTGTTGTTAATGGTGAAGCAGATTGGGAAAAAGTAATTATTTTCGAAGAAAAATCATACATCGCAGGTTTGAAAAAAGGTGAAGAAGTTAGAGGAAAAACAGGTTTAATTAACTACCATACTGGAAATACTGGAGATAAAAAAGCTGAAATGAAATTGAAAAAAGTAGCTGCTGCTGCTGGAATGCCTTTCATTTTAATGACTGCTGACAAAGCAACTGTTGGAGCTAATTCTAATGGTTTAGGAGGTTCTCAAGTTATTAAAAAAGGAATTGGTTACAGATATAAATAATTTTTTTATAATAAAAACAACCCAAGAAAGTAACTTCTTGGGTTTTTTTATGCCTTTTTTATAAGAAATGCTATCTTTGTTGTAATTACTAATTGGAGTTATAAATTAGAATCAAACTTCTAACTTTTAACTTCTAGCTTCAAACTTAGAATGACAGGAACCGTTTATAAATCTACCGGAAGTTGGTATTACGTTAAATCTGAGAATAACAAATTTTTCAATTGTCGTATCAAAGGTAAATTCCGTATGAAAGGAATTAAAAGCACCAACCCAATTGCTGTTGGTGATGTAGTAGATTTTGATTTAGATGAAACAGTAGATGAAGTAAACGGAATTATTACTAACATTCACGATCGTAAAAATTATATCGTTCGTAAATCAGTAAATTTATCGAAACAAACCCATATAATTGCCTCAAATATTGATATTGGATTTCTAATTGTAACCATCAATAATCCAATTACTACCACAAGTTTTATCGATAGATTTTTAGTAACAGCAAAAGCCTACGGAATTGAAGCGATTCTAATTTTCAATAAAATTGATACTTTTGACGACGCTACTTTAGATGAACAATTGTATTTACAACATACTTACGAACAAATTGGTTACAAATGTTTGCGAGTTTCGGCAACAGATAACAAAGGAGTTTCGGAATTAATGGATTTAATGAAAGGAAAAGTATCCATGTTTTCTGGACATTCAGGTGTTGGAAAATCGACTTTAGTAAACGCCATCGAACCAACTTTAAATCTTAAAACCAAAGAGATTTCTAATTCTCACGCACAAGGTCAACATACAACTACTTTCGCAGAAATGTTCGATTTGTCTAACGATATTCGAATTATTGATACTCCTGGAATAAGAGGTTTCGGAATGGTTGATATGGAAAAACAAGAAGTTTCCGACTATTTTCCTGAATTTTTTGAGTTAAAAGAAGCTTGTAAATTCAACAATTGCTTACATAAAGAAGAACCACATTGTGCCGTAAAAAAAGCATTAGACGAAGATAAAATTGCTTGGAGCAGGTACCAAAGTTATTTGAAAATATTAGAAGGTGACGAAGAACACTATCGTAACGATATTTATGGCGAAGACCGAATTGCCAGCGATGAAACCCGAAAATCATAGAAATACGATTTGTAATCTAAACGAATATTTTAATTTCTTTTTTGTAAAATTTAACATTTAATTAATAGTATATTACGTCTTTTAGTTACATATTTACTACTTTTATTGATGTGATTTTTACTTTCGAATAAAATTAAAATTTCGTAATAATTATACCTTGCATTCATCGCCTTTAAATTCAGTTAAGTAAAATGAGAATAGTAATTCAACGTGTTTCTGAAGCTTCAGTTGAAATTGAACAACAAATAGTTGCCCAAATTAATCAAGGTTTATTGGTTTTAGTAGGCATCGAAGAAGAAGATACTTCAGAAGATTCCAATTGGTTGGTTTCTAAAATTGTAAATCTTCGTATTTTCCCGGATGAAAATAACATAATGAATCTTTCCGTAAAAGATAGTAATGGAGAAATTATTGTGGTGAGTCAATTCACACTACATGCTTTAACCAAAAAAGGCAACAGACCCAGTTACATCAAAGCAGCAAAACCTGAAATTGCAATTCCTATGTATGAGAAATTCGTACAACAATTGGAAATCGAATTAGGAAAAAAAATTCAAACCGGTCAATTTGGTGCAGATATGAAAGTAGCATTAGTGAATGACGGACCAGTTACTATAAGTATGGATAGTAAAAATAAAGAGTAACTATGAGAATCGCGTTTTTAATTATTTTTCTTGCAATACAAATCGCTTTTAGTCAAGCTATTAAAGTGCCACTTATTACGCCTGAACAAAAAGAAAATGCAAATACTATTAAAATTTCTGATCTTCATACCATCGAATATAAAAGTTTTAATAAAGTAAGTGTTTCCAATAAATATGTGGTTTTAGTGTTAAACGAAATTGGGTTTAATAATTTAGATTTATCTGAAAATTACGACACATCCAATAAAATTAAAAATCTAAAAGTAATAATCTACAATACTTTAGGAGGAAAAGTTAAGCAATTTAATAAATCAGATTTTAAAGATCGAAGCATAATTGATAATGCAAGTGTTTTTTCTGATGATAGAATATTGTATTTAGATTATACACCAACTGTTTATCCTTTTGTTTTAGAATACGAATGTGAAACAGAAACTATTAATACTGCATTTCTTCGTTCTTGGTCGCCAATTTCTAATTTGCATGAAACTATTTTAGAATCTAAAGTAGAGATTGTTAAAAATCCAACTTGTAAGGTACATGTAAAAGTTCAGAAATTGGATGAATTCAAAGTTGAAAAAACAGAAACTACAGACAAAACAATTTATACAGTAAAAAATATTTTCGCAATTAAACCAGAAGCTAACGCAGATTATTCTAAAGAGTTTCCTATGGTAAAAATGTATTTAGATAAAGCTTCGTTGGAAGGTTATGAACTAAATATGAGTTCTTGGAACGAATTTGGTAAAATGTATTATGATTATTTCATCAAAGATAACAGTACAATTTCTGCAAAAACAAAACAAAAATTAGATAAGATTATTTCGGCAAACGACTCTAAATTAGATAAAACCAAAAAAATTTACAAATATGTTCAAGACAATACCAGATATGTTAGCATACAAGTTGGTGTTGGAGGCTGGAAACCCATGGAAGTTGCCGATGTAGAAAATTATGGTTACGGAGATTGTAAAGCGTTAAGTAATTTCACAAGAGCATTACTAAAAGCCTATGATATTGAATCCTATTATACCGTAATTTATGGTGGAGATAAGAAAAGTTTTGATGAAGAAATAATTGCCAAACAAAGTAATCATGCTATTTTAGCAGTGCCACAAGATAAAAATTATATTTTTTTGGAATGTACAAGTCAAACAAATCCTTTTGGTTATTTAAGTGATTTTACTTCAAATCGTAATGCATTAATTATTAAGCCAGAAGGTGCCGAAGTTGTGAATACTACTTTTTATAAAACAGAAGACAATCTTCAAACTAACCAATCAAAAATTACGGTTTTAGAAGATGGAAGCATTATTGGTGACGCAAAAATTGTGTCCAATGGTGTTCAATATGAAAATGTATCCTATGTAGAATCTAAAAGTTCAAAAGAACAAATTGATTTTTATAAGAATCGCTTCAGTCATTTAAATAATTTTACTTTTTCAAATTTTAAAACGAATAACAACAAAGAAGATTTTTCTTTTGAAGAAACATTCAGTTTTAAAGCAGACAATTATTATGAAAAAAGTTTAAACGCTATCATCTTGCCTTTAAATGTATTAAATAGATATTCTAGTATTCCGTTTAAATACAGAAATAAAAAGTTTTCTTTTGAAATTGATTACGGCTTTTTAGATGTTGACGAAACAGAAATTGTTTTACCAAAAAATTATGTGGTAACGCAATTGCCAGAAAAAATAAGTGTAAAGGAAAAATTTGGCGAATATAATGCAAGTGTAATAGCTGAAAATAATAAGTTAATTTACAAAAGAAAGTTAACAATTTACGATGGTGTTTATCCAAAAGAAGAGTACGAATCGTATAGAAAATTTTTAGAACAAGTAAATAAATTCGATAACATTAAAGTAATTTTAGATAGTAAATAAAACAAACAACTCATGAAAAAAACAATTTTAGCTTTTTTATTTCCAGTACTAATTTTTGCACAAAATTATGAACTTGGAAAAGTAACTGTTTCAGAATTAAGTCAAAAAAAGCATGCAACAGATACTTCTGCCGTTGCTGCAGTTTTATTTAATGTCGGAAGAACCTATTTTGAATACGAACAAAATACTGGGTTTTCATTAATTACAGAAGTAGATACCAAAATTAAAATTTATAAAAAAGAAGGATACGAATGGGCCAATAAAGAAGTCCAATACTATATAGGAGGAAATAAAAAAGAAAATGTAACATTTAGTAAAGCCTTTACTTATAATTTAGTGAATGGAAAAATTGAAAAAACGAAACTAAATAGTGATAATGAATTTAAAGTAAATGTAAATAAATTTTGGGATGCCAAAAAAATCAGCATGCCAAATGTAAAAGAAGGCGCTATAATTGAATTTAAATATACCATAAAATCGCCCTATTTTTCTAATATCCCAGAATGGAGTTTCCAGAATGTTATTCCAGTTGAATATTCCAGTTATGTAATTGAAGCACCTGAATATTATACATATAACCCATATTTTAAAGGAGGTTTGTCGCCAGTAAAATCAAGTTCTAAGGAATCAAAAGAAATTACAACTGTTTATGAAGATAATAGTGTAAGAGGTATAAATTCGGATGTTAAACATGAAAAACAGTATAATAAAGTTAATTATACTATTAATAAAAATAATTTTACCTTAAAAAACATTCCCGCACTTTTAGAAGAAAGTTTTACGAACAATATTAAAAATTATTTGTCAAGTGTGGATTTTGAATTAGCATCGATTCATTTTCCAGGGCAAAATATAGAATATTACTCTGAAACATGGGAAGATGTAGTAAAAACTATTTATAAAAGTGAGGCATTTGGTTCGGAATTAAACAAAGATAATTATTTCCAAAATGAATTGTCAAGCTTATTAAATGGCAAACAATTGAGCAATGAGGAAAAAATAACTACCATTTATGAATTTGTAAAAAATCATTATAAATGGAATGACTATTATGGTATTTATACAGATGTTGGTGTAAATAAAGCATTTAAAGACAAAGTAGGTAACGTGGTAGAAATTAATTTTACTTTAGTTGCGATGTTAAGAAAAGCAGGTTTTAAAGCCAATCCAATATTGTTAACCTCTCGTAATAAAGCGATTACGGTATTCCCAAGCTCATCTGCTTTCAATTATGTAATTTGTGGCGTTGAGTTAGAAGATAAAATTATTTATTTAGATGCAACAGACAAATATTTGGCTGAAAACGTATTGCCAAATCGTGCATTAAATTATATAGGAAGAATAGTTAGAGAAAATGGAACGTCTCAAATGGTAGATTTGTCTCCAAAAGTGCATTCTAAAAAATCGGTTATGATTTTCGCAACCGTTTCTCCAGATCAAATTAAAGGAAATATTAAGGAATCAATTACAGAAAACAGAGCGTATAATTTCAGAGATACGAATAACGGAATTTCGGAAGATTCTTATCTAGAAAAAGCAGAGAAAGAAACTACTGGACTTGAAATCTCAGATTATACTATTGAAAATAAAACGAATTTAAAAGAACCGGTAAAAGAAGAGTATAATTTTGTTTTAACAAATCAAGTGGAAACTATTAATGATAAATTATATTTTAAACCTTTATTGTTTTTTGGAATCGATGAAAATCCATTTAAATCTGAAACTAGAGATTACCCAATAGATTTTAAATATCCATCGCATGATAGCTATACAATTACTTATAATTTACCACAAGGTTATGTAGTAGAATCTATGCCAGAAAAAATTAATATCGCCACAGAAGACAACTTAGCATCACTTTCTTTTTTAACAGGAGATATGGGAAATAAAGTGCAAATTGTAGCTAATTTATATATTAATTCTGCCTTAATTCCAGCTGATTATTACGACTCAATTAAATCTTTTTTTAATGAAGTTTTTGTAAAAATGAACCAAAAAATTGTACTAAAAAAACAATAGTAAATGAATTTAATTTTCGATTTAGAAATCACTATTTTATAATGATTAAAAATTTTTTACATTTTATAAATATAAAAACAATTTTAACCCTTTTGTTTCCTGTTCTAATTTTTGCACAAGATTATGAATTAGGAAAAGTAGCCGTTTCTGAATTAAGTCAAAAGAAACATCCAACAGATACATCTGCTGTTGCTGCGGTTTTATTTGAAAAAGGAAAAACAATATTTGATTATTCTCCAGAAGATGGTTTTTTTATTGTTACTGAAGTAGAAGTTAAAATTAAAATATATAAAAAAGAAGGTTTAGATTTCGCAAACAAAAAAATAGACTATTATTTCGGAGATAATAATAAAGAAAATGTAATAATTCAAAAAGCATTTACTTATAACCTTGTGAATGGAAAAATTGAAAAAACTAAATTATCAAATAATGGTGAATTTAAAGAAAACTTAATTAAGAATTGGAAAACAATTAAGTTTATCATGCCAAATGTAAAAGTAGGTTCAATTATTGAATATAAATATTCGATAAAATCACCAAATATTTCTAATTTACAAGAATGGAATTTTCAAAGCACCATACCTGTTGACTATTCTGAATATAAAACATTTATTCCTGAATATTTTAGTTATAACTTTTATAGTAAAGGAAAGGTTAATTTGCAAAAAGAATCCAGTACAAAGTCAAGGTCTATCAACATATATAATAAAGAATTTGTAGCTGGAATAAGCACAGTTTTGTATCATGAACCACCATCTGTATTGACAATTTTAGAAAATGTTACATGTGTTTTTGCTAAAAACATTTCAGCTTTCATTAAAGAACCTTACATGGATAGTCATGAAAATTATATTTCTGCTATTCAATATCAATTAGCTTCAGTAAAATATCCAAACGAAGATGTTAAACAATATTCTGATACTTGGGAAGATGTGGTGAAGACCATTTATAAAAATGAATTTTTTGGAAAAGAAGTATTAAAAAATGAATATTTTCAAAAAGAAATAACTAGTTTAGTCAATGCAAAACAGCTAGATACACATTCTACAATTCACATAATTTACGAGTTTGTAAAGAATCATTACAAATGGAATGACTATTATGGTATTTATACAGATGTTGGTGTAGAAAATGCTTTTAGAGATAAAGTTGGTAATGTTACAGAAATTAATTTCACATTAATATCTATGTTAAGAAATGCAGGTTTTAAAGCCAATCCTATTTTGCTAAGTACTAATAATAAGGTTATTAATATGTTCCCAAGCTCATCTGCTTTCAATTATGTAATTTGTGGCGTTGAGTTAGAAGATAAAATTATTTATTTAGATGCAACAGACAAATATTTGGCTGAAAACGTATTGCCAAATCGTGCATTAAATTATATAGGAAGAATAGTTAGAGAAAATGGAACGTCTCAAATGGTAGATTTGTCTCCAAAAGTGCATTCTAAAAAATCGGTTATGATTTTCGCAACCGTTTCTCCAGATCAAATTAAAGGAAATATTAAGGAATCAATTACAGAAAACAGAGCGTATAATTTCAGAGATACGAATAACGGAATTTCGGAAGATTCTTATCTAGAAAAAGCAGAGAAAGAAACTACTGGACTTGAAATCTCAGATTATACTATTGAAAATAAAACGAATTTAAAAGAACCGGTAAAAGAAGAGTATAATTTTGTTTTAACAAATCAAGTGGAAACTATTAATGATAAATTATATTTTAAACCTTTATTGTTTTTTGGAATCGATGAAAATCCATTTAAATCTGAAACTAGAGATTACCCAATAGATTTTAAATATCCATCGCATGATAGCTATACAATTACTTATAATTTACCACAAGGTTATGTAGTAGAATCTATGCCAGAAAAAATTAATATCGCCACAGAAGACAACTTAGCATCACTTTCTTTTTTAACAGGAGATATGGGAAATAAAGTGCAAATTGTAGCTAATTTATATATTAATTCTGCCTTAATTCCAGCTGATTATTACGACTCAATTAAATCTTTTTTTAATGAAGTTTTTGTAAAAATGAACCAAAAAATTGTACTAAAAAAACAATAGTAAATGAATAAATTTAAAAAACCGTTTCTAGAATTTGTATTAAATGCTACAATTTGTACCGTATTAATCCAATTTCTGCAATTTAATAATTGGATAAAATCAATACAATTTGGAATAGTATTCGGAATTGTCATGATGGTTTTTTATCTTTATATCCTTCCAAAATTCAAAAAAAAGAAATAAAATGGACATACAAAACGCACAACTTGAAGTTGATAATTGGATAAAAAATCACGGGGTTCGTTATTTTAACGAATTAACCAATATGGCTCAACTTACGGAAGAAGTAGGTGAAGTTGCCCGAATTATAGCTCGTAGATATGGTGAACAATCTGAAAAAGAGTCGGACAAAAATAAAGACTTAGGCGAAGAATTAGCCGATGTAGTTTTTGTAGTTTTGTGTTTGGCCAATCAAACCGGAATCAATTTGCAAGAAGCTTTCGATAAAAAATTGGATTTAAAAACCAATCGCGATCACGACCGTCATCAAAATAACGAAAAACTAAAATAATTTTGAACTGGATTTTACTAATCATTGCAGGTTTATTTGAAGTAGGTTTTGCTACTTGTTTAGGTAAAGCAAAAGAAACGACAGGCAATACCTCAGTATTTTGGTATGGCGGATTTTTAATTTGCCTAACCATAAGTATGGTTTTGTTAGTAAAAGCCACCAAAGAATTACCCATCGGAACGGCATATGCGGTTTGGACAGGAATTGGCGCTATTGGAAGTGCAATTATTGGAATTTTACTATTTAATGAACCGGCCACTTTTTGGAGAATATTCTTTATGTTTACACTCATTGCTTCAATTGTAGGATTAAAATTTGTATCACACTAATGAATTTACAACTTAAAAAACTTGAAATATCAAATCTGAAATCTGAAATTTCAATAACAGGTTCGAAATCTGAGACCAACCGTTTGTTGCTGTTACAAGCTTTATATCCGAATTTGGTTTTAGAAAATGCTTCCAATTCAGATGATTCTGAAGTGATGTTAGAAGTGTTAAAAAACTTCCAACTTCTAACTTCAGAATCCCCGATTTTCGACATTCATCATGCCGGAACAGCCATGCGCTTTCTTACTGCTTTTTTCGCCATTCAAGAAGGAAAAGAAGTAGTCTTAACAGGTTCTTCTCGAATGAAAGAACGTCCGATTCAAATTTTAGTAGCAGCTTTAAATCAGCTCGGTGCAGACATATCTTATGTAGAAAAAGAAGGTTTCCCACCGATAAAAATCAAAGGAAAAAATATAATTAATCATAAAGTTTCTTTACCAGCTAATGTAAGTAGTCAATATATTTCCGCTTTATTATTAATAGCTCCAAAATTAGAAAACGGATTAGAATTAACTTTAGAAGGTGAAATTACTTCTATTCCTTATATTAAAATGACATTGGCTTTGCTAAACGAAATTGGTGTAACAACCAGTTTTGAAGGAAATGTTATTAAAGTAAATCACCTCCAAACTATAACCTCAAAACTCATTACTGTAGAAAGCGATTGGTCTTCCGCATCATACTGGTATTCTTTAATTGCATTGTCTGAAATTGGTACAACAATTACTTTGTTAAGCTATACTAAAAATAGTCTTCAAGGCGATGCTGTTTTGGCTGAAATTTATGAGGATTTTGGAGTAGAAACAGTTTTCAATAGTAATAAATCAATAACTATTACTAAAACTGAAAGTTATACTATTGAATATGCAGAATACAATTTGCAAAACTCTCCTGACATTGCGCAAACCATTGCAGTAACTTGTTTTGGATTAGGTTTTGAATGTCATTTTACAGGATTACATACTTTAAAAATCAAAGAAACGGATCGATTAGAAGCTTTAAAAAACGAATTAACTAAACTTGGTGCAGAAGTTTCTATCACAAATGATTCCTTAACGATACTTTCTTCAAAAGGAATTAATGAAAACATAAGTATTGAAACTTATCAAGATCATAGAATGGCTATGGCATTTGCACCTTTGGCTTTACGAGTGCCAATTATTATAGAAAATGCAGAGGTGGTTTCAAAATCCTATCCTGCTTTTTGGGAAGATTTAAAACAGGTTGGGTTTCAAATTTAAAACTCTAACTTATCTTTTAATAATTTGTATTCTATCTAAAATATTTTGCGCTTTATCTGGCGAAACAGGTATATGTATTCCAGTTTCTAATTCTAAACTGCCACCATCCGATTTGTTATAAGCTACAACGAGTTCAAAATTTACAATATACGATTTGTGAACGCGCATAAATCTTGTGTCTAAACATAAAATGTCTTCAAAATTTTTCAAATTCCGACTGACTAAATGTTTTGTGTTGTTATTGCAAAACACTTCTGAATAAGCACCTTCGCCTTTAATATGTGAGATTTTTGTAGTATCAATAAAAATCAACGTATTACCAGATGGTACGGCGATTTTTGTCAAACTGTCTTGGTGAATCGTTTCTTTTAATAATTTGTAATTTTCTACTTTTTGTTTTTGCTTTTCTAAACGAGCTATAGCTTCGGCTAATTGTTCTGGATTTATGGGTTTTAATAAATAATCTATAGCAGAAAATTTAAAAGCTTGAAGCGCATATTCATTATAAGCTGTTGTAAATATTATTGAAAAATTTATATCGTTTTCATCAAAAAAATCTAATAATTCTAATCCACTATGACCAGGCATTTCAATGTCTAATAATACTAAATCTGGATTATGTTTTCTAATGGCTTTAACGCCTTCTGGTAAGTTTTCACATTCGGCTACTATTTCTACATTTGGACAATATTCCTGAATTAATAGGTTTAAAGAAACTCTAGCTCTTTTTTCGTCGTCTATAATTATTGCCTTCATTTTAATAAGTAATTGGGATTTCAAAAACTACTTTAGTGCCAATTGATTGATCACTCAGGTTTGTTTTGTCGATATAGTAAATGGAAATGTTTTTTTGATTGTATTGATTAAGTAAATGCACTCTATTTTGCATGGCTTCAGTAGCAAAAGAAGTATGGTTTTTATTTTTTATAGCATTTAATTCAGCGCTTTTATGACGGCCGATGCCATTATCATCAATGGAAATTTTTAAGTGTTCCGCTTCTTTTTCAAATTGAATTGTAACATGTTTTTGTCCTTGTTTGTGTAATAGTCCATGTTTCAGCGCATTTTCTACATAGGGTTGTAATAGCATAGTAGGAATTTTAACATTTTCAGAATCTATGCTTTTAGTTATCAAAATCTGGTAACTAAAATCTTCTTCAAAACGAGCTTTTTCAATATCTAAATATAAGCTCAGAGTTTTTATTTCCTCAGCAATAGAAATCGTTTCTTTTTCTGTCATTTCTAAAATTGTTCGTGTTAGAGTAGAGAATTTTGACAAATAATTTACAGCTTGTTTTTTATCATTAGAAAGAATAAAAGACTGAATAGTATTTAACGCATTATAAAAGAAATGTGGATTCATTTGCGATTTTATAGCTTTTAATTTTGATTGATTGAGATTTTTTTCTAGGCTTACTTTTTCTAGAAGTAAATCATTTTTACGTTTTAATTTAAGAATTTGCCATTTGTAAAAACTATAAATTAAGACTAAAAACAGTATTCCCATTCCAATTAAAAAAAAGGTGTTTAGCCAAAATGGTTTTTTAATTTCGAATTGAATGGTTTGTAATTCTGTTTTTTCATTATTATAAATTATTGCTAATTGAATACAATAATTACCTGATGATAAAGAAGATAGCTTTAAATTTTTATCATTTTCATCCAAAGTTTTCCATTCAGAATTATTAATTCTATACGAAACCCGATAATTTTCATTTGGAATAAATGATAAAACGGAATAATTAATTGTGATGTCATTTTCCTCTGGATATAGTGCGTTTAATTGGTTAAGTTCTTTTCGTTTTCCATTTACTAAAACTTCATTTATAACAAGTTTTGGTTTAGGAAAACGCTCAATTTCCTCCCTTTTTTTAATTACAATTCCTTTAGAAGTCGCAAATAATAGTTGGTTGTTTTTTAACACAACATCAGTAACTTCTATGTCATTACTTAACGACATTACTTTTTGTGTTTTTTGCGTTTCAAAGTCAAATTCGTAAATGCAATTTGACGTAAATAAATAACAGAAGTGATCTCTAATAAAAAAACGGTTAAATTTTTCTTTTGCAATAAAATTCGGTAGTTTAAAAATAGAAATTTCGTTTTTAGAATTTAGGGTATATACTTTTTCCGCAGTAGATATTCCAATAATTTTATCTTTATATTTTTGTATTTTAATTAAAAATAAAGTTTCGTTTTTGTATTTTATTTCTTTGCTTTTTCCATCATTGGTAATTGCAATTAAACCATTATTGGTAGCGTAATAAATGGTGTTGTTACTTTCGTTGTATTCTGTAGATTTCCCGTTTGTATTGATTAATAATGCAGCTTGATTAAAGCCAGAAAAACCTTTGTCTTTGTTTTTTTTAAAAACTACGTCCCAACTACTTTTTAAGTTTTTGTCAACATAAAAGATACCTAAAAGGCCACTTGCCGCAAATGAAAAATATTTATGGTCAACTCTTTTAATGTCTTTAACCGCAATAGGATATTCATTTGTGACTTTGTTTTTTTTGTCTAAAATTCGAAATTTGAATGAATTGAAAAAAATATTTTCATTAATCGTATCGGCAAATATTTGACTTATAGAATGATTACTTTCTGTTTCAAAAATTTTTTCAACTTGCAAAGAATTACAATCAAGTTTGTATACTAAATCTTTTTCAGCGCCTATAAATATTTTGTTTTTACCAATGGCAAAAGAGTTAGGTCTGGGATTTAAATCGATATAATTATTTGAAAAATCCTGAACAAATAAAACACCTTTATTTAATGTGGATAGCCAATAGTTTTTATGGTTGTCTTTGAAAACAAATGATATGTTTTGATCCGTAAAATAAGTTGTATTGTGTTTGGATTGTAACTCGTTTTTACAAACTCCGTTTGGTGTACAAATCCAAATAGCGCTATCTGTTATTGCCGTGTTTTGAGTGAATTCTATCGAACTATTAAGTTTGTGTTTTTGAAAAACACCTTTATCAAAACTATAATAATTAGCGGTTGATTTAGAATTAATAATTATTTTTTTGTCCCATGTATTAAGTATTGGAGTTACAATTTCTGTGTAAAAATCCTTTGGTAAACTATGCTTTTTGAATAGATTATCATTTCCTAATTCATATAAAAAATCTCCTAAAACATAAAATTTTTCAGCAGTTGCATAGCAAAAACGTATTTGTTTGTCTTTAATTACATGTTTTGCTTTTACTTTTAACGTTTTTAAATCATATACTAAAACGGCGCCAGGTTGAATTAGAAAAAGTTCATTTTTAATACTTCCAAACCTGAAATAACCCAGAGAAGTTTCTTGAGGTAATGCTTTTAAAGCACCTTTTTCTACATAATACAAAAAGCCATCAAAATTGGCATACCATATTCTTCCAAATTTATCTTCTGCAATACCAGAACCTGATTTAGAAGTTTGAAAATCTGCAGTAAATAATTTGAAATCATTTCCATCATATCTACACAACCCTTTTCCTGTAGCAAACCACATGAAACCCTTACTGTCTTGAAAAATATCATACACACTATTAGAAGGTAATCCAGAAGTTTTGTCAATAGTGATGTGGTACGGATTTTGGCTATAGCTTAAATTCGTAATAAGTAAAAACAAGGAAAGTACTAGTATTCGCAAATGGTACTGATTTTGAACAAATGTATGAAATACACTTTTAATATAATACATGAGTTAACCAAACCTAGTTATGGATTTACGAAATTTTATTTCGTAAACTGAAAATTGGGTTTCGTAAACAAGTTCGAAATTAATAAATCTAAACAAAATACTTTTGAAGAAAATTTTAAATATAAAAGTATGAAAAAGTTAGTGTTAATGGTGTTTTTGTTTTTTAGTATTACTACTTATTCCCAATGTTGGGTAGATGTTGCAACGGGTTACGCTCATTCGCTTGGTGTTAAATCTGACGGCACGCTATGGGCGTGGGGATCGAATTATTATGGGACTTTAGGTCAAGGTTATGCTTCTAATATTACTACAACTTCACCAGTTCGTGTTGGAACAGATTCAAACTGGAGTAAAGTTTCAGTTGGAGGGAAACATTCTGTTGCAATAAAAACGGATGGGTCTTTGTGGGCTTGGGGAAGTAACCAATATGGTCAATTAGGAGACGGTACAAATACCAATAGATTTTTTCCTGTTCAAATTAGTACAAGTTACAATTGGGGAGTAATTGAATGTGGGTTTGACTTTACAGTTGCCTTAAAAACTAGCGGTGCGTTTTATTCATGGGGAAGAAATAATAACGGACAGCTTGGTAGAGGGAATGCCTTAGATGCTAATGCACCGCTTAATTATGAAAGCTATTTCTTTGATAGGATATCTGTTGGATATAGTCATGTAGCTGCAATTAGTTATTTGAATGGAGGCGCATGGGCATATACTTGGGGAAATAACGAATATGGCCAATTGGGTACTGGAGTCGGTCCAAATAAATCACGAATTACTCAAATTTCTACAGACCCATACGCAGGAGTGGTATGTGGAGATGGTCATACACTTTTTCTAAAGCCAGATGGAACTGTCATTGCAAGAGGTAAAAATACGAAGGGTCAATTAGGGTATAATTATTCATCAACTATTAATTGGACTATTAATTATTTGTCTACTTCGGAATTAATACCTGGATCTGGCTACACAATGCCTCAGGGTGTGAGTTCTGGAAATGAATTTACTGCTATTTTTAAAGGAACTAAATTATGGACATGGGGTAACAATGCACAAGGGCAGTTAGGAAAAGGTAATACATTAAATACAAGTAATCCATCAGGAATGGACGGATTTAGTAGTTGGAGTAAAGTATCTGCAAAAGGGAATAGCGTTTTAGCTATAAAAACCGATGGAACTTTATGGGCTTGGGGTAATAACACTTCTGGACAATTAGGAGATGGAACTACAACACATCGCTTACAACCTACAAGTATAAAAATTTTACCAGTTTTCGCTCCAATAGATCCAGTATCTATTGGTACAACTTTGACAGCTTTGCCCAACACATCATTAAACGGGATTTCTGGAACATGGTCTCCTGCTTTAAATAATTCAGTCACTACAACCTATACTTTTACACCAAATATAGGTGCATGTGCCAAAAATGTAACGATAACTATTTATGTAAACGACCCAACAAATCCTATTGGCGATGAATTAAAATATGCTCCTTCAAAAGATAATTCTTCTTCTTTATTTTCAGACTTTAAACTATTTCCAAACCCAGTGAATGATCTTTTAAATATCGAAACAGCTTTAGAATTAAAATCAGTTGAAATTTTCAATATCCATGGACAAAAAGTACTTACTTCTAATAAAAAACAAATCAATGTTTCTGATTTAGCTGCTGGAATTTATTTAGTAAGAATTGAAGATGTAGAAAAAAATATAGCAACTAAAAAAATCATAATTGAATAATAATGAAGTTTTTTAAATCAAATTTAGACGCTAATAGATTGGAGATTTTACTCTTTCTATTATACACTTCCATTTTTGTTATTTTATTTTATTTAATATTTTAAATCAAAGAGCACTTCATTAGTGCTCTTTCTGTTTTATAGTTTCGTAAACGGAAAACCTTGTTTGGTAAACTTGTTATCAATTTAATAAGGTTCACTTGTTAGTTTTGTTTCGAACTTTAAAATTTTATAATTATGAAAACAAGATTACTATTTTTATTATTGGTTGTATTTTCTTTTGGAAATGCTCAAAATGTGATTTCAAATCTTTCTTCTCAAACAACATCACCAACAAGTGCGAGTATTAGTTTTTTTATACAAAATAACTGTGTGAATGGCTATTATACTGTGCAATTGTCTTCATCTTCTTTTTTTTCGTCGCCTTTCTATTCTGCTACAACAGCTATAACCGATTGTAGTGCATCTCCAATTCAGAAAACAGTTGCTATTACAGGATTAGCTTCTAATGCAACATATTATTACAGAGTAATTGCTGGTCCAAGTACGAATCCTGCTGCAAATCCTGATTATTCATCATCTGCATCATTTTCTACAAGTATTACAATTCCATCTTTAAATCATCAAAATATTACAAGTACAACAGCTGAAGTGGTTTATTCAATTCAAAATAATTGTTCTTCGGTAGACTATCAAGTTCAATATTCAACAGCATCTAGTTTTGCAGGACCCTTATATTCTTCATTAAGTACTATGACTAATTGTAGCGCTACTGCAACTCAACAATCCACTACTTTATCGGGTTTAACAAACGGAACAACTTATTATTATAGAATAATGGCACGATATGGTTCTGTTGGTGCTTGGGTTTATAGTACAACTAATAGTTTTGTTGCAGGTCAAATCAATATTGTTTCTTTAGCACATCAAAATGTGCAGCATAATAGTGCAGAAATTAACTTTACAGTACAAAATAATTGTAGTTTAGTTTATTATAAAGTTCAATATTCTAAATTTTCAACTTTTGCAAGCTCATTGTATTCCACTCAAGAATCTACAAGTTCATGTGTAGGTAATTTAACAAGTCAAGTTCAGAATTTAACAGCATTGTCTAGTAATACAATATATTATTATAAATTACTTGCTAGTTATAATGCTTCAGGACCATGGACGACTTCAGCAACACAAAATTTTACCACAACAGCAGATCCTTCAGGTTTAATTCAAGAATGGAAATTTGATAACTCAAGAACAAATGAATCTAATAATTTAACTTTTCCTGATAACGGATTTAGTGGGTTTGTAGTAGACAGAAATGGTGTTGCAAGTAGCGCGTTGTCTTTAAGTGATAGAGGAACTTCAGTAGCAATTCCAAATATTCCATTAAATTCTAATCCTAGAACAGTTAGTATTTGGGTAAAAATGTCTGGATTTCAAACAAGTCCAAATAGCAGTTATGTTTTTGGTTATGGAGGTGTTACAACAAGTGCAGCTTATGGCTTTGCTTTTCAATCATCAGCAGGTTATATCATTGCAAATAATTTTGGTTGGGGTAATGATGCATCAACAATCGTTTCCAATTCAGTTTCAACATGGCATCATGTGGCGACTGTTTATGATGGTGTAAATGCAAAAATTTATTTTGATGGTGCTTTAGTAACTAGTTTAGCAAAATCTTGGTTAACATCTGGAACTAATGCCAATTTTTTCAGAATTGGACAAAGTACAAATGGAACAAACACTTTTAGTGGTGTTGTTGATGATTTGAAAATTTATGATCGTGCACTTACTGCTGCTCAAATTTCAAGTTTATACACTACAAATACATTAACTTCTGAAAGCTTCAATACAAACAATTTAGAAGTGGGTTTATATCCAAATCCTGTTAATGACATTTTAAATATTGATACGAAAGAGGAGGTTTTATCAGTTGAAATATTTGCTTTACAAGGTCAGAAAGTGATGACATCAAAACAAAATAAAATCAATGTTGCTGAATTGCCTGCGGGAATTTATTTAGTAAGAATTGAAGATGTGAACAACAACATCGCAACAAAGAAAATTATTAAAAATTAGGTTGGTTTAATTAGTTTGAATTAAAAAGGGTTGACAATTGTCAACCCTTTTTTTATATATCGTCTTCCAAATACATTTTTCGTACACGTTTGAATAATTCACTTGAATATACGAAGTCAGTTACTGCTGCATTATCTGTTTTGAAAATTTCTTTATTGGTACCTTCCCATTCTAATAAACCGTTTTTTAAGAACACAATTTTCTCGCCAATTTCCATTACCGAGTTCATATCGTGGGTGTTAATCACTGTTGTGATGTTGTATTCTTTAGTGATTTCCTGAATTAAATTATCAATTACAATGGCCGTTTTTGGGTCTAATCCAGAATTCGGTTCATCGCAAAATAAATATTTTGGATTGTTCACAATTGCTCGTGCAATCGCTACACGTTTTTGCATTCCACCCGAAATTTCAGATGGTTTTTTATGATTGGCATTGATTAAATTCACTCGATCAATCACGAAATTAACACGTTCTTTAATTTCTGCTGCTGATTTATTAGTAAACATTTTTAAAGGAAAACCTATGTTTTCTTCAACCGTCATACTGTCAAACAAAGCACTTCCTTGAAAAACCATTCCAATTTCGGTACGAATATCACGTTTTTCGTCTTTGTTCATGTCTTCGTAAATTCTTCCGTCAAATGAAATATGACCGCTATCTACTTGATGAACGCCTAATAACGATTTTAAAAAAACCGTTTTTCCAGAACCACTTTGTCCAATAACTAAACTGGTTTTACCCGCTTCAAAACTAGTAGAAATACCTTTTAAAACCATTTGGTCTCCAAAGCTTTTTTTAATGTCGTGTACTTCAATCATTAGCTTAAAAGTAATTGGGTTAAAATATAATTCATCAAAATAATTACAACAGACGTCCAAACGAAAGCAACTGTACTAGCTTTACCCACTTCTAAAGCACCACCTTTCATATAAAACCCATGAAAAGAAGGAATAGTAGCTAATAAAAAAGCAAAAACTAATGTTTTGATAAAGGCGTATGCAATATGAAAAGGGATAAATTCATTTTGAATTCCAGTAATAAACTCTAAACTTGTAGTGAAACCACCATAAACTCCAGCTAAATAACCACCAAAAATCCCTAAAAACATAGCAATTCCAATCACAAATGGATAAAGTGTTGTGGCAATCATTTTAGGAAAAACTAAGTAATTTAAGGCATTTACACCCATTACTTCCAAAGCTTCAATTTGTTCGGTAACACGCATTGAACCGATACTTGACGTAATAAACGAACCCATTTTTCCTGCCATAATGATAGAAATAAATGTCGGTGCGAATTCTAAAACAATAGATTGACGCGTTGCAAAACCAATTAAATATTTTGGGATCAAAGGATTCGTTAAATTTAAAGCGGTTTGAATGGCTACAACTCCACCTACGAAAAACGAAATGAAACACACAATTCCAAGCGAATCAATAATTAAATCGTCAATTTCTTTTAAGATAAGTTGTTTCATCACGCTCCATTTTACAGGACGATTGAAAACGTCTTTCAGCATAATGAAATAGCGACCAATTTGCGATAAATATCTAATCAACATCATTTGTTGTATACGGTTTTCAGGTTATAGTATGCAGTAAAATTACTATTTTTTGTTTGAATTTTGCTTTAAAAGTTTAAAACAACTTCGCTTTCATTTTTTTCCAACGGTAGTTTCGTATCCATTTGGCTTGTTCGGAAGTTACAAATAATTGTTTTCCGGAAGTTTTGGCTTTCCAAAATCCCATAATGTAATCGATGAACAATAAAGGTTTTCCTTTTCTACTCGCTAATTTTAAAGATGCAATTGCGGTAATGAAAATTCCGTAACCTAAACTATAAAAAGCTTCACCTTGTTTGTAGCGAGCCGCTTTGTTATAACTGGCACCAGTTGGTTTTAAATGTTTTACATGTAAACTTTCATCTGTAACGACTTTCCAATTATAGAATTTACATAATAATTCGTCTACAGTATCCCAACCCATAGCTGGTTTTAAACCTCCAATTTGTTTGTATGTTTCTTTTCTGTAGGCTTTTAAAGCGCCACGAATATGGTCTTTATCTGTTAGGTTTTCTAAAATCCAATCGCCATTTTTCTCAATGTAACAAAAACCTCCAGCCATTCCGATTTTAGAATCAGATTGGAAATGTTTAATAATTGTTTCGAAATAATTGTTTGGAAAAATTAAATCGGCATCCACTTTTACGATGATGTCATAATTCTCATCAATGTGTTTTTCGCCTTCATGAAAAGCCTGAATCACCTTACTTCCTGGAAGATGAATCGCATCCGATTTTTTATTGACTAAAGTAATAAACGGAAATTCTTCTGAAAAAGAAGTTACAATTTCAGCTGTACTATCCGTAGAACTATCATTCACCACAACAATTTTTGATGGTACAACCGTTTGTTCCACCAAAGATTGTAAAGTCAAAGCCATAAAAGCTTCTTCGTTATATGCAGGAATGATAATGTAGTAAGCCCCCCAGCCCCCGAAGGGGGAGTTGGAAGTATTTTGTGTTGATTTTATTTTGTTCATTATAAAACTTTTTTGCGTTTTATATTCCCCCTTTGGGGGTTAGGGGGCTTCTTTCGGCATAAACTAAATAATATCTTGGTGTAAACCATCTCAATAACGGACGGAAACCAATTTTTTTAACGGGATGTGTAAATTTCACGCTATCGATAATTTTGAAGCCTGTTTTTTCTAATAACCAGTCCAATTGCCAATCTTCAAATTCGTGATAATGTCTGTCCCATTTGTCGGTTTTACTTCTGTAAGCCGATGAAAACCATAAACGTAACGGAATAGAAATTAAAACTTTATCACATTTTACGTTTTCTAAAACTGTATACGGATTTAATAAATGTTCGAAAATTTCAAAACCTGTAAACACATCGTAATTTTCTTCGCGTAAAGCGTTCTGATTGGCGTCTAAATCTTCACCTTTCGTATTGATTACTGTATATTTATTTTCAACCATAATTTTCGAAAACGGATTCGGAACACCTAAGTCGAAAATCGTTTCAGAAGTTGCTACGTGTTTTTTTAAAAAATCTAAAGTAATGTTGAAGCGCTTGCTAGGATATGTTTTTTCGTACATTGTTATATATTTCAATGGAACAAAGATAATTATATTTTAAAAATTAGAAACTAAAAATGCACTTTTAGAAATTAAGTTTAGCAGATTCAATCGAAACTTAATATTTTTGAATAATGAAAAAAATATATTTATTTCTGTTTTTTACTTTTCAATGGCTATTTGCACAACAACCGTCTCATTTAATGTTGGGTGAGGAAGAGTTGGCGGGTGTAAATATTTATTCTATAATTCAGGATAAAGACCAATCTATTGTAATGGCTACCAATAATGGTTTGTACCGATACAATAGTTTAACTTTCGAATCAATTGATGTGAAAGCAAGCAGTGATCAATCGTTATTTGGATTGGTGAAAAACTCGAAAGGTGTGATATACTGTTACAATTTAATTGGAGAAATTTTCTATATCAAAAACAATAAATTATGTCTTTTTTATAAAGTTCCGAAAGAATATTTAACTAGTGTAATTCAATTGCAAATTGACGCTAAAGACCATGTTTTAATATCTTGTAAGCATATTTTAAAAATTAATTCGGAGCATAAAGTAATTAAAATTTACACGTTTAAAAGTACAGAAACTTCTAATTTGGTAAAAAGTGCTGATGGTAAACTATATTTTTCAGACAATAAAGAACTTCTTTTTATTCAAGGCAATCAAATAAAAAAGTATTTTACTTATCCGAAACCGTTCAAAAATATTATTAAACCTATTCTTTCAAACTTAAATCAAATTCGCTTTTTATTTAATACAACTACTCAAGGTTTCTCAATTACTCAAAATGCAGTTAAAAATATAAGTTATATAACACCAACAGATTTGTCGGTTTCATATACTTATCATTGTTCACAAAAAAGACCTTTACTTTGGTTTTCAACATCAAAAAATGGAATGTTAGTGTTTGATTATGATGGTCAACCTCAATTTCAAAATCAATTGCTTTTTAAAAATTATTTTATTTCAGCTTTTTTAGAAGATGAAGAAGGTAATATTTGGTTGCCCACTTTTGGAAAAGGAATTATTTTTATTCCAAATTTAAATGTAATTGATTACACAAACATAGATATTATAAAAAATGATGACCTTTTTAAAATTACTAAAAAAGGAGAAGAAATTTATTTTGGTGGATCAAGTGGAAGGTTATACAAACTGAATGAGAATAAAATAGATGTTGTTAGAACTGGTGATAATAAAATTGAATTTTTAAAATACATGCCTTTCTCCAATCATTTTTATGTTAATGGAAAAGTATATGACGGTTTGTTGCAAACAGAATTAAAAGATCAATTGTATAATAAATACGATTTGTTTCAACTAAATAGTCATTCAAAAAAATGGTACACTACTCGTGACGGTTTGTTTTTTATGTCGCCTAACGATTTATTATCCGTTAAAACCAATCATCAACTGAGAAGTTATGCGGTTTTTGAGGATGAAAAAAATCAAACGATATGGTTAGCCGCTTCTACTGGAGTAGAACTTATTAAAGGTACTATTTCTAAAAAATTAACCTATCAAAACAAACCTATATTTGCTTCAAAAATTGTTCAAGTCAAAAATCAGATTTGGTTGGCAACTACAACAGGCATAATTATTTATGAAAACAACAAACTAAAAGATGTTATTTCTTCCAAAAATGGACTTTTATCTGACAAGCCGCTAAAAATAATTGTAGTTGACAATTTTGTATATATTTCAACTAATCAAGGTATTCAACAATATAATTTATCGACAAGACAATTTCGAAATTTTACAAAATCAGAAGGTTTATTATCCAATGCCATTTTCGATTTTGAAGTATTGAAGCAATGGGTTTATGTAATTACAGCTAAAGGATTACAGAAATTTTCGTTCACAAGTATAAATACTTCTGAAAATAAATTGCCTAAAATTTCTTTTTCAAAGATTATCGTAAATGGTGAAATCAAGAAGAAAAACCAAACTACTTTTAAACCAGAAGAAAATACTTTTGAATTTCAAGTGAATGCTATTTCACATCGCTATAGCAATCAGTTAAAATATCGTTATCAATTATTAGGGTATGATAAAAAATGGTATGAAAGTTCGTTTGATAATCCCATAAGATATTCAAAATTACCTGATGGAACGTATACGCTTCAAGTGAAATCCGTTTATAATAATCAGGTTTCAAACTTTGTTAGCTCGTATGCTTTTACGATTCAAAGTGTGTTTTGGAAAACAAAATGGTTTATAATTGGAAGCATTTTGTTTTTAGGAATTATAATTTATACCATCTATTTTTTCCGATTGAAGTACTTATTAAATCAAAAAAATAAAGAAATTGAGAAACAAAAACTGATTCAAGAAATTAATAAATCTAAATTAATGGCGATTAAGTCGCAAATGAATCCACACTTTATTTTCAATGCATTAAACAGTATTCAAGAGTTTATTATGTTGAATAAAAAGGAATTAGCGTCTAATTATTTAGCAGATTTTGCCGATTTAATGCGAAGTTATTTGCAACACAGTCAAGAAGATGAAGTTTCCTTAAAAGAGGAATTAGATGCCTTAGAATTGTATTTGAAATTAGAAAAAATCCGATTTGAAAATGATTTTGAATATCGTATCGACTGCGACGAAAACATACATAAAGACGAAGTTTATATTCCTTCATTTTTAATTCAACCTTTCGTTGAAAATGCCATTAAACACGGACTTTTACATAAAAGCGGCAACAAGTTGTTAAAAGTTAAAATAGAGAAAAATTCAGCACATACTATTTCTTGTCAAATTGTAGATAATGGAATTGGTCGAGACGCGAGCGCTATCTTAAATCAGAAAAGAAAATACCAATCCTTTGCCACAAAAGCCAATCAAAAACGATTTGAAATTTTAAATCAAAACTCCAAAGAAAAAATTGAGTTACTAATTGAAGATTTGTTTGATTCGACTAATCAAAGTGTTGGTACGAAAGTAATTTTAATAATTCCCTTAATCGAAAAGTAATGAATGTATTAATTATAGATGACGAAAATAAAGCACGTTCCTTACTACAAACCATTATAAGTGAATGTTGTCCAGAAATTGAAGCAGTTTTTGAAGCCTCAAATTTACTTGATGGAGTAGCGATTTTAAAATCAAAAGCGATTGATGTTTTGTTTTTAGATATCGAAATGCCACAACATTCTGGTTTAGAACTTTTCGATTTTATTGATATTAACAACGTAAATTTCGAAATTATTTTCACTACAGCTTATAGCGAATATGCCATAAAAGCCTTCGAGTTTTCAGCGATTGATTATTTACTAAAACCTTTACGTCCAAATAAAGTTAAAGAAGCGCTAGAAAAAGCTCAAAAATCTTTACAACAAAATCAATTGCAACAAAGGTTGTTAGAATTGAAAAATTCTTTGTCTTCTGATAAGTTTAGCAAATTAGCTTTGCCAGTAGAAGATGGTGTTTTGTTTGTGAAATTAGATGAAATTTTCTTGTTAGAGGCGGATGGAATGTATACGAATTTTCATTTAACTAAGAATAGAAAAATTCTAATTAGTAAACCCATGAAATATTTTTCAGATTTATTAGAAACGAAAGAATTGTTTTATAAACCACATCGTTCTTATTTGGTAAATCTAAAATACCTTCAAAAAGTAGTTAAAAAAGAAGGCACATATATAGAAATGGAAAACGAAATGCGAATTCCAGTCTCTAAAGAAAAGAAAGATGAACTCATTCTTTTACTTCAAGATTTACAATAAATCTTTTCAGAAATTGAAAGCGACTGTTTAGAAGTTCTAATAAAAAAATAGTAATAAGCTATTTTACTTTTGACTCATAATTAAAAACTTTAACTATGAGAACAAAATTATTTTTATTATTCGCTTTGTTTACTTTACAAAGTAACGCACAATGTTGGAACAGAATTTCTTCTGGAGCGTATCATACTGCTGCAATTGCAGGGGATGGAACTCTTTGGGCTTGGGGATATAATAATTCAGGGCAATTAGGAGATGGTACATTGGTTGATAAAATTAGTCCTACTCAAATAGGCACAGATACTGACTGGGTAGCATTAGGGGTTGGATATTATCATACTTTTGGAATAAAATCTAATGGTACATTATGGGCTTGGGGATATAATTATTATGGTCAATTAGGGAAAGGAAATAATGGAAATGGAACGAATGCTTTAGTTCCAACACAGATAGGAACTGATACCAACTGGCAATCTGTTACAGGAGGAGAATATTTTACTTTAGCTACTAAAACTAACGGGACTTTATGGTCAACGGGTAAAAACACTAATGGTCAATTAGGACTAAACAATCTTATAGATAATAATACTTTTCAACAAGTAAATACCGATACAGATTGGAGTAAAATTGCTTGTGGTAGAAGTCATTCGTTAGCAATTAAAACTAACGGCTTGTTATATTTATGGGGAGCAAATGGTAGTGGACAAATTGGTTTTACTCACACTACAGATAGGAAAGTACCAACAATATATAGTAGCTCGACAGCATTTATTGAAATTGCAGGAGGAGTAAGTTCAAGTATAGCAATTACATCTGATAGAAAAATGTTTAGAGTTGGATATGGATGTCCAATTCCTGGCTCAACATATACAATGGCTGAATATGTAGTTTCTCCTGCCAATTGGATGAATGTTAAAATTGGAAGTAATTTTGTTGTTGCAACAAAAACTGATGGTTCTATGTGGGTTTTAGGGAACAATGATTATGGCCAATTTGGAAATCCAAGTTTTAATCAATCTACTACTTTCACACAACCAAATTTGAATACGGGTTGGGCATTAAATTCTAATTCACTTGCAGTCAATAATTTTACAGTTTTGGCATTAAATTCAAGTGGTCAACTATACGGAACAGGTCAAAATCATGTTGGTCAAATTGGAAATGGAACCACAACAAATTTAAGTTCTTTTAGTTCGGTTTCATGTCCTCCTTCAGTAGTTTTGTCTTCTGGGGAATTGATTTCAAAAAATACATTTTCTGTTTATCCCAACCCAGTTACATCTATTTTAAATATTTCATTAGAAAACACTTCTGAAATTCAAAAAGTGGTGATTTACGATATAACAGGAAAACAAGTGAAACTTCAAGAAGGAAATACAACTTCAGTTTTTGTAGAAGATTTAAAATCGGGTTTCTATCTTTTAGAAGTGACTATTGACGGGAAAAAAGAAGTTAAAAAGTTTATCAAGCAATAATAAACATTTAAAAGTATAAAAAAAGCATCTCGTTTTGAGATGCTTTTTTTATACTTTATAAACAAATGCATTAATGTTCATACCCGCTCCAACTGAAGCGAAAATGATAATATCGCCTTTGTGAATTTCTTGATTCTCAATTTTACCATTTACAATTAAATCATATAAAGTAGGAACAGTTGCAACACTTGAATTTCCTAATTTATGAATACTCATTGGCATAATTCCTTCGGGTAAAGTTGCATTATGAAGTTTATAAAAACGTTTAATTATCGCTTCGTCCATTTTTTCATTCGCCTGATGAATCAATATTTTTTTTACGTCAGTTATGGCATAACCGCTTTTTTCTAAACATAATTTCATGGCGTTTGGCACATTATTTAATGCGAATTCGTAAATTTTTCGACCGTGCATTTTGATGTAACGGACATCTTCATCTAAATTTTTATTAAATGAATTTCCGAAAAATAAATAATCAGCTTCGTCTGTAGCAAAAGTTGCAGATGCGTGACTAATTATTCCGCCTTCTTCTTCCGTAGCTTCAATAACTGTTGCGCCTGCGCCGTCCGAATAAATCATAGAATCTCTATCGTGAATATCAACAACTCTAGATAATGTTTCGGCACCAATAACTAAACATTTTTTTGCCATTCCGGCTTTGATGTAAGCTTGTGCTTGAATCACGCCTTCAATCCAGCCTGGACAGCCAAAAAGCATGTCATAAGCTACACAATATGGGTTTTTTATACGTAATTTTTGTTTGACACGAGAAGCTAAAGTTGGTACAGCATCTGCTTGAATCGCACCGTGTTTAACATTTCCGAAATTGTGCGCAAAAATAATATAATCTAAAGTTTCAGGATCAACTTTAGCAGCTTCTATAGCACGTTGAGCAGCAATTAAAGCAATGTCTGATGTTACTAAATCATTACTTGCATACCTGCGTTCTTCAATTCCAGTAATTTCTAAAAATTTTTCAGCAACTACTTCGTTTGGATAGGGAAATACGGAACCATCTTCGTTTAAAAACGAATGTTTTGCAAAATCTAAATTCGTAACTTTTTCTGTAGGTATGTAGCTTCCTGAGCCTGTAATTTTAATATTCATTTCTGCAAATTTTAGTCTAAATTACTAAATTGAAAATCATAAAGTACCTAACAATTCGTAATTTAAATAATTATTACGAAATTGTTAAAATAATTCATTTTTTTTATTGAATTCCAAATTTAAACGAACTTTATTTTCATTACAGTCGCCATGTTCAGGGCCATTGTTTTCATTTGGTCGGCTTTATTTCCTTCAAAACTTTCTGTAATAGAGGTATAAAAATGATCTAACCAAATTTCAAAATGTTCGTGTGTAAAAGGATGTTTGTCGTGAATGTTTTTATGAATTTGAAACATATTATTACTGTAACCACCTTTTAAAAACAAACCTTGTTCCCAAAAGGTTGCTAAAGTTTCAAAGTGTTCTTCTAAATGTTGATCCACGTGAGTGGCCTGTGTGAAAAAGAAATTGATAGATTGGTCTTTTAATAATCTATCGTAAAAATTTCTTATGATTAGGATAATATCTTCACGGGTTTCTATGTCTTTCATTGTCTTTCGTTTTTCGAAATTCAAATTTACGATAATAGTTCTTGAAGAAATTGATATTTGTCATATTTCAAAAAAAATCCCAAAAACCGAATTGGAATTTGGGATTTTAAAGTTGTTTACTTTTTTAAACTTCGTAAATCGTAAATCTAAAATCGTACTTTAATATTACATGTACGCTTCAATTGGCGCACAAGAACACACTAAATTTCTATCACCATACGCTTCGTCTACACGACGAACAGTTGGCCAGAATTTATTTTCAGCAATGTACTCTAATGGATAAGCTGCATTTTCTCTTGAATAAGGGAAAACCCATTCGTTTGCTGTAACCATAGCTAAAGTATGCGGAGCGTTTTTCAAGATATTTTGAGCATCGTCTTTAGTTGAAGCTTCAATTTCTTTACGAATTGAAATCATCGCCTCACAAAAACGATCTAATTCAGCTAAATCTTCTGATTCAGTTGGTTCAATCATTAAAGTTCCAGCAACTGGGAAAGAAACCGTTGGCGCGTGGAAACCATAATCCATTAAACGTTTTGCGATATCCGTTACTTTAATCCCGTTGTCTTCAAAAGCACGACAATCTAAAATCATTTCGTGAGCCGCTCTTCCCATTTCTCCAGAATATAAAACTGGATAATGTGCTTCTAAACGCGCTTTCATATAATTCGCATTTAAAATAGCGTGTTTTGTAGAGTTTGTTAAGCCTTCAGCACCTAACATACAAATGTAACCGTAAGAAATTAAGCAAACTAAAGCCGAACCATAAGGAGCAGCAGAAATAGCTGTAATCGCTTGATCACCACCTACTTTAATGACAGGGTTTGTTGGTAAGAAAGGAACTAATTTATCGTTCACACAAATTGGTCCAACACCTGGTCCACCACCACCGTGAGGAATAGCGAAGGTTTTGTGTAAGTTTAAGTGACAAACATCAGCACCAATTGTAGCTGGATTGGTTAATCCAACTTGTGCATTCATATTCGCACCATCCATATATACTAAACCACCATTTTCGTGAATGATGTTTGTAATTTCGATAATTGAACTTTCAAAAACACCATGAGTTGAAGGATACGTTACCATTAAAGCAGATAAATTATCTTTATGTAAGATAGCTTTTTCTCTTAAATCTTCTACATCAATATTTCCTTCTGGAGTTGTTTTTGTAACGATAATGTCCATTCCAGCCATTGCTGCAGAAGCCGGATTAGTTCCGTGAGCAGAAGAAGGAATTAAACAAACCGTTCTGTGATCCTCTCCACGAGATAAATGATACGCACGAATAGCCATTAATCCAGCGTATTCACCTTGCGCACCAGAATTTGGTTGTAAAGTGGTACCTGTAAAACCTGTAACGACATTTAATTGTTGTTCTAATTTTTTAAGCATTGTGATATAACCTTCCGCTTGTTCGATAGGAGCAAAAGGGTGCATGTTGTTCCAATTCGCCATAGATAAAGGCAACATTTCGGCAGCAGCATTTAATTTCATCGTACAAGAACCTAAAGAAATCATCGAATGATTTAACGATAAATCTTTACGTTCTAATTTTTTGATATAACGCATCAATTGACTTTCAGAATGATGGTTGTTGAAAACATCATGTTGTAAGAAAGTTGATGTTCTTTCTAAATCTTCAGTAATTCTTCCAGAAGGTAAAAGTATTTTTACAGGTGTAAATTCTTTTCCAGTTGCTTCTGCGAAAATTCCGATAATTTGGTTGATGTCGTTAATTGAAGTCGTTTCGTTGAATGAAATTGAAATCGTATCTGCATCAACATAAAAGAAATTCACTTCATTTCTTTCGGCAATCGCTTTCACTTTAGCAGCATCTGCTTTTACTAAAATCGTATCGAAGAAAGAGGTATTCGTTTGGTAAACTCCTAATTTATTTAATTCTTCAGCCGTTGTGTAGGCAGAATCGTGTACTTTATTTGCAATATATTTTAATCCTTTTGGTCCGTGATACACCGCATACATTCCAGCCATAACCGCTAATAAAACCTGAGCAGTACAAATGTTTGAAGTGGCTTTTTCACGTTTAATATGTTGTTCACGAGTTCCTAATGCCATACGTAAGGCACGGTTTCCGTTTACATCAATTGAAACACCAATAATTCTTCCTGGCATAGAACGTTTGTATTCGTCTTTTGTAGCGAAGAAAGCGGCGTGAGGTCCACCGTAACCCATTGGAATACCAAAACGTTGCGTCGTACCAACTACAACAGCAGCGCCCATTTCACCTGGAGATTTTAATTTAGCTAAAGATAAAATATCAGCGGCAACTGCTACTTTAATTTCGTTTTCAGCTGCTTTTGCTATAAATGAAGTATAGTCGTTTGCTTGACCATATTTTCCTGGATATTGTAAGATGGCTCCGAAAAATTCTTTAGAGAAATCGAAAGTTTCATGATTTCCAACTACTAATTCTATTTTAAGTGGCGTAGAACGCGTTTGTAAAACAGAAAGTGTTTGTGGTAATATTTCTTCTGAAACGAAAAATTTCGTTACATTGTTTTTCTTTTGATCGCGAGAACGCACATCGAATAATAAAGCCATTGCTTCCGCAGCAGCAGTAGATTCGTCTAATAAAGAAGCGTTGGCAATTTCCATACCTGTTAATTCGATAACTGTAGTTTGAAAATTTAAAATAGCTTCTAAACGACCTTGAGCAATTTCTGCTTGGTAAGGTGTGTAAGCCGTATACCAACCTGGGTTTTCAAAAATATTTCTTTGAATAACTGCAGGAACAATTGCTGGATGGTATCCTAAACCAATATATGATTTGAAAACTTTATTCTTTTTACCTAATTCTTGAATATGATTTAAGTATTCATATTCTGTCATTGGTTCGTCTAAATTTAATTCGTTTTTAAGGCGAATATCAGAAGGAATAGTTTCGAAAATTAATTGATCTACTGAATCCACTCCAATAGTTTGTAACATGTGGTTTAAGTCTTTTTCACCTGTACCAATGTGTCTTAAAGCAAAAGCATCTGTTCTCATTATATATAAAATATGTTGTGTTTGAATTTGGTTTACAAAAGTAATTATTAATCTTTTAAAAATAATCGCTTTTTAATTGAAATTTTGTGATTTTTATCAACTAATAAGGCTTGTTATTAACACTTTGATTATTTTTGTTGAATGGTGATATGGAAGAAAATATTCGATTTTTACATTAAAAGCAGTTTGCATGTGGCTTTGTCTGCTTTTGCATTGGTTTCCATGACGATGTACTTCTTCAACATATCAGAAAATTTTGAAGTGAAAGCCTTTGCTTTTTTTGGCACCATAGTAGGTTACAATTTTGTGAAATATGATGCCTTGGCAAGGTTAAACAAAATTACAATTAGGAAAGAATTACGATTAATTATCGCTTTAAGTATTTTTAGTGCTTTAGCGAGTTTTTATTACTTTTTAAAATTGCAAATTATCACCCAATCTTTAGGGATTTTTGTTTTCCTATTATTGTTGCTTTATACCTTGCCCTTTTTTCCAAATAAACGAAATGCCAGAAATTGGAAAGGCATTAAAATTTATATCGTGAGTTTATGTTGGGTTGGCGTTACAGTAATCTTACCGTTGATAAATGCAAAAATCCCTATTACATTTGACGTTTTATTACTTAGTATTCAAAGATTTATTCTAATTTTTGTCTTGGTTTTAATTTTCGAAATAATAGATGTTAACACCGATGATCCACATTTACAAACCGTTCCACAACAAATAGGTGTAGAAAAGACCAAATTATTAGGGTATGGACTTTTGGCGCTTTTATTAGTTTTAGAATTTTTATACGATGTGAATCAAGATTATATTCCACTAGCTTTTAAATTCATAGTTTGTGGTTCTATTGCGCTATTTTTATATTTTGCCAATGAAAATAGATCCAGATATTACACTAGTTTTTGGGTGGAAGCTATTCCTGTTTTTTGGTGGCTGATGTTAGTTTTGTTTTAAGGTAAACCTGACAGGTTTTTAAAACCTGTCAGGTTTATTTCTCAGCTAAATTTTTCAAAACAGCATTTCTGTGTATGATGAAATTAGTCAAATGTTTTTTCAATAGTAATTTATCGAAAAGTTGGCCGAAAATTCCAAATGGCGTTTCGTATTCTAAAAGATCTGTAACTTCTACATAGTTTTCTTTTTGTTCGAAAAAATGCTGGTGTTTGAAACTTTTAAATTGTCCTTTTAGTTGTTCGTCAACAAAATAAGTTGGGAAATCCATTTCAGAAATAAGACTTTGATGTGTTAAATACACGCCAAAATGTTTGCCTTTCCAAGTCACGGTTTCGTTTTTATTGATTAATCCAGAAGTAATTCCACCAATGGCAACTTCCTTAGTTTTACTTGCCGATTGCTGATGAATATCGATGTTTCGATTGGTGTCAAAAACTTTTTCAATAGGTGCAAAATAGTTAGTGGTGATTTTTATGGTTGTCATTTTAATTAAAAGTATTGGTAACACAGATTTACTCAAATTTCACAGATTGGTTTGTGTTAATCTGTGAAATCGGTGTTTAATTTTTCTGTAATAAATTTTCAAATGTTTTTTCTACTGAATCGTAATTGAAAGTGAACCCGTTTTCTTGTAAGCGTTTTGGAATTACGTTTCGACTTTTTAAAACTAGTTCGGATTCAATAGGTGCAAAATAGTTAGTGGTGATTTTTATGGTTGTCATTTTAATTAAA
>CAYWVV010000002.1:86584-93359 GCA_964461805.1 uncultured Flavobacterium sp.
AATTGAAAGTGAACCCGTTTTCTTGTAAGCGTTTTGGAATTACGTTTCGACTTTTCAAAACCAATTCAGTTTCGGTATTGATTATTTTTGAACCCAATTCCAATAGCCATTTGGGTTGAGAAATACCAAAAGGCATGTCAGCTGCTTTTCGTAATTTCGACATAAAGTCTACGTTTCTAATCGGATTTGGAGAAACAATATTGATCTCCTTTTCCAATTTATTTTCGATAACAAAAGCAACGGCTCTGGCAAAATCTTTTTCGTGAATCCAACTGATAAATTGCTTGCCATTTCCCTGTTTTCCGCCCAATCCCAGTTTTGCTAAAGTTTTTAATGGAATAAAAGCACCGCCATTTTTTCCTAAAACAATAGAAGTTCGTAACGCTGTTTTTAATGTCTTCGGAGTTTTAGTTTCGAAGAACGCTTTTTCCCAACTTTTAGCGATGTTCATAGAGAAGTCGTTGCCAATTTCTCCAGTAGTTTCATCCATTTGTTTGTCTAATGAAAAACGATAAATAGTAGAAGTAGAGGAGTTTAACCAATGTTTCGGTGGATTTTTGCATTGTAAAACGGCTTCATTTAGGATTTTGGTACTCTCAATTCTAGAGTTAAAAATCTCTTGTTTGTTTTTTTCGTTGTATCTGCAATCCACAGATTTCCCTGCTAAATTGATTAAAACATCTGTGTTTTCTAATTCCTTTTCCCAACCAGAAAATGATTTAGCATTCCAATTTACATATTTGATATTGTTTTTACTTTCAGATTTTCCTCTCGTAAGAATGACAATTTCATCAAAAGAATCTTTGAAATGATCGACTAAAACCTGACCTAAAAATCCGGTTCCAGCTGCTATGATAAGTTTTTTCATTTTTAAACGTTTAAGATAATTCCTAGCGCTATAATTCGATATAAAACCCAAGTTACCGTTAGATATTTTGGTAATTCGAGAATATTGATTCTTCTGTAATGTTCCGCAATCATAATGCAAACGGTCATTCCAAACCAAGTTAAGATAAGAAGTTGAGGTAATACAAGTATTGATGAAAGTAGAATTATTGGAACCAAAATAATAGCACCTATTAAAGATATCGTAATTAAATTTCCAACATAATTTACGTTTGTTTTTTTATCTTTTTTGGTCAGAAATAAAAGTTGAAAACCAATTTGTCCTATTGCTAAAATAACTTCTCTATAAATGGATGCGTTTGGAAGTATAGTTATAATTTGTGCACATTTATTTAGAGTAACGATCGTAATTATAGTGGCGAAAATGATATAAATAAGTCTGTATCTGATGTTGAAATCTGGAACACATTCTAATTTTATTTCTGCTTTTTTCTTACTTGGCATAATTACTTTTCTGTTGTAAGAAATAAATGAATAGAGTTTTTTAAGTAGAAAATTTATCAATTTCCAATTTCCGACTTTTTCCATCCAAGGAAATGAAAAACCAATGACTTTTAACAAACTGTCAATGCCATAAAGAACGGTTTTATTTTCATTATCAACCAAAGCAATTTCATTAGAAGCGCGTTGTATATCAATAAAATTTTGTTCTTCTTCCGTTAATTGACAATAGGGTTTTTTGCCGTTTTCGTCCAACATTCCTGCTGTAATAAAACCTTTTGTGTACACTCGGCAAAGTGGACAATCTTCGTCGTAAAGTAAGGTTTGGTTTTTTAGCGTTTTCATTTTTAATTTTTTAATCCTGACAGGTTTTTGAAACCTGTCAGGATTGTTCACTACCCGTTAATTACAATTCTTTGTTCTACTTGTGTTTGACTGGCTTTGCGTTTTCCTCTGAAAAAGAAATATAAGTTTAAGAATAACATGATTCCTAAATAGATGGCAAATCCTCCAATTTTATAACTTAAGGCTTCAATTAAACTTTGATAATCGTTTTTGTAAATGGTCATTTCTAAAATCATTAAAGCAAAACCCAAATTAAGTAAATAAAATCCGGTTTCAAATAATTTATTGGTTGCATTGGCAATTTCTTCTCGACCTTTAAAAATATCTAACATGAATATTTTACTGTTTTTGAACAAGGTTTTACTTACGTAATAAGTTAAAAATAAAGCAATTGGTAAGTAAATAGCGTATCCGACTAAAATTTTTGTAGTTTCCATAATGTGTGTGTTTAAATTAATTTTTTAATGTATTTCGTTAATAAAAATATGTTGATATAATGCATAAATCCGATGGTAAGAATGATGATTGCTGATTTGGTCGCAATGATTTCGATAAGTTGATTATTAGTTTGAATTTTTTCCCATGAAATGATGGTCATCGCACAATAACCCAAATTCAATAAATAATATCCAATTAGAAGCATTTTGTTTATTTGATGACACAATTCTTCATGATTCGGAATCAATTGTGACACAAATATATTTCCATTATCGTAGCATAATTTTCCAACTTTGATGATAATTATGCTAGTTAGACTGAGATAAATTAAATATCCGATTATGTTGAGGTTCATAAATAATTTTTTTTATAGATTATTAATGAAAAGTATGTGGCTAAAATCAATGGTATTGGTGTTAAAATGAATGTTAAAAAATCCAAGTAATTAATCTGTATATTTATGAACCATAAAGCGAAAAATAGAATTACAGAAATAATATAAAATCTTAAATGCTTGTTTTTCGGACTTTTGAAAAAAAGAAACAATCCTAAAAGTATTTGAATTAATCCTGTTAACATCGTTGAAAATAATGCAAATCCAATCCAGTTTCCAGCGGGATCATTTATTGTAAGTCCTATAATTAGTAATAACATTGGTAAGCCTATTGCGAACGCATTTATGTGTTTTAGAATTTTCATGCTTCTTTTTATTTTTAAACTTTCAGAAAAAAATGAAAGTTTTAATTAAATTTTTTTAGCTCGATTTATTACTTCATAAACTTTAACAGAATCTGTGCCAACCAATTGTCTTTGTATTCTGTAATTTTATCTAAAACATTGTCAGCTTTAAGTACAAAATCGTATAATTTTTTGGTTTGATCTACGAAATGTTTTTCTTCAGAAGTGGCGTTAGCAGAAATCGAAGACACTTCTTTTAAGACTTTCAAAGCGGGTTTGATTTCTCTTTTGCTGCGTTCTCTTGAGATTTTTACGGCTAATTCGTCCAAGTCTTTTTCGGCAGTGAAAAATTCTCTTCTTTCGCCTGCTTTGTATTCTTTATACACAATTCCCCAATCCATCAAAGCACGAATATTCATACTAGCATTTCCTCGAGAAATTTGTAATTCTTCCATAATATCTTCCATAGAAACCGCTTCGCTAGAAACCATTAACAAAGCATGGATTTGCGCCATCGTTTTGTTAATTCCCCATTGAGAACCGAGTGCGCCCCAAGTTTGTACGAATTTATTTTTAGCTTCTTTGAATTCCATTTTATGGTTTATCTTATTTGATAGTACAAAGATATGTAAAAGTTTTTAAACTTTCAAAAATAAATGAAAGTTTAATTTTGCTTTTTTTTTTTATTTTAAATAATTTTAATTAATATTGCAAACCAAACTACTATAATAATGAAAAACAATTACTTAAAAGTCTTAGGACTTTCTTTGCTTTTGTCTACTGTAGCTTATTCTCAAAAAAGCGAAAAATACATTGGAGACCAAGCCTTTCAAAAAACAATTAATTTAAGCGGTTTTCACACAAGTGAAAAAGCAATTAAAGAATTTTCAAAATTATATTCTTTAAATGACTTAAATTCTTTTATTCCCAAAAAAGCAACTTCAGATGAAGCGGGTTTTACTCATCAAAGATTCCAACAATACTTTAATGGAGTTAAAGTTGAATTCGGAACCTTAATAACTCACATGAAAGACGGAAATGTTATTTCTGTCAATGGGGAATTATATAATGCTGAAGGATTAAGTTTAAAAGCACCATTAACACAATCTGATGCGTTTAACAAAGCCATTAATTTTGTAAATGCGCAAACGTATTTATGGGAAGATGAAGTTTCTGCTGAAGCAATGAACTATAAAAAGCCTTCTGGTGAATTGGTAATTTTTCCATTAGTAAATAAAGGGGAAGTTAGACTAGCTTATAAATTTGATATTTATGCTAAAGCACCAATTTCTAGAGATGAAATATTTGTAGACGCTAAAACAGGAGAAATATTATATAAAAATCCAATTATCAAACATGTAACACATTTAGTGTCAGATTATGAAATTGAACAAAATGCAAAAAAGTTTGAAAAAATTGCATTAAATAAAGAGAATGCACTTTTCACTCCATTTGTGGCTGGAAGTGCTGCAACAAGATATAGTGGAACTAGAACAATAGAGACAACGCAAACTGCACCAACTAATTTTGTTTTAAATGATGCAACAAGAGGTAATGGTATTTTTACTTACAATTCAAATAAAGCGCCTAGTTATGCATTAACCAATTTTACAAATACAACTAATACTTGGAATGCAGGTAATTATGCTACGGCATCAACAACTAAAGATAATGCTGCTTTAGATGCTCATTGGGGTGCAGAAATGACCTATGATTTTTGGAAAAATATTTTCAATAGAAATAGTTTTGATGATGCTGGTGCACAAATTAAAAGTTTTGTGCATTATGATGATGTTGCCGGTGGAGCAGGTTATTCAAATGCTTTTTGGAACGGAAGTGTTATGACTTATGGTGATGGTAGCACAAGACCATTTACTGCTTTAGATGTTTGTGGG
This sequence comes from uncultured Flavobacterium sp., assembly GCA_964461805.1. Lineage (GTDB taxonomy): Bacteria > Bacteroidota > Bacteroidia > Flavobacteriales > Flavobacteriaceae > Flavobacterium. Next base: position 91,288 of record CAYWVV010000002.1, read on the forward strand.
CATGAAATTGGACATGCTGTTTGTACGTATACAGCTAATTTAGCATATCAAAATCAATCAGGTGGAATGAATGAAGGATTGTCAGATATATGGGGAACTTGTATTGAAATCTATGGGCGAAATGGTAATTTGAACGCAACTGCTGATACGACATCTCCTGGAACTTTAGCTCTTTGGAAAATTGGAGAAGATCTTTCTTCAACTGGAAATTCTTTACGTTCTATGAGCTATCCAACTACAAAAGGAAATCCGGATACATACAAAGGAACAAATTGGACAACTACAGCAGATGATGGAGCATGTACTCCAAGTTCAACAAATGATAATTGTGGTGTTCATAATAATAGTGGGGTTTTAAACCATTGGTTTTATTTACTTACAATTGGTAAAACAAACTGGACTAACAATGCTGCTCCAACAAGAACAACTACAACAACAGGTATTGGAATGGCAAAATCTTCTCAAATTACATATTATGCAGAAAGAGATTATTTGACACCAAATTCTACATATATGGACATGCGTAATGCAACAATTGTAGCTGCCAAAAATACTTTTGGTTGTGGTTCTGCGGAACATTTAGCAGTAATCAATAGTTGGTACGCAGTAAACGTAGGTGGAAGATATACAGACTTGGATTTAGTTTTAAGTTCTGTTACCGGAGATTCAAATGTAGCTTGTGGCGCATCGCATTCTGTAGGTTTTGTTTTGGAAAACCAAGGATCAACAGCAATATCTTCAGCTACAATTACATATTCTATAGATGGTGGAGCTCAGATTCCTGTATCTTGGACAGGTTCAGATTTATCTGTTTGTTCAAACCCTACTCAAAATTATACTATTTCATTAGGTTCATTGTTACGCGGTACTCATACTATCGTAGTTACTGCAACTTTATCAGGTGATACTAATACAAGTAATAATTCTAAAACAACGTATGTAACAGTAAATGATAATGGAACAATTGGATCAGTAAATGCATTTAATAGCGCAAGTGATGTTTTAGTATCTATAGATTCAAATGGGAAAACTAATTCTGTTTGGCAGCGTGGTGCTATAAGTAAAACATTATTAACTAATGCTCTTGCGGGTTCTGATGTGTATGCTACTAAATTAACTGGTAATTATCCTGATAATATTACTTCTTATTTAGTGTCTCAATGTTACAACTTAACTAACATAGCTAATCCTACGGTTAGTTTTGATATGGCTTTTGATTTAGAATCAAATTGGGATATTATTTATTTTGAATATTCTACGGATTCTGGTGCAACTTGGAATGTTTTAGGAACTTCTACTGATACAAACTGGTATAATAGTTCAAGATTACCAGATGCAACAGATTGTTTCAATTGTATTGGTAAACAATGGACAGGAAATTATGCAACAGCTCCTGTTGGAGGAACTGGTGTTAATGGAAATAAAAGAAGTTATACTCATACTCTTAGTCCTTTAAATTCAGCTGCTAATGCGATATTTAGATTTGCATTTATTTCAGATGCTGGAGTAAATCAAGAAGGTGTGATGATTGATAATTTTGTTATTCAAGGCACGTTGTCTTCTCAATCAAATCAAATTGATGGGTTTGTGTTATATCCTAATCCTACAAAAGGTAAATTAAATATTTCATTACCAACTTCAGATAAAGTTTCGGTTGAATTATTCGATTTAAGAGGAAGATCAATTTATCAAAACAATTTTGAATCACAAGGAACTTTATTTACAAAAGAACTTGATTTCTCTACAACACAAGCTGGAGTTTACATTTTAAATGTAAAAACTGAAGGTAAACAAGTTTCAAAAAGAATTATTATTGAATAAATAATTTTAATGGATAAAAAAATCCCGTTTCGATATTTCGGAACGGGATTTTTTATTTGTAATTGTAATATATTATAGTAAACCAGCACGTTTCAACAAAGCATCCGGTTTAGGTTCTTGACCTCTAAATTTTTTGTATAAAGTCATTGGATGATCCGTTCCACCTTTTGATAAAACGTTATCTTTAAATTTGGTTGCGACTTCTTTATTAAAAATCCCATTTTCTTGGAAATACGCAAATGCATCAGCAT
>CAYWVV010000002.1:93459-109283 GCA_964461805.1 uncultured Flavobacterium sp.
GCGACTTCTTTATTAAAAATCCCATTTTCTTGGAAATACGCAAATGCATCAGCATCTAAAACTTCGGCCCATTTGTAACTATAATATCCAGAAGAATAACCCCCTTGAAAAATATGTGAAAACGAAACGCTCATACAATTTTCCGCCACATCAGGATATAATGAGGTGTCGCCCATAGCTTGTTTTTCAAACGCTTTTACATTTTCAATGGTTTGATTTTTACCATGATATTCCATGTCTAACAATCCAAAACTTAATTGGCGTAAAGTTGCCATTCCTTCTAAGAAACTTGCCGATTCTTTAATTTTTTCTACATATTCTTGTGGGATAATTTTACCTGTTTCATAATGTTTCGCAAATAAAGCCAACGCTTCAGGTTCGTAACACCAATTTTCCATCACTTGAGACGGTAATTCTACAAAATCCCAAAAAACAGAAGTTCCAGAAAGGCTAGGGTAGGTGGTATTCGCTAACATGCCGTGTAATCCGTGACCGAATTCGTGAAATAATGTCGTTACTTCATTAAACGTTAATAATGATGGTTTCGTTGCTGTTGGCGGTGTAAAATTGCATACATTAGAAACGTGTGGTCTTTCGTTTGTTCCTTCTTTTATATATTGTGGTTTGAAAGATGTCATCCAAGCGCCATTTCGTTTGCCTTTTCTTGGAAAGAAATCGGTGTAAAATATCGCCACTAAGTTTTTGTTTTCATCTAAAACTTCAAAAGTTTGAACATCTTCATGGTATTTGTCAATATCGAAAACTTCGTTAAAGGTGATTCCAAAAAGTTTTTCTGCAATGGTAAAAGCACCGTTTAATACATTTTCTAATTTGAAATACGGTTTCAACGCTTCATCGTCCAAATTGAATAATTTTTGTTTCAATTTCTCCGAATAATAGGCAGAATCCCATTTTTCTAAGTGTTCAATTCCGTCTAATTCCTTCGCGAAAGCAGACAATTGTTCAAATTCTCTTTTAGCAGCGGGTTTTGCTTTTTCTAAAATATCATTTAAAAACGATAATACTTTTGTTGGATTTTGAGCCATTCTTTCTTCTAAAACAAAATGCGCGTGCGTTTCGTAGCCTAATAAAATAGCACGTTCATGACGAAGCGCGACAATTTTTTTAGTAATTTCTTCGTTATTGTATTCGTTATTTTGAAAGGCTTTTTTCCCATACGAAATCGCCATTTTTTTACGTAATTCTCTATTTTCAATATAGGTTACAAAAGGGATATAACTTGGAAAATCTAAAGTAAACATCCAACCTGTTTCATTTTTCGTTTTGGCTAAATCGGCTGCAGCTTCTTTCGCACCATCTGGTAAACCTTTTAAATCGGCTTCATTAGTAATGTGCAATTGAAAATTATTGGTTTCCGCTAAAGTGTTTTCGCCGAAAGTCAACTGTAATTTGCCTAGTTCTGTATCAATTTCTCGTAAACGTGTTTTTTTATCTTCGGAAAGTAAAGCTCCATTTCTGGCAAAACCTTTATATTTTTTATCTAAAAGTGTAGCTTGTTCGGTTGTCAGATTTACATTCGCTCTGTTTTCGTAAACTGCTTTTACTCTTTTGAACAAATCTTCGTTTAAAGCAATATCGTTTCCGAATTCAGTAAGTAACGGCGTTACTTCTTGTGCGATTTTTTGCATTTCATCTGAAGTTTCAGCGGAATTCAAATTGAAAAATATGCTAGATAAGCGATCTAATTCTTCTCCAGAAAAATCTAAGGCTTCAATTGTGTTTTCAAACGTTGGATTTTCGGTTGAATGGATAATGTTGTCAATTTCTAAACGTGCTTTTTCGATGTTTTTGAGGAAAGCTGGTAGATAGTCTTCCGTTTTTATTGCCAAAAAAGGTGCAGTATTGTGTTTTGTATTGAATTTTAGAGTTAAAACTGACATATATTTATGTTTTAAGTAATTTCTTTGGTTTTTAGTATGATTTCGGAAGCCCTTGTTTTATTGAGGTTTTGTAAATTATTCAATATTTTAACAAAAAAATCCGATGAAATGCTTGTTTTTATCGGTAAAGCGTATATCTTTGTAAAAGAAATAAAGCGAAAATATCGCCCTTTTTTCCCCAAAAGAGAATTTTTTTTATAGTTGTCACTTAATTGTGAATAGATTTTTGGCTCCGACTTAGTGATAAGTCGGAGTTTTTTATTTCTTTAAGTTTTCAGAGGCTTTTAAAACCGTATCGCGTAAGCCTTCTTTATAAAAAATAATTTTATCTAACACACATTTATCAGAACTTCCAATAATTTGTGCAGCTAAAATTCCAGCGTTTTTCGCACCATTTAAAGCTACAGTTGCCACTGGAACGCCACCTGGCATTTGTAAAATAGATAAAACAGAATCCCAACCATCAATAGAATTACTTGATTTTACAGGTACTCCAATTACTGGAAGCGGACTCATAGATGCCACCATTCCTGGTAAATGCGCTGCTCCTCCAGCTCCAGCAATAATTACTGAAATACCACGAGTGTGTGCGTTTTTACTAAAATCGAATAATTTTTCTGGCGTTCTGTGTGCTGAAACAATATCGACTTCAATTTCAATATCAAATCCTTTTAAAATGTCTATGGCTTCTTGCATGACCGGCATATCCGAAATGCTTCCCATTATGATGGCTACTTTACTCATATTAGCCCCCTAACCCCCAAAGGGGGAATTCCTACTAGGGGTGAGTAGGGTTTAAGTTGTTTGAGTTTGTTGTTGTTTTGTAAATATATTTTATGAACCAAAAAGTAAAAAAATAAATAAGTATGTTAATTGTTAAATTTTCAATTCTAAAATCGGTTTCTGCTAATCCACACATATCTTCTGAAGTATTTAACTTAACTAAGTAAAAATTATTTGGAAACCCATATAATATTAGTTTATCGTAATCACTTTTATCAGAAAATATATTAGGTAAATATTGTGTGATTGAAAATAGTAATAAATGGCCAAAAGATATAATTATTTTTCTCATTTTAAAATTTTCGATTTTAAATTCCCCCTTTGGGGGTTAGGGGGCCACTAATCACTCGAATACTATTCTTCACTTCTTCGGCAATTTTTCTGGCTTCGGTCATATCTTCGTTTACGATAGTAACGTGCCCCATTTTTCTGAATGGTCGCGTTTCTTTTTTCCCGTAAATATGTGGCGTTACACCATTAATGGCCATTATTTTTTCAATATTTTCATAAATAACTGGACCAGAAAAACCTTCTTCTCCCACCAAATTTACCATAATTCCAGCCACTTTACTATCCGTATTTCCTAAAGGTAAGTTTAAAACCGAACGCAAATGGTTTTCAAATTGCGAAGTATAACTCGCTTCAATCGTGTGATGTCCTGAATTATGAGGTCTTGGTGCGACTTCGTTTACTAAAATATCGTCTGATTCTGTTTGAAACATTTCTACCGCTAATAGACCTACATGATTGAAAGCTTGTGAAACTTGTAAAGCTGTTTCAATTGCCAATTGTGCTACTTTTTCATCAATTCTTGCTGGACAAATTACATATTCCACTTGATTCGCTTCTGGATGAAATTCCATTTCTACAACTGGATAGGTTTTTACATCACCATTTGCATTTCTGGCTACAATCACAGCTAATTCATTTTTAAAAGGAACCATTTCTTCCGCAATACATTCTACATCTGGTAAATTATGCAAATCTATCGTAGAACGACAAATTTTCACACCATTTCCATCGTATCCAAATTGAGCGCATTTCCAAACGAAAGGAAATTCTAATTCGTCTTTTTCTAAGGATTTTTTCAAATCATTTAAATCAACAAATCTTTGATGTTTTGATGTTGGAATATTGTTTTCTACATAAAAATCTTTCTGTTTTCCTTTGTTTTGAATTAATCGCAACGTTTTTGGTGAAGGAAACACAATATGACCTTCTTCTTCAAGCTTGTCTAGAGCGTCTAAGTTTACATTTTCAATTTCTATTGTTATGGAATGACACATTTTACCAAATTGATAAACGGTTTCATAATCCATTAAACTCCCAGTGAAAAATTTAGTCGCACCAAATTGAGCTGGTGCTTCGTTACTTGGGTCTAAAACAAGAGTGGTGATGTCGAATTTACGGGTTTCGGTAAGTAGCATTTTGCCTAATTGGCCGCCACCTAAAATTCCTAATTTAAAATCTGAAGAAAAATAATTCATTAGTTGTAATTGTTGTGTTTGCGCAAAGATACTAATTTGAATTTGTTTCGCAATTGGCTTCTATTTTAGTTTTTTCAAAATATCTTTTGCTGCGGCTTTATAGGCTGCAGAATGATTCGGGTAGTCTTGTGTAAGTATGGATTTTAATTCTTCATGAATCCAAGGATGTTTTTTGCCGAAATTGTACAAAGCTCTCATGGAATAGGCTTTTGAGGCTACTTTTTCATCTTGAATTAACCAATCTAAACAGGTTTCAATGATTTTTGTTTCTTGTTTTTCTATTAGTTTTATGGTTTTCGATTTGGATAAAAATAAACATATTTTGGAAATGGGTCTGATTGCAGAATCGTTTTTATAAAAGGAAATTTTCGAAATAAATTCCTCTAGAAATGGAAGAATAAGTTCTAGTTGAAGTTCGAAAATTAATTCTAAACTCCAACAAGCTTTATGATGAATTTTGTCGTTTTCGTTCAGTGCAATTTCTATTAAAAATTGTAATTTATCTGGATTTTGAATTACATAATCGCGAATAAATTCTCGGTTTAATCGATGCGCTGTACTCTCTTCTATAAGTTGATAAAAAGCTAGATTCATAGGTGTAAAAATAATCATTTTTTAAAAAAAGTAATATTTATATTTTTATATGTTTATTAGTTTGTAAATTTGCCGTTTATTTTAATTATCACAACACAATGATTAATATAGTTTTATTCGGGAAACCGGGCGCTGGTAAAGGCACGCAGGCAGAATTTTTAAAAGAGAAATACACATTAACACATTTGTCTACTGGAGATATTTTTAGATTTAACATCAAAAATGAAACAGAATTAGGTTGTTTAGCAAAAACGTACATGGATAAAGGCGATTTAGTTCCGGATTCTGTAACCATTCAAATGTTGCAAAGTGAAGTGGAAAAAAATCCAGAATCAAAAGGGTTTTTATTTGATGGATTTCCAAGAACAATTGCACAAGCGGAAGCCTTAGATGCGTTTTTAAATTCTAAAAATGATGCGATTACAGCAACAGTTGCTTTAGAAGCAGATGATGAAATTTTAGTAAAGCGTTTGTTAGAAAGAGGGAAAACTTCTGGACGACCAGACGATCAAGATGAAGAAAAAATAAGAAATAGATACCAAGAATATAACGAAAAAACAGCGCCGTTAATGGAGTATTACAAGTCTCAAGGTAAGTTTTACACAGTTAATGGTATTGGTACAATTCAAGAAATTACAGAGCGATTAAGTACAATAATCGACAAATTTTAATTATATTGCATTTAATTCAACTATATAAAAATTGGAAATAGTCATAATATTCTTGTTGATACTACTCAATGGAATTTTCTCCATGTCAGAGATCGCACTCATATCAGCAAGAAAAAACAGGTTAGAAACCGCTGCCAAAAAAGGCAATACGAGTGCAAAAACAGCTTTAGATTTAGCTAATTCACCAAACAAATTTTTGTCTACGGTGCAAATTGGTATTACCTTAATAGGTATTTTAACTGGTATCTATTCTGGAGCAAAAATCACTACAGATGTCGAAACATTTTTCGCCACTTACACTTTAACTTTTCCATACGCACACTCTCTAGCAGTTGGCGTTGTGGTAGTTATCTTAACTTTCTTTTCTCTTGTTTTTGGAGAATTATTACCGAAAAGAATTGGTTTAAATTATCCCGAAGCTATTGCGAAATCAGTAGCTGTTCCAATGAAAGTGATGTCTATAGCGACTGCTCCTTTTATTTGGTTATTAACCACTTCAACAGATTTTATTCTTAAAGTATTTAAAATAAAACCAACAGCTGACGGAAAAGTTACCGAAGAAGAAATTAAAGCTATTATTAAAGAAGGAACTGAAGTTGGTGAAGTTCAAGAAATTGAACAAGATATTGTAGAACGTGTTTTTCATATTGGTGATAGAAAAGTTAATTCTTTAATGACACACAGAAAAAGCATTGTGTATTTGGCTTTAGACGAAACTTACGAAGAATTAAAAACAAAAATATTAAACGAATTACACTCGGTTTATCCCGTTTGTAGCGAAAATTTAGATGAAGTTATTGGTGTAGTATTGTTAAAAGATTTATTTGCGAATATTGAAAAAGGCGATTTCGATTTGCAAAAAATCATGATTGATCCGGTATATTTTATTGAACATACTTCGGCATATAAAGCTTTAGAGAATTTCAAAAAATCAAAAGTGCATTACGCTTTAGTTACAGATGAATATGGGATTTTTCAAGGTATTATTACCTTAAATGATATCTTAGAAGCATTGGTTGGAGATGCTGCCGATTTTTACGATGAAGAATTTCAATTAGTAGTAAGAGAAGATGGAAGTTGGTTGGTTGATGGACATTATTCCTTACACGATTTTATGACGTATTTCGATTTAGATGATATGCTAAACGATTATGAAGTAACCACTGTGAGCGGCTTAATGATTACTGAATTAGGAAGTATTCCAAAACAAGGTGAAAAATTAATATGGAATAAATTAGAGTTTGAAGTAATGGATATGGATGGCGTTAAAATTGATAAAATTCTAATAAAAACAATTACAGAATAATTTTTTATAACATAAATGAAGCAGCTTGAAATGGACAACATTCTGAGCTGTTTTTTCTATTTAAATAAATAAGGTAAAAAACGTATCTTTGCCAAATAAATATAAGTAAAGAATAAATATAGTTTGAATGCTAGTTTTACATAAAAGATAAAAACTGACAAATTCAAACTCAAAACAAAATAAAATGACTGAAGGAAATTTCGTAGACTACGTAAAAATATATGTTGCATCTGGTAAAGGCGGGAAGGGGTCTTCTCACTTACATAGAGAAAAATTTATTGAAAAAGGTGGTCCAGATGGTGGAGATGGTGGTCGTGGAGGTCATGTTATTATTAGAGGAAGTAAAAATTTGTGGACGTTATTCCATTTAAAGTTTTTGCGCCATGTTAAATCAGGTCACGGTGGTGATGGAGGAAGCAGCAGAAGTACAGGTCATGATGGGGAAGATAAATTCATTGAAGTGCCATTAGGAACGGTTGTGAAAGATAAAGAAACTGGTGAAGTTTTATTCGAAATCACTGATGATGGGGAAACTAAAATTTTAGCTCGTGGAGGAAAAGGTGGTTTAGGAAACTGGAATTTCAGAAGTTCTACCAACCAAACGCCTCGTTATGCACAGCCTGGAATTCCTGGTGAAGAAGTAGACGTCATTTTAGAATTAAAAGTACTAGCAGATGTTGGTTTAGTTGGATTCCCAAATGCTGGAAAATCGACATTATTATCTGTATTAACTTCAGCAAAACCAAAGATTGCTGATTATGCTTTTACCACTTTAAAACCGAATTTAGGAATTGTTGCTTACCGTGATTTTCAATCATTTGTAATTGCAGATATTCCTGGAATTATTGAAGGCGCTGCTGAAGGTAAAGGTTTAGGACACTATTTCTTACGTCATATTGAACGAAATTCAACGTTATTATTTTTAGTTCCAGCTGATGCAGATGATATTAAAAAGGAATACGAAATTCTTTTAGACGAATTAAGACGTTACAATCCTGAAATGTTAGATAAAGACAGATTGTTAGTAATTTCTAAATGTGATATGTTAGATGAAGAATTGCAAAATGAAATGAAACAGCAATTAGATAAAGAACTTAAAGGTCTTGACTATATGTTTATTTCATCTGTTGCACAACAAGGTTTAACGGAATTGAAAGACAAATTGTGGAAAATGTTAAATGTTTAACATAAAATAACAAATTTTTTATATTTAAAAAGTGTTCTGATTTTCTGGACGCTTTTTTTTTAAAATCAAAAGTTAAAATTTAACCATCTGCTTTTATTGATTACTTAATTTTTTGATTTTTTTTTAAATTTAAAGTATATTCGCATCACAAATAACAAACTATTTTACGAAATCTGTAAATACGGGTTTTAAAATTTAAACTTAACAAATTATGAAAAAATTTATGGTATCCTTAGTGGCTGCATTTATGCTAATCCCATTTAGTGTAAAGGCTGACGAAGGAATGTGGTTTTTAATGTTTATCGAAAGACTAAACCACCGCGATATGCAAAAAATGGGGTTACAATTAACGCCACAAGAAATTTATAGTATTAACAACCACAGTTTAAAAGATGCTATCGTGCAATTTAACGGAGGTTGTACAGCAGAGTTAATTTCTAAAGACGGATTAGTATTAACCAATCACCACTGTGGTTATGATGCGATTGCTGAATTATCTTCTGCAGAAAAAAACTATTTAAAAGATGGTTATTGGGCTGCAAATAGAAAAGAAGAATTAAAACCTTCTAGTTTATTCGTACGTTTCTTCGTTCGTATGGACGATTGTTCAAAAAGAATTTTATCAGTTGTAACTCCAGGAATGAGTGAAGCGGATAGAGAAAAAGCAATCAATCAAGAAATTGCAAAAATCGAAAAAGAAAATAACGAAGGTGGAAAATATACGGTTTCTGTTCGTCCCTTTTTTCAAGGAAATGAATATTACTATTTCGTTTACCAAGATTATAAAGATGTACGTTTAGTTGGAACACCACCAGAAAGTTTAGGAAAATTTGGTGGAGATACAGACAACTGGGAATGGCCTCGTCATACTGCTGATTTCTCAATGTTCAGAATTTATGCAGATGCTAATGGAAATCCAGCAGAATATTCAGCGAACAATGTACCGTTACAACCAAAACACCACTTACCAGTTAATTTAGGTGGTGTGAAAGAAAATGATTTCGCTATGATTTTAGGTTATCCAGGTCGTACGAATCGTTGGATGCCAGCAGGTGGAATTGAGCAAAACGTAAAATTTGCGTATCCAGCTTGGGTAGAAGGTTCTAAAACAGGAATGGATAACATGAAAAAATACATGGTTCAATCTGATGCTTTAAACTTAATTTATGCTTCAAAATTTGCAGGAGTTGCGAATTACTGGAAAAACCGTCAAGGTATGATTGATGCGTTAACTAAATTTGGTACAGCTAAATCTAAAGCAGCTCAAGAAGCTAAATTTAACAAATGGGCGAACCAACCAGCTAACAAAGCTAAATATGGTAACGTTGTTCCTACAATTAATAAGTTTTATGCGATGACGAATGAGAAATCGCGTCATGATAACTATTTACAACAATTATTCAGAACGTCTGCTTTCGGAACGGTTAGCAGATCTTTAGGAAGACAATTAGATTTATATACAAAAGCTGACGCTACTAAACGTGCAGAAATGGCACCAGGTATTTTAGAAATGGCAGATGAAATGTTTAAAGAATTACACATTCCTGCTGAAAAAGATATCTTAGCTGCTCAATTAGGATTGTATTCTAAAAAAGCAGGTTATACTTTAGCACCAATGGTTGAAAAATTAGCTAAGGAGAATAACGGTGACTTCACTAAATATGTAAATGCAGCTTTTGATTTAAGTATTTTTACTTCTAAAGACAGGATTAAAGCGTTCTTAGATTTACCAAGTGAAGCTATGTTAACAAATGATCCTTTATTTGCTTTATCTACTGATTTAACAGCTCATATCGGAAAAAGAAGTGACGAGTTAATGAAAGCTCAAAACGATTTTGGAGCTTCTTTCCGTTTATTGGTAGAAGGTTTAAGAGAATCTAAAATTGGTACTACTTTATATCCAGATGCTAACTCTACTTTACGTTTAACATACGGAAAAGTTCGTTCTTTACCAGCTGACAAAAGAAATGACGCTACTGTAAATAACTACACTACTTTAGCTGGACAAGTTAAAAAATACAAAAAAGGTGATTTAGAATTTGATTTACCTTCAAAAGTATTAGACATGAGCGCTAAAAAAGAATACGGTCGTTATGCAGATAAAGATGGTTCTTTACACGTTTGTTTCTTAACTGATAATGACATTACAGGAGGAAATTCTGGTTCGCCAGTATTAAACGGAAAAGGAGAATTAATCGGCTTAGCGTTTGATGGAAACATTGAAGCAATGGCTGGTGATGTAATTTTCGATAAAAAACTACAAAGAACTATTAACGTAGATATTCGTTATGTACTTTGGGTAATTGAAAATTTCTCTGGTGCGAAACACATTGTTGATGAAATGACTTTAGTGAAATAATTCACTTCAGTTTTAAGTATAAAGAAAAGTCTCGAGCAATCGGGACTTTTTTTTTATACTCTTGTTTCTATTTTTGTCACTCTGAGCGGAGTCGAAGAGTTTTTATTTTATTTGGGCGTTCCCTTTCAGGTCGTGCTGTCCACTATATTCCCGATGAAAAATCGGGAGATGCCGTTCCCATCACTAACGCAACCCCAGTTTTCAAAAGAACTATAAAATAACCACAAACTTGTCATGCTGAAAGCATCTCACACAAACCAATCACCACAAATTTGTCATTCCGACCCAAAGAGGAATCTCAAAATCTGCATCCGTAATACTTTAACGACAAACTTGTCATGCTAAAAGCATCTCTTTGTATTTGTGCTTAAGAATTGTTTGAATTGTATTGCAGACCCTCTTTGCGTGAGACCCTTTCAGGGTGACAAACTTTGTGGAAACTGTTAGGAAAAATCATCATATAGTAACCTCATTCTTGTCATACTGAAAGCATCTTACACAAGCCTTATTCTTATTCCAATCACTACAATCTTGTCATTCCGACCTTAGGAGGAATCTCATAATCCGCATCCGTAATACTTTAACGACAAACTTGTCATGCTAAAAGCATCTCTTTGTATTTGTGCTTAATTAATTGAATTGTTAAGCACGCAGATTAAAAGGATTTTGATGGATTGACTTTGACGATGAGATTCCTCCTAAGGTCGGAATGACAAAATTGTAAGTACTATTAATATCCTGCAAGGTTTTTTTAACCTTGTAGGTATAATAAACAACACCTACAAGGTTAAAAAAAACCTTGCAGGTGAAATCCTATTTTGAAAAATAGTCTAAATTTCTTTTGAAACGAGTGGCCCTAGCCCAGATTGTAGTGGAAAACATTTTGGTTCCACTTTTTTAGCTTTTTTTAGTTGTAAAACGCGACCAAAGAAGCGCTTTTACAATTTTTAAAACCTTAAAGTGGAACCAAAATTTTGTAATGGAAAGCTGGAATTAGCTACAAAAAAGACATTTGAAATACATATGACTATTGTAAGTTAATAGGTCTTCGACTCCGCTCAGACTGACAACTGTTAGTTCTACAAATTATCAATCTCTTCCTGCACAATTTCCCAGTCTTCTAAAAGTTTATCTAATTCTGCTTTTTTCTTGTTGTAAGCGGTAAAAAAAGAAGCATTTTCAACGTGTTTGTCGTAATTAGATGCCAATTCTTTATCGTCATTTTGAATGTCGATTTCTAATTGCTTAATTTGACTTTCAATTTTAGATAATCTATTTAATAACGACTTATTTTTCTTCTGATCTTCATAAGAAGCTTTAGAGTTGTTGGAAGCCGAAACTTCTTTTTTCTCAATATCTTTTTTCTCTACTTCACGCATGTTTTCCAAGTTGCGTTGTTCCAAGAAATAATTGATATCGCCTAAATATTCTTTGATTTTTTGATCTTTAAATTCGTACACCAAATTCGACATATCTTGTAAAAAATCTCTATCGTGAGAAACGAGTAGGAGCGTACCTTCATATTTTTGCAGTGCCGCTTTTAATACATTTTTCGATTTAATATCCAAGTGATTCGTTGGCTCATCCATCACCAAAACGTTGATAGGTTGCAACAACAATTTACATAAAGCCAAACGATTTCGCTCACCTCCAGAAAGTACTTTTACTTTTTTCTCTACATCATCACCACGGAATAAAAACGAACCTAACATGTCTCGAACTTTCGCACGATTGGTATCCGTTGCCGCTTCTTCCATAGTTTGAAGCAAAGTAATTTCACCATCTAAATATTCCGCCTGATTTTGAGCAAAATATCCTACTTGAACATTGTGGCCTAACTTGATTTCGCCTTGAAATTCAAATTCATTCACAATCGCTTTGATGAACGTCGATTTTCCTTGTCCATTTTGACCTACAAATGCAATTTTACTTCCACGTTCCACTAAAAGTGAAATGTCTTTTAAAATGGTTTTGTCGCCGTAAGCTTTTGTTACTTTTTCAGCTTCAATAACTACTCTTCCTGGAACTTTAGAAACGGGGAACGAAATATTCATCACCGAATTATCGTCTTCATCCACTTCAATTCGTTCTACTTTATCTAATTTTTTAATTAAAGATTGTGCCATCGAAGCTTTAGAAGCTTTAGCACGAAATTTCTCAATTAATTTTTCTGTTTCTTCAATTTTTTTGGCTTGATTTTTTTGCGTTGCCAATTGTTTTTCGCGAATTTCGTGACGTAATTCTAAATATTGAGAATACGGTTTGTTGAAATCATACGCTTTTCCTAAAGAAATTTCAATCGTGCGATTCGTCACATTATCTAAAAACATTTTATCGTGCGATACAATTACTACAACGCCTGGATAATTTCGTAAAAAACTTTCTAACCAAATGATACTTTCAATATCCAAGTGGTTGGTTGGCTCATCTAAAAGTAAGATGTCATTCGCTTGAAGTAACAGTTTTGCTAATTCAATACGCATACGCCATCCACCAGAAAACGTTTCGGTTTGATCGTTAAAAACTTCACGTTTGAAACCTAAACCTAATAATATTTTTTCAGTATCACCTACATAATTATAACCACCATGAATTTCATATTGGTGTTGGTAATCGCTTAATTGCTGAATTAATTCTGAATAAGCTTCACTTTCATAATCCGTTCTGGTAACTAATTGATGATTGATTTCTTCAATCTTTGCTTCATAAAGTTTGATTTCTTTGAAAGCTTGATACGCTTCTTCTAAAACCGTTCTTCCGGCTTCAAAATCAATATCTTGACGTAAAAATCCAATACGAACTTCTTTTTCAGTGGCAATTTGTCCAGAATCTGGTTTGAAATCGCCGGCTAAAATTTTTAGCATTGTCGATTTTCCCGCACCATTTTTTCCAACCAAACCTACACGGTCGCCAGCGCCCATTCTAAAAGTGACTTCTTCAAATAAATACGTTCCACCAAAGGAAACAGAAAGATTATGTATATTCAGCATGTTTTTTTGTAATAGTCTGCAAAAGTACTACTCTTATCTTACCTTTGCATCAAAATTATTGAAATGTTTGGTAAAGGTTCTAAAATTTATGCGATGATAACTGGTTGTTGTCCAAAATGTCACGAGGAAAGTATGTATTTAGATGGAAATCCGTTTAACGTGATGAAGATTTATGCCATGCATGAAAAGTGTTCGCATTGTGGTCAAGTTTATAAAATTGAACCTTCTTTCTTTTTTGGAGCTATGTTTGTGAGTTATGGTTTAGGTGTTGGGATTGGGATTATCACATTTTTGATTGCTCATTACGGATTTCATTCCACTTTAAAAACATCATTTATTTCAATTGTTGTAGCGTTAATTTTGTGTAATACTGTAATTATGCGTTTGTCGAGAAATATTTGGATCAATGTTTTTATTTCTTTTGATAAGAATTGGAAAGCCAATTTATCTAAATAATTTTTTATAAATTCTGTTGATTGAAATTTCGTTGTCTAGTTCGATATTATTTTCAATGAAATTATAAAGTTTATCCGATAGGTAAGGAGCGAAAAGAACGCCTCTTGTTCCCATACCGTTTAAAATATATAGGTTTTTGTTTGAAAAATGTCTTCCTAAAAGCGGTCTTCTATCTTTTACTGTAGGTCTGATTCCGGCTAAATGTTCAACGATTTCAAATTCGCAAGAAATTAATTCTTTTAAGTTAGAAAGTAGCTCTTTTTTGCCTTCTTCAGTTTTTTTTGTTGTTTTGTCTTCCCAATTATATGTCGCCCCAACTTTATATAAATCATATCCGATGGGTAAAATCCAAATACTGGAATTGATGATTTCTTTTAAATTTAAGTTTTCAGCTTTAATAATAAAAAGTTCTCCCTTTGTTCCATCTAATGGTAGATTGTTAAAATAGGGATTGCTTTGTATTCCGAAACCTTCTGCAAAAACAATTTGTTTGGCTTTGATGTTTTTGTATTGAATAAAATTTTCTTCAACGATTAAATGTGAATAATCAAAATTTTCTTCTGAGTAATTGTTTTCCGAAATTAAAAAGTTAGTATATGTTTCTTTTAGATGTTTTGTATCTAAAAATCCTGTATGATTTACTTTTCCAAATTTATAATTGTTGGCTATAAATTCATTTTGTAAAGTTTCTAAATTGGTATTTAGATAATTGGATAGGGTAGGTTTGTCTGAAGCTGTAAACCAATTGTTTTGTTCTTCGATGGAATTTAATTTCCTTAAAAGCGGAATTTCAAATAGAAACTTTTCGTTTAATTTTTTCTCTAACTTTTTATAAAACGGTATCGAAATTTCAAGTTGTGCTTCGGCTTCCCAAATTTTTGTAAATCTTTTTAAAACGACTGGATTGTATAAACCTCCAGCAATACTTGTTGAGTTTTGTGAATTGTCATTTAGCACCATAATTTTTTTATCGTGTATCAGACAAGTTTCTGCAAAAGAAATTCCAGCTAAGCCAGCACCAATAATAAGATAATCTATTTCCATTTTTTTTTATAGATGTGCAAATTTACATAAAATTGTTATGTTGATTTGTGAAATTGGTTTTTATTAAACAAAAAAAAACTCTCACCGAAGTAAGAGTTTTTAGTATATTATGATTGGAGAAATATTTTAATTAGTAATTCCACATATCTAATTCGAAATTACGTATTTTTTCTTTTACTCTTTCAGATTCTAATAACTGCATTTGAGAATTTTCTTTCATGTAGTCTTTAATTTCTCTATCTCCGTAAACATTTTCCTCTAAGTAAATTACTGCGCCAAAACGACGAGCATTTAATAAATGGTCAAAAGAGAATGGCATGGCTGAATTTTTTTCATTGAAGGCTTTTGCTCCATGTAAAACTTCTCTGGCATCTGGAAAATAAATCCAAAATAAATCTACATATTCTGCTTTTTCAGTACCACCTTTTAAAGTATAAACATCAGGTACAACTGGACAAATTCCAAGTAAACGATATTTCAATTCACCTTGACGTTTGTCAAAATACCAAAATCCTTTTACTTTATATCCAGCAACATCTATAGGTTTAATTTCGTATTTTACTATAAATTCTTCTGACACTTTTTTAGCACCAGAGTTTAATTCTTCAATACCTTGATCTAAAGTATCTTTAAATGAAAGTACTTTTTCAATGTCTTCAAGAGATTTTTTAGTTGTAAAATACCCTGAGTCATAAACTTCTGTTATTTTTTTATCTTTAATTCCGTTCATTAAAACTTGATAAAGAGGAAGTCTGTCAGGACCTAAGTCTTTTGAATCATCTACAGGATAATACATAGGAAAATTAACTCGTTGATTAACATCAATTAATTCCCATACTGCTTTACCCATTAAGATATCTCTATCACCAACGTAACCGTATGGTAATGGTTTGTCATTGTCTGCATTTAACTCTGCTTCTGTCTTTTTACCGATTTCAGCAGGTGTTTTTGCATTTAGTAAGTTAGATTGAGCAAACGAAAATGTGCTTACACTAAATACTGCTACTAATAAAAAATTTCTCCAATTCATTTTTTTATTTTTTTATT
>CAYWVV010000003.1:0-88430 GCA_964461805.1 uncultured Flavobacterium sp.
AATTTATACAAATAATGACGCCAGAAGACTATTTAGAAGGACAAATTTTACTAATTGATAAACCACTTAAATGGTCGTCTTTTCAAGCCGTAAATAAATTAAAGTTTGGTTTAATTAAAGAATTAAAATTACCAAAAAAATTTAAAATTGGCCATGCCGGAACATTAGATCCATTAGCTTCAGGCTTATTGATAATTTGTACAGGGAAATTCACGAAAAGAATTGAAGAATTACAAGGTCAAGCCAAAGAATATACCGGAACAATCACAGTTGGAGCTACAACACCATCTTACGATTTAGAAACTGAAATCAACGAAAGATTTCCATTCGAACATATTACTGAAGCATTAATTCACGATACTTTACCTCAATTTATAGGTGAAATCGACCAAAAACCACCTGTTTTTTCAGCCATTAAAAAAGATGGAAAACGCTTGTACGAATCAGCTCGAGCTGGAATTGAAGTGGAAATTAAAACCAGAAAAGTTACGGTTTCAGAATTTGAAATTACCCGAATTGCCTTACCAGAAATCGATTTCAGAATTGTGTGTAGCAAAGGAACTTATATTCGTTCAATAGCCTACGATTTTGGGTTAGCTTTAAACTCGGGCGGACATTTAACCGCACTTCGTAGAACAAAAATTGGAAATTATTCAGTGGATAATGGAGTAGAACCAGAAGCTTTTATTGAAGCATTGCAACAATCTCCTTCTGAGTAGAAATTCCTTTATCATCCAAATACCATTTTTGTAACGCAATTTTCGCAGGTTCATCTACAACTCCGTGTTGCGCTTTATACTCAAGAATTAAGTTTTTTGCCGCTTCTGGACGTGGTCCCCAATGGTTGATTAGGTTTACGTTTTCATCTAAAAGCAATAATTTCGGAATGGATTTCGCTCCGTTTGTTAAAAACTGGTTGATTAAATCTTCGTGTTCGTCACGTAACACAATTTTCAATTCAATATTTTCAGAAGCCTCAGCCATCAATTTAATTATTGGCAAAATTTGAGCAGCATCGCCACACCAACCTTCTGAAATCACTAGCCAAGTTTGTTTCGATTTTAAATTTTGTAGTGTTGCAAAAACTCCCGAATCTAATTTCAGTGTTTTTTCTAAACGATTCATTCGGACTTCATTCAATTCTGAATAATGTAACAAATCAGGAGTTTGTTCGTTTCCTGTCGATTTTCCTTCGTCAATTAATTTCGAAACTAAAGTTCGGTATTCACTATATGAAAGACTGTTTTGTAATGCGGATTGAAAAATGGATAACATAGCGGATGAATTTATTTCACAAAATTAAAAATAATAAATGGGTAGTTGTGTAATATAAGTTACATTTCAACTTTTATCAGCCACGAATTCACTAATTTTTATTTAAGTAGATTAGTGTAATTTGCTCATATAAACATGAATTCGAATTTACTTAAATTAAGAAATAAATTAGAAAATTAGTGGGAAGAAAATAAGCAAAAAACACAATACATTTATAGCATTTTTCTTTGCGACTCAGCGTCTTTGCTTGAAAACGAAAAATTACATATTTAATTACATTCAACAAAATAAAACCTATTTTAAATCGTTACTTTTGTATAGATAATCTTAATAATAATGAAAAGTAATACAAAAAATAATGGTTTCGTTTTTTCGGGTGGTGGTTCTAAAGGGATTGCACATGCAGGCGTATTGCAATTTTTTCACGAACAAAATATTAAGCCAACTTGTATTGCGGGTTCTAGTGCTGGTGCCATTGTTGGGGCAATGTATGCTTTTGGTAAAAAACCCGAAGAAATTTTAGAATTTTTTAAATCGATTTACTTTTTTCATTGGAAACATTTTACCTTCAAAAAGGCTGGAATTGTTGATTCCGATTCGTTTAAACACTATTTTCAAGAAATATTTGGCGATGTTACTTTGGGTGAATTAGAAATTCCAACGTACATTACCGCAACAGATATGGTGAAAGGTAAATTGAAAATATTTAGCCCAGATACTAAAATTGTAGATGCTATTTTAGCTTCAACTGCAGTTCCGGGAATGATTTCACCCTACGTGATTAATGGCGAAATGTATAGTGACGGTGGAATTTTAAATCATTTTCCTGCCGATTTGTTAGTCGGAAAATGCGAATCCATTATTGGTGTTTATGTGAGTCCAGTTCAGAATTTGGAAGCTAAACAGTTAAATTCTATAAAATCAGTAACGTATAGGGCCTTGGAATTATTGACAGCCAATTCCAGTTTTCAAAAATTTAATTATTGCGATTTAATTATCGAACCCAAAGAATTAGCTAATTTTAATACCTTTGAAACTAATAAATCAAAGATGGATTCGATTTATAAAATTGGTTACGAAGAAGCCAAAAAGAGTTTTGAAAATTTATTGGTATAAATGTTAAAAACATATTTTTTAGAAAAGAGCTATTTAACTATATTTGCATCAGAATTTCAGATGTATTAATTCTGTAAACAAAAATCAAACCATCCAACACATGAGTTACAAAAGAATCCTTCTTAAATTAAGCGGAGAAGCCTTAATGGGCGAAAGACAATACGGAATTGATCCTAAAACTTTAGCAGAATATGCCTCAGAAATCAAGCAAATTCATGATCAAGGTGTGGAAATTGCCATCGTAATTGGCGGAGGAAATATTTTTAGAGGTGTAGCTGGTGCTAGTAATGGTATGGATCGTGTGCAAGGTGATTATATGGGAATGTTAGCTACAGTTATTAACGGAATGGCGTTACAAGGCGCTTTAGAAGATGCTGGAATGCCAACTCGTTTGCAAACCGCATTAAAAATTGAAGCGATTGCAGAACCATATATCAAAAGAAGAGCAACGCGTCACTTAGAAAAAGGAAGAATTGTAATTTTTGGAGCTGGAACAGGAAATCCTTATTTCACAACAGATACAGCAGCCGTTTTAAGAGGAATTGAAGTAGGTTGTGATGTGATTTTAAAAGGAACACGTGTAGATGGAGTATATACAGCAGATCCAGAAAAAGATGCTAATGCAGTAAAATATGACACCATTACGTTTGATGATGTATTAGCCAAAGGATTAAATGTAATGGATACGACAGCTTTCACGTTAAGTCAAGAAAATAAATTACCAATTATTGTTTTCGATATGAACAAAAAAGGGAATTTACTTAAAATTTGTAACGGAGAAACAGTAGGAACAACAGTTACTATTTAATTACGAATTTAGAATTAGGATTTACGAATTTAGAAATATAAAGTTAGTAAGAGTTAGATAGAAATTAGAACATGTTTAACCTGAAACTTGAAACTTGAAACTTGAAACAAGAGTATTATGACAGAAGAAATTAATTTTATTATCGACAGTGCGAAAGAATCTATGAATGGATCTGTAGCGCATTTAGAAAAAGAATTTTTAAACATTAGAGCAGGTAAAGCGTCTCCTCAAATGTTAGGAAGTGTTTTTGTAGATTATTATGGTGCGCAAACGGCTTTGTCTCAAGTAGCCAATGTGGTTGCTGCTGATGCAAGAACGTTAACAGTTACACCATGGGAAAAAGCGATGTTACAACCTATTGAAAAAGCAATTATGATTGCTAATTTAGGTTTAAATCCAATGAACAATGGTGATAATATTATCATTAGTATTCCAGCTTTAACAGAAGACAGACGTAAAGAATTAGTAAAACAAGCTAAAGCGGAAGCAGAAGATGCTAAAGTAGGTATCAGAAACGCAAGAAAAGACGCGAATAGCGACATCAAAAAAGAAGAGAAAAACGGAACTTCAGAAGATGTTTGTAAAGTTGCAGAAGAATCTGTGCAAAAGTTAACAGATGCTTACATTAAAAAAATTGATGAGGTTTTTGTAGCCAAAGAAGCTGAAATTATGAAGGTATAAGTTTGTGAAAACATTCAAAAATTAAAATCCAAATTCCAATATGTAAAAAGAATTTGGATTTTTTATGCCTACTAATGTTTTGGTTTTTGCTTCGTACCTCTAAAATTAATTATTTCAATACGGCCTTTAGAGTTGTTTGTCTTATAGACTAAGTAATTGTTTTTATCTATAATTACTTTATGCAAGTCTTTATAATATTCGGATTTTGGAAATAATTCAGGGTTTGAAACAATTTGATTTATAGCATTTTTTAATTTAGTTTCTAAAAGCAAAATTTCTTTAATTGTCCATTCGGTTTCTAAATATTTTATAACATGGTCTAAGCCTTTTTCTGCCTGCTTAGTCCATTTTATTTCTAATGCCATTTCGAAAATTTATTCATTATTTCTTTGTTAGAAATAAATTCTTCGTTTTTAGCATCGTTTAAACCATTTTCAATTTCTTTCAATTCGTCTGAAGAAAGTTCATTATGCCAATCTTTTTTGTTCGATTTAAGAAGTTTTTCCAATTTTTCAAAAAGTTTTTCGTCAATATGAATTAACTCTTGAATGAAATTATATTTTCTTTTTGCCAAATCCATAATGTAAATATATTTAGTATAACAAATATACAAAATTGATTGAAATAAATTTTAAGGTTTCTCAATCAATCCTTTCAAATACACTTTCATATCACTAAACTCAAAAGCAATAGCATTTTTGATTTTGCTCGTATCATGAACCTCCAAATTGTATAAAGAATTTATGGTGGATTTCGTCAACATTCTTTTTCTGAAAAATAGTGCGGCAAAAATAAATTCTAAAACACGCGCAATTTGCACTTGCCACTTTTTGACTTCATATTTCGGTTTTTTTATTCTTTTGTCATTCTGAACTTGTTTCAGAATCTCAGCAATGCTATCAAATAGTTCTTTGTAAGTTACATCTTCGGCAACCAAAATGAATCGTTCTCCAGAAATGGTGCTTTTCATTAAAGTCATCATAGCTTTTACAACATCTTCAACGGCAACAATTCCGAGTTTTCCTAACGTGTAAAACAATTGTCCGTCTTTGATGTTTTGAATGAATAATGAACTGCCTTCTTTAGGAAATCCGTTTCCGAAAATCACACCTGGATTCACAATTACTACTTCTAATCCTTCTTGAAAGCCGCGCCAAACTTCCATTTCCGCGCCAAATTTCGAAATCGAATAATCGCTTCTAACCGCTTCGTTATTTCTCTCCGTTTCTTCGTTAATGATTAAATTATGCTCTGTTCCGTTTCCTAAAGCAGCAATCGAACTCACATAACAAAGTTTTTTCACAGTTGTAGAAAGGGAAAGATTGACCACATTCGCCGTTCCAACAATATTGTTTTGATAGAGTTTGTCTTCGTCTTTCGGATTAAAAGAAACTAAAGCGGCGCAATGATAGACCAACGAAACATCTGTAAAAGCAATTTCAAGCGCAGGAATATCTAAAATATCAGCTTGAACCCAATCGATTTTTTCAAATGCAACAAGTTGGTTTGCAGCTTGGAATAAATTTTTAACGTGTTGTAGTTTTTTTTCTGATCTATATATTGCCCGAACAGCCTCTTTTTCTAAAGAAAGTTGCAACAATAAATGAAAACCCACTAAACCTGTTCCGCCTGTAACTAAAATCATTTCGTAAAAATACTAAAAATTTGAAACACATAGGCACGTAGAATTATTGATTTCAGTTTTTTTAAAAGTAAACATAGTTTGATATCTTAAATCAGAAAAGTAACTTTCAATTTGTCACATAAAACTATATGTCTATGTGTTTAATGGTTAGCCACGGATTGCGCGGATTTACACGGATTATTTTAACAACAATCTAATGTGGACTAATTTATGCGAAGCGTCTACTTTTACTTTAAAAAACTATGTGTCTATGTGTTTTGAAAAAGAAAAAAATACTACAAAATCACATTTCTAAAACTCAATAATTCGCACTATATTTGCACTTTAAATGAATTTTACGAAAAGATGAAGAAGCACATAAGAATTATAGATTTATTAGAAAACACAAAAACGTTACAAGAAGTAAACGCAAAAGGTTGGGTGAGAACATTTAGAAACAATCAATTTATTGCGCTAAATGATGGTTCAACACTTAATAACATTCAGTGTGTGGTTGATTTTGAAAATACACCGGAAGAAACGTTAAAGCGTATCACAACGGGTGCAGCTATTTCTGTTATCGGAACTTTAGTGGAAAGTCAAGGTGCGGGTCAGAAAGTAGAAATTCAAGTGACTAAACTAGAAATTCTAGGAGATTCTGATGCGGAAAAATTCCCAATACAACCCAAAAACAAACCAAGTTTAGACTTCTTAAGAGAAAATGCCCATTTACGTACGAGAACAAATATGTTTGGTGCGATTATGCGTGTGCGTTCTACATTGTCTTTTGCGGTGCATAAATATTTTCAAGAAAAAGGATTTGTGTATGTAAATACGCCAATTATTACAGGTTCAGATGCAGAAGGAGCTGGAGAAATGTTCCAAGTTTCGGCTTTACCATTTGACAATACACCAAGAACAGAAGAAGGAAAAGTAAATTACAAAGAAGACTTTTTCGGAAAACAAACGAATCTTACAGTTTCAGGACAATTAGAGGCAGAAACGTATGCGATGTCTTTAGGTCAAGTATATACTTTCGGACCAACGTTCCGTGCGGAAAATTCTAATACGTCTCGTCACTTAGCTGAATTTTGGATGATTGAGCCAGAAGTTGCGTTCAATGATTTAGCTGCGAACATGGATTTAGCAGAAGATTTTATTCAAAATGTGATTAAATACACGATGGATAAATGTTCTGAAGATTTAAAGTTCTTAGAAAACCGTTTAATCGAAGAAGAAAAAAACAAACCACAAGCAGAACGTAGCGAAATGCCGTTATTAGAAAAATTGAATTTCGTTTTAGAAAACAATTTCAAACGTGTTTCATATACAGAAGCAATCGATATTTTAAAGAATTCGAAACCAAACAAAAATAAAAAATTCCAATATTTAATTGACGAATGGGGTGCTGATTTACAATCAGAACACGAACGTTTCTTAGTGGAAAAACATTTCAAATGTCCAGTAATTTTATTCGATTATCCTGCGAAAATTAAAGCGTTTTACATGCGTTTAAATGACGGAACAGAACCAGGAAAAGAAACGGTAAGAGCGATGGATATCTTATTCCCAGGAATTGGAGAAATTGTTGGTGGTTCTCAAAGAGAAGAACGTTTAGATGTTTTAATCGAAAAAATGAAAGCTTTAGGTATTGATGAAGAAGAATTATGGTGGTATTTAGATACTCGTAGATTCGGTTCAGCCGTGCATTCAGGTTTCGGATTAGGTTTCGAAAGATTGGTATTATTCGTAACAGGTATGACCAATATCCGTGACGTAATTCCTTTCCCAAGAACACCGGATAACGCAGAATTCTAAGACGCAAGAAATAGCCACAAAGACGCAAAGTCACAAAGAAAATTTAACTTTGTGTGTTTGTGGAAAAAAATAGAGCCTTAAAATTTACAAAGTGAAGTAAACAAAAACTTCGTGCCTTAGCGCCTTTGTGGCAAAAAAAAACTTAGCGCCTTTAAAATAAATTATATGCCAAATGAAAGAATCGAAGAAATTGCCAAAATTATTGTAAATTCAGCATTCAAAGTTCATAAAGAATTGGGCCCTGGATTATTAGAAAAAGTTTATGAAGCTTGTTTAGTTTATGAAATTTCAAAAACTGGACTTGAAGTAAAAAGACAAGTTGATGTTCCAATCATTTATGATGGAGTTAAGTTAAAAGAGAATTTAAGATTAGATATTATTGTTGATGATTTAGTTATCGTTGAGGTTAAAGCTGTTGAATTAGTAAATGCAGTTTGGAGCGCACAAATAATAAGTCATTTAAAATTAACAAATAACGAGTTAGGTTTTCTAATTAATTTTAATGTACCATTGATAAAAAATGGAATCAAAAGATTCATAAACACATAAAAATAGCCACGAAGACACAAAGTCGCAAAGAAATAAAAAACTTCGTGCCTTAGTGTCTTCGTGGCAAAGAAAAAAGTTAGTGCCTTATTATGCTAAAACACAGTTTAAATTTCAAATTATCGCAAAAATTATCTCCTCAACAAATACAGTTGATGAAGTTAATTCAATTGCCTACGCAAGCTTTTGAGCAACGTTTGCAAGAAGAAATGGTTGAAAATCCAGCTTTAGAAGGAAGTTTAGATGACAATAATGAATCGTTAGATGATTATAATGATAACTCAAATGACGAAGATACTTACGACGATTACGATAACGATCAAATTGATACTGGCGATATCAATATCGACGAATATTTAAGCAACGACGAAACGCCAGATTACAAATACCAAAGCAATAATTATAGTGATGATGATGAAGACAGAACGATGCCGATGCAAGCACAAGTTAGTTTTCATCAAGATTTAATCAATCAGTTAAATACATTTATTCTGACCGAAGATGACCGTGAAATTGCTGAATTTTTGGTGGGAAGTATTGAAGATTCAGGTTATATCAGAAGAACGATTCAGGATATTGTGGATGATATGGCATTTACGCAAGGTGTCTATACCGATGAAAAAACAGTAGATAGAATCTTACACATCGTACAACAATTAGAACCTTCTGGAGTTGGCGCAAGAGATTTACAAGAATGTTTGTTAATTCAATTGAAACACAAAACACCAACAGAATCGGTAAATTTAGCAATTGCTATAATTGAAAAACAATTTGACGCCTTTACGAAGAAGCATTACGATAAATTATTGCAAAAATTCGATTGTACGAAAGAGCAATTGAAAAAAGCCATTGACGAAATTGAAAAACTAAATCCAAAACCAGGAGGAAGTTATGATAGCAACAGTAGAATGGTGGAACACGTGGTTCCCGATTTTACGATTCGTATTGTGGATGGCGAATTGGAATTACTTCTAAACGGCAGAAATGCTCCAGAATTGCACGTTTCTAAAGATTATCAAGAAATGTTGCAAACGTATAAAGTCTCTAGCGATAAATCGAATTCACAAAAAGATGCGGTGCAGTTTATCAAACAAAAACTAGATTCAGCGAAATGGTTTATTGATGCGATTAAACAACGTCAGGAAACACTTTTTGTTACGATGAATGCGATTATGTATTTCCAACAAGAATATTTCTTAGATGGCGAAGAATCGAAGTTAAAACCAATGATTCTGAAAGATATTGCAGATATGATTGGTTTAGATATTTCTACGATTTCTCGTGTCGCAAATAGTAAATATGTGGATACGCCTTACGGTACAAAATTAATCAAAGAATTTTTCTCTGAAGCGATGAAAAACGACCAAGGAGAAGATGTTTCTACTATCGAAATTAAAAACATTTTAGAACGAGTTATTGCGGAAGAAGATAAAAGTAAGCCTTTACCTGACGAAGATTTAGCAGCTATGTTAAAAGAAAAAGGTTTCCCAATTGCCAGAAGAACGATTGCAAAATACAGAGAACAATTAGATATTCCTGTGGCTCGTTTGAGAAAAAAAATGTAGCTTTAGAGATAATTTCCTAAATTTTATTTGCCATTGAAAACAAAATACCTTTTACAACCGTTTTCATATCTTTTTCATCCCATATTTATTTCTATTTATGGGGCGCTTCTGTATTTTTTATTCACTAAAAACATAACTTTATTAGCTGAAGTGTATTTGTCTTTTATTCAGATCTTTATTTTAACGTTACTTTTACCACTAAGTTTTTATATGCTGTTAAAAGCTTTAAAAAAAGTAAAATCATTTACTGAAGCTACAATTGAAGAGAGAAGATTACCTATTTTTATTCAAGTACTTTTAATGTATTGTTTGTTACACTTTACGGTTTTAAACATACATTTTCCCGAATTATATAAGTTTTATCAAGCGGGTTTTATGAGTTCTTTTTTGGTTTTTCTTTTTGTGATGATGCGTTTTAAAGCCAGTTTACACATGATTGGAATTACCTCTTTATTTGTTTTCGTTGTGATGCTAACCAGTTATTTAGAAATTGAAGCCACTTATACTATTGCGTATTTAATAATGTGTGTAGGTTTTGTTGCTTCTTCACGTTTATATATGAAAGCACATTCGCCAATTGAATTAATTGTAGGAATGCTTATTGGTGCGTTACCGCAAGTATTTGTTTGGTTTTATAGTATGTAAAACTGAAAACCAATATTGAAATTACTCATCTTTGACCCGTCTTTAAAAATAGGGTTCAAGCCATAATAGATGTAGGGATTCCAAGTGTTAAATCCAACCGAAATATAAGCGCCATATTGCCAACGATTAATTTCATCTGAAATAGATTCTTTAGTTGTTCCAGAAGAGGATTCTATTTTTAATTTCGAATTAAATACATAAGTTGCTTTAAAACCTGTATAAACTCTCCAAAAACTATGACTTATTGGGTTTGAATTTCTCCATCTAACTTCTAAAGGAATTTCTATTCCATGAGTTGTGATGACAGTTTGGATGTTTTCTGAAAGGGCACTAATATCATTTCCTGCAAGTTCATCGGAATTAATAAATTGCTTAATATTATTGTAGGAATAACCCAAACCTGGCGCAATGGCCCAATGTCTGTTCTTCGATATGGGTAGGTCTCTTAAAAACCCAACTGTAATACCTGGTGAAAAAGAAAATTGTTTAAAACCTGAAGGTCTGTTTTGAATTAAATTATAACTTAAAGAGGCGTAAAATTGATCTTCTCTGTACAGCGAATCTATTTCAGTAAGATTGTCTGCTTCAGTTGGTTTTATTTCTTGTGAGAAACAAAAAAACGGAATCCATATAAAAAACAATAATTTCAATCTCATCACATAAATTTTTGCAGAAAGGAAGGGATTCGAACCCTCGATATGTTGCCATATACACGCTTTCCAAGCGTGCGCCTTCAGCCACTCGGCCACCTTTCTAGTTTTTAGTCATTCATTTCTCCTCGTAAAGGAGTTTCAAAAATAGTCTTAAATACTGAATTAGCCACATTTTGACCCAACAAATACATTAATTTTGTTATTGCAGCTTCAGTTGTGATGTTTTTTCCTGAAATTAAACCTATTTCTTTTAATCTTGTGCTGGTTTCGTAGGTTCCCATTAAAACACTTCCGCCACTACATTGTGTTACATTTACAATATGTATACCACGTTGAATGGCATTTTCTATTTCACTGATAAACCAATCTTCCATGGGTGCGTTTCCGGAACCATATGTCTCCAAAATTACACCTTTTAAATTTGGTGTGTGTAAAAGTGAATGTAAAATTGTTTTATTAATACCTGGAAATAATTTTAATATTATAACATTGTCGTCAAAATTAGTGTTGACTTTGAGTTTTTTGGTTGTTTTTTGTTTTAGTAAAATAGTATTGTTTACATTCAAATGTACTCCAGATTCTACTAATTCTGGAAAGTTTGGTGAAGTAAAGGCGTTAAAATGTTCTGCACTAATTTTTGTGGTGCGGTTACCTCTATATAATTTGTATTCGAAGTATAATGAAACTTCTTGTATAACAGGTTTTCCTTTGTCTTGTAGGGAAGCAATTTGAATGGCTGTAATTAGGTTTTCTTTTGCGTCTGTACGCAAATCACCAATAGGTAATTGTGAACCAGTAAAAACGATTGGTTTGTCTAAATTTTCAAACATGAAACTTAAAGCAGATGCGCTGTACGACATCGTGTCCGAACCATGAAGTACTACAAAACCATCAAATTTGGTGTAATTTTCTTCTATTATAGCAGCTGTTTTTTGCCAATCCACAATTTGCATGTTGGATGAATCTATGGGTTTCTCAAAAGACACTGTTTCGATAGTGCAATCTAATAATTTTAATTCAGGAATTCCTTTAATTAATTTTTTAAAGTTGAAAGCTTTTAAGGCTCCGGTATCGGCATCTTTAATCATACCAATAGTTCCGCCCGTATAAATCAGTAAAATATTTGGCTTAGGAATGGCTTTCAATTTTATGATATTTTAATTTGTTAATCACTGGATTTGCATACATGGCTAAGAAACTTTCTTTAATTTTAGCATCATCAGCATTGATTCTTAATTCTAATCTACGTTCAAAAAGTTGTTTTTCTTTTTCGGTATATTTGTCAGAATAGGAATTGGTGTTGTGAAGTAAATCGTAAGCAATATAATTCGTTGGCCAAAGTTTATACGATTGCAAAATAGAATCGTCAATTACTTGAGCCAAAGCGAACATTTGTTTGTTGGAATTTGTAGTTTCTGCAGAAATCGCATCTAATTCAGTATCTAACACATCGCCAACATGAATGTGAATACGTTTTTTTTGACCAATAATTCCGCTCAAAAGCGTTATGAAGTCTTCATTTTTTTCTTTCGTATAAATTTGATCATTAGCTTCAGCCATTAATTGCGGCATTTTTAAAGCATCTGTTGGGTCATATTCGTAGGAAATGGAAACGGGTACAATTTTCACTTTCTTAAAGAAATCCATATTGTTTTTCTCGTCAGAAGCCATGGCCATCATTTTTAAAACTCCTGAATGGGTAGCATCATTTCCATCTTTGGTTCTTCCTTCACGTTGAGCAATCCAAACCGAACGATTTTCTTTCGAAACCAATCGGTACATGTATTCTGAAAGCAATCTAGAACTTTCTAATAATTCTCTCGGTGTCAGATTTCTTTGCACTAAAAAATTTCTATTTAGTTTAGAAAGCATTAATAAAAAATCTTTTTTTACTAAATTATCTCCAATGGCAGAAGCGGTCATAACCAAACCATGTTCATGTAAGCAAACGTTTAATAGGCAAGTATCTAAAATGATATCTCTATGATTCGAAATAAAAAAGTAAGACGTATTAGGTTCTAGTTTTTCAAAACCAGATGTAGTTAGTCCGTCAGAACTTTTCTCCAAAATCTTTTTTATCGCATGATACGCAAAATTAATTTGAAAATCTCTAATAGAGTGGGTGCGAAGCAATTGCTCTTTCCAAACGCTTTCTTCTACATTCGGATAAGCAAAATCCATTAATGCTTTCATCATAGGATGATTGATAGAAGCACGAATTGCATCGTTGACTTCTGCATCATAATAAGGACGTATTTTATCAAATTTCGACATACTTTATTTTATATCTACAAAAAAACGAAAAAAATAGGAATTAAACGTTATCAAATATTAAAATCCGAAGACATCTTTACTATTTTGTGTTGTAATTGCAGCAATTTCTTCTAAAGGTAAGGTATAAATTTCAGATAATTTTTCGGCAACTAATTTTACATAACTGCTTTCGTTGCGTTTTCCACGAAATGGAACAGGTGCTAAATAGGGAGCATCGGTTTCTAAAACGATATTTTTGATTTCAATTTCATTTAAAAACTGGTCAATTTTTCCGTTTTTGAATGTCGCCACGCCTCCAATTCCTAATTTCATGCCGCAAGAAATGGCTTGTTCCGCTTGTTTAAAATCGCCAGTAAAACAATGGAAAATTCCCCAAAGTTCCGGTGATTTTTCTTGTTCTAAAATATCTAATACTTCGTCAAAAGCATCTCTGCAATGTATATTTATAGGTAATTTATACTGTTTTGCTAATTGGATTTGTCTTGTAAAAACTTCTTGTTGTTGTTTTAAGAACGATTTATCCCAAAATAAATCGATACCAATTTCGCCAATAGCGGCAAATTTTCGCTTAGATAATTCGGTTTCAACGTGTGCTAATTCTTCTAAATAATTTTCTTTTACATAACAGGGATGTAAACCCATCATTAAAAATACATTTTCAGGATATTGAGCTTCTAAATCGTACATTTTTTGCGTATAACTGCTGTCAATTGAAGGTACGAAAAGTCTTGAAACGCCAGCGTCAAAAGCGCGTTGTAATATTAAATCTCTATCTTCTGAAAATTCTTCCGAATATAAATGTGTGTGCGTATCTGTAAAAATCATGTTTTTTGGTTTGTGTTTTTTTGGTTTTTGAAATTAGTAAACCATCAAATTACAACCTCTAATGTCTGAATTGTCAAATCTTCCTAAGACTTCAAAGGTTTTGTTATCGTATTTTTTTCCTAAATCTTGTGTGGCGATAAAAGAGCAAGAGTTGATATTTGCTAAATCGATAACATTGATGCCGCCTGTTTTTCCATTATCAATATAATTTAAAGCATCTTCTGTATCACGAATTAGTACATCCATCCAAATAGGACATTCAAAAATTCCGTTTCCTAAAGAATAGGCTTGTGATAACAATTCGGTCATGCCATATTCGGAATGGATCGCGGTAACGCCAAATCCCTCACAAAGTATTTGGTGTAATTCTTCACGGATGATTTCTTTTCGTCTGCCTTTCATTCCTCCAGTTTCCATAATAATGGTGTTTTTTAATTGAAATTTTTTGTATTCAATTAAATCTAGTAAAGCATAGGTAACACCAATTAGAATGATATTTTGACCTTCGCTTTCCAATTCAATGATTTTATTGGAGAGTTGTTCTAAATCAGTTAAATAAAATCCGCTATCTTTATGGTTGGTTTTTTTTATTAAATCTTCTACCATATAGATTAAAGAAGATCCGTCTCGTTCCAAATAGGATGGAAGCAAGGCTAAAACGCAATAATCTTCAATATTGCCGTAAAACTGCGCAAATGCTTTGTTGTAGCTATTTTCGTAAAGGGAAACATCGGTAACAAAATGCTTACTAGTTATCATTCCTGTTGTACCACTACTTGTAAAAATAACTTTTGGTTCTTCAGTAGTACTAACTATTTTATCCGATTTAAAAAACTGAATCGGTAAAAAAGGGATATCTGAAATTTGTTTTACGTTGCTCGGAGTTCTTTTTAAATGATTACAAAAAGCTTGATACACTTTATTGTTTTCGTATTGGAAACGAAAGACTTTTAAAGTAATTTTTTCAAATTCTTTTTTGGAGGCAATAGAGAAAATGTCTTCTTGTGAAATCATCCTGCAAAAGTAGAAAAAGATTATTAGTTGTACGTTGCTTTTCTGAATTTTGAGCATAAAAAAAGCACCAACTTTCGTTGATGCTTTTCTTTATTTGTCATCCTGAACTTGTTTCAGGATCTATAATTATTCAATAATTAATTTCTTAGTTGAAATTTTACCTTCTTCAGTAATTTTTACAATGTAAATTCCAGAAGTTAAGTTAGAAACATTAACAGTGTTGTTCACTAATTTAGTATTAACTACTTCTTTACCTAACATATTTACAATTGATACATTGATATCGCTATTTAAAGCTGTTTGGATGTATAAGTTGTTTTTTGTTGGGTTTGGGTACATTTTCAATCCTTCAATTTGAGAGAAAGATGAAGCTGATAATGTGAAGTTTGGAGTAGTAGTAATCGTTAATTCATCAATTGTCATTGCTGGCGTTGTAGTGTTAGAATCTTGTCTTATAATAAAACTAGCTAAACTTGTCATTGCCGCTGTAGGAGTTACAGAAACCGTAGATGATGAGGCACCTCCAACAATAGGATTCTCGTATAAATACAATAAATTATTTGTAAAATCGTATCTTAAAACTAAATATTGTGTAGAAGCTACAGCGTATTGATTTGGAGACCAAACTATGTCAGTTGCTACAGAAGTTGGGCTAATTCCGTATTGGAATAAAGTTCCATCTGTTTTGAAATAAATTCTTG
This sequence comes from uncultured Flavobacterium sp., assembly GCA_964461805.1. Taxonomy (GTDB): domain Bacteria; phylum Bacteroidota; class Bacteroidia; order Flavobacteriales; family Flavobacteriaceae; genus Flavobacterium. Next base: position 15,546 of record CAYWVV010000003.1, read on the forward strand.
CTACAGTAAAAGAATTTGCTGCATTTGCAAGAGTTGCAAAATAAGTAGATCCTGTTGTAGATACACCAGTTAAGTTAGTAACACTCACTAAGAAAGAAGTATATAAATTTCCTGAAGTTGTATCTGTAAAAGGTAATTTAGTATCGCTACCAGTACCAGCAAAAGATATAGAGTTACCTGAAGGAGTAATTCCTGTATAAGATAAGTTTCCTGAAACTGAAGTGATTTCATCCGTTCCAACAGAAACATTTGTCCACATTTGTGATGTATTTAGTGTTGTACCAGGTGTGTAGTTGAAAGGCTCGTTAACTGGCAAAGTATTTACTACTTTACATTCTGGAGCAGTAACAACTTTAGTAAACGAACAAGTTCCTCCTACAGTTAATGTAATGTTTGTACCTTCATTTACACCAGAAATAATAATATTTCCAGTTGCAACTGATGATGGATTTGCTCCAGAAATAGTTCCGCTTGTTGTAGATAATGTATAAGTACCACTATTTCCACCTGTAAATGGAATTGTTACAGTGTAAGTATCAGTAGCAGCTGTAGTTGCGTCACAAACAGCAGTCTCAGTACCTAAAGACAAAGAGCAAGCTGTAGTGTTAAACCAAGTTGGGTATACTCTTAATCCGTCAATTGTAATGTTTTGAGATGCGTTATATTGTCTGAAATAAACCCCAGCAACACTTGCTCCTCCTGAACCTGTTGCGGTTGCGGTTGGTGCGCCAGCTGCTGCTTCTGTTGCAGGAATCCCTGATGGAATAATCCATAAACTAACTGGTCCTGTGGCAGAAACACCATACTTAATAACTGCTAAATAGGTTGTGTTTGGATCGAAATCTGTTGCAGAATAAACGGCAGCAGAATTACCAATTCCAAAATTAATTTTTCCAGAAGTTGCAGATGGTTTTGCGTATAGTCTTGAATAAAAAGTAGTAGTTCCAGTTCCTAAACTTAAAAAGTAACCATCAACAGCAGTTGTTACATTTATTAAAAAAGAAACATATAAATCTCCAGTTGTTACTGGAGCTGCAAATGCTTTATTAGCATCTTCACCAGTGTTGTCTAATCTTGCAGCATTTCCTATTGCAGCAGCAGTAAATCCAGTAAGTCCAGAATAACCAGCGTATGTTAATCCGTTTGAAGCACCAACATCTATAGCTTGAGTTCCTGAGCCACTATGTGCAGTCCATCCATTAGCTGTCAAAAGTGCATTATCAGTGTAATTAAAATCTTCGGTCAAAACTACTTGACTAAAACTTGAAATTGAAATTAAACCAATTAAGATTGAGTAAATTTTTTTCATTTTTTTTTATATTAAATTGAGTACAAATTTATAAACAAAATTAATTGTATGACTAATTAAAATCATAAAATTAATGTAAATTTAACAAAAGGTAGTTTTTTTATCTAGTTAACTATCAGTTTTCTAGTTGCAGACGCATCACCTTCTTTGATTTTGATGATATAAACACCTGGATTTAAGTTTGAAATATTTAATTCTTTAGAGAATAAAGCAATATCAATTACTTTTTTGCCTAATACATCAAAAACTTCTACTTTTTTGTCAAGGTTGAATCGTGAAGTGATATATACTTTTCCTGTATTGTTAGGATTAGGGTATAAGCTTAAGCCTTCAATAGTAGGTTCTTGAGATTTAGAAATAGAGTTGTTTTTGCCTTCTTGGGCATTAGCGCTCCAGCTAAATGTTAAGAATAAAAGTATAATATAAATGTAATTTTTTACCATAATTTCTATTTGTTATGTAAAGTTATAAAATAAAAATCAATTACCATGCCATTACATAAAAAAAACTCGTCAAATTTAAATATATCTGACGAGTTTTTTTTACTTATTATGTTTTGTGTTTTTAATCTAAATAATAAATGTATCCAAAGTTTAACCATAAATTCCAGTCATTTACTTTGTTTTCTGGGTATAATTTTTGATTTGGATTTACTCCATCCACCCAGTTTGAAAAATAATATTGCCATCTTAATTCTACGAATAAGTCAGACAATTCATTTAATTTGTATCTTGAACCTACACTAGAAACAATACTCCAAGTACTACCGCCATCATTATTAACACCGCCATCATAGTATTTAGGCCATAAAGGCATAGTTAATGCAGAAACATTTCCGTTACCTGTTGTAGTATACACATTTGGTTTGTAAAAGTTATAGTGTGCTCCTAGGCCAATAAATGGTCCCCAAGCTCCATCTGTAGCAGTAAATTGACGAATACTCCAAGGGAAATATTCTAATTGCATACCAATATCTGTTACTTTAGCTTCACCATCCATTGCTCGTAGTTGTGCACCACCAGCAGATTGTTTGTCAGCCCATTCGCCAAAATGATCTAATTTTGTTTTTGTGAATGAAAGTTCAGTTCGTAATTTAAAGTGGTCATTGAAATACGTCTCAGGTGTATAACAATTACATTCTGCTCGGTAAGAAAAGTTCATGTAGTGAACTAATCCAATACCAAAACCCGTATTTCCAGCATTTGTGGTTAAATCATGTCTTTCACCAAAATCTGACTGAAAAGCTACTGGTCCTACAAATGCGCCAACTTCATGTGAAAAACCAAACTGGGCGCTTGAAAACTGGGAGATTCCTAATACGAATAAAAGGCTATAAATTATTTTTTTAGTCATTGCTGGGAAATTTTATCTGACAAATATAAAAAAACAAAGTTCATATTAAAATATTTTTTTTGTTTTATTCTAAAATTGATGTTTTTTTTAAGATTTCTTAGTATGATCTAATCAATTTTCTTTTTTCATAAAAAAAGGTTATTTTTTTTAAGATATTCTTCGAAGTTTTTTTTATTAGATGTATATTTGCCTTCAGAAAAATTTTTTTAAAAACATAATTATGAGTCAAAGTGTTACAGCATTTTTAGGCGAAGTAGCTAAAAGAAATGCAAATGAACCAGAGTTTATGCAAGCCGTTAGAGAAGTTGCAGAAACAGTTATTCCGTTTATAGAGGAAAACCCTAAATACCAAGGCAAAATGTTATTGGAAAGAATGGTGGAGCCTGAAAGAGTAATTATGTTCAGAGTAGTTTGGATAGATGATAAAGGTACTACTCAAGTAAACAGAGGTTACAGAATTCAAATGAACTCTGCAATTGGACCTTACAAAGGAGGAATTCGTTTCCATCCTTCTGTAAACTTAAGTATCTTAAAATTCTTAGCTTTCGAACAAACTTTCAAAAATTCATTAACTACATTGCCAATGGGTGGTGGAAAAGGTGGAGCTGATTTCGATCCAAAAGGAAAATCAGATATTGAAATTATGAGATTCTGTCAAGCTTTTATGACAGAGTTGTCTAAGCATATTGGTGATAATACTGACGTTCCAGCTGGAGATATCGGTGTTGGAGGTCGTGAAGTAGGTTACATGTTTGGTCAATATAAAAGATTAAGAAACGAATTTACTGGAGTTTTAACTGGTAAAGGAATTTCTTTTGGTGGATCATTAATTCGTCCTGAAGCTACAGGTTACGGAGATGTGTATTTCGCTGATAGTATGTTAAAAACTAAAGGAAAAAGTTTCGAAGGACAAACTGTTGTAGTTTCTGGTTCTGGAAACGTTGCACAATACGCTACTGAAAAAGCAACTCAATTAGGTGGAAAAGTAGTAACTATGTCAGATTCTTCTGGATATATTTATGACGAAGCTGGTATTGATGCTGAAAAATTAGCTTACGTGATGGAAATCAAAAACGTAAACTACGGAAGAATTTCTGATTACGTGAAAAAATACCCATCTGCAAAATTTGTAGAAGGAAAACGTCCATGGGAAGTGAAATGTGATATCGCATTACCTTGTGCTACTCAAAATGAATTAAATGAAGATGAAGCAAAAACATTAGTAGCTAACGGATGTATTTGTGTGGCTGAAGGAGCAAATATGCCTTCAACTCCAGAAGCAGTTACTGTTTTCACTGACGCAAAAATCTTATTTGCTCCAGGAAAAGCATCTAATGCTGGTGGTGTTGCCACTTCAGGTTTAGAAATGTCTCAAAACTCTTTACGTTTAAGTTGGACTTCAGAAGAAGTAGACAACAGATTAAAAGTTATTATGAAAGACATTCACGAAGCATGTGTACAATATGGTTCTGACGGAAATGGTTATGTAGATTACGTTAAAGGTGCAAACATTGCAGGTTTCGTAAAAGTTGCAGACGCTATGTTAGGTCAAGGTGTAGTATAATAAGTATTCAGTCTCAGTTTACAGTTTTCAGTTTGGGAATTAGTAAGCAGACTACTTTAAATATAAAAGCAGTTTTCTCCCGAAGCTTCGGGATTGAAAACTGCTTTTTTTATTTTGTTAACTGAACACTACGACTGCAACTCAGACTTAGACTGCAACTGAACACTGAATACTAAACAATTCCGTTCCACTCGTTATAAAACTGTTCTAAAAACGTTTCCATAAAATCATGACGTTGTTGTGCAATTTTCTTACCTGATTCTGTATTCATTTTATCTTTTAGAAGTAACAATTTTTCATAAAAATGATTAATGGTTGGTGCTGTAGAATTTTTATATTCTTCTTTCGACATGTTTAAATTGGGCAAAATATCAGGATTGTAAATTTCTCTATTTTTAAATCCGCCATAGTTGAAAGTACGAGCGATTCCAACTGCTCCAATAGCATCTAATCTGTCCGCATCTTGCACAATTTCTAATTCTTTTGATGTAAATTTCTTTTCGAAGTTGCCGCCTTTAAACGAAATGTTTTCAATAATTTTCACTACATGATTGATGGTTTCTTCCGAAACATTTTCTGAAGTTAAGAAATCGCTAGCCACTTTCGGACCAACCGTTTCATCACCATCATGAAATTTACTATCGGCAATGTCGTGTAACAAAGCGGCTAATTGTACGACTTCTAAATTACAAGTTTCCTCTTTTGCAATTAATAAAGCGTTGTTATACACACGTTCCATATGAAACCAGTTATGACCGCTTTCAGCATGTTCTAATTGTTTTTTTACGAAGTTGATTGTATTTTCTATTGTTGACATTGTTCTTAAATTAAAAATTCCAAATTCAAAAGTTACGTTTTAGAATTTGGAATTTATGTTATTGATTTTTTTTTATCTGATTAAAGCAGGTTCTACCCATTTAAAAATATGTCCTTCTTCAGGTATGATTAATCTTTCAGAAATTTTTCTCATTCTTTCTGGTAACTTCATTAGGTAATCTCTCGCTTTTTCAGCTTCAGCTGTTAAACCATTGATGTTTCCAATGTCCCATTTTTCGTTTAATTTCTGTAAAATATCTACATAATCAGACGCGGTATACACGCCAATCCTTTGTGCAGAATCTGAAAACGCTTCAAAAGCACTTCCAATTTTATCACCAGATTCACGCAAGAAAAGCGCTGGCATCGTAATTTTTTGCTTCATCATGTATTGGAAAGCCAACATCATTTCACTTGGATCTACCTTAAAAATTTGATTCACAAATTCGCTATACGCTAAGTGATGACGCATTTCGTCTCCAGCAATCAAATTACACATTTTGAATAATTTTTTCTCACCATATTTCTTCGCAATTAATGCTACTCTATTGTGAGAAACGAAAGTCGCTAATTCTTGAAAACTTGTATAAACGAAGTTTTTATATGGATCTCTACCAGTTCCGATATCAAAACCATCATTAATTAAATGTTGTGTGGTTTGTTCAATTTCTTTCATATTTACTCTTCCAGAAAGATATAAATATTTGTTTAGTACATCACCATGACGGTTTTCTTCACCGGTCCAATGACGTACCCATTTGCTCCAACCATTTCTTTCTACATTGTCAACACCTTCCACATCCATTAACCATGATTCGTAGGTTGGAAGCGCTTCTTCTGTAATGGTGTCTCCAACTAAAGTTACCCAAAAATCATAAGGTAAATCTTTAGAAATTTCTCTTAATTCCTTAACTTCTTCTAAGAAATTTTCGTTGTTAGAATCTGGTAACAAATCTGTTGGTTGCCAAATTTTTTCTACTGGAATTAAAAATTCTTCCATGAAAGAATCAATTTTTCTTTCCAATAATTGCATGACTTCAAGTCTGATGTTATGTAATGACATGGGGTTTATTGTTTTATATGTTTTTTTATTATTTGTTCTGTTTTTTCGAAAATTTCATCAAACGAATACTCAGAAACTTTTAAGGGTTCATGAATTTCTAATGTAATATTCGTACCTAATCCTAATGGGAAAGCTCCAAATTTATTCATTTTCCACGAATTATTAATGCTTATTGGCACAAAATAGGAATCAGGTGCAAATTTGTATAACATTTTTAAGCCGTTGGTTGCGAATTCTTTAGGTTTACCCGTTTTACTTCTGGTGCCTTCAGGAAAAATAACTACAGAATAGTTGTTCTTATTGATGTATTCTCCTGTCTTTTTTATTTCTGCTAAAGCTTGTTTTCCGTCTTTTCGGTCTATTAAAGCTGAACCGCCAATTCTTAAATTTAACGATACGCTTGGGATGCCTTTCCCTAATTCTTTTTTACTAATAAATTTTGGATGCACTTTTCGTAAAAACCAAATAATTGGAATAATATCATGCATACTTTGATGGTTGCAAACCAAAACTAAAGGTTGGTTTTCTACTAATTTTTCTCTTCCGATAATGGTATACGTTGTACCTAAAATATGAGACGTTCTTAAAAGGAAAAAATTTAAGACCGCAACAGATATTCTGTGCGCGTTGTAACCAAACACGTGGTAACAAACCAACTGAATCGGATGAAAAATGATCAACCAAATTAAAAAAACTATCGCATAAAGTATCGATAAAGGATACGAAATAATTTTTTGCATACTTTTTTGTTGTATTTTTTACGTTAGCAAAGATACTAGTTATAAATAAAAAAACCACCAAAGAGGCGGTTTTTATAATATGCTAGCATAGTAGTTAGCAAAATTCGTTATAAGCGTCTTTTAAGTTTTCTGCAATCAATTCTGCTGGACGACCTTCAATATGGTGACGTTCTAACATGTGAACCAATTCACCATCTTTAAATAAAGCCATACATGGTGAAGATGGAGGAAAAGGAAACATGTGTTCTCTAGCTTTGTCAACCGCTTCTTTGTCAACACCTGCAAAAACTGTAACTAAATTGCTAGGTTTTTTAACGTTTTCTAAACTCATTTTTGCTCCTGGACGCGCATTTCTAGCGGCACAACCACAAACAGAATTTACCACCACTAAAGTTGTTCCTTCTTTGCTTATTGCTTGTTCAACTGTTTCAGCTGAGTATAAATCTTGAAAACCAGCATCAGATAATTCTGCACGCATCGGTTTTACCATTTCTTCTGGATACATATTTTTGTATTTAAATAGCGTTTATAAAATACAAATTTACAAAGTTTTTAGCTTTACACATATAAACTTATCATAAAGATTTGTTATCGTTCTATAAATTTCATGAAATCCTGAAAATACTATATTATATTTGCAGCAATTATTTGAATTATGCGATATTATATTTTACTTTTTTTAAGTGTTGCCACATTTAGTTTTGCTCAAGATCTTAAAGATGCCGAAATTGAAACGGTTAGTGTGAAAAGCAAACCTAAAATAACCACTATTTTAAAACGGTTGAATAAGCAACTGTTGAAAAAAACAGATACCACTAGCTTTGTTTTTGATTTGCGTCAAATTAATTTGAAGAATTCGGATACACTTATTAATAGAACTGAAGAACAAATTATAAAAATCACGAATTTTAATAATACGTTTTCTAAAAAGAATGTTATTGAAAATAAAAACAATTGGTTTTCTAATTTTAAAGAGATTTTTAAAGATTATTCAGCAGATGAATCGCCAATTGGTTGGTTGTCGGGGTACCCAATTCGTAAAAATTTAACCACAGCGGAATTAGATTTTTTAATTCATCCGGGTGGTTACAGATATAGTAGAGAATGGTTAGATAATGAGGAGTTATTGGTAACTTTTGAATCTAAGGGTTTTTATAAAGGAAGTTTTGTTGTAGATAAAAACTTCAATTTATTGCAATTGAATTACGAAACTCAAGAACCGTATCCGTTTTTTTATACGAGTGAAGAGAGCATAGGTAAAAATCATAAATTTACTTCAAATTGGATATACCAAAGAGAAAAAGTAGCCATGAGTTTTGAAATTGTGAAAAATAAAATGGTTTTGAAATCGTTAGCTATAGAAGAAAAATTGCGTGATTTTACCTTTAAACGATTTGATGAAAAAGGTGCTGTTTTCACAGATGCCAATAATTTCTACACGAATATAAAATTGGTGAATAAGAAGTTTGTTGAGAATGGAGAAGAATAATTAAAAACTATTCTCGATACATTTTTGTGTTTCTCGTTTTTTGGAACGAGAAACACAAAAAACACTCGAACTGACGTTTCTAATTATTCTTCTTCATTCCCATTGAGGTTTGATCGGATTACTTCAGTTGATAAAAATAATTAAAACACTCTGTTCCACAACGCCTTAATAAACAACTCTTTTGGACACATCCAAATGACTTGTAAATCTTCCCAAAAAGAAGTTTCTTCGTCTAAGAATTTAAAAATTAATGCTGCTTTTCCTGTTTTAAACATACTAGAAAAGATAGTACTACCATATTGATTGGTTTGATATAAAATATCAATTAATAACAAATCGTAGAACCAAAACTTGTTGATTTTATGAAATTTGGTAAAGTCAGATTGTGTTTGTAAAAAACGAACCAATTCTTTTGATTTTTTTACCGAATTTTTAAAGGTATAACCCGTGCTAGCTTTACTCCATCCGCCAGCAGAACCTATGTTTATGATGTTCTTGCTATTGTTTTTCCAAAACGGAAAACACGTCATGGGAATGTTGCCTTGTTCTTTTTCTACAATTTCGTATTCAGTTATTCCTAATTTTTTAATGTAGCCTTTAATTTCACTTTCGTATTCATCTTTCGATAATAAATCTTTCGAAAATAAAGTATATTCTAATAAAGCTTCGGTTGAAGAAGTTGGTAACACATACATAAACCTCGTATTTCCATTCTGCTCGACAGAAAAATCCATGAAAGTCGGACAGTTTTCTGTAAAAACAGCTTCTTTACTTTTAATAAACCAACCTATAAAATGTTGTTGTACTAATGGGAATTTACTTTGCGATTTTACCAGTGTTGGATTATAAATACTATTGAACACTTGATTGCAAGTAAACGATTTGGTTTTCGTTTTCACTACACAATGCTTGCCTAATTCGGAAAAATCAGTAATTTCATCTTGAAAGATTTCAATATTTGGATGTTTCGCAATTTCATCGAAAATCAATTTATAGAAATCCGCACTTCGAATCATTTTGTATTCGTACGAGTTCAAATTTAATTGATTAGTGAAGTCTTTGTTTTTAAACCAAGCTTTTTGCCATTTTTTAGTAATAGTTTCGTCAAATAAATTTTCGGAATCCCAAAAACACCACGTTCTATCGTTTTTGTTTTTCGAATCGGAATCTATCAATAGTATTTTTTTATCAGAAAATTGGCCCGATTGAATCATTTCAAAAAGAGTTAATAAGGCTGATAATCCGTTTCCAGTAAAAATGTAATGATAGTGGTTCATAGTTTCAAAAGTACTTCTTTTAGATGGAATTTGAAAACAGATTATTCCACTTTAACAGCTTTTTTGTTTTCGTCTATCGCTACAAAAGTAAATTCACCTGTAATGGCTTTTTCTCTTGAAGTGGAATACATTTCCTCAATAAAAATATCAACTCTTACTTTTAAACTTGTAGTGCCTAAATAAGTTACTTTGCCAATCAATTCTATAATAGTTCCATGTGGAATGGGTCTTTTAAAATCTATTTTATCACTACTAACGGTTACCATTTTTTGGCGACTATATCTGGTTGCCGTAATAAAAGCTACTTCATCCATAAATTGCATTGCAGTTCCACCAAATAATGTGTCGTAATGATTGGTTGTGTTAGGAAATACTGCTTTAAAAACTCTTGTTGTAGAATCTTTGATTTTTTCTTCTTGTGTTTTCATTAGTTTGATTTATGATGCGATTTTTTCAAATGCGATATAATTTACTAAGTTGTTGTCAGCATCAAATTTAGGATAGGCTTCGATTTCACATTTATAGAATGTGCCATCTTTTTTGTAATTCATAACAATTTCTTTGAAAGGATGTTTTTTACTAATTGCCAGTTTAATTTTCTCTCTAGTTGTGGCATCTGTTAATGCACCTTGAAATATTTTGGGAGTTTTACCAATAATTTCAGAATTGTAATACCCAGTTAATTTAGATATTTCCTTACTTGCAAATACTATGTTGAGTTTATTATCTGTTATAATTACAGATTTATTCGCAATCTGTTGTACATATGCTTCTTTATGTATCCAGTTTTTTTGAATGGAATTAAAAGATGAAATTTCATCATTTGGATGACTATTCATATCCCAAGAAACTAGCGGTAAAGGTAATAGTCTTAATTTTTTATGATGTTTTGCCCAAGCTTGGTCGTATTTGTCAAACATAATTTATTCGTTTTAAAGTTATAAAAGCGAATAAAACAGAGCGTTTCTTCATTATAGTGAAATGAAGAAAATTCTAGCTTATGCACTTTCGTGATGCGTAAACAAAAATCAATTATATGTATCTGACTTATTTCTAAATGAAAATTACAGTTGCACGACAGTTCGAGAATTTAACTCGATTCCACATTGAAAAGTAAAACCTACTTCACAAAATTGATTTTAATATTGGGTAAAGTTACTGAATTTAACGGAAACCCATTTCTGTTTTCTAAAAATTATTTATTTCAAATAATATCTTAATCCTAAGAAACCTCTAATTCCTTGATTGGGCGCGTACACATAAGCGGGATCAAAAGTTAAAGCATACGGGTTTTCTGGTGTAGCAATTACATTTCCATTTCCGTCAAATTGCACATTTTCATCAAATGGATCGTTTGGACGAGCAATTAAAAAGGCATTATTTTTATTGGGTGTCCAGTTTAATAGGTTTTTAATTCCACCATAAATTTCAAATGAATTGTTCCATTTATACGTCGCTTGAATGTTTTGAATGCTCCAAACTGGCGAAGTTGCTCTTCTAGGATCTAAATCACTCAATAAAGGCAATCGCATCGGACCGTATAAATTTCCTGTATAATCAAAAGATAAATTCCATTCAAAAATTTCATAGGATATGGCCCAATTGGCACTATATTTTTCTGTCAAAATTGGTGTGGAAGTTATACCATCTTTTGTGTTTTCACTTTCTAAAATACTAGCACCAAGAATAGCTTTTAAGCCGAAATTCGACATATAATCGATGTTCATACTCACGCCTTTTGTTTCTGAAAAGCCATTTAAATTTTTATAAATAATTTGATTCGGATTGGTATCATAATCTGGAATAATTTGATTCGAAAAATGCGTAAACCAAGCAGAAACATCAAAACCTAAAGATGAATCATTTTCAAATCGCATCTTTTTTAAATAGTTGACATTTACATTAAACGATTTTTCTGGTTTCAAATCTTCGTCAACAATTACTTCTCTTGAACCTGTTAAAGCTGCATGTTCTTCGGTAAATAAATTCACCACTCTAAAACCTGTTCCAGCATTAATTCTGAAAATATCCGAATCTGTAAATTTCCATTTATAAGCCATTCTCGGAGTATAAATGTATCCGTGATTATTGTTGTAATCTAATCGACTTCCCAATAAAAAACTGTGCATTTTTGCCAATTTAATTTCATCTTGACCAAAAAAACTGAAAATATGCGTTCTTTCTGGTTTTACGGTTGCGGTTGTATTGTCGTTATAAAATTGATAGCGATAAGCACTCCCAAATAATAAATCATGATTCTCAATTTTTTTATCCCAAGTGAGTTGTCCGAAACCAATTTGCTGTTGTGCTGCATATTTTGTAGTTCCATAATACGAATCTTGATTATGATTAGTGGCCGAAAAAGAGAAAAATATTTTTTCTGAAACCGGTAGTTGATATTTCCCAATTACTTCTTGACGAGACGTGTAAATACTCTCTCCATAAACTAAATTTGTTCCACGGTACGATTTGTTCCAATTCATTTCGCCACCCCAACGGTCTTCGTAGAAAAACCTTCCAGCTAAAGTGAATAATTTATTGTCTTTTCGAATGAAATTCCATTTATTGAAAATCGAAATTCGTTCTTGTAAAGTGACATCGGTAAAATTATCGTTATTGTTGTCTATTGGCGAATTATAATTGTAATAATTCAAACCAATTAACGTATTTGCTTTGTCTTTTATGTTGCCTTTGAAACCCAAATCTAAATTGTTTTCTAGCCAAGATGTTGTGAAAAAATCTGCTGAAAAAATAGGTGCTTGAGTCGCATTTTTAGTGATAATATTGATTAATCCACCAACAGCTTCACTTCCATATAAAGAAGAAGCTGGACCTTTTACAATTTCAATTCTATCAATTATCGAATTCGGGATTCCAGATAAACCATAAACCGTAGAAAGCGAACTTACAATTGGCATTCCGTCAATCGTAACCATCGTATACGGACCTTCCAAACCATTAATATGAATGTCGCCCGTGTTACAAATGTTGCAATTCAATTGCGGTCGCACACCATTTACGTTTTGCAAGGCTTCAAAAATATTGGAAGTTGGATTTTTCTTTAAGAATGTAGCTGTATAAATTTCCACAGGAACCGGAGTTTCTAATCGAGATACAGGTTTTAAAGTTCCTGTTATTACAATTACATCAATGTCTTTATCTGTGTTTTTTGGAATAGCATCTTTTATTTGCGCATTTGAAAGAAAAGAACAAAGGAACAATAGAAATATTTTTTTCAATTTATATAATTTAATTTTAGACAAATCTAAAAATTTTATTTGTGTTTGTGAAATATTATTCACTATTTTTGTTGAAACGTATTTTATGACTACTTCCGAAGAAAACTATTTAAAAGTAATTTATCATTTGTCTAACCTTTCACCAAAAGGCGTAAATACGAATGCTATTGCTGGAATGTTAGATACAAAAGCCTCATCTGTAACGGATATGCTTAAGAAATTATCGGACAAAGAATTGGTGGACTATCAAAAGTATCAAGGTGTTTTTTTAACGGATAAAGGAAAACTTAATGCGAAAATGATTGTCAGAAATCACCGTTTGTGGGAAGTTTTTTTGGTAGAAAAATTAGGTTTTGCTTGGGATGAAGTTCATGAAGTAGCGGAAGAATTAGAACATATTCGTTCAGAGAAATTAATCAATCAATTAGATAAATTTTTAAATTTCCCTAGTTTTGATCCTCACGGGGACCCAATTCCTAATGCAAAAGGAGAAATTCCAACTATTGCCAAACAATTACTTTCGGAAATTGAAATTGGAAAAGCTATTACTTGTGTTGGTGTAAAAGACACTTCGGTAGATTTTTTACAGTATTTGAATAAACAACAGATTTCGTTGGGGACAAATATCAAAATTCTTGAAAAAGAAGCTTTTGATGGAACCATTAAAATTGAAATTAACAACATTATTTTAGTGATTTCAGACAAAATTGCTAATAATTTATACGTAAAATAAAAACACAAAGGCATATAGATTTTAGAAAATGAAATTGAAATAAAATTTTCTTAGTTAATTAACTTATATTTAGCTAATTATAAATGAAACACGTTACATTAAAAACTATGTTTCTATGTGTTTAAAAAGTAAAATAATATGTATCAAGATTTAATAAAATATTTAGAAAACATTGACCCAATTTTAGCGGCATTTTATGCCACTATGTTTACGTGGTTGGTTACAGCTGCTGGTGCTTCTTTAGTGTTCTTTTTTAAAACGATGAACAGAGCCGTTTTAGATGGAATGTTAGGTTTTACTGGTGGTGTAATGGTTGCAGCAAGTTATTGGAGCTTATTAGCCCCAGCCATAGAAATGAGTAAAGGCGAAGGATTTGTAAAAGTAATACCGGCAGCAGCAGGGTTTTTAATGGGCGCGTTGTTTTTATTCGCGTTAGATAAAACATTACCTCATTTACATATTAATTTTAAAGAAACGGAAGGCATAAAATCACCTTGGCAACGCACTACTTTGTTGGTTTTAGCGATAACCTTACATAATATACCTGAAGGTTTAGCGGTTGGTGTTTTGTTTGGTGGTGTAGCAGCCGGAATTCCAGAAGCTTCTATTGCTGGAGCTGTTACTTTAGCAATTGGAATTGGAATTCAAAATTTTCCTGAAGGAATTGCCGTTTCTATGCCGTTACGAAGAATGGGAATGAGTCGTAGAAAAAGTTTTATGTACGGTCAATCATCCGCGATTGTTGAACCTATTGCTGGAGTTATAGGTGCGTTTGCCGTAACTTTTTTTACACCAATTTTACCTTATGCTTTAGCTTTTGCAGCAGGTGCGATGATTTTTGTGGTAGTAGAAGAAGTGATTCCAGAAACGCAACAAGATAATAATACTGATATTGCTACATTAGGTTTTATTGGCGGTTTTATTGTAATGATGTGTTTAGATGTAGCTTTAGGATAAATGAAAAAAATAATTCTAATTCTCGTTCTATTTGTTTTTGTAGGTTGTAAATCAGTAAAACAAAATTCAAATGAAGTTGTAATTACTTCTAAAAATGAAGTAGTTATGAATGATTATACCATTGTAATTAGTAAAATCATTTCCGATTCTAGATGTCCAGAAGGAACCAATTGTATTTGGGCAGGTGAATTGGTTATAGAATTTAGTGTGGTACAAAACAAACAAATCAAAGAAACAAAAATTATAACTTTTTCCCCCGATCAAAAAGAAGAGAATTTAGTTTGGTTCCAAAAATACGTTCCGAATCAAAAGCTACAAAAAATAGACATAACGACTTTCAAAACAGATACACCAAAAGTTTTAAAAGACTATAAAGTAACTTTAGTTGTAGAATAAAAAATAGATATTTCCTTTTAAAAAAAACAAGTGTCAACTAGGACACTTGTTTTTTTATTTTTTAGGTTAGAATTTAGCACCCAAACTGATGTAAACCGTTCTGCCTTCATTTGGAATTAAACCTGGGCCGGGAAAACCTCCAGCTCTTCTGGTAGCATAAGCAGTATTGAAAATATTATTCATTCCTCCTTTAACATTATATTTTTCAAGGAAATTTAATTTAAACGACCAATCGTAAACTGTATATTTTTCAATTAACCCATCATTGGCATTTGCAGATTCAATTTTATCATTTTTAGCATTTGTATATACGTCACTCATGATTTTGTTTTGAAAGGTACTGGACAGGTTTTTATACCCATAAGTAATTCCGAATTGGTGAATGTATTTTGGGGCATATTCTACACGGTTTCCAGCGTAATTACTTTCTGTAATTGTACTGCCTGAAGTGCTATATACTTTGTTTTTAGTATATTTAGCATTGATAAATGATACTGTTCCGAAAACCTCTAAACTTCCTGCGTTTTTAAGTTTCGCTGCTTTAAAAATATCAATAGCAATATATCCTTCAAATCCTTTATTCACACTTTCCCCTAAATTAGTTCGGAATTGAAAGGTACCTTGAGCCGGATCATCATTTACAAACTTACGAATGGTACCAATTCTATTATTATATTGTAAATAAAAGTAACTTACATCAAAGGTAATGAAGTTATAAAAATCACCTCTATATCCAAAATCAAACGTATAACCAGAGTTGTCTTTTAAGTTGCTGTCAATTACATCTGTAGTAGCTGGCGGTGTTAAATCTCCAAATAAAACCGGACGATATGCTTGTGTAATATTAGTGTAAATATTCGTTTTTCCGAAGTTATATTGCGCTCCTAAGCCTCCTAAAAATACTGTTCTTTCGTTTGTGCTTGGAGTCACCAATATTTCATTTCCACTTACAACATTGAAACGACCTTCCATTTCATTTTTAATAGATTCTATTCGAATACCCGGAGTTATACTAAGAGCATCTGTAAATTTAAATACTTGTTCAGCAAAAAAAGCAAAATTGGTCGTTTTAAATTCTAAATCTCTATTGAATTGGTTGTTTTCAACACTCAAATCATAATCATAACCCGTTGTTCCTTTTCCATTTTGCTTTCTGTTTGTGTTAGCTTTGTATGCACGAAATCCAAAAGCTAGTTTTTGTTCTTGTTGTAACAATTTATAGGTAAAAATACTTCTTGTTTCTACTCCGTAATTTTTATAAAAATCTCTTGCTACATCTCTGTTTGAAATGGGATCGGGTGTAGTAATATTTCCTAAAAAACCCACACTATTTCTTTCGCCAAGTAAACCAAAGGCTTTGATGTTTAACGTTAAACGGTCAGATAATTTCGTGTCTAAAGTAATATTTGCCACATTCCAAGGTGCGCCAAACCAATTTCTTTCTCGGTAAGATTTTCTTGGGTTTTGTTTTAAATCAGCATCTAAAATACCTCCTGGTTGTTGTGCGGTATAATCGGCATTGGTATATTCTATAGATAAAGCTGTATTTTTATTAAATTGATATCCTAAATAGGCATGTGTATTTCTTACATCATATTTTGAGTTTTCTCTCCATCCGTCGCCACTTTTAGAATCATTGTAAGCGTAATAAGAAAATTTTCCAATCGTTCCACCGATTGCATTATAAGTAGAAACTAAGTTGTAGCTTCCGATTGTATTTTGTGTTTCATAGGAGAATTTTTTATTTTTTTCTCTTTTTAAAACATAATTCAACACTCCCCCAAATTGTGGACCGTATTGTAAAGCAGCACCACCTCGAACAATTTCTATTTTTTCAACGGCTTGAAAAGAAGGATTATAATAAGCTTCAGGATACCCAAAAACATCTGATGAAATGTCGTAACCATTTTGACGGGTGTTAAATTCCCAACTTCTATTCGGATTCAATCCGCGTGTTGCTACATTTACTTGAATTCCTGATCCATCATATTCCCATATTGTAACACCTGGAACTCTAGAAAATACTTCTCTTGCATTATTTGTAGCCATATTGGCCGTAATGTTTTCTAATTTTAAAATCTCATTTTTTTTACCAGAATAGATGATGTTATTTTTAACTTCAGGCATTCTTTCTGGAGTATGTATTTGTTTTTCAATTAAGATTTCTGGAATAGTTGTAACGCTATCTTTTACAATTTTTTGGGCCAAACTTATTTGTGATAGGACTAAAAATACATAAAATATTTTCTTCATTTTGCTTTATTTAGATTAAATCTGCGCAAAATTACTTCTTGATTTTTATTTAGACAAATTTAAAATAAGAAAATTCTAAATTTAACGTTTGTTTGTTTAAAAATAGTAACCTAATCCAAAAGTAGCATAATTATAACTTGGTGAAGCAATTCTCAAGTTTTCATAGCCCAAAGAGAAAAAATGATTTTTTTGATGGTATTTTCCTCGGAATTCAAATGAGTTTACTGGCAATCCGTTGATTTTACTCCAAATCATGGCGCTATTGAAACTTACTTTTTTGAATGCAAAAATATCAGTATTTAAACCATAAGAAAATCCGACTTTGTTAATGTCGTTAGCGATATATGTTGCTCCTAGTGTCCAACCTAAATTAAATTTTTCAAATCGTAATCGGTCGTAACCAAAATTAAATTGAAATAAAGATAAATTGGAAGTTGTTTTAGAAAATTTGTCATTTTCTATTAATTCTCTATAATCTGTTTGTAGATAGAAATATTGGAAAGGTCGAAATTTTCCCTTTAAATGGTTTCCAAAAGAAGCGTTATTGCTATACAAAAAATGATTTTCTACATCAAAACGAAGTTGTTTTTTTAATACAGATTCATCATCAATTTTTTCATAATTTCCAGATTTTCCATTAAAATACGGATAAGGTGAAACCGGGTTGTATAAATGGTCTTCGTTTTTATAATCGCCAATTGAAGTGTATGCGGTAAGATAAAAACCTAATTTTACAAAAAATCCACCAATTCCAAAACTATCATTACTATCACGTACTGTAGAAGGAGGAGTCTGATATACAGGTTCGGTAGGTAAGGGTGGACGATTATCTTCTTTTCTGGATTTTAATTCATCCTTAGATTTATCAATTTTTTGAGCGTAAAGACTACTTGAAAAAGTAAAAAGGATAAGTAGTAAAGTGTTTTTTAGCATAAAGAAGTTTTTCTTTTCCTGTCAAAAATAATGCCGAGTAATTATTTACAATCGCAATGGTCTCCGCAACCTTTTTTGTTTGCTTTTTTCTTCCAAAAGAATTTTCTAATCAGAAAACCAACGGCTAGTGCCAAACAGATGTATGTTAAAATTTCTTGCATACTACTTTAATTTCTATTTTAAAAATTCCTAACACAGATTATTAAAATTTTATTAGTTTCTAAAATCAGTGTTGTAAAAAAGGTTATTCTTTATTTTCAATCTTTTCCTCCCAACTATTTTAATGTTTGATAAGCTATTAATGCTACAACATAAGCAAATCCACTCATGAAAACCAATTGAATCAATGGCCATTTCCACGAATTGGTTTCTTTTTTTACGATGGCTAGCGTACTTACACATTGCATCGCAAAAGCATAAAATAAAAGCAAAGAAATACCTGTAGCAAAATTAAAAATCTTATTTCCATTGGCATCTATATCTTCTGCCATTTTCATTTTTATGGTAGCTTCTTCTTCGCTTTGACTTCCAACACTGTAAATCGTAGCCAACGTTCCTACAAATACTTCACGAGCTGCAAAGGAACTCACCACGGCAATTCCTATTTTCCAATCGTAACCTAATGGTTTGATAGCTGGTTCAATGGTTTTACCCATAATTCCAATGTATGAATTTTCTAATTTGTATGCGTTAACTTGGTTTTCAAAAGCACCTTCTGCTAAACGAATATTTACATTTTTTTGCGCGATAATTTCTTCTGCTTTGTTAAAATTACTTGGTCCGTGAGAACCTAAAAACCATAAAACAATTGAAATTGCTAAAATTATTTTTCCAGCTCCCGTTACAAAAGCTTTTGTTTTTTCTAAAACATTTAACGCAACATTTTTAAACATTGGAACTTTATAACTTGGCATTTCAACTACAAAATACGATTTGCATTTCAGTTTTAACAATTTGTTTAAAATATAAGCCGAAGCAATGGCAACTACAAAAGCCAATAAATACAATGCCATTAAGGTTAAACCTTGTAAACTGAAACCTAAAAAACGTTTTTCGGGAATGATTAAGGAAATTAAAATCGCATACACTGGTAATCTTGCGGAACATGTTATGAATGGTGTAATCAAAATCGTAATTAAGCGTTCTTTCCAGTTTTCGATATTTCTGGCGCTCATAATCGCAGGAATCGCACAAGCTGTTCCGGAAATTAGAGGCACAATGCTTTTTCCGGATAATCCGAAACGTCGCATGATTTTGTCCATTAAAAACACAACGCGACTCATGTAGCCACTTTCTTCCAAAACAGAAATAAACAAGAATAAAAAGGCGATTTGTGGAATAAAAATGACTATACCTCCAATTCCTGGAATGATTCCGTCGGATAATAAATCTGTAAATTTTCCTTGTGGTAAACTTTCTTTGGTAAAAGCACTTAATTTAGAAAAACTAGTATCAATAAAATCCATTGGAATGCTACTCCAATCGAAAATAGATTGAAAAATAAGCATTAAAATTCCGAAGAAAATTAAGTAACCGAAAACTTTATGGGTTAAGATATTGTCTAGTCTACTTTGAAAATCTGTAGCTTTTGATTTGTCAATTTTTTGACCAATTTTCAACGTATCATTTATAAATTGATAACGTTTAATCGTTTCTTTTTGCTGTAATTTTTTTAATTCGGTATGCGAACGTGTGAAGTTATTTTCAATTTCGTTTCTTTCTAAATTTAAGAAATTAACGTCTTGTGTAATCACCAACCATAGTTTGTATAACAACTGAGTAGGAAAAGCTTTTCTTAATCGGTTAAAATATTCTTCGTCAATAGAACTTGCATTTAAACACGCTTCTGTAGAAAGTGTTTTGTAGTTTAAAATTAATTCTTTAACCTTGTCTATTCCGATATTTTTTCTTGAACTTATTAAAGCAATTTTAGTTTTTAATTCTGTTTCTAATAGCGGTATATTTAATTCAATTCCTTTTTGTTTCATTCGGTCACTCATGTTAATAACAAGTAACGTTGGAATTTCAAGGTCTTTTATTTGTGTGAAAAGTAATAAATTTCGTTTTAGGTTTTCTACTTCAGTCACCACAACGGCAACATCAGGAAAATCTTCATCGTTTTTATTTAGAAGCAATTCAATCACAACGTTTTCGTCAATAGAATTTGCATTTAAACTATATGTTCCAGGTAAATCTATAATTTTTGCTCGGGTAATTTGGTTGATTTTACAAATCCCTGTTTTTTTATCAACAGTAATTCCTGGATAATTTCCCACTTGTTGATTTAAACCTGTTAATTGGTTGAATACAGAAGTCTTTCCAACATTTGGATTACCAATTAGTGCAACTTTTATAGTTTTTGGAGTCATTTATTTAATAGATTCTAGACTGATATAGATAGCAGAAGCTGTTTTTTTTCTGATAGCTACTTTCGAATCATTAACGTTAAAAAATAGGGGATCGCCCATTGGCGCAATTTGAATTAATTCAATATCATTACCTGGCAAACAACCCATTTCAATTAATTTCAAAGGGATTTCATCAATATTAATATCGGTAATTCGGGCGATTTGCCCTTTTTTCAGCATGGAAGCATTAGAATCGCTCACGAACTTATTTAGATTGAATTAAAATACAAAGATAAGGAATTCTTAAAATATAAACCTAACAATTGTCCTATTTTACAATTGAAGTTTTATTTGTACATTAGTCCATATATATTATGACACATACATGAGCAGAACATTAGTAATTGGAGATATTCACGGCGGATTAAAAGCCGTAATACAAGTTCTTGAAAGAGCGAAAATAAAGATAAATGATACTATAATTTTTTTAGGTGATTATGTAGATGGTTGGAGTCAGTCTCCAGAAGTTTTAAATTTTTTAATTGCATTATCAGAAAAGCAAAATTGTATATTTATTAAAGGTAATCATGATGAATTACTTTTAAGTTGGTTGCAAAACAATCACGAACATTTAAATGAGGAAATGTGGTTTAAACATGGTGGAAAAGCTACAGTTGATGCGTATTTTACTGTTTCGAATCAAGATAAACAAAAACACATTCAGTTTCTAAAATCCTTACAAAATTATTATTTAGATGAAAAAAACAGGTTGTTTGTTCATGCTGGTTTTACCAATTTAAATGGTGTGAAATTTGAGTATTTTCCTAAGTTGTTATATTGGGACAGAACCCTTTGGGAAGTTGCATTATGCTTGAGTGAAAGTATGGATAAAAATTCTGAATTGTATCCTAAAAGATTAAAAATTTATTCAGAAATATATATTGGACATACACCTGTTTCAAAAATTAAAAAAGTGGCGCCTCTTTTTAAGAATTCAGTTTGGAATTTAGATACTGGCGCTGCTTTTAAAGGTGCTTTAACAATTATGGATATCGATTCGAAAGAGTTTTGGCAGAGTGATGTTTTGTCAGTTTTATATCCTGAAGAAATTGGAAGGAATTAGAAGATGATCCTTTTTTCACGATTTTTCGCATTAGTGTTTCTACATAGTTTGTTACTAAACTAATAAATCCGACTGGTATTCTCAGTCGGATTTAATCATCTTTAAACAACCCCCCAGTTGCTTCATGAAGAAGAATTATGGTAAACTTAGTAATTATTTAAGAATTAAATTTACGTATTATCCGTAAAAAATGTTAAAATAATTGATAAAAAAAATCCGCCTGATAGAATCAAGCGGATTAAAGTCATTATACAACCCCCCAGTTGCTTATGAAAAATTTATTGACTCAAAAGTACTATTTGTTTTTGTATACTGGTTACGGTATTTTGGTAAAAAATGTTAAAATAGTTGATAAAAAAATCCGCCTGATAGAATCAAGCGGATTAAAGTCATTATACAACCCCCCAGTTGCTTATGAAAAATTTATTGACTCAAAAGTACTATTTGTTTTTGTATACTGGTTACGGTATTTTGGTAAAAAATGTTAAAATAGTT
Organism: uncultured Flavobacterium sp.; assembly: GCA_964461805.1. Taxonomy (GTDB): domain Bacteria; phylum Bacteroidota; class Bacteroidia; order Flavobacteriales; family Flavobacteriaceae; genus Flavobacterium. The sequence goes on from CAYWVV010000003.1 coordinate 37,634, forward strand.
GATAAAAAAATCCGCCTGATAGAATCAAGCGGATTAAAGTCATTATACAACCCCCCAGTTGCTTATGAAAAATTTATTGACTCAAAAGTACTATTTGTTTTTGTATACTGGTTACGGTATTTTGGTAAAAAATGTTAAAATAGTTGATAAAAAAATCCGCCTGATAGAATCAAGCGGATTAAAGTCATTATACAACCCCCCAGTTGCTTATGAAAATTTATTGATTCAAAAGTACTACTTGTTTTTGTTTGCTGGTTACGGCAATTTGGTAAAAAATGTTAAAAATATATTAATGTTTGTGCCTTTTTGTGATAAAATGGTTTTTAGAATGTTTTAATACGGTTTTTATTTTGTAATTATCTATAATTTTAACAAATACTACGGATTTGCCGTAATCTCTAAAAGATTGGTTGTGTTATCTTTAGCAACTTATACAATAGTAAAATAATTGTATAGCTTTAAGTAAACTAAAAATAAATTATATGACAAATTTGACTTTAAAATCAATTTTTTTAACTATTCTTATTTCTCTTTTAGGAAATAGCAATTGTGTTGCACAAGTAGGAATAGGTACTACTGTTCCCTCAGGTGCTTTGGATATTACTTCGGTTGACGAAGGGATTTTAATTCCAAGAGTAGCTTTATCAGCTACTAACGTGGCTACGGTTTTAACTCCAACAGTTTCTGAGTTGGTGTATAATACATTTACCTCTGCCTTAGGTCCAAATCAAGTTGCACCTGGGTTTTATTATTGGAACGGAACCATTTGGGTGCCAATTCCAACTGGTAGTCTTACAGCTTGGTCGTTAACTGGAAATTCTGGTACTTCTGCAGCTACAAATTTTATTGGGACTACTGACGCAACAGATTTTGTTGCCAGAACAAATAATACAGAAAAAGTTAGAATTACAAGTGCTGGAAATTTAGGGGTAGGAACTTCAAGCCCTGCTGCAAAATTAGATGTAGCTGCTGGAGTATCTACTGTAAATTCTGTGGTTAATGCAACTGGAAGTATTAATGATTTTTTGCAATTTAATGTTCAAAATACAAGCACAGGTACCCAAGCACAAAGTGGTTATTCTGCTACTGCAGATAATGGATCTCCAACGACAGGTTTCGCTTGGATGGGTATTAATAACTCAACATTTAACTTTCCTACTTCTTATAATATTGGTGCGGCAAATGATGTAGCATATGTGGGGAGTGGTCAAGATTTACATATTGCTAATGCAAATAATACAAAATCAATCATACTTTCTACTGGTAAGGCCACTACTCCTTTTTTCAATGAAAGAATGAGAATAATTAATAATGGAAATGTAGGGATTGGAACTGCAGCGCCAGCAGCTAAATTAGACGTAGCAGCTGGAGTATATACTGTAAATTCTGTGGTTAATGCAACTGGTAGTATAAATGATTTTTTGCAATTTAATGTTCAAAATACGAGCACAGGAACACAAGCCCAAAGCGGATATTCTGCTACTGCAGATAATGGAAATGCAACTACAGGTTTTGCTTGGATAGGAATTAATAATTCTACGTTTAATTTCCCAACTGCTTATAATATTGGGGCGGCAAATGATGTAAGTTATGTTGGAAGTGGTCAAGATATGCATATTGCGAATGCAAACAACACGAAATCAATTATTTTTTCAACAGGTAAAGCTACTACTCCATTTTTTGATGAGAGAATGAGAATTCGATCAGATGGAAGTGTTGGTATTAACAATACTGGAGCTGCTTCCGAAAAGTTAAAAGTTTCTCACACTGGTGCAGGTAATGATGCTATAAATGCCGTAAATAGTGATAGTAATGTAGGAAAAGGAAATGCAGTATGGGCTACTAATAGTAATGCTACAGGTACAAGTATTATAGCAAGTGCTGGGGCAACACCGCCAAATGTTCTGCCTAATTTAGGGGCTGGAATTGCAGGTTCTCATGTTGATGGGTATGGTGTATATGCTAATACGGGTAATGGTGATCCTTCAAATGCCTCTCATAACGGTCACGCAGCTGGTGGTTTTTTGTTAGATAATGATAATAGTGTTGCTACCAATGGTTCAAGTGCTTTTGCTAAATTGGCAGGTAAAGATAATTTATCTCCAAATGGTATTTTAGGCGCCCAAAGTTTGTTATATGGAGGTTATTTTCAAGGTGGGGTAAGTGCGCAATCTTATTCATATGCAGGTTTAAAATACAATCACAATGGTGCTGGTGGTGGTGGAACTGATTATAAAGTAATTGGTAACGGTGTTGCGTCTACCATTATTTTAGATGAAAACAAAAAGCCAAGAATTATGTTTTGTCCAGAAGCTCCTGAAGTGTTATTTGAAGATTACGGGGTTTCCAAATTAATTAATGGTGAAGCATTTATTGTTTTAGATAAAATATTAGCTGCTTCTATGAAAATAGATGAGAAACATCCTTTAAAAGTATTTATCCAGTTAGAAGGAGATTGTAATGGTGTTTACGTAACAGATAAATCAAATGTTGGGTTTAGAGTTAAAGAATTAAATACAGGAAAAAGTAACGTTAGTTTTTCTTGGCATATTGTAGGAAGTAGAGCCGATAGTAGAGATGAACTTGGAAACGTAAATTCTGAATTTGAAAATTTAAGACTACCAATTGGTCCAACTAAGTTAAAGCAAGATGTTTTGTTGCAGAAATCAAATAATAAAAAATAAGTTTTTTAATTAAGTGAAGTGATTAAGCCGCACCACATGTTTAGGTGCGGTTTTTTTATGGAACAATTTTTTTTTCAATTTAATTGGCTTCAATAAGGGGTACAATTTTTATAACTGTTGTGCTAGTAGTAAAATAAGTATGATGCAACACGACGTACTATTTAAAAGAGAGATTTATAAAATCTGTAGAAAATAGGTTAAAAAAAAATCCGCTTGACAGAATCAAGCGGATTAAAATCATTTTACAACCCCCCAGTTGCTTATGAAAAATTTATTAAACCAAAAATATGAAATAGTTTAGTCTTTTGGTTACGGTATTGTCGTAAAAAATGTTAAAATTTATATAAAACCTTGTTTTTTTGCTTGATAAATTAGTTCTTCATCAGAACATTTGTTAATTAGAAAGAAGTCTTTAATCTTAGATTTTCTTTTTTCAACGGTACTGTCGCTCAATCCTAATTGTAAAGCAATGGTTTTATTTTTAAATCCCTGCGCTAACATAACTATTATTTGTCTGTTTATGCTGTCTAAGTAATCTTCTCTGATCAATAAATCTTTCATGTTTTCATTTACAGTTGCGCTATAATAAGTTTTCCCCTCAACAATATCGTGAAAAGCGTCTAAAAGGACTTCACCAGTAGCATCACTTTTAATTATTAAACCATTTGGTTTCGTTTTGTGTAGGATGTCATATATGATAAAGGTTTCAGCATGTGCTGTTAACATAATGATTTTTGCTTTGGGTTGATGTTCTCTTGCTAAAAGAACCAAGTCTTCTCCAGATTTTATATTGCTTTCGTGGAAAGGAGGTAAACTTCTATCTACTAGTATAAAGTCGAATATGTTTTCGTTTTCAGGTTTTGTAATCGCTGCATATGCTTCTTCACAATTATGGCAGAAAGTAGGTTTTAGCTCAATCTTTTTTTCGTTGAAGTTTAAAACGGATATATACCCATTTAAAATTGCTGGGTGATCATCTATTAGTAATATATTTGATATCATATGTTGTGTTTAAAGGTTAGTGTTGTTTTTAAATATTAAAATTATTGTAGTTCCAACATTTATTTTGCTTTCTAAAATAAATTGACCATTTATTTCTGCCATTCTTTTTTTCATGTTTTCGATACCTATTCCTTTTTTGTTAATTCCGGATTTAATACCTCTCCCGTTGTCGGAAATTTTAATGTGAGTTTCATTCTCTTTTTTATTCATTTTGATAGTTACCTTGCTGGCTTGAGAATATTTATCAATATTTTGTAAAGCTTCTTGAATGATTCGGTAAATATTTATTTTAATGTTGATGTTTATTATTTCCCAATCAATTCTTTCGTCAACCGTTAATTTGAATTCAATATCAGAATGACCTTTTATCATTGTAAATAGGTTTTCAACTATTGAAATAAAAGTAACATTGTCATCTAATATGTTTTGATTTAAATCGTGTGAAATTTTTCGTATTTCTTTTTCAATGTTTTGAATATCATCAATAAAAGGCAAACATTTTTCAATAGTTTCGGTGTCTTTTCTTTTCTTTAAAATAAATAAATTAAGTCTTATGGCTGTTAGTTTTCCCATAACACCATCATGTAGTTCTTGAGATATTCTATTTTTTTCTATAAATTTACCTTCCTCAATATGATGTTGTTGTCTCAACATTAAATCGTAAATTTCTTCTTTTGAGTTTTGTTTTTCTCTAATAAATACTAGTTCTTTACTTTTAATGTTTCTTGATTTAATAAAATAAAACAATAAAATAGTCAGTATAATAAATGAGGCTATAATTGTTGTTGATCTTAGTTGTTGAAGTATTGAATCTTTTTCTTTTTGAATAATTTCCTTTTCTGAAATAATTTCGTTGGTTTCATAATCAATTCTTGCAAACTTATTTCTTGTTTGTCTCTCGTTAGTAAGGATGCTGTCGGATACTGTTTTGTATTTTTCAAAATAAGAAGCTGCTTTTTTTGGACTAGCTTTTGATAAAAGGAAAAGTGCTTTTAGTTTGTCATCATTTAGTTTGTTTTTGACTGCAGAAATTAAAACCTCATTGGCATATTCATGCGCTTTTTCTAAATTGTTGTATTTTAAATAATACTCACTTAAATATAAATTGGAAGTGTTAATTCCTGATGTGTTGTTTGTTTGTTTTGCGACTTCTAAAGATTCAATAAAATGTAAATACGCACTTTTGTCATTCAGTTTGAATTTAGAATAACCAAGGCTGTTGTTTAAATTGCAAAAAACACGGGGGTCTTTAATTTTAAAATCATCAATTTGCAATCCTTTTTCAGCATACTTTTGGCTAGTTAAATACATTCCTCGGTTGCTATACACTAAGCAATAATAATAATAGACTTGACCTTGAAGAGATAGTGTTGTCTTTTTGTTATTAATTTTATCTGAAGTTTTTAATGCTTTTTTAAAATAATTTAAGGCTTCTGAATTTGCATTTTGATTAAGCGCTGCAAATCCAATGTTTAAATAGGCATTGGATAGTAAATAGTAGTCTTGCTTGTTTTTTAGAATTTTTAATGCTTCTAGTGAGTTTTTCTCAGAATTATAATAATCTTTTAGGTTTTGACTTATTGTGGCTTTGTTTAAAAATATAGACGCTAAAAGATAATTGTTTTTTAGTTTTGTGGAATAATTTTCTGCTTTTGTATAGTAAAAATACATGCTATCTAATTTATAGATATAGGAAAAGTAGGCGCCTTTTTTACAAAGTCCCTCAATGATTCCAATAGTGTCATTTATTTTTTTGGAGTTTTTTAAAATTGAATTGCTAATTCTGTTATACTCCTTAAGTTCTTCTAAGTCGTAATATTTGTCTGAAATAGCATCAAGATTACTTCTGATAATAGTGTCGTAAGTGTATTTTTTTAATTCGTTTTCAATTTGTATTAACTCACTTTTGTTGGTAGCTAATTTAATTTTATAGGGTACAAATTCTAATGCGTTTCTTTTTTGACAAGAAAGCATTAAAAAGATTATAAAAAGCACTATATATATTTTGTTTTTACCACCCATAGTAAAACAAATATAAGAAAAATGAACCATTAAATCTTCTTATTTTGGTCTTTTATTTGAATTTGATTAACACAAACATTCCTACTATTCGTTGTTTATTATTATTAATTTATATTGAAAATTTTGTAATCTGAATTGCTTTTTTTGTTAGTGTTTTTAGATTTCGATATGAGTGTGTTTTTTCTTTAGATGCAAATTTAAAATAGAGCCAAGGTTTGTAGATTTGTTGTGAAGTAAAAATGTTTTATTGGTTCCTGTATTTTAACAAGAGGTTTGAATTTTTTACTGTATTTTACAAATAATTTAATTGTGTAAGAGACATAAATTAAACATTTTGTATGTTGTTTTTTTATGGCGAAATTTCTTCAAAAAAAGTTAATTTTGATTACTTTTGTTTGGAATTAAAATTATGTTAAAAATGAAAAAAATAGTATGTATTGCTTTGTTAGGTTTTGGGATTTTAGCCAATGCTCAAGCCTATAAGGGTAAACAAGATTTAAAATTACAAATAGGAGCTACTATTCAGGATGGTGGAACTGGAATTGTTTTAACAAACGATTACGGAATTGGAGAAAATATGTCATTTGGTTTTTCTGCAAGTTATATGTTAGGCGCAGATAAAATCACTGTTTTAGGTGAAGAGTTTAAACCCAAATTTGCGGATCGTGCTGATGTTAAGGCTCGTTTTAATGCAAATCTTGGAAGTGTTATTGGTTTAGAAGATAATATGGATATTTATCCGGGTTTGAATTTAGGAACAAGAAATTTCGGAGCACATTTAGGTTTTAGATATTTCTTTACAGATGGTTTTGGTGTGTATTCGGAAATGACTTTTCCTATTGCAGAATATGATTCTACTCCGGGTGTTTTTGGAAAGTATAACAATCAATTTGTATTTCAAATCGGTGCAGCTTTTAATTTGTAAGATATGAGTATAGTTACTGAGAAAAGATTAAAAGACAGAAGCGGAAGTGTGTGTGAAATTAGTGGAAGTGATGAAAACTTAGTGGTTTACATCGTAGAACCAAAAACTGATGCTATTCCTGAAAATTGTATTTTAATTACAAAATCATTAAGAGATCAAATTGAAAACAAAGAGTTGATGAACGCTAACGATTGGAACCGTTTGTCAGATAGTATGTGGAATGAAAACTTACCTGTTCAAATAGTTTCTTGGAGAATGTTAGCGCGTTTAAAAAATCATGATTTATTAGAAATGATGTATTTAGACGAAGATGCTTTAGAATGGGCAAAAGCAACTGGTGAAGATGAAGATGAAGAAGGAAAAATCATCCACAAAGATTCTAATGGAAACATTTTATTAGACGGCGATTCAGTAGTTTTAATTAAAGATTTAGATGTTAAAGGAGCCACTTTTACCGCAAAACGTGGTGCAGCGGTTCATAATATCAAATTAGTTTGGGACAATGCCAATCAAATTGAAGGTAGAGTCGAAAACCAACATATTGTTATTTTAACGCAATATGTGAAGAAAACGAAGTAATTAGCCAATCTGACAATTGGTCGATCCCGAAAATCGGGACAAGTTATGTCAATAATCAAAAAACCCTGCAAAAAAATTATTTTCGCAGGGTTTTTCTATTTTCTGTAAGGTCTTTTTTTGACCTTGTAGGTGTATGATAAAACCCTACAAGGTTTTGGAAACCTTGCAGGATATATTATTTATTATAAATCAAATTTAATTCCTTGAGCTAATGGCAATTGATCTGAGTAGTTTACGGTGTTAGTTTGTCTTCTCATGTAAACTTTCCAAGCATCTGAACCAGATTCTCTTCCACCACCAGTTTCTTTTTCTCCACCGAATGCACCACCAATTTCCGCACCAGAAGTTCCGATGTTTACGTTAGCAATTCCACAGTCAGATCCTGCAAATGATAAGAATTTTTCTGCTTCTTTCATGCTGTTTGTCATAATCGCAGATGATAAACCTTGCGCTACACCATTTTGTTTTTCAATCGCATTTTCTACTTCACCTTCATATTTCATTAAATATAAAATTGGAGCGAAAGTTTCGTGTTGTACAATTTCAAAATGATTTTCAGCTTCAATAATAGCTGGTTTTACATAACATCCAGATTCGTAACCTTCTCCAGATAAAACGCCACCTTCCACTAATACTTTTCCACCTTCAGTTTTAGCTTTTTCAATCGCAGCTAAATAAGTGTTAACCGCATCTGTATCGATAAGTGGACCGATATGATTTTTTTGATCTAATGGATTTCCAATTGTTAATTGTCCGTAAGCACCAACAATCGCATCTCTTACTTTATCGTAAACCGATTCGTGAATAATTAATCTACGAGTAGACGTACATCTTTGACCAGCTGTTCCAACCGCTCCGAAAACCGCTCCAGGAACTACTACTTTTAAATCAGCAGTAGGAGTAATGATAATTGCGTTGTTTCCACCTAATTCTAATAATGATTTTCCGAAACGTTGTGCTACAGTTGCGCCAACAATTCTTCCCATTCTGGTAGAACCTGTTGCAGATACTAATGGAATTCTTACATCAGTAGTCATCATTTCACCTACTTTGTAATCTCCATTAATAATACAAGAAATTCCTTCTGGTAAATTGTTTGCTTTTAAAACATCAGCAATAATATTTTGACAAGCGATCGTACAAATTGGTGCTTTTTCAGAACCTTTCCATACACAAACGTCTCCACAAATCCATGCTAAAGCGGTGTTCCAAGCCCAAACCGCTACTGGGAAGTTGAAAGCAGAAATAATTCCAACCACTCCAATTGAATGCCATTGTTCTCTCATGACGTGACCTGGACGCTCAGATGGAATAGTTTGTCCGTTTAATTGACGTGATAAACCTACTGCGAAATCGCAAATGTCAATCATTTCTTGAACTTCACCGTAACCTTCTTGTAGAGATTTCCCCATTTCGTAAGAAACTAATTTCCCTAATGGTTCTTTTAATTCTCTTAATTTATTTCCAAACTGACGTACAATTTCTCCACGTTGAGGTGCTGGCATCGCGCGGAATGATTTGAATGCTTCCGTTGCGCTTTGCATCACTTTTTCGTAATCTGCTGCAGTTGTTGTTTTTACTTTACCGATTAATTGACCATCAACTGGTGAATAACTTTCGATTATTTCTCCAGAAGAAAAACTGTTCGAACCTGTTGAAGTTCCATCGTTTACTTCTTTAATTCCTAATGCTTCTAATGCTTCTTGCATTCCGAATTGTGAGGCGATTGTTGACATATGTAACTTTATTATGTGTTTTTGTTATAATTATGCAAAGGTAATAAATAGATTTTAGAAAATAGAGTATAGATTATAGAGAATGAAATAAAGAAATAATTATTTCACAAATTTCGGATTGGTTGCCATAACTGTTCCGCATTTGTCACACGTTCTTTTTTCTTCAGAACTATAAAAATCTTTAAAATGCGTTAAGAAATCGTTTTCAATATTGTTGAGTTTGAAATACACTTCATGTAGTTTGTGGTTGCAAGTATCGCAAAACCAAAGTAAACCATCTTTTATATTTAAATGATTTCTTTTTCTTTCGATAACTAAGCCAATAGAATTTTCTGTTCTGTTTGGAGAATGTGGTACTTTTGCAGGATGTAAATACATATCGCCAGCAGAAAGTTGCATGGCTTTCTTTTTACCGTTTTCTTGAATGTAAATGGTAATTTCTCCTTCTAATTGATAAAACAATTCTTCTGTTTCGTTATAATGATAGTCTTTTCTGGCATTTGGTCCGGCTACAATCATTACGATATAATCTCCGGAATCAATGTATAAGTTTTTATTTGCAACTGGCGGAATTAAAAGATGACGATTTTCTTCTATCCATTTATTTAGGTTGAAAGGTTTGGCTATTGACATTTTTCTAAAATTATTATGTTAAACGAATTTACACCGATTTTTTCAAACAGACAACAAAAAAAACCGCCCCAATTTTGTTGAGACGGTTTTCTTCAATTTTATGTAAATTTATTTTTTTGCTTCTTTAATAAGATAGATATAAGAAGGAAAGTGATCCGAATATCCTGGGCCAGTAGCACCATTTCTTAAAGCGTACCCTTTGTATTGACCGGTTTGTTGAATCATGAAAGGTGCGTTGTATACTCCAGCTTTCCAATATTTCCAAGTTGGGTAAAGTTTGTCTCTACTTAACAAAGATTCTGAGATAATAATTTGGTCAAAGAAATCCCAAGCATCTCTGTGAGCTAAAGTTCCAATTCCTTTATTTAACATTTTTTCTGCTGGATTGTATAAACCTAAAGGTTTTACATCTTTTTCATCACCTTTTGCACCTAATACTTGTTTGATACTTTTGTTAAAAGGTCCGTCGTTTAAATCACCCATGGTGAAAATTTTAGCATTTGGGTTTATTGTTTGTAACGAATCGATGATTTTTTTATTTAAAGCTGCAGCAGCTTCACGTAATGGACTACTTTTCTTTTCACCACCTCTTCTAGAAGGCCAGTGACTTACGATAAAATGCATTTCTTCACCATCTAATAAACCAGTCATCAAAATTTGATCACGAGTATAAATTCTTTTAGTTTTGGTGTCTACAACATTGTCATCCGTATCTTCTACTTTTTCTTTGTCCTTTGCTTTTTTGTCTGTAAGATCTTCCGTTACAATTAAAGGGTAGTTTTTATAACTTGTTGGAGTGAAATGGCCTTTTTGGTATAAAAAACCAGTGTCAATTCCTCTTTTATCTGGAGAATCAAAATGAATAACAGCATATCCTTTAGCGGCTAATAAAGGTTGTTTGCATAAATCTTCTAAAACTTTTCTGTTTTCAACTTCTGCTACACCTAAAACAACTGGTGAGTTTTTTTGTTCTGCACTTGTTCCTAATTGCGAAATTACTTTTTCTAATTTTTGTAATTTGTCTTTATAGTTTTCAGGGGTGTAAATAAAATCCTCGTCATTTATTGTAGGATCATTAATAGTGTCAAATAAGTTTTCTAAATTATAGAAAGCTATTGTGTTAACCATGTAGTTTTTTTTCTCTTGTGCGAAACTTGTTGCTACAAACAAAAGAACTGCAAAAGCGCTGTAAAATGGTTTAATTTTCATGTCTGAGGTTAAATTATGATTAAATATTAAAGCAAAATCGATGCCAAAGGTAAATAATATTATTAAATGTTGTACATTTGCCCGCATTTAGTTTTTGTAAATTAAATGTTAGTTAAAGTATTAATTTATAATTAAGTATGAAAAAACTTGCATTAAGTCTTTTATTTTTATTTCAGGTCATTTTTGTAATGGCTCAAAATCAATCAACTGTTAAAGGAAAAGTAGTTGATTCTAAATCGCAAAGCCCTTTGGGTAGCGTAAAAGTTATGATTCAGTCTAACGAACAATTTGTTACAACTAATAATTTGGGAGAATTCTTGATTAAAGGTATAGCAACTGGAGACCAAATTTTGGTTGTTTCGGTAGATGGATATAACACTCAAAACTTCGCTATCGAGGTAGTTGCAGGTCAGACTTTAGATGTCGGATTAATGTTTTTAGAAGAAGACATTACATCAGAACAACAATTAAGTTTGGTAACTATTACAGAAAACGATTTAGGTGATGACAACAGTGGTTCTGAAAGTACAGCAGGATTATTGCAATCTTCAAGAGATGCTTATCAACAAGCAGCTGCTTTCAATTGGGGGCAAGCTCGTTTTAGAATGAGAGGTTTAGATAATGAATATGGAGTTACTATGATTAATGGTATTTCTATGAACAAAATCTATGATGGAAGACCACAATGGAGTAACTGGGGTGGTTTAAATGATGCTACAAGAAATCAAGAATTTACTTTAGGTTCAGCACCATCAGATTATACTTTTGGTGGAATTTTAGGAACTCAAGAAATTAATACAAGAGCATCTTTATACAGAAAAGGAACAAGAATTTCTCAATCTGGAACAAATACAAACTATTCTTGGAGATCTATGGTTACTCATAACTCTGGTTTATTAGATAATGGATGGGCTTACAGCGTTTCAGGATCAAGAAGATGGGCTAAAGAAGGGTATTTTGAAGGTACAGATTATGCTGCTAATTCATTTTTCGTTAGTGTAGAAAAAAGATTTAACAAAAAACATAGTTTAAATTTTACAAGTATTTATGCTCAAAATAGTAGAGGAAAATCTTCTCCTAATACAAATGAAGTAAATGCTTTAAAAGGTATTAAGTATAACTCATATTGGGGATATCAAAACGGTCAAAAACGTAATTCTAGAGATAAAGATGTAGAAGAACCGATTTTAATGTTAAGTCACTATTGGAAAATGTCTAACAAAACAACCTTAAATACAAATGTTGCGTATCAAACAGGTTCTATTGGAAACAGTAGATTAGATTACCAAGGTGGAAATAACCCAGATCCAACTTACTACAAAAACTTACCAAGTTATTATTTAAATTTAGGAGATGCTGCTGGAGCTGCTTCGGCTCAATCTTATTTCTTAAATAACAGTCAAATTAACTGGAATGCTATGTATGTAGCAAATCAAAACAGTGCAAATGCTGGTAGAAGTGTGTATGCTTTATATGAAGACAGAACAGATGACAAACAAATCACTGCAAATTCAATTTTATTCTCAGATTTATCAGATAATATCAAATTAAACGCTGGAGCAAGTTTCAAAAAATTAAAATCTCATAATTTCCAAAATATGTTGGATTTATTAGGAGGACAATATTTTTCTGATGTAGATCCATTTTATCAAGGTGATCAAACACAATCTGATTTAAATAATCCAAACAGACAAATTAAAGTAGGAGATACTTACGGGTATAACTATAATTTAAATGCTATTGTTATGGATGCCTTTACGCAATTTAAATTTTCTTACAAGAAAACAGATTTCTATTTAGCACAATCATTCTCTAGAAGTCAATACGAAAGAGAAGGTTTGTACAGAAATGGAATTTACGCTAACAACTCTTTTGGAAAAAGCGGAAAACAAATTTTTGAAAACTTTGGTTTCAAAGGAGGATTTACTTATAAAATTACAGGTCAGCATTTATTAGATTTCAACGGAGCTTATATGACAAAAGCACCAAACATGAGAAATACTTTTGCTAATGCACGTATCAATAACAACATTACTCCAGAATTAGAGAGCGAACAAGTTACAAGTTTAGATGCTTCTTACATTATAAGAATGCCTAAATTTAAAGCACGTTTAACAGGTTTTGCTTCTAATGTGAAAAAAGCTACTGAAATTTCTTTCTTCTACGCTGAAGGTGTAGGTGAAGATGTAGATGGTGGAGACGAAGATGCTTTTATTTCTGAAATCTTAACGAACATTGAAAAGAAAAACTTCGGTGCTGAATTAGGTTTAGAATACCAAATTACTTCTACAATTAAAGCTACTGTTGCTGCTTCTTATGGTCAATACTTATATGGAAACAATCCTAATTTAAAAGTAAATGACGATGCTAAAGCAACATTAACAAATTCTCAACCAGTGGTTGACTTTGGTAAAGCTTATTTAAAAAACTACAGATTACCAGGTATGCCTCAAACAGCTGCGTCTTTTGGTTTAGAATATAGAGACCCACATTTCTGGTGGATTGGAGCAAATGTTAACTATTTAGCAGATTCTTATTTAGATGTTTCTAATATCTTAAGAACAGATAATTTCTCTTTAGATAATTCAGGTATTTCTTATCCTGGTGCTACTGAAGAAACAGTAAGAGCGGCTTTAAAACAAGAAAAATTTGCAGAGTTTAATTTATTAAACGTTACAGGTGGAAAATCTTGGAGAGTAGACGGAACAACAATTGGTTTCTTTGCATCTGTTAATAATATCTTAGATACAACCTACAAAACTGGAGGATTCGAACAATCTAGAAAAGCAACATTCCCTGATCAACAAGCGGATAATGCGAATGGAACACCGTCTTTCGGATCTAAATATTTTTATGGATACGGAAGAACTTATTTCGTAAATTTATACGTTAACTTCTAATTAAATTGAATATGAAAAATATATTTTTAAAAATTACGTTTGCTATCGTGACTCTTGGATCTTTTCTAAGTTGTGAAGTAGCTGAAACCGACATTCCAACAGTAAGACCTTTATTGTTTAATGAAGATTTTCCTGAAGCTGAAATTACCTATAATGCTGATTTTGATTTTGCAGGATGGACTAACTTTGCAGAAGCAGGTACAAAAAAATGGATTGAAAGAGATTTTAATGGAAGCGGATACATTCAGTTCAGTTCTTTTGGTAGTGGGCAACTTTCAAATATTGGTTGGGCAATTACTCCAGCAATAAATATGGATGCTACTACTAATGAAGTTTTTTCTTTTAAGTCAGCTTCAAATTTCGTTTCAGATGCTTCAAATAAATTAGAGGTTCTTATTTCAACTAATTTTGATGGAACAAACGTTTTAGCAGCAACATGGACTCCGTTATCTGCGGTAGTTGCAAATCAAACAACAAATAATTATACGTATATTCCTTCTGGAGAAATTAATTTATCTTCATATTCAGGAAATATTCACATCGCATTTAAAGTAACAGGTTCAGGTTCTAATACGAATCTTGACGGTTTGTTTCAAGTTGATGATGTAAAAGTTTATTCTAAATAATTAAAAATACTTGTGATGAAAAATATAAAATTAATTTTATCAGTAGCATTATTGGCAACACTTTTTAGTTGTGTTAATGGTGATAATTACGGTGTGCCAGATTTATCAGGTGAATGTAAGGATTTAGTAGCTACAAAATCGGTTCAAGACGTTGCAGCTGTTGCAACTACTACTGCTCAACAATGGAATTCTACTTCAGATTCAATTATTGAAGCGTATGTTACTTCAAGTGATGAAGGTGGAAATTTCTATAAATCTATTTCTATGGTTTCAATTGATGGAACAAAAGGATTTAGTATGCCTATTGACGCTTACAATTTATACACTAAATATGAACCAGGTAGAAAAGTGTTTATTAATTTAAACAAAAGATACTATGCAAACAATACGCAAACGGCTTCGTTAGAAATTGGTTCATTATACAATCTTACCCAAGTTGGTAGAGTTTCTGGTGTAGAGTATGAAAAAACGTTAACACGTTCTTGTACTAAAGTGAATGAAAATACTATAGTAAATAGTTTAACAGTAACTGCTGCTAAAAACAATGCGAACTTAAATAAGTTAATTGAATTGAATAATGTACAGTTTACAGATGCTTCATTAGGTAAAAAATATTTTGACCCAACTTTAAACAATTTTGGTGGTGCTACAAATCACGAAGTAACGGATGAGTTTGGTAACAAAATTTTAGTGAGAATCTCAGAATTTGCTACTTTCGCAGCTAAGTCTATTCCTTCTTTTAGTGGTAAAATTCGTGGTGTTTTAACTAAATATGGAAGTGATTATCAATTTATGGTTCGTACAGAAAATGACATTAACTTAACAAATCCTAGATTAGTTATTGATTTCGCTCCTCCAATCGTTGGAAATGCTATCGTATATGGTGGAACTTTAAACGAACCATTCACTAGCTATACAACTACTAACCAACAAATTTTTCCAAAATATGTAAATGATGCAGTTGTGGGAACAAGATATTGGCAAGTAAAAACTTTTGGTGGAAACAAATACATGCAAATGTCTTCTTTCGGTGGAACACCTGAAGCAAACAGAACATTGTTCTTTGTTCCTGTCGATTTTACAGCAGCTTCTACATTTTCATTTGCTAGTAAATTAGGATTCTCTAATGGTAATCCATTAAAAGTATATTATACAACAAACTATGTTCCTGGAACTAATGTTGCTACTGCTACTTTAACTCAAATTACTGGATTAACAATATCTGCAGGCTTAACAAATGGTTATCCAACAAATTTTACTCCAAGTGGAAATTGGTCGATTCCAGGATCGTTAACTGGTAATGGTTTTATAGTTTTTGAATATATTGGAAACGGTTCAGGTGGAGTTACTACAACAGCACAAATAGATGATATACTTATCAACTAATCTAAAATAAAAACACATAAAAAATGCCTTCTTAATTATTAAGAAGGCATTTTTGTTTTTAAGAATTACTGAATTCAAAAACAGAATACTGTGACTGAAAACTGTGACTGAAAACTCTTTTAATGTGCTTCCAACCAGTTTTTACCCATTCCGATTTCAACTTCTAACGGAACAATCATTTTAAATGCACTTTCCATTTCGTGTTTAATCATCGGTTGAATTTTCTCTAATTCCGAATTATGTACATCAAAAACCAATTCATCATGTACTTGCAATAACATTTTGGATTGCCAGTTTTCCGATTTTAGTTTTTTATGAATGTTAATCATCGCAATTTTAATAATATCGGCAGCAGAACCTTGAATTGGCGCATTTACGGCATTTCTTTCTGCTCCACCACGAACAATTGCATTCGCAGAGTTAATGTCTTTTAAATAACGTCTTCTGCCCGAAATCGTTTCTACAAATCCGTTTTCTCTTGCGAAATCCACTTGATCAGAAATAAACGATTTCAATTTCGGATACGTTTTGTAATACGCATCAATCAATTCCGCACTTTCTTTTCGTGATAAATTCGTTTGATTGCTTAATCCAAAAGCAGAAACTCCGTAAATAATTCCGAAGTTTACGGTTTTAGCATGACTTCTTTGTTCTTTGGTTACTTCGTCCAATGGGATGTTGAAAACTTTAGCTGCTGTACTTTTATGAATGTCTTCGTTATTTCTGAAGGCTTCAATCATGTTTTCTTCGCCACATAAAGCTGCGATAATTCGCAATTCAATTTGTGAATAATCGGCAGAAACTAACGTGTAATTCTCATCTCTGGCAATAAAAGCTTTTCTAATTTGTCTTCCTCTTTCAGTACGAATTGGAATATTCTGTAAATTCGGATTGTTAGAGCTCAAACGGCCAGTCGCTGCCACCGTTTGCATATAATCGGTATGAACGCGACCCGTTTTTACATCTACTTGATTCGGTAAAGCATCAATATAAGTACTTTGCAATTTCACCATTTGACGCCATTCTAAAATGTCTTTTACAATCGGATTGTCGTTGGCTAAATAACTCAAAATTTCCTCTCCAGTGGCGTATTGTCCGGTTTTGGTTTTCTTTTGTTTCGCACCACCAATTTTCATTTTGTCAAATAACACATCACCCAATTGTTTTGGAGAAGCTAAATTGAACGTTTCACCAGCAGTTTCATAAATGTTTTGTTCTAAAGCTTTACTTTCAGCCGTCATTTCCACTGACATTTTTTTCAAGAAATCCACATCTAAGTTAATGCCCTCTTTTTCCATATCGGCTAAAACCGGAACTAACGGAATTTCAATTTCATCGTATAATTTTTTCGTACCCACTTTTTCTAAAATCGGTAAGAAATGATTTTTCAATTGAATCGTCACATCGGCATCTTCTACAGCATATTCCTTAATATCATCTAATGGAATATCACGCATGTTACCTTGATTTTTTCCTTTTTTACCAATTAATTCGGTAATAGATTTCGGAGAATATTTTAAATAGGTTTCACTTAACACGTCCATATTATGACGCATATCTGGATTAATCAAATAATGCGCAATCATCGTATCGAATAAGTTTCCTTTGACTTCAATTCCGTATCGAGACAAAATTTTTAAATCGTATTTAATATTTTGTCCGACTTTTTCAATGGTTTCATTTTCGAAAAACGGCTTGAATTTGTCGATTAAAATTTGCGCTTCTTCCTGACTTTCTGGAAACGGCACATAAAATCCTTTTCCTTTTTCCCAAGAAAACGCCAAGCCAACTAATTCCGAATTTAAAGCATCTAAACCAGTCGTTTCCGTGTCAAAACAAACCGAAGTTTGATTCAATAAATTCTGAACGAACATTTTTGTAGGTAAATCACCTTGTACGTTTTGGTAAAAATGTTCGGTATTTTCTAAAGTTGCATAATAGGAAGTAACAGTTTCAGTAGCGTCTTCTCCGTCTGAAAAACCAAATAAATCATATTGTTCATCACTTGTTTTTTTAACAGGTGCTTTTTTCAAAACACTTGTTTCGGTGTTGTTTTCGTCAGAAGTTGCTGCTGGATTGTATAATTTATCAAACTGTGCTTTCATTTGACGGAATTCTAATTCCATAAACAAAGCATCTGTTTTTTCTACATCAGGTGTAGATAATTCGTAATCTTTTTCATCAAAAGTCACTGGGCAATCTAATAAAATTGTAGCTAGCTTTTTAGATAAAATTCCTTGTTCTTTATTGGCTTCAATTTTTGTTTTTAAAGCGCCTTTTAGTTTATCAGTGTTTTCTAAAAGATTTTCCATCGAACCGAATTCAGCCAATAATTTCTTAGCCGTTTTTTCTCCAACTCCTGGTAAACCTGGAATATTGTCCACTGCATCGCCCATCATTCCTAAATAATCAATGACTTGTAACGGATGTTCGACTTCAAATTTGGCTTGCACTTCTGGAATTCCCCAAATTTCAATATCGTTACCCATTCGAGCTGGACGATACATAAAAATATTTTCAGAAACCAATTGAGCAAAATCCTTATCAGGTGTCACCATAAATACCTTATAGTTTTCTTTTTCGGCTTGTTTGGCGATAGTTCCAATTAAATCATCAGCTTCAAAACCTGATACTTCTACTATCGGAATATGCATCGCTCGTAATAAATCTTGAATATACGGAACGGCAATTTTTATGGCTTCAGGTGTAGCATCACGGTTGGCTTTATATTGTTCGAACATTTCTAAACGAAACGTACTTCCTCCTTTATCAAAAGCAACGGCTAAATGATCTGGTTTTTCTCGTTTAATTACATCCATTAAGGCATTCATAAATCCCATAATGGCAGATGTATCCATGCCTTTTGAGTTGATTCTTGGGTTTTTTATAAAAGCATAATACCCACGAAAAATTAGTGCGTAAGCATCTAAAAGAAATAAGCGTTTTTGTGACATAATTAAAAGGTAAGTTTTAAACCAACTCCATTAGCATTGGCAATAATATTTGTTTCTAAATTGAATCCAGTATTTTGTTTTTGAGAAGTTACTTCCTCATTCATTAATAGAATTGATTTTTTGATTTTTTTTTGAAATCCTATTTTTATAGGAATTGCAACTAAAACCATAACGCCACTTACCACATAAAGTACATTTGAAGTTTTTTTTGCACTAACATTTCCAGAGTTGTCTTGTTCAATATTTTGATTTGCATCACTCAAAAATTTTATGATTCCAGTACCAAGTCCTCCCCAAAGTAATACGTTTCCAGCAGTTTTTCTATTTCTACCATTATTATAAAGTTTCAGAATTTCAGAATCTGAATCAAATCGCTCATTTACTTGAATGGAGTTCAAACGTACATTGTTTTCAAAAACTCTACCGCCACTTTTAAAGGTATATGTTTCTTGAGAAAAGGAAAAAGTTGAAATAAAAAGGAATACAAAAATTAAATTTTTCATAAAATTAAGTTGTTTTTAGGAATACAAATATAAACCTTTAATACATTTGTGAAAAAAAATAAGACATGAAAGGTTTAATTCCCTTACTTATATTGTTACTTTTAGAATTCTACTCGTTTCAAGCCCTTAAAACCATTACTAAAAACAAATGGGTATTGATGGTGTATCTTATTGTTTCTTTAGTTGCTATGCTTTTTATAGTTTATTCTTTTATGAATTTTGATAGAGGCAAAGGACAAAATAAATCGAGTTTGTTTGTAATTGGATTGACATTATTAATTTACATTCCCAAGATTTTAATCTTTTTGGTGTTATTTATTGAAGATATTACGCGTTTGGTTGAAGCGTGTATCATGAGTTTTGTAGATGAAGATAGAGAACAATTTTTTAGTCCAAGAAGAAGATTTGTAAGTCAAATTGCATTGGGAATTGCTGCTATTCCTTTCGCCTCTTTAGTGTACGGAATGACAATTGGAAAATATAATTTCAAAGTGATTCGTCAACAATTATTTTTTGATGATTTGCCTGAAGAATTTGACGGAACTACGATTACACAAATTTCAGATATTCACAGCGGAAGTTTTGATGAAAATACAGATAGAATACAATATGCCATTGATTTAATTAATGAACAAAACTCAGATTTGTTATTGTTTACAGGTGATATTGTGAATACGCACGCCAAAGAAATGGACCCGTGGATTAACACTTTCAAAGGTTTATACACTCCAAAATTAGGTAAATTTTCTGTTTTAGGTAATCATGATTATGGGAAATATTTTGAATGGGATTCTGATAAAGAAGAAAATCAAAATTTTGAAGATGTAAAAGCCATTCACCAAAAAATAGATTTTAATTTATTGATGAACGAAAACGTAAAACTTAAAAAAGGAGCTAGCGAAATTGTTTTGGTTGGTGTAGAAAATTGGGGCGTACATTTTGGTAAAAAAGGCGATTTGAAAAAAGCTACAGCAAATACAAAACCAGAAGATTTTAAAATTGTAATGAGTCACGATCCGAGTCATTGGGAAAATGAAATCAAAAATCACGAAACGCATTATCATTTAACGTTGTCTGGACATACGCATGGTTTACAATTTGGAATTGAAATTCCGGGTTGGTTCAAATGGAGTCCAGTACAATATGTGTACAAGCAGTGGGCAGGTTTATATGAAAATGCAGGAAGATATATTTATGTAAATCGCGGTTTTGGTTTTCATGCCTATCCAGGACGAGTAGGGATTATGCCTGAAATCACGGTAATTGAGTTAAAAAAAACCAAAAAAGACGCGTAATTGTTGAAAAAGTCTGCATATTTGTTTGAAATATTAAAAAAATATTTACATTTGTTTAATAAACACTTCGGTCTATGTCGAAATTTGGAGAACTTATAGATGCACAAGTACCCGTATTAATTGATTTTTTTACGGAATGGCACGAGCAATCTATTACTATGAATGAAACAATTCGTCACGTTGCTGCTGCCTTAGGCGATAAAGCAAAAGTGATTAAAATTGATGTAGATAAAAATAAAGAATTAGCAGAAGCACTACGTATTAAAGGTTTGCCAACATTTATGATTTATAAAGATGGGCAAATGGTTTGGAGACAAAGTGGTGAATTTGATGCCAATACTTTAATTACTCTTATTCAAGAACAAGCTTAGGCAATTTTATCAAAATTAAATCCTTTACTTTTTAAAGTTTCAATGGTTTTTTCTAAACTGTTGAGCATATTTTTTTGTGCTTTCACGCTATCATGAAAGACAATTATACTTCCTGAAGTAACATTTTTTATTACATTTTCGTAACACGTTTCTGGAGAAACATTCACATCGTAATCTTTACTCAAAACGTCCCACATAATTATTTTGTAGCCCAATTTTCGTAATTTATAAGATTGCCAGGGCGTAATTTTTCCGTAAGGCGGACGAAACAACTTCGAATTTCTGATTTTGAAAAGTGAATTCAGTTTGATTTCACAAGCTTCTGTATTGCTAATGTAAGTTTTAGTTGGTGTTTTCCAACCTTTTAAATGACTATAGGTGTGATTGCCTACAGAATGGTGTTTAGAAATGATTTTCTGAACGATTTCTGGATATTTCCTTACATTATCTCCAATACAGAAAAAAGTGGCTTTAATTTGGTGTTTTTCTAAAATTTCTAAAACTTTTTCGGTAATTTCTAGAGTAGGTCCATCATCAAACGTTAAATAAATAGTATTGTCAGTGTTTGGAAGCTTCCAAACCTGATTGAAGAAAAGTAGTTTTAGTATTTTAGGGATTTTTGTCATTTTACAACCCAAAAGTACTAAAGTTTTAGTTTCTTATTGTCTGAAGTTGTTTTTATTTTAAATAAATCCTAAGATTCGTCTTTTGTGGTTTTTACAAGTCCAATACCTGCAATAAAAAAGATGACACCTAATACACCATAAATGATTAAGGATTTAATATCTCGTTCGCTTCCAGAAGTTGAAGTAAAAACAAATGCGGTATAAATTAAACCCGCAATTCCAAGAAGTGTTAATAATGCGCCAAAGAGTCTTTTAATGTTCATAATTTTTGATTTTGAATTCCTTCAAAGTTAAAATTTAAACGATTTTGGTAGGTTATAAAATTCTGCTAATTACTTGTATTATTACTAGTAAATATCCAAAGCAAAGGTTGGAGGAATAAAATTAGTTTAAAGATTTAAAGTTGTAAAAAAAAAGCCACTCGAAAGTGGCTTTAATGTTCTTGTTTTATTCTATGTTAATTCCGTAATCACCCATCATTTTGTTGTAATTTTTGAATTTTACTAATTGTTGACGATGGTAGTCTAAATCATTGTTTTCTTCTGCTAGTAGAAGTAACATGTAATATCTTTTAATTTCATCATTAATTTCTCTTCCATAAAATGCTTTTTGTTTTTCGGATTGCGAATTAAAGAACGTAATTTTTTCTTGGTGTTTTTTTATCAGTTGATTCAAGATTTTTCTTCCTTCTTCTGGTTTGCCAATTTTATAATAACCCTCTGCAAATGGATTTACAGTAGTATAATATTCGAAATAATCAATTGGCATGTTTTTCATCGCAATTTGAATTATTTTTTCCGCTTTATCAAATTTCTTTTCTTCAATTAAAGCTGTCATCAAACGAGAAAGGTTATTTCTATAAGATAATGCGTTTTTACGTGTTTCTGGATCGTGATAAATTTTGTCACTTCCGGCATTGCCCCAAGTCCATTTGTTTATAATGTTATACATTTTATCCGTATCGATATAGCCCATGTCATAAGAATTTCCTTCTTCTAATTTTGTTCTAACAGGAACTAATTTATAAACCATTCCATCTAATTGAAGGTATTCTTTCATCCAAATATAATCGTCAGAACCGAAACTTCCTGGTGAAAAGTAAATAGGTCTTTTCCAGTTGTTTTCGTTAAAAATATCTAACATTAATATTCTGTTTTTATAAAGTGCACCACCTTTTAATTTTAAACTAATTTGTGGAACAATTGAATCGTAATATTTTTTATCAACAACTTTGTTTTTGATAATGTTTTGCTTGTCAATTTTAACTTTTAAGTTTTCACTTGGGTAAAAATGTACAAATTGTCCGTTTTTCATTTCTCTTTTCGAACGATCGTCTTTTAAGAAATCTAGCGTTAAGTTTAAATCTAACGTATCGGTTGTTCTTTCGTCAAACAAACAATAGTTTCTTTTGTCACCAACATATTGGTCGTGTGTAAACGAAATAGGCAATGCGTCAGATTTGTTCGACTTCACTTTCATTTCATCAATATACCAATCAGTTGCTAATAAACTCGTGTTTACAATTCGAACATCGGTTCTGTAGCCTTCAATTTCTTGTAAATACCACATTGGGAACGTGTCGTTGTCGCCAATCGTGAATAAAATCGCATTAGGTTCACAAGAATCTAAATACGCTTTTGCCATCGCAACCGCTGTGTATTTACCACTTCTGTCATGATCGTCCCAGTTTTGAGAAGCTAAAAGCGCTGGAGAAGCCAATAATGTAGTGGCTAAAACTGCTGGTAGAGCTACTTTCGGATTCACATATTTTAAAATGTATTGATAAATGGCATAAACTCCTACGCCAATCCACATCGCAAAAATGTAGAACGAACCTACTAATGCATAATCTCTTTCTCTTGGTTCAAAAGGTCTTTCGTTTAAATACACTTTTAAAACTAAACCTGTAAATAAAAACAATAAGAGTAATACATAAAATGATTTCCATTCTTTTTTCGCGTGATATACCATACCAATAACGGCTAGGATAAAAGGTAAAAAGAAATATACGTTTCTACCTTTGTTGTTTTTCATGTCAGTAGTTAATTCACTTTGGTTATCTAAATGCAAATTGTCAATGAATCCAATTCCACTTAACCAGTTTCCTTCTAAACTTTCATAGTTTCCTTGTTGGTCATTTTGTTTTCCTACGAAATTCCACATTAAATATCGGAAATACATGTAACCAAACTGATATTCAAACATAAATTTCATATTGTCTGAAAAAGATGGTTTTTCAATCGTTAAATAATCTCCGTAAGTTTTTAAGAAATCTTCATACTCATCTAAACCTAATTTATTAGAAGCGAATTGGCTTCTGAAATCGGAAACAATTTCAGTAAATTGTCCTAATTTTTCTTCGTTGGTTTCGCCGGTTTCTTCATCGTAAAAAGCTTCATGATTCACACTAAACTCTAAAGGTTTTGTAAATGTCATGTAATTTTTTGCATGTTCTTCACTCCAAAGTCTTGGTAAAAAAGCATTATGATCTGAGTTTGGATTGTGATTGGCGTCTTTGTAATTGTTTGTAATTACATATTTACCAGTTTTCTCATCTCTTTCATAGTTAGGTTTGTCGTCAGAATATGGATCTTCTTTATCTGCACCCGCGTAAACGTTTGAAAATTGTGGGCCATAAAATAATTTGGTTTCACCGTATTGTTCTCTGTTGTAATACGCTAAAACTTCAGCCGCATCACTTGGTTTGTTTTCGTTAATGTTGATGTTAGAATTAGCTCTAACCGGTAACATGATCCAAGTTGAGAATCCAATTAAAATAAATAATACGCACAATAATAGTGTGTTGTAAGTAACTAGCCCTTTTTTCTTAGTATATGATAATCCGAAATAAAATCCAGCAACAATAAGTATAAATGCAAGTATTGTTCCAGAATTGAAAGGTAATCCAAGAGAATTTACTGCAAAAATTTCAGTTTTTGCGAAAAAGGATAACGTATATGGAAGCAAAAATTTAAAAATGAACATTAAAATAGCTAAAATTATTACATTAGCAATAATGAAATTTTTGGTAGTTACGTTTTTTTGTTTTTTGAAAAAGTATAACATTCCAATAGAAGGCAAAGCTAATAAAGCCATAAAATGCACACCAAATGAAAGTCCAATCACTAGAGAAATTAAAATTAACCATTTGTTTCCTCTTTCGGTTTCCATTTCTTCTTCCCATTTTAAGCCAAGCCAAAATAGTAAAGCAATAAACAAAGAAGCCATTGAGTACACTTCAGCTTCTACTGCATTAAACCAAAAACTATCTGTAAAAGTAAAAGATAAAGCAGCAATTAAGGAAGCGCCTAAAGTAAGTTTTGAGGTTTGATCATTCCATTCGCTAGTTACGGATACTATTTTTCTAATAATTTTAGAAGTTGACCAGTACATAAACAAAATTGTAAATGCGCTAGAAAAAACCGACATCATGTTAATCATTAAGGCAATTTGCGTGTCGTCAGTTGCAAACATAGAAAAAAATGCGCCCATCATTTGATATAATGGTGCACCTGGTGGATGTCCAACTTGAAGTTTTGCGGCAGTTGCAATATATTCGCCACAATCCCAAAAACTCATAGTAGGCTCAACAGTTAAAGTGTAAGTAACTAATGCAATTATAAAAGCAAACCAACCTAAGTAAGTGTTCCATTTGCTGTAATTAAATGAAGTCATATTTGTGCTAAATTTATTTAGATTACAAAGAAACTATTTATTGAACAGATAAGCAATTAAAATTTTCTTAAAAATTTTTAAAAAAATGTTTGCAAAGAAAAAAATATATATTACATTTGCACTCGCAATTACGAAATAATTGGCTCATGGTGTAATGGTAACACTACTGTTTTTGGTGCAGTCATTCAAGGTTCGAGTCCTTGTGAGCCAACAAAAAACCCGCTTTGAAAAAAGCGGGTTTTTTTATTATTAAAAGTTTGGGTTTTGTTTCAGATTATTTTGTTTGAATTAAATAAAAAATCCCGTTCCAATTATGTTGGGAACGGGATTTTTTATTTCACTTTATATTTTAAAAGCTACTACTGGTCTTTTAGCGTGGTTTACTAAGTCTTCAGAAATGCTTCCGTTTAAAAAGTGAGAGATTCCTTTTCTGCCATGCGTACAAACTCCAATAACATCAGTATTTGAATCTTTAGCGAAATGTAAAATTCCTTTTTCTACATTGATGTCGTTATAAATATGAGTAGAGTAGTTTGAAAAATGAAATTCTTCAATAAAACTTTTTACTTTTTCTTCTGCAGCTCGCGTTGTACTGAAGTTATTTGGGGTAATGATGTATAATAAATTGATGTGAGAACCAAAGCTTTTTGCGAAATCTACAACTTTTTCAAATGGTTTTTTAATCTCTTTTGAGAAATCTGATGCAAAAGTTAGAGTTTCTGCTTTAAAATTCTCTTCTTCTTTTTTGATTACTAAAACGGGAATTTCAGAATTTCTAGCTACTTTTTCAGCATTTGAACCCACAAACATTTCGTGGAACCCGCTAGCGCCATGAGAACCCATTACTACTAAGTTAACGTTATGTTTTTTAGCATTGTCCATGATGCCTTCAAAGGCCATATTAAATTGCACTAAACTCGAAACTTTTACATCGTCTAAAAAACTTGCGCTTTCTAAGTCTTCTAATTTCTCTAAAGCTGCATTTTTGAAAAACATCAACTCGGGAATATCATGAGAAGTATGAAGTGCGTCATTTCCTGAAGTAGATAATTCTAACATGTGTAATAATATGATTTCGCCATCATTTTTTTTGGCAATTTGCGCAGCTACTTTTAGTGCGTTTTCGGCATGTTTAGAAAAGTCTGTGGGAACTAAAATTGTTTTCATTGTGTTTAAATTTAATTAAGGTTTGTTAACATATATAAAGTTACAAAATTATTTTTGAATTGTTTAACTTTTTTTGAAAAATGAAATATTTGTGCATTTCAAAAAAAATGTTGTATATTTGCGCAGTTATTTCGTAATGAACCAAATAATGAGGCACGCATTGCGTGCCTCTTTTTATAAAGATGACATTTAAAGAAAAAGTAAAAGACTTGCTTGGCAAGGCGTTAGAAGAAAATCCAGAATTGTTTTTGATTGATTTAAATTTTTCAGAAACAAACAAGATTTCTGTTGTTTTAGACGGGGATTCAGGTGTGAATTTGCAAGATTGTATCAATGTTAATCGGTTTTTAGACAACGGGTTAGAAGGTGAAGAAGTAGAGTTTTCTATTGAAGTGGCTTCAGCCGGTTTGTCCACTCCATTAACTTTGGTAAGGCAATACAAAAAAAATATTGGCAGAAAATTAAAAGTTAAAACACTTTCTCAGGGAGATTTAGAAGCTACTTTGGTAGAAGCAGATGACGAAGGTGCTACATTTTCTTGGAGCGCGAGAGAACCTAAAGAAATCGGAAAAGGAAAAGTTACAGTTGAAAAAACGGTAAAGATTTCTTATACAGACATAAAAGAAGCAGTAGTAATAATATCATTTTAAAAAATAAAGCATAACATGGAGAATATTGCATTAATAGATTCATTTTCAGAATTTAAAGACGACAAACTAATCGACAGAGTTACCTTAATGGCAATTTTGGAAGATGTGTTTAGAAATGCGTTAAAAAAGAAATATGGTTCAGATGACAATTTCGATATTATCATTAATCCCGATAAAGGAGATATGGAAATATGGAGAAACCGTGTGGTAGTTGCTGATGAAGATTTAGATTTCGAAAATGAAGAAATTACATTAACAGAAGCAAGAAAAATTGAGCCAGATTTTGAAATCGGTGAAGAAGTTTCTGAAGAAGTTAAGTTAATCGATTTAGGAAGAAGAGCCATTTTAGCTTTACGCCAAAATTTAATTTCTAAAATTCACGAACACGACAATACCAATCTTTACAAGCAATTTAAAGATTTAATAGGTGATATTTATACAGCAGAAGTACATCACGTAAGACCTAAAATGGTTGTATTGATGGACGATGATGGAAATGAAATTATTTTACCAAAAGAAAAACAAATACCAAACGATTTCTTCAAAAAAGGAGAAAACGTAAGAGGAATTATCGAAAGTGTAGAGCTTAAAGGTAATAAGCCTCAAATTATCATGTCAAGAACCGCTCCAAGTTTCTTAGAGAAATTATTCGAACAAGAAATTCCTGAAGTTTTTGATGGATTAATTACAATCAAAAAGGTGGTTCGTATTCCTGGTGAAAAAGCAAAAGTTGCCGTAGATTCTTATGATGATAGAATTGATCCAGTTGGAGCTTGTGTCGGTATGAAAGGTTCTCGTATTCACGGAATTGTTCGTGAGTTGGGTAACGAAAATATCGACGTAATTAATTATACACAAAACACACAATTATTTATTACTAGAGCTTTAAGTCCAGCGAAAGTTTCTACAGTAAAAATTGATGAAGAGAATAAAAAAGCAGAAGTTTTCTTAAAAAT
Organism: uncultured Flavobacterium sp.; assembly: GCA_964461805.1. Lineage (GTDB taxonomy): Bacteria > Bacteroidota > Bacteroidia > Flavobacteriales > Flavobacteriaceae > Flavobacterium. Next base: position 65,533 of record CAYWVV010000003.1, read on the forward strand.
TGAAGAAGTTTCAAAAGCCATTGGTAGAAACGGTCAAAACATTAAATTAGCGAGTCAATTAACTGGATACGAATTAGATGTAATTCGTGAAGGTGTGGTTCAAGAAGAAGATGATGTAGAATTAAGAGAATTTAGCGATGAAATTGAAGAATGGATTATCGAAGAATTTGAAAAAATCGGTTTAGATACTGCAAGAAGCATTGTAGATCAAGATGTAGCTGATTTAGTAAAAAGAACAGATTTAGAAGAAGAAACTATTTTAGATGTTATCAATATATTAAAGAATGAATTAGATAGTTAATTCAAAGTAACATAATAGCAACGCAACAACACAGAAAATTAAGCAAAATACACATATGTCTGAAGAAAGAGTAATACGAATAAGTAAAGTTTTAAAAGAATTCAACATTTCACTTGATAGAGCTGTTGACACCTTAAAAGAAAAGGGTCATAGCATTGAGCATAGTCCCAATGCCAAAGTTTCACAAGTGGAATTCGACGTCTTGTGCGATATTTTTTCGGCCGATAAGGGAAATAAGGTAGCTTCAAAGGAAGTTGGCGAAGAAAAGAAAAAAGAGAAAGAAGCATTAAAACGTGAAATCGAAAAAGAACTTGAAGTTAAGCGTCTTGCAGAAGAAGAAAGACAAAAACAAGAAGTTATTAAAGCAAGAGCCGTAGTTACAGCTCCTGTTACTTTAGGAAAAATTGATTTAAATCCTAAAAAACAAGAACAACCAAAAGTAGAAAAACCTGTTGTTGCTGAGGAAAAACCTGCTGTTGTTCAAGAAAATAGTGTTGTCGCAAAAGAAGAAAAACCAGTTGTTGCAGAAAAAACTTCAGACAAACCTGCAGAAACGGTTAAAAAATCTTTCGACAAACCTAAAGAAACTCCAGTGAAAGCTGAAGAGCCTTCTATCCAACCACAAGAATTCAATGCGGATGGAACACCTATTGAAGTAAAGTTAGATACACAATATACGAAACTTACAGGAGCAACTTTCACAGGTCAAACGATTGATTTATCTCAATTTAATAAACCTAAGAAAAAGAAAGAAGAGTTCAAAAAACCAGGATCACCTGGAGCTGCAAACAAACCAGGTACTCCAGGAGCTGCCGGAGCAGCAGGTTCTGCAGCTAATAAACGTAAAAGAATTATCAAACCTGGTACTCCAAATACAGGAGGCACAGGTGGAAATACACAAGGCGGTGGTTTCGTAAAAAAACCATACCAAGGCGGACAAGGCGGCGGTGGTTTCAAAAAACCAGGTTTCAACAAAACAACACCAGTTGTAAAAGTTGAGCCAACTGAAGAAGAAGTAAAAAATCAAATTAAAGAAACTTTAGAAAGATTACAAGGAAAAGGTAATAAATCTAAAGCGGCAAAATATAGAAGAGATAAAAGAGATACGCACCGTCAACGTACAGATGACGATTTAGCACAACAAGATTTAGAAAGCAAAATCCTAAAAGTAACAGAATTCGTTACAGTTGGTGAAATTGCTACCATGATGGATGTGCCAATTACGAAAGTTATCGGAACTTGTATGTCTTTAGGTATCATGGTTACCATGAACCAACGTTTAGATGCAGAAACATTAACTATTGTTGCTGACGAATTTGGTTACGAAATGCAATTTATCACTACAGACATTGAAGAAAATGCAGTAGTTGTTGAAGATACAGAAGAAGAATTAGAATTCAGAGCGCCAATTGTTACGGTAATGGGTCACGTCGATCACGGTAAAACCTCTTTACTAGATTATATTCGTAAAGCAAACGTTATTGCTGGAGAATCAGGAGGAATTACACAACACATTGGAGCGTACGGGGTAACTTTAGATGGTGGTCAAAAAATCGCTTTCTTAGATACACCAGGTCACGAAGCTTTTACAGCGATGCGTGCCCGTGGTGCTCAAGTTACAGATATTGCTATTATTGTTGTTGCAGCGGATGATGACATCATGCCTCAAACAAAAGAAGCCATTTCTCACGCTCAAGCAGCTGGAGTTCCAATGATCTTCGCCATCAATAAAGTGGATAAGCCAAATGCGAATCCAGAAAAAATTAAAGAACAATTAGCAGGTATGAATTTACTTGTAGAGGATTGGGGTGGAAAATACCAATCTCACGATATTTCGGCTAAATTCGGACAAGGAGTTCCAGAATTGTTAGAAAAAGTATTGTTAGAAGCAGAAGTTTTAGAACTTAAAGCTAATCCAAATAAACCAGCACAAGGAACAGTTGTGGAAGCACAATTAGATAAAGGTCGTGGTTATGTATCTACTATTTTAGTACAAGCTGGAACTTTGAAAATTGGTGACTACATGTTGGCAGGTAAAAATCATGGTAAAATTCGTGCCATGTTTGATGAAAGAGGAAACAGCATTAAAGTAGCTGGTCCATCAACGCCTGTTTCAGTACTAGGTTTAGACGGAGCGCCAACAGCTGGAGATAAATTCAACGTTTACGAAGAAGAAAGAGAAGCAAAACAAATTGCAACAAAACGTGCACAATTAGCACGTGAGCAATCTGTAAGAACTCAAAAGCATATTACGCTTTCAGAAATTGGTCGTCGTATCGCATTAGGACAGTTTAAAGAATTAAACATTATCCTTAAAGGAGACGTGGATGGTTCGGTTGAAGCTTTATCTGATTCGTTCTCTAAATTATCAACAGAAGAAATTCAAATCAATATCATTCATAAAGGAGTGGGTGCGATTACAGAATCTGACGTATTATTAGCTTCTGCTTCTGATGCGATTATTATCGGATTTAACGTTCGTCCTGCAGGAAACGCCAAAGCATTAGCAGACAAAGAAGAAATCGATATCCGTAACTATTCTATTATTTACGCGGCTATTGACGATTTAAAAGACGCAATGGAAGGAATGCTTTCTCCAGAATTGAAAGAAGAAATTACAGGTACTGCTGAAATTAGAGAATTATTCAAAGTTTCTAAAGTGGGAACAATTGCTGGATGTATGATTACAGACGGTAAAGTAATCCGTAACAACAGAATCCGTTTAATTAGAGAAGGTGTTGTTATCTTTACAGGAGAATTAGTAGCTTTAAAACGTTTCAAAGACGATGTAAAAGAAGTTTCTAAAGGATACGATTGTGGTATGCAAATTAAAGGATACAACGATATCAAAGAATACGATATCATTGAAAGTTTCCACGAAATTGAAATCAAAAAGAAATTGAAATAATATTTTGATATAATTCAAAAGTCCCAATGAAAATTGGGACTTTTTTTGTTTTATAATTTTTGTTAATTCTGTTTTTTTAATATTTTTGAAAATATATTAAATAATAATATTCATTTAAATCATTAATTTTTTTTACCATGAATGCTATTATTGGATTCAAATTTAAACCTTATTATGATAACTAAAATAGTAACACTTTTATTAATTAACGCTTTATTATACTTTCTATTCTTGAAAAATTTTAAATTGTATTATTATATAATATTTTATTTTGTTTTTGTTTTTGTTTTCAAAATTATATTTAAAGTCATGACTTCCTATGATATAAAAATTTATGATATGGAGTTTAAAAACCTATTATTTTTAAGTTTAGGTTTGTTGTTTTATCACACAATTTCTAATAGAATTAATCAACTGTTTTCACTTAAAGAAATTAATTCTACATATGTTTTTTTAATTTTGATCTCCTTTTTGCAATTTTTTATTTTAATTAAAATTGTTTAGTTGTGAAAGAAGAATTGATGTTGTAGGGATATTTTAAGTATTCAAAGTGTAAATAAAAACTATTACTCAAAATAAGTAAATCGGTTTGGTAAATTTTGGCTAATTTAGATCACATAATAATTTCACAACTTCTTCGTTATTCCATAAAATCTCTAATGCATTATATTAAAATAATTCTTTTAGCTATCCTGTTTCTTTCTTGTCAAAAAGAAATGCCAAAAGAGGAAGTTAAACCTAAAGTTTATTCTTCTTACATTAAAGAAGCGAAAGCCTATTGCAAGACCAATAGTCTTAATCAAAGTAAATTTATTTTAATCGATTTAGATGTACATTCCGGTTTAAAACGCTTCTTTGTCTACGATTTAAAAACCAGTAAAAAAACAAAATCATACATGGTGAGTCACGGTTGTGGAGATCATATGTGGAGTTGGACCTCAAGCAAAGAAAACGCGCCAATTTCAAATGAACTCGATTCACATTGCTCTTCTATTGGGAAATATGTAATTGGTTCCCGTGGCGTAAGTCAGTGGGGAATTAAAGTCAATTACCTTTTAATCGGAAAAGATAAAACGAATTCAAATGCGGTAAAACGCGCAATTGTATTGCATTCTTGGGAGAAAATATCTTCTGAAGAAGTGTTTCCTAAAGGCACGCCAGAAGGTTGGGGTTGTCCAGCTGTTTCAAATGAAAGTATGAAGGAAATTGACATACTTCTGAAAGCCAACAAAAACATGCTAATGTGGATAATTAAATAATTTAAATATCGCACAAATTCTTCTCAAATTCAGATAATTTTAAATCAAAAAAAATATAATTATTATTATTTTTACCTTATTTTTGAAGATACTAAAATTCTTCAAATGCAATTCGATAGTCAAAATACCGAACCTTCGGCTTTATATAAATTGTTAACTGGAACTGTAATTCCGCGACCTATAGCTTGGGTTTCAACTGTTGATGGTTTTGGAAACAACAATTTAGCACCCTTTTCGTTTTTTAATGTAGTGAGCGAAGATCCGCCACATATTATGTTTTCTACCGTTAGAACGGGAAATAAAAACAAAGACACCTTAAATAATATCATCCTAAACAAACAGTTTGTTGTCAATTTAGTGACAGAAGATGTAGTAGAACAAATGAACATCACTTCCCAAAGTGTAGCTTCAGATGTGGATGAATTTGTATTGGCAAACGTAACACCAATCGATTCAATATTTATCAAGCCAAAACGCGTGAAAGAAAGTTTAGTGCATTTTGAATGTGAAATGGTACATCATTATTTTATCGAAAACCATCAAAATGGTGGTGCGTGTATTATCATCGGAAAAATAATTACCATGCATATTGACGATTCTATACTTTTAGAAAATCACAGAATCAATTTAGATACTTATAAACCTGTAGCACGTTTAGCAGGTTCTAATTATAGTAAAATAGGAGAAATTTTTTCCATAAAAAGATAATTTAATAAGAACACAGATTTAAGAAATTAGAGAGATTATTATAATTTTTTAAATCTGTGTTCCAAAAAATATAAACAATATAAATCTGCGGTCATCAGCGTTTTTACCTTAGTAAATCTGTTTTATCCGCGTACCAAAAAAATATGAAAATAGCAGTAATTGGTGGTGGTCCTGGCGGACTATATTTTTCAATATTAACCAAAAAAGCAATGCCGCATTGTCAAATCGATGTGTACGAGCGCAACAAACCAGATGATAGTTTCGGTTTTGGTGTGGTTTTTTCAGATGAAACTTTGGGTGAATTCTTAAAACGCGACATGCAATCCTATGAATTAATCCGAAGCAAGTTTGCCTATTGGGACGATATTATCATCGCTCGTGATGGAGAAAGCGTAAATATTGCAGGAAATGGTTTTTGCGGTTGTTCTAGAAAAACTTTGCTACAATTGTTACAACAAAGATGTCAAGAAGAAGGCGTGAATTTGCATTTCGAACAAAATGTAGATGATATTTCTCTTTTCGAAAACGCGGATATGATTATCGCTTCAGACGGAATTGGAAGTAGTATTCGTACCAAATATGAAAAGGAGTTCGGAACAAAAATCGTACTGAAACAAAACCGTTTCGTTTGGTTAGGTTCTACAAAACCCTTAGACGCTTTTACGTATTTTTTCAGAAATACGGAACATGGTTTAATCGTAGCCCATTCGTACCAATACCAAGAAGGAATGAGTACTTGGATTTTTGAATGTTCGGATGAAACCTGGCAAAAACACGGTTTCGAAGTCACCAACGAAGAGGATACCATTTCTAAAATTTCTAAAATATTCGCAGCTGAATTAGACGGTCATCCACTAATTTCAAACAAATCACATTGGCGCCAATTTCCGCACGTAACAAACGAAAATTGGTATCATAAAAATATCGTTTTATTAGGAGATGCCAAAGCTACTGCGCATTATTCTATTGGTTCTGGAACGAAACTAGCCATGGATTCAGCTATCGGATTATCGGATGCAGTAATTGCGAATCCAACAGATGTACAAGCTGCTTTTCAACAATATGATAAAACTCGTAGGAATACGGTTGAAATGATTCAATACGCTGCTTTAGTCTCATTAGATTGGTTCGAAAACATGAACCGTCACAACCAACATCCGTTTTATCAATTCGCTTTCGGATGCATGACACGTGCTAAAAAAGTTACTTTCGAAAACTTACGCTTGCGCGATAAATCTTTCATAGATAAAGTTTTGGAAGAATTCAATAATAATAACAATATCAATGACAAAAATCAATCGGCAGCTTTTTCTACTTTTAAGTTAAGAAATTTAGAATTGCAAAACCGAATCGTAATGGCGCCAATGGGACAATATGCCGCAGCAAACGGTTTGGTAAACGATTGGCATTTTCAACATTACACGTCAAGAGCAGTTGGTGGATTAGGTTTAATTTTAACCGAAATGACCGCCATTTCAGAAACAGGAAGAATTACAGAAGGCTGTGCCGGAATTTATAATGAAAAGCAAACTACCGAATGGAAACGTATTAACGATTTCATTCATCAACATACACAAACGAAAATCGGAATGCAATTAGGTCATTCTGGAAGAAAAGGCGCGACAAAAAAACCATGGGAAGATTCATTTAATGGAACAAGTTGGGAATTACTTTCCGCTTCTGCGATTCCTTTTAATGAAAATTCAAATACCCCTAAAGCAATGACTTTAGCGGATATGGATTTGATTACTTCTCAATTCGTTCAAGCTACAAAAAATGTTAATGATTCTAATTTTGATATGATTGAATTGCAAGCACATCACGGATTTTTATTAGCTTCTTTCTTGTCGCCATTAACAAATACCAGAACAGATGAATTCGGCGGAAGCATCGAAAACAGATTAAAATTTCCATTACGAGTTTTCAACGAAATGCGAAACGCTTTTCCAAAAGAAAAACCCATGTCGGTTCGAATTTCAGCAACAGATTGGGCAGAAAACGGAATTTCAGAAGACGATGTAATAACAATTGCCACTGCTTTCAAATATGCTGGTGCAGATATTATTAATGTTTCAACTGGAAATACAGTCGCCAATCAAAAACCACAAACAGGAAGAATGTGGCAAACTCCTTTTTCGGATACAGTAAGAAATACCATTCATATTCCAACAATAACTGCAGGTTACATTCAAGATGTAGATCAAATTAATACCATCATTCTAAACGGTCGTGCCGATTTAGTAGCGTTAGGAAGACCTTTATTATTAGATGCGAATTTTGTAAGAAACGCGCAAGCTTACGAACAATTTCAAGCCACAGATATTCCAAATTCATACAAAATGGGAATTTCACATTTGTATCCGCTAAAAGCTTCAGAAAGGAAACAAACGGAAGGCATGAAAAAAGCTTTAAAACCAAAAAGTAATAAGAAGAATTAATTTGTATGCTGTAATATGTATACTGTAGAATGAAACTCAATATACAATTTACAGTATACAATATACTTTCAAAAAAATGAAACATTACGAAGATAATTTTGCCCATATAAATTTACCTGATCAGGAACTTCAACCAGATTATAGATTCTTGGATTTACCGCAATTTAACCGACCAGAAATGCTCAATTGTGTGGAAAAATTACTCGATAATCACATTACTGAAGGTCGAGCTAATAGTATTTGCATTCGAACTTTTGAGGAAACTTGGACGTATCAAGATTTGTATGAAAAAGCCAATCAAATTGCACATGTTTTAGTGGACGATTTAGGTTTACAATCTGGAAATCGTGTTTTAATTCGTTCTGCAAATAATTCCATGATGGTCGCTTGTTGGTTTGCCGTGTTAAAAGCAGGCGGAATTGTAGTCGCAACCATGCCTTTATTACGTTCGAAAGAATTAACAACTGTAATCGATTGCGCCGAAATTTCTCATGCCTTTTGCGATAGTGATTTAGCCGAAGAAATGAATTTAGTGAAATCCGATTTTCTAAAAAAAGTGAGTTTTTTTAAAAATTCCGATTTAGAAAAGTTGATGGAATCTAAACCAAAAACGTTTCATAATTACCATACAAAATCAGATTCGGTAGCTTTAATTGGTTTCACTTCTGGAACTACTGGTTTACCAAAAATGACGGCGCATTATCACAAAGATATTTTAAATATTTGCGAAGCTTTTCCAAAATATGCTTTACAACCAAATCAAAACGATGTGTTTGCTGGAAGTCCGCCACTTGGATTTACTTTCGGTTTAGGCGGTTTAGTTTTGTTTCCCATGTATTTCGGCGCTTCAACATTCTTAATAGAAAAACCTAGTCCTGATTTGCTTTTGAAAGCGATTCAAGATTATAAAATTACCATTTGTTTTACTGCACCAACGGCTTGGCGAATTATCACTACAAAAGTCAATGATTTTGATGTTTCAAGTCTTCGAAAATGTGTTTCGGCTGGTGAAACCTTACCGTTAAAAGTTTGGCAAGATTGGTACGAGGCAACAGGATTAAAAATCATTGACGGAATCGGAGCCACAGAAATGCTACATATTTTCATTTCTTCCAATGAAGAAAGCATGAAACCTGGCGCAACGGGTTTAGCTGTTACAGGTTATGAAGCCAAAATTATTGATGCAAACGGAAATGAATTACCAAAAAATGAAGCTGGAAGATTAGCGGTTCGCGGCATCACAGGCTGTAAATATTTAAATCGAGAAGACAAACAAAGAGAATACGTAGAAAATGGATGGAACATCACAGGAGATGTTTTCCGTCAAGATGAAGAAGGTTATTTCTATTTTGTAGCACGTGGCGATGATATGATTATTTCTTCTGGTTATAATATCGCAGCAATTGAAGTAGAATCCGTACTTTTAACTCACGAAGCCATTTTAGAATGTGCCGTTGTCGGTTTGCCCGATGAAGAGCGCGGTATGTTAGTTTGCGCGCATATCGTTTTAAAAGAACAACATAATAAAGGTGACGAACTAAAATCGGAAATACAAAACTGGTTTAAAAATAATGCGGCACCATACAAATATCCGAGAATAATTAATTTTGTAGAAGCTTTACCCAAAACAGAAACAGGAAAAATTCAACGATTTAAATTGAAGTCGTAATATAAAATTACTGCGAACCTTGCGTAAATCTTTGCGAGCTTTGCGGTTAAAAAACAAACTATGAGAAAAGCATTTTTAATAATAAGCATTACCATTTTATCCTTAACAGGAATACTTATCTATATCAATTGGAAATTCAGTTTTCTACTTTTGATATTTCTTCCATTGATAATAATGGGATTATACGATATGTTTCAATCGAAAAAAACCATTCGTAGAAATTTTCCACTTTTAGGAAGAATGCGCTATTTGTTAGAAGCGCTCGGACCAGGTGCACGTCAATATTTCATTGAAAATGATACCGACGGGAAACCTTTCAATCGTTTACAAAGAAGTATTGTCTATCAAAGAAGTAAAAAAGAAACGGATTCTATGCCTTTCGGAACACAACTCGACGTGTATAAAGAAGGCTACGAATGGATCAATCATAGTATAAAAGCGATTCCTTTTTCAAAAGTTAACGAAAATCCACGCGTAAAAATTGGTTCTTCGCAATGTGAAAAACCGTATGAAGCGAGTTTGTTCAATATTAGTGCGATGAGTTTCGGTTCGTTAAGTAAAAATGCCATTTTAGCATTAAATAATGGAGCCAAACAAGGCGGATTTTACCATAATACGGGCGAAGGCGGCTTATCACCTTACCATTTACAAGGTGGCGATGTGGTTTGGAATATCGGAACAGGATATTTTAGTTGTCGTACCGATGAAGGAAAATTTAATTACGACGAATTCGTTAAAAGAGCGACATTAGACAACGTAAAAATGATAGAAATCAAGTTTTCTCAAGGCGCAAAACCAGGTCATGGTGGAATTCTACCTAAAGAAAAAGTTACAGATGAAATCGCCGAAATTCGTTTGGTATCAAAAGGAAAAGATATTTTATCACCTCCAACGCATTCGGCATTTACTACACCTTTAGAATTAATGGATTTTGTAAAATTATTACGAAAAGGTTCTGGCGGAAAACCCATCGGAATTAAAATTTGTATCGGAAATAAATCAGAATTTATTGCCATTTGTAAAGCCATGGTGGAAACTAAAACCTATTTAGATTTCATTACAGTCGATGGTGGAGAAGGTGGAACAGGTGCAGCACCACAAGAATATTCTGATCATGTCGGAATGCCATTGCGAGATGCCTTAGCTTTTGTTTACGATTGTTTAAACGGTTTTGCAATCAAAGAGCAAATCAAAATTATCGCATCAGGAAAAGTAATCACAGGTTTTGACATCATAAGAAATCTTTCATTAGGTGCCGATGTATGTAATTCTGCACGTGGAATGATGTTTGCCTTGGGTTGTATTCAAGCTTTAGAATGTCATGCCAACACATGTCCAACCGGAGTTGCCACTCAAGACCCAAGACTAACAAAAGGTTTAGTGCCTGAAGAAAAAAGCATTCGTGTAGCTAGATATCATCACGAAACGGTAAAAAGTGCGATGGATTTAATGGCGTCTGCAGGTTTAGCACATCCAGATGAAGTAGACAGAACCGTTGTTAGCACAAGAATTGAACGTTCCAAAATACAAACTTACGAAGAAACCTATCCAGAATTAAAAGTGGGAGCTTTACTAGAAGGTGCAACCGTTCCCAACGAATTTTATAATTTTTGGAAAAGAGCCCATTCAGAAAGTTTTTAATTTTTTTTAGAAGCTAATCCCGCTATCCGTTACAATCTTTTCTTTTTTTTAAGGAAAAAACAAAAGGATTTACACTACTATCGGGGCTAGAATATGCACAAATGAAGAATTTTAGACAAACATAAAACAAAAACTTAGCGACTTGGTGTCTTCGTGGCAAACAGCAAAATTCGCGACATAATACATAAAAAATGATATTTACAAAACAAGAAAAAATTCGTTTCAAACACATCGATTACGCTGGAATCGTTTTCTATCCACGTTTTCTAGAAATGCTAAATGATTTAGTAGAAGATTGGTTTGAAGAAGCTTTAGACAGACCGTTTTCAAAAATGCACGAAACTAACGGTATTCCGACAGTAGATTTAAAAGTACAGTTCAAAAATGCGGCTAGAATTGGTGAAACCTTATCCAAAAATTTGTGGGTTGCTGAATTAAAATCGTCATCAATCGTATGCGGATTTCAATTCACCAATCAAGAAGATAAAACCGTTTTAGAAGGCGAAGTCACTTTAGTGAACGTGAAAATTCAGGAAGACAGACAAAGTATCAAAGCAGAACCTTTTAATGAGAAAATGAAAGAAAAAATTAAGATTTACGAATTACAAATTACGAAATAACAATCGTAATTTATTCTTAAATCGCACATCCAAATTCGTAATTATATATGGACTTTAAAAAATTCAAAGCAGCCACCGTTCAAACTTCACCTGTTTTTCTAAACGTAGATAAAACAGTTGAAAAAGCGATTACATTCATTAAAGAAGCTAGTCAAAATGGAGCGCAATTGATAGCTTTTCCAGAAGTGTTTGTTGCGGGTTATCCGTATTGGAATTGGATCATGACGCCAGTTCAAGGTAGTAAATGGTACGAAAAACTATATAAATGTTCTGTCAAAACTGATGATGAAGCGATGCAACCTTTGTTTCAAGCAGCAAAAGACCATAACATCCATATCGTAATTGGAATTAACGAACGTGGTGATTCGTATGGTGAAATTTACAACACCAATTTAATTATCGATAACAACGGAATCTTAATCGGAAAACACAGAAAGTTAGTGCCAACTTGGGCAGAAAAACTTACGTGGACTTCAGGAGATGGTTCTTCGTTAAAAGTATATAACACAGAAATTGGGCCAATTGGAACGTTAGCTTGTGGTGAAAACACCAATACTTTAGCACGATTCACATTACTTTCTCAAGGGGAATTAATTCATATTGCGAATTACATTTCATTACCCGTTGCGCCACCAGATTATAACATGGCCGAAGCGATAAAAATCCGTGCCGCAGCACATTCTTTCGAAGGAAAATTGTTTACAATAGTTTCGTGTTCAACCGTTTCTAAACAAATTATGGATGCCTTAAAAGAAGATGTTCCAAATGTAGAAGAATTACTAACTCGTAAAAATTCGGCTTTTTCAGGATTTATTGGTCCAAATGGAGCAGTAATTGGCGAACCATTAATTGATGACGAAGGAATGGTTTACGCAGATATCGATTTAGAAAAATGCATACAACCGAAACAAATGCACGATATTCTCGGACATTATAACCGATTTGATATCTTTGATTTAAGAGTAAACATCGCACCAACTCGAAAAATCACGTTTATCGACAATCACGAGGAATTTAATAAGAGATAGTAAATACGTCTATAAACTCCGACAGAGTTCAAAACTCTGTCGGAGTTTATTTAAAAATATAAAAAGAACTCTGTCGGAGTTTAACAAACAATACATGAATAATTACAAACCAATACCACTTGAAAAAGGAAATTATTACCACATTTATAATCGTGGCAATAATAGTATTGATGTGTTTTATGATGTAGAAAGTTATTATCATTTTTTGAGATTATATGATAAATATATTTCGCCAATTGCTGATACTTATGCTTGGTGTTTGTTAAAAAATCATTTTCATATTCTGGTTTATGTAAGATTGGAAAATGAAATTGAATTTGAAAAATTAGAATATTCAACTATAGAAAAACCAAAATCTATTGAGCCTTCAAAACAGTTTGGATATTTATTTAATGCATATACTCAAGCTATAAATAAGAAATTTAATAGAACTGGCGGTTTGTTTGAAAAACCTTTTGAAAGAAAAGTAATTACTTCTGATAAGTATTTACAAAATGTTATTTATTACATACACAATAATCCAGTTCAACACGGTTTTGTTAAGCAAGCTAATTTATATCCTTGGTCGTCTTACGATTCAGTATTGTCTGAAAAGCCGACTAAATTAAAAAGAGATGAAATTATAGCTATTTATGGAAGTAAAGAAGAATTTATAAATTATCATACTATCAAACAAGATTTGAATGAAATTACTAATTTTATTATAGAATAAGAATTGAATTCTAATAGAATATAAATTCCGAAAGAGTTTTGAACTCTGACGGAGTTTATAACAACAACACAATATATGGAAGATAAATTTTCAGATGACCAAATTGGTCGTGCAAGAGTACAAGATTCGCCAGAATTAGTCGCGTATTATAAAGAATTAGAAACGCTTGGCGCTGGCGCATTATGGACAGTTGCCAACGATATTGAACCTTGGGAACCCAGAAGTTCATCGGTTCCAATGCTTTGGAAATATGACGATTTAAGAGAATTGGTTTTAAAATCATCAGAATTGGTTACGCCAGAACAAGCCGGAAGACGCGTAGTATATTTGGTAAACGACAAACGTAAAGACGTTTCGGCAGCTGTAGGTTGGTTATATACTGGAATTCAAGTCACTCGCCCTGGTGAAAGTACTTCTGCGCATAAACATAAAGCTTCAGCTCTTCGATTTATTATGGAAGGCGAAGGCGGATATACTGTGGTGGATGGAAATAAAATCACTTTTGAAGTGAATGATTTCGTCATCACACCCAACTCAACTTGGCACGAACATGGAGTTGCCGACAATGGTAAAACCTGTATTTGGCAAGATGGTTTAGATATTCCATTGGTAAATGCTTTGGAAGCGAATGATTACGCGGTGTATGATGGAAAACAACCACTTGAAAAACCGTTGAATTTTTCTCCAATCGTTTATGGTTGTGCCGGATTGATTCCAGCTGATACAACTTGGGATAAACCGTATTCGCCCTTATTCAAATATTCTTGGAAAAACGTTTATCCAGCACTTTTAGAAACACAAAAAGTAACGGAAGTCAATCCGTTTGATGGAATTTTTATGCAATATTCAAATCCATTAACGGGCGGACACGTCATGCAAACTATGGGAGCAGCGATGCAATTATTACCGGCTGGTTTTAAAGGAAAAGCGCACAAACACACGGGTTCATTTGTATACCAATGTGCAAAAGGAAAAGGATTTTCAATCATCAATGGAAAACGATACGATTGGAAAGAAAGAGATATTTTCTGCGTTCCATCTTGGGCTTGGCACGAACATCACAACTTATCGGAAACGGAAGACGCTTGCTTATTCCAATTCAACGATTTACCAGTAATTGAAAGTTTAGGCTTATTTCAATCCAGAGAATTAGAAGAAAATAACGAACATCAACAAGTTCAATAACAATATCAAGTTCAAAAATCAATAACAATAAAAAAACATAGCGAACTTTGCGTAAATCCTTGCGCTCTTTGCGGTTAAATACATAAATATGAAACTACTTACTTACAAAACACAAGACACCGAACCAAGATTAGGTTTTTTACATAACAATCAAGTTGTGGATATGGAAGATTTTGGAGAAATTTCTAACTTCCCATTACCAAATGATATGTTGGATTTAATTGATATGGGATTTGAAATTATTGCTGAAATCACAGAATTAATTTCGGAAACTGAAGCAAATTTCTTCGAAGAAATCTCTTATGAATTAGACCAAGTGACTTTCTTAGCACCTATCGAAAAACCAAGAAAAAACATTATCGGAATTGGTTTGAATTATACGGAACATGTTGCAGAAAGCGCGAGAACTTTAGATACAACAGGGAAATTACCTACAAAACCAATTATTTTTTCAAAACCACCAACAACAGTTACAGGTACAAATACGGAGATTTTTAAAAACACAAAATTAACTTCTCAGTTAGATTGGGAAGTGGAATTAGCTGTGATTATTAGTAAAAAAGGGAAATATGTTGCTAAAGAAGACGCTTTAGATTATGTTTTTGGTTACACAGTAATTAACGACATTTCTGCACGTGATTGTCGTAGAGAAGGACAATGGATTGTGTCAAAAGGTCAAGATACTTTTGCACCGATGGGCCCGGTTTTAGTGACTAGAGACGAAATTGAAAACCCACACAACTTGAATTTATCTTTAAAAGTGAATGGAGTAGAGAAACAAAATTCGAATACGAAATTCTTATTATTTAACATCAATGATTTAATTGAAGACTTAAGTGTTGTTTTCACTTTAGAACCAGGAGATATTATCGCAACAGGAACACCAGCTGGAGTAGGAGCCGGAAGAAATCCCCAAGAATGGATGCATGATGGTGATGTGGTGGAAGCTACTGTAGAAGGAATTGGAACGATTGTAAATACAATTAAAGAGATATAAAAGAGTGTTCAGTTAGCAGTTTTTAGTGTTCAGTTAAAAACTTTGCGAACCTTACGAAAACCTTAGCGTCTTTGCGGTAAAATAAAAAAATATGAGAAAATACAGAATAGGACAAATAGTTCCATCCTCAAACGTAACGATGGAAACCGAAATACCAGCCATTTTTCGTTCACGCGAAACCATTTTACCAGAACGTTTTACTTTTCACAGTAGTAGAATGCGTATGAAAAAAGTGACCAAAGAAGAATTGGAAGCTATGGATGCGATGAGTTTAAAATGTGCTCAAGAATTATCTGATGCACATGTAGATGTGATGGGCTATGCCTGTTTAGTTGCGATTATGAGTATGGGAAGAGGATATCATTGCGTTTCAGAAGTAAACTTACATCAGGAAACTGTGGCTAACGATTTTCCAACGCCAATTGTAACTTCGGCTGGTGCTTTAATAAATGGTTTAAAGGTTTTAGGTGCGAAACAAATTTCAATTATCACTCCTTATATGCGTCCATTAACAGATATGGTGGTAGATTATATCGAAAATCAAGGCATAAAAGTGAAACAAAGTATTGCTTTAGAAATTCCGGATAATTTAGAAGTTGCGGCTCAAAACCCATTGAATTTATTGGAAATTTACAAACAATTAGATTTATCAGATGTAGATGTTTTAGTAGCTTCAGCTTGTGTGCAAATGCCATCTTTAGAAGCCATCGATTTAATTCAAGAAGAATGTGGCATTCCTGTTACTTCTGCCGCAGTTTGTACTACCTTTGAAATGATGAAGAAACTTGGCATCGAAACCAAATCGGGAATAGGTGGAGAACTTCTAAATGGTAAATATTAAATGTTATGGAGTGGTTTGTAAACGAAGGAAAACTAGTAAATAATTTTAAGTTTAAATCACAAACAGAATTGGCACAATTTCTTGTGAAAGTAGCCCATTATGCAGATGAAATTAACCATCATCCTGATTGTAAAATTCATAAAGCCTTTCAATTGGAAATCACTTTATACAGTCACGACAAAAATGAAATAACCGATTTAGATCATCAATTAGCACAAAAGATTGACGATTTGTTTCATTAAAAACTAATTTATGAAAAATATAATCGCGTTTTTTGCTGCTTTCTTTGCCGCAAAGAAAACAAAGTTTGGATGTTTTGGAACAATAATTGTGTTTCTTGTTGTGTATTATTTGGTAAAGAAAATTTTATAAAAAAAAGGAGTTCTATTTTGAACTCCTTTTTCGTTTTCTTAGCCTAATCTATTCGTAAAAAAGACTTCCGGATTTTCTTTCAATAAATTAGGAGTCAGTTTAAAAAAATCTTTCACATAGTGCTGAGAATTATGTAAATCAAAGATTACTTTATTTTCCCAAACTTCATGTAAAATGAAAATAGTTGGGTTTTCAATGTTTTGATGTAAATCATATTGTAAGCAACCACTTTCTTTTCTAGAATTTTCTACTAAATTTTCTAGTAGTTCTTTTATTTTTCCAGTAAATTCTTCTTTAGATTTTAATACTACGGTTAAATTGATGGTCATAATTAGTTTAAAAATAATTTTGTCAAATGGTTTTTATATTGTTCTAAATCTCTTGGAACATCGGCGTTTTTTTCAATATCATGAAAATGCATACTTTCTAATGAAGTCATTCCTGTAAAGGCGTTCATTCTGTGGAAACCAAATAATGGTCCTTCGTCAACGCTTTTTTCGTTAAAAAATTCTCCAGGTAATGTAAATGCTTCTTTCGGTGCGTTCCATGAAGTGGTTATTAGATATTTTCTTCCGTTTAACATTCCACCAGTTCCATAATTTATCGCTGGATTTTTAGAAGATCTTCCATCACTGTGGTAAATTCCTTTGGCATGTCCTTCGGTGAAAACCACATCAATGTATTTTTTAAAACCATGTGGCAATTGAAACCACCAAATTGGAGTATGATACACAATTACATCAGCCCAAACGAATTTATCCACTTCTTCCTCTGGATTGTACTCCTTGTTTACATCAGTTGTTTTTACTTCAAAATTGGAATTGTTTTTAAAAAATTCTACTGTTTCTTGAGCTATTGTTTCGTTAAATTTTCCACCTGAATGACCAAACTTTTGTCCGCCATTAATAATAAATATTTTTGTCATTTTGTTTTACTTTAAATTAATGATGCAAATTTATAGCGTGCTTTTGTATTATAAAAATTACATAATTCATACCTTTGTATCAGTATTATAATAGTAAGTTATGGTGAATTTAGAATGGTATCGTACTTTTAAGGCAGTTTATAAAGCCGGAACGTTAACTGGAGCTGCAGAAGTTTTGTTTATTTCACAGCCAGGAGTGAGTTTGCACTTGAGTTCTTTGGAAAGTTATGTTGGATATAAATTGTTTGATAGAACTGGAAGAAAAATGGTTCCAACCGAGAAAGGGAAAGTTTTGTATAACTTCGTTATTGATGCCTTAGGTAAATTAGAAGAAGCAGAACAAAATTTTCAAAAAAGCACCGAGAAAAATACGCCGACAATCAGTATAGGAATGTGTTTCGAAACCTTTCAAATTACGTTGGAACAATATATTTCTACTTTGCCTTTTAATGTCATTATACAATTTGGAGAATATCCGTTGATGGTTGACAATTTGGAGAAAGGGATTTTGGATATTATTATTACACCACAAATGGTTACGAAAATCGCTATCGAATACCAACCATTTTCATCTGAAACTATTGTTTTGGTTGGTGGAAATGAAATTAATGTTTCTGAATTTAAAGCTATTGAAAAAAACAATAATCTTGAAGCTACCGAAAATTGGCTAAAAGAACAAAAATGGTACGGAACAACTGGAGATATGGAACATTTACGTCGTTTTTGGCAATTAAATTTTAATAAACATGCTGACTTTCGACCAAATTATATTGTTCCAAATTTGAATTCGATTGTAAGATGTTTGAGTAGTGGTAAAGGTTTAGCGGTTGTGCCAGACTTTTTGTGTAAAAAGGAAATTGATACTAATCAAATCCAATTAATTTGGAAAGGAAAAATACCCTTAGAAAATACGTTATATTTTGCTACAAGAAAGAAAACGATGTATGTTGATGAAATTAATTTAATCAAAAAGATATTTATTGAAGTGATGTAAAGAGTTTTGTTAGAATAAAAAAATGCGTTCCGAATTATCCATCCAGAACGCATTTTCATTATAATAGGTTTCAGTTATTAGAAACTATACTTTGCACCACCATATATATTTCTTCCACCAGCATTAATTCCTGATGCGAAATTTCTATATTGCGTGTCTAAGATATTTTCCATTCCAGCAAATAAAGTAAAACCATACATAGCTTTTGTTGCTGCTTTAAAATTATAAGTTTCCCAAGCTGGCATTCCGTTTTTTGGGGCATAAACTAAATTATCTTCACCACTTGTAGAATACTCATTTAGGTGTTTTTTTCCATTAAATAACATGTAAGCTTCAAAAGTAGCCCATTTTGGAGTGTAATTAAATCCTAGTTTCCCAAAATATGGAGGGATATGATCTAAAGGTCTTTTGTTTCCTGAAGTAGTAACTCGTCCTAAAGTAACATTGTATGAACCGTTAAATTGTAAATTTTTTGCAATTGTTGTTTTAATATTTCCATTAAATCCTGTAACAAATGCTTTACCTAAATTTTGGTTTGCAATTACGTTTCTAACATCACCACCACCAAAATCATATGTGCTTAAACCGTTAAAAGTGTATTTATCTGTTACAATAGCATCATATAATTGTGTGTAAAAATAGGTAGCGTCTAATTGATGTTTATTGGTTTTAGATTTTAATACAAAACCTAAATCTCCAGTAATAGTTTGTTCTGGTTTTAAATTTTTGTTCGGTACGATTAAAGTTCCTGCACCAGATTCAAATATCTTTGCTAAATCATCAATGTTCGGTACTCTATATCCTGAGCTAAAATTCGTTTTAATAATAAAATTTTCAGAAGTATTATGAACCAAACCAATGTTTCCACTATACGTAAAGTTTTGTTGTTTAATTTCTGAAAAAGGTAAAGTAATGATTGAATTGTCTGCAATAGTGCTATTCAAAGTTGCGTAACCCGCTCGTGCACCCATTGAAAAGTTGGTAGCTTCATTTCTTTTTGAAGAGTAAGAAATGTAAACATCATTACGCATCATGTTGTTTTTTCCGTTCGGATATCTTGTGTCTAATGGTGTTTCAACTCCTGTTTTGATGTTGTTTCTAAAAGCACTCGACTTTAAATCGTCGTAATAATTTTCAATACCATAGTATAAATTTCCTTTTTTTAATTTAGTTTCGAAATTGGCAGCTAACGAATATACAGCTACTTTTTCAATTCTATTTTTTCTGTTTGCTGAGCCAAAATTTCTATTAATTCTGCTTTCTTCTACATTTTGATATCCAGCATCTAATTTGAAATCAGTATTTGCAAACACATTTTCTTTTTCTAAACTATAAACGGCTAACAATCTTTTTTGAGGACCATAATACCATTCTGCACTTTTTAATCCAGAACCAGCTGGGTCAGTTAACCTATCGTATCTATTGATGTCCGTTGAAGTTGAATACTGAAAATTAGCACTGTGAGTAAAACCACTTTGAGTTTTGTACGCTAACTTTTGCATGAAATTGTATTGTTTGTATCCGCTAGTTTTTTGTGTGTATTTGTCGCTATTTGGAGTTAATACATCAGTACCATTAATAGTTTCTGCATAAAATGGACGCTCTCCAAAGAAATCACCATTATGGTTCTTAGTTCTCCCCATCTTTAAATCACCAAAATCGTTGTAAGAAAATGCAGTTAAAGAGGCGAAATTGGTTGTGCCATAATTTAAATCGAAATAACCCGATTTTTCTTCATTTACAGAAGAGTATCTTGTATTAACATTTCCTGTAAATCCAGTGCCAAATTTAGCTCTTTTTGTTATCATATTTACAGAGCCTCCTAATGCGTCACTTCCATATAAGGATGAGGTTGGACCATATTGAACCACTGCCGTTTCTAAGAAGTTTTCATCAACAGTTATTACGTTTTGTAAATGCCCCGCTCTAAAAATTAAGTTATTCATTCGAACGCCATCAACTAAAAGCAAAACTCTACTGGCTTCAAATCCTCTAATAACAGGACTTCCGCCACCCTGTTGTGATTTTTGAACAAATAAAGAACCTGAATTAGCCAACATATCGGCTGTATTCTGGAAATTTTGAAATTCTATCTTTTCTTTTGAAAAAATTTCAATTTGTGAAGGTGTTTGATTTTTATCAATTGTGATTTTTTTAGAATTGATTTTAATCTCTTCAATGTTTTGAGTCTTTATAGTGTCAGTAACTTCTTGACTAAAAGACATTTGGGTGGATAGTGCCAGTAATCCGAAAAGGCATAAGTAATTCTTCTTCATGTTAGTTAAGTTTGAAGAATTTATGCCACAAAAATTATGCCAATTTAATGTTAAAATTATTTCTTATTCGGTTCAATAATGACAGCTGTTGTGTATTTCTTTTTAATCGTAAGTAATGCTTTTTCAGCTTCAATCTTACTCTTGAAACTACCTGTCCAAACCTTGTAAGAAGGATTGCTAAAAATTATTGTTCCGTCTGTTTGAGAAAAGTCTTTTTTAAAGGCAATTAATACTTTTTTTGATTCTTCAATAGTTCCGAAGAAAATTTGAATTTTAAATTTATCATTTATCGTAATAGCAGAATTGCTTTTTCGCTTTTCAAGTAGCAGTTTTTCTATTTTTTCGTCTTGTTCGATGTTACTTTTCTTCGTTTGAGAAAAAATATTTTGAGTTGATACAAGTGTAACAAATGAAAATGTTACAAATGTTATTTTTTTTAAAGTCTTCATAATGAATGGTATTTATTGCAAATTTATTATTTAGATTTAAATTATTAGCCTCAATCTTATTTAGAATTAAAATAAATTACATTTTAAGATAAATTTAAGGTTTTGATAATTATTCTAATGTTGTATTTTTGTCCAAGTTTTTAAAAAGTATGACTAAGCTAAAGCTAAAACCATACCAAAAATAAGTTTGATAATTAATTTTTAATATGAAAAAGTTGGGTAACCCTAAATCGTTTTCAAAAACTATTTTTTCTTTAGCATTTACTGCAATTTTTGCGGTGGGTGTTTCTGCACAAGAACCTGCAGCTGCAGCTACTTCTGCTCCGGCAGCGGCGGCACCAGCAAGTGGTTCAGGTGATCCAGTAAAAGGGAAAGAATTGTTTAACGCTAATTGTGCCGCTTGTCACAAGTTAGATGCAAAAATGACTGGTCCTGCATTGAGAGGTGTGGGCGATAAGTATGACAAAGAATGGTTGTACAAATGGGTCAAAAATAGTTCAGACCTAATTAAGTCTGGTGATGCTAAGGCAGTAAAAGTATACGAAGAATTTGCGAAGTCGAATATGACTGCTTTTCCTCAATTATCTAATGGAGACATTGATAATATCGTTGCTTATGCTATGGAGCCGGCTCCTGTTGCTGAAACTCCTAAAGCTGCAACAGCAACTGAAGGTTCAGCTAGTTCGGAAGGTGGTCTTTCAAACAATTTAATTTTAGGTGTTTTAGCTTTTATTTTAGGTGTTTTAGTATTTATGCTATTTACCGTAAAAAAATTGTTGAAAAACGTAATTGAGTCTAAAGGTCTTGAAGTAGTTGAAGAGCCAAAGGGTATTTCTTTTTGGAAAGCTTTGGTAAAAAATCAGTTCTTAATGGTTGTTGCTGCAATTTTGTTCTTATTAACTTCTGCTTACTTTATGTATGGATATTTCATGCAAATTGGTGTAGATCAAGGGTATGAGCCAATACAGCCAATTCATTATTCTCACAAAATACACGCAGGTGAAAACGGTATAGATTGTAAATATTGTCACTCTTCTGCAAGAGTTTCAAAACATTCAGGTATTCCATCTTTGAATGTATGTATGAACTGTCACAAAAATATTGCTGAATTCCAAGGTTCTAAAGATTCAACTTATGTAGAATATACAAAAGAATTTTACACTGGGGAAATTCAAAAATTGTATGATGCAGTTGGTTGGGATAAAGCGGCTCAAAAATATACAGGTAAAACTAAGCCAGTTAAATGGGTTAGAATTCATAACTTACCAGATTTCGTGTACTTCAATCACTCTCAACACGTAACTGTTGGTGGTATTGAATGTCAAAAATGTCATGGTGAAGTGCAAACTTATGAAGTAATGAAACAGGCTCAGCCTTTAACAATGGGTTGGTGTATTAACTGTCACAGAGAAACAAATGTGAAAGTTGAAGATAATGGTTATTACAAAAAAATCCACGAACAATTATCTAAGAAATTAGGTGTCTCTAAATTGACAGCTGCTCAAATGGGTGGTTTAGAGTGTGGTAAGTGTCACTATTAATAATAATATAAGAAGTTAATATCTATATACAATG
>CAYWVV010000004.1:0-86645 GCA_964461805.1 uncultured Flavobacterium sp.
CTATTGAAACGCCTTCTTTTGAAAATTCAGATACCTTAATGGGAAAATATGGCGAAGAAGGTGATCGATTGATTTTTAAGATATTGAATTCAGGAGATTATTTGGATAAAGTTTCAGAGGAAGATTTAAATGCTAAAAATAGTAAAAAAATAACGTCATCTATTTCTGAAAAAGCCTTGCGTTACGACTTAACCGTTCCATTCGCACGTTATGTAGTACAACACCAAAATGAATTGGAATTTCCGTTTAAACGTTACCAAATTCAACCCGTTTGGAGAGCGGATAGACCACAAAAAGGACGTTTTAGAGAGTTTTTTCAATGTGATGCGGATGTCGTAGGAAGTAATTCGCTTTGGCAAGAAGTGGAATTCGTACAATTGTATGATACAATTTTCACCGCTTTAGGTTTAAAGGGTGTGAACATAAAAATTAACAACCGTAAAATTTTATCAGGAATTGCTGAAGTCATTGGTGCTTCAGATAAATTAATTGATTTTACAGTTGCTTTAGATAAATTAGATAAAATTGGTGAAGACGGCGTGAAGAAAGAAATGCTTGAAAAAGGAATTTCTGAATCGGCAATTGAAAAAGTACAACCACTTTTCAACTTCACTGGAACAATAAACGAAAAAATTGAAAAATTAGCCACACTTTTAGCTACTTCTACAGAAGGAACAAAAGGTGTAGAAGAATTGAAATTCATTTGTGATGCGATTAATGAATTAGGTTTGCAAACCGCAAATTTAGATTTAGATGTAACGTTAGCTCGAGGATTAAATTATTATACGGGTGCGATTTATGAAGTAGGTGCGCCAAAAGGTGTGGCTATGGGTTCCATCGGAGGTGGTGGACGTTATGATGATTTAACTGGTATTTTCGGATTGAAAAACATGAGTGGTGTGGGGATTTCTTTCGGATTAGATAGAATTTATTTAGTGTTAGAAGAATTAGGATTGTTTCCTGAAACAGTTTCAACTACATCAAAAGCCTTATTCATAAATTTCGGAGAAACAGAAACGTTATTTTCTTTAAAAGCCATTTCGCACTTAAGACAAAATGGAATTAAAGTGGAAATGTATCCTGATAAAGCAAAAATGGACAAACAGTTTAAATTTGCTGAGAAAAAAGGAATTCAATTCGCCGTTTTAGTGGGTGAAGAAGAAATCAAACAAAACCAGTTTAAAGTCAAAGATTTAGTTTCTGGTGAACAACAAACGGTTTCTTTAGAAGAATTAGTAGAAAAACTGAAATAAGTTAAATTTCTTTTTTGTTTAACCACATAGGTTTTTAATAATTTAGATTGAGAAATTAAACATTACATTCAAAATAATAAACATAGTTATTGGGTTTATTTCAAGCGAAGCGCTTTTATTCTTTCCATTTAAATATAACTATGTGGTAAAAATTATAAATAAAATAAAAAAAACTTTGCGCCTTAGCGTCTTAGTGGCAAAATAAAATGAAAAAATATTTCCAAGAATTCAAATACAACTTCAACTTAGCTTTACCTGTGATTTTAGGTATGGTTGGTCATACTTTAGTTGGAGTAGTAGACAATATTTTTGTGGGACAATTAGGTTCTACAGAATTAGCAGCGGTTTCTTTAGGGAACAGTTTCATATTTATTGGAATGTCTATCGGAATTGGTTTTTCAACAGCAATTACACCAATTATTGCCGAGTTTGATAGTACAAAAGATAGAGAAGGTGGAAGAAGCGCTTTTCAAAACGGATTAATTTTGTGTACCATTTTAGGTTTCGGATTGTTCTTTTTGTTGTTTTTTGCGAAACCCTTATTGTCGTATATGAACCAACCTGCTGATGTGGTTAAGTTAGCCAAACCTTTCTTAGATATTGTTGGGTTTTCATTGGTTCCACTTGTAATTTTTCAAGCCTACAAACAGTTTGCAGATGGAATGAGTGAAACTAAATATTCTATGTATGCTACCATTTACGGGAATATTATTAATGTAGTAATTAATGCTTTATTGGTTTTTGGATTGTTTATGTTTCCAAAAATGGGCATTGTAGGTTCAGCCATCGGAACATTAGTAGCTCGTGTTTTTATGGTAATTTATATGCACTATATTTTATCTAAAAACGAAAAATTTAAATCGTTCTTTAAAGATTTTGGATGGCAATCTTTTCAAAAAAGTATGTCAGATAAAATCATAAAATTGGGAATTCCCTCTTCCATGCAAATGTTTTTTGAAGTAGCATTATTTACTGGAGCCATTTGGTTGTGTGGAATGATCGGAACTACAAGTCAAGCAGCCAATCAAATTGCCTTGAGTTTGGCTTCGTTAACCTTTATGTTTGCTATGGGTTTGAGTGTTACTGCAATGATTCGTGTGGCGAACCATAAAGGCTTGGGCGAATACAAAAAATTAAACACAGTTGCCCATTCTATTTTTTTAATGGCGATTATTGTTGAAATTGTTTTTGCAGCTGTCTTTATGTTAGGATGTCAGTTCTTTCCAGCATTTTTCGTAAATGAAGAAATGGCTTTAAATGCCAATGAAATTAAAGAAGTGCTTTCTATTTCCTCTAAATTATTAATTGTTGCTGCATTTTTTCAAATTTCAGATGGAATTCAAGTAGTAGTTTTAGGCGCTTTACGAGGTTTACAAGATGTAAAAGTTCCCATGTATTTGACTTTTATTGCGTATTGGATAGTTGGTTTTCCTATTTCTATTTATTTAGGATTATATACAAATTTAAAAGCAGAAGGTGTTTGGATTGGTTTACTTGCCGGTTTAACTGCAGCAGCAATTATGTTGTATTTCCGATTTAGATTTCTATTGAAACATCACAGATAATTTTAATAAGTTAATAAAATTCGTACATTTACAAAACATTATACAATTACTTTAAAACAAAATACTATTTATACTATGGAATTACCAAAATTTGTAACAGGAGATAATACTGATTTTCCGGATGATATTTTTGTCATTCATTTAGAATATCCTAGATTTTTTATCAATTTAAAAGATGATTCAGTAGAGTTTTTAGAAGATATTGAAGAGGAAGATCAAACCGAATTAGAAGCAGAAATGGAACATTTAATTACGTTAGCTGGCGAATTTTATGATCGTGAAATGGAACGTTACGAAGAAGCTTAAACTTTCATTTTTAAATTAAAAACTAGTAAACGTCTTTTTAATCCTTAGAAAACTTATATGAAATTAAAATTTTTAGCTCCTTTTTTAGTCGGAATTGCTCTTGTATTAACCTCTTGTAGTGGTAATAACAACGAAGATATTTTAAAACTTACCAATGAAAAAACGTTAGGAATTGTAAAAATGAACATTGATGATGTCATTAAAAAACTTCCTAAGGAACAAATTTTGGCAGATACTTTAAAAAAGTTTTCTAATTCTGATAAAGAATTCAGATTGTTTGTTAGAGCAGATGAATTGGGTATAGATACAGATGAACCTTTTTATATTACAACCGAATCTGAAAAAGATAAATTTATTACTTCTTATGTTTTTTGGTTAGATGATGAACTTTTATTTTTAAAGAAGTTTAAAGAGATTTATTCTAAAGAATTAACGTTAGATAAAGCTACCAACTTAGTATATTCTGATAAAACTGTAGTAGGTGCATTCAAAGACGGAATTTTTGTAATGTCTCAAAAATCCTATGATCCGTATACAAGTCGTTCAAGAGAATATGATTATTATTATGAAGAGGATTATGAAGAAGAAGACATGTCTGTTAGTGAGGCCTTTTATAAAAACTTTTTTACTAGAAAAGCTTTAGAAGATGCATCTGTTTTAGAGAATATTGATACCGCATTAAAAGACGATACAGATGCAAGTATCTGGATAAATTTACACGGAATTGTTTCCAATGCCTCTAAAGGATATATCGAAACTTTAGCCATTAATAAATTGCTAATCGGTTCAGGTTTTGGTTTTAATTTAAATTTTGATGAAGGAAAAATCGAATGCAAAGGCGAATCTTTCTTTAATGATGACATGAAAAAAATAGTTGAAAAATACTATGATAATAATGAAATTAATTATGACATTGTTAAAAATGTAGAACTAGACAACGCAAATTTATATAGTATTGGATTTTTTAGTACAGATTTTGTAAGATACTTTATTAAAGAAGCTGGTTTTGAAGCAACTGTAAATAAATATTTAGAAACTAAAGATATTACTTTAGAAGATGTTTTTTCAACATTCAACGGGCAATACGCTGTTGTCAATTACAAAGAAACAACTACTAAAAAACTTTCTTATGACGGAAGTTCTTATGATTTTAAACAGCCAAATTCTTTGCTTGTTTTTGGTGTAAATGCTCAAAAATCTAAGAAAGTAATGGATTTGTTAAAAGAACCTTTTTTAAGTTTAGGAGATAAATTATTTACAAATGATAAAGTAATTGCTTTTTCAAATGTTCCTAACAATTTTAATTTATTTAAAACCAATACGAATGCTAAAAACACCAAATTAAATAAAGTTACAGGTGTGAATAGTTATTCGTATGGAAATGGAAATGAATTAAATCAATCAATGGCTTCCGACGTAAAAAATAAAATTGTAGAAATGATTTCAACTTCAAAAATTAACGACGGTAATGCCCTTTCAGAAATTACGATTACTTTTGAAAAGAAAGATAAAAACATATTGCATTATATAATTGGTTATGAATAATATTTCCATAAATAATGTACTTCCAAAATATTTTGTTCCTAAAACATTAGAGGAAAAAAACACGATTTGGAAAAAAAACACTACTTTCCAAAAAGGTAGTTTTTATATAATTATTGCGCCATCTGGAAGTGGAAAATCAACCTTAGCAACTGCCGTTTTAGGCAATCATTTTGAATATGAAGGTGCCATTTTATATGACAATTTAGATTTAAAATCGATTTCAATTGAAGAAATTGTAAATTATAGAAAAAAGGAAGTACAATTGCTTTTTCAAGACATTAGATTGATTAACGATTTAACCATTAGAGAAAATATTTTATTACGCGTTTTCAATTCTAAAGACAGTCATTTCGAAAGTAAATTAAAGGAATATTCGCAAATTTTAGGCATTGAATCTTTACTAGATAAAAAAGCAAAAAATTGTTCTTATGGGGAGAGGCAACGTTCTGCAATTGTAAGAAGTTTAATTCATCCAGCAGAATTTTTAATATATGACGAATGTTTTAGTCATTTAGATTTCGAAAATAAAGAGAAAGCCTTTGCTTTAATTACTAAAGTAGCAAAAGAAGCAGGAAGTGCAGTAATTTTCTTCGAATTGAATGATTTTCCTTTTAGCCATAATTTTACTAAATTAAACTTATAATGAAACAGTTTGTGAAATCTGCATTTTTGTATGTAGGACTACTTTTGTCTTTCATTTTAGTTTTAACATGTCTACAACTTTATAACAATACCAACGCCTTATTTGGTAAAAAAAGTTCCGATTCTAATTATTGGATTACTCTTTCTAAAACTATCAATCCAGATAATATTGGTAGAAAAGAATTAATTGGATTTAATGCAGCTGATTGTGCTGAATTAAAGTCGTGGAAAGAAGTTAAAGATATTTATCCCGTAGTTTCCAACGATTTTAAAGTGTCAGCCGATGGTGGAAGTTTTATTCCTTTTTATACCGATATGTATTTAGAAGCGGTTGATAATGAAGCAATAGATGTAAAAGATTTATCGGAATTTGTAGTGAAAGACAACACCATTCCAATCATTATTTCTAGAGAATATTTAAATTTATACAATTATGGTTTTGCTTTAAATCAAGGTTTACCACAAATTACAGAAGACTTTGCTAAAAAAATTGAAGTAAATATTACTATTACTTTAAAAGAAAAAAATTTAAAATATAAAGGTAAATTAATTGGTTTGTCAGATAGAATTCATTCTGTATTAGTCCCTAAAAAGTTTTTAGATTCGATTAATGCTACACAAGCATATACGCAAACACATAAAGATATTAATACGAGAATTTTAGTTAAAGTTAATGATGTGTCTGATCAGGATTTAATTGCTAAAATGACCAAAAAAGGCTACGAATCCAATCAAGAATCTTTGCGTTCAGCCAAAATTAAAAGTAAGCTATTTTTAGTATTAAGAACTATTGCTTTAATTGGTGTTTTTATCTTAATGCTTTGTGTCTTTATGATAATAAACTTTATTAAAATGCAATTCTTAGAAAAACAAGATGAAGTTTCTATAAAATATTCACTAGGCTATTCCCCAAAAAAAATGGTTCGTTCTATTAGTAGATATTTTAGTATTCATGTAGCAATTGTACTCTTTATTAGTCTGATTTTACTTTCAATTGCGCAATATTTTTTCGCAACTTCTGATATATCAAACGGTTTGGTTCCTAAACACATAGCGTATTATTTGTGGAGTTTTATTTTGCTTGTTCCAGTTATTATTTATCTACTAGTGAATAAATTAATCTATCACTGGTTAATAAAATCCTGGAAATTTTAATTCTTTTCGATTAATTTTTAAATAAATTCATAAACCGTTTCAAAATGTTGTAACGGTTTTTTTTTACGAAATTTCTAAATTGTGAATATCTAATTTGCGAAATACTTCTTTACTTTTTTTGTAAATCTTACCTTTGGTTTTTTAATTAAAATGATAAATTATGAGTGCAATTTGGTTTGAATGTAAGGTGAAATATAGAAAAATGGATGATTCTGGTGTACAAAAAGTAGTCACCGAACCTTATTTAGTAGATGCTTTATCTTATACGGAAGCGGAAACAAGAATTAATGAAGAAATGTCCGCTTATGTTAGCGAGGAATTTAAAGTGACTTCAATCAAATTTGCCAACTATTCAGAAATTCATCCTTTTGAGAATTCAGATCGATGGTTTAAATCGAAAGTTTCCTTATTAGCGTATGATGAAGAGAGTGGAAAGGAAAGGAAATCGAATATCAACATTTTGTTACAAGCCAATGATATTAAAGAAGCTTTTGATAATACTGTTTCGGTAATGAATGGAACTATGGGAGAATATACCATTCCTATGATTTCAGAATCGCCAATTATGGATGTTTTTCCTTATTTTAATGGTGAAGAAGAAAATTTAGAACAATTTGAGAAATTTAATTTATTAAAATTATCTAAGCCTGAGATTTCAGAAGAAATTTTAGATGATATGGAGTTTGATGAAGCACTACTTCAAGAAAGAGCATAACCTTATAAAAAACCCAATTTGATGATTCAAATTGGGTTTTTGTTTTTTAATTAAGTACTGCATTTATTTTTTGCCATAATACATCATCAAAATCAGATAATGCAAAATTGGAACCATCTGCTGCATCACCCATTCTAATGATTACTATTTTTTTGCTAGGAACCACATAAATTTTTTGATCGTTTTTACCTAATGCACAAAACATATCTGAAGGTGCACTTGGAATTAAACTTCCATTTAATTGTAACTGACTTTGTGGTACATGATAGCTAGATTTTCCATTTAACCACCATAAATAACCATAAGCTTGATTAATAGATTGTGATGTAGTTGTGGCGCTATTCAAGTAAGCAGAATTGATAATTTGAACACCATTCCATTTTCCATTTGCTAAAGCCATTAAACCAAAACGTGCCATGCTTCTTGGAGTACTCCAATATACACTTAATCCTGTTCCATCATTGATCCAAGTGCCTGTCATGCCAAGTTTATCTCGTAATTTTGTGTTGAAATAGGCATTCCATGTTTGATTTGTTGCTGCTGCAACTACATCTTGTAATTTTACATATACATTATGATAGGCCCAACGCGTGCCAGCATCAGCTACATATTGTAAGTTTGCAGGAGAAACATCATCGCCTAAAGCGTCATTTAATCCCGAATTCATACTTAGTAAATTTTTACAAGTAATTAGGTTTTCTTTTGCTAATGGTGCGCTTGTCCAACCGGTTCCTAAATAGTCTGAAACTTTATTATTTCTGTTTAAAAAACCTTCTTGTTCCGCAATTCCAGTTACGGTTGAAGTTAATGTTTTGCCAGCACTTGCCCAATACCAAGGCGTGGTACTGGTGTGTCCGTTAAAATAATATTCCATCACAATTTTTCCATTGTGTAAAACTATAAAAGCTTTTGAATGTTTGTCATTTAAATAAGTGGTTAATGCTGCAATATTAGCCGTATTCCAACTTAAACTTTCAGGTGTTTTGGTTTCCCATGTTGTTCCCGTAATTGGAGGAAAGTACATCGCTTCTTCAATTGGAGTTGGAGAAGGATTTGTAGTAGTAGTTTCATCATTACTACAAGAAATGAAAATGGATATTAAGCTAATTAGTAGTAGATAGTTTATCTTCATGATTCTAGAATTTATTAATTAGACTTATAATTGCCTAAAAGGTTTAATGTCTTATTTATATGTTTTTCAACACAGATTTAAGAAATTTTAATAATTAATATAATTTCTTAAATCTGTGTTATGAAATACAATTCCAATCTTTTAAATTATAGTTACATTTTTTTTGCTTCTTCCCAAAAGACATCCATTTCTGCTAAAGTCATGTCTGATAGTGATTTTCCAAGTTCAGAAGCTTTGCTTTCTAAATACATAAATCGTTTGATGAACTTTTTATTGGTGCGTTCTAAGGCGTCTTCTGGATTTACGTTTAAAAATCGAGCGTAATTTATCATAGAAAATAATACATCACCAAATTCCGCTTCAATTTTATCTTGGTTGTTTGCTTTAATTTCTACTTGTAATTCTGCAATTTCTTCTTCTACTTTTTCCCAAACTTGATGCGATTCTTCCCAATCAAATCCTACACCTTTTACTTTATCTTGAATTCTACTCGCTTTGACTAAAGCGGGTAAACTTTTTGGTACACCTTCTAAAACGGATGTTCTGCCTTCTTTTAATTTTAGTTTTTCCCAGTTTTGTTTGACTTGTTCTTCATTTTCCACTACCACATCACCATAAATATGAGGATGACGGTCGATTAACTTATCGCAAATACTATTCGCTACATCGGCAATATCGAAAGCGTTTTTTTCTGAACCAATTTTAGCATAAAAAACTATATGAAGTAACAAATCACCCAACTCTTTTTTAATTTCGGGTAAATCGTTATCTAAAATGGCATCGCCTAATTCGTAAGTTTCTTCAATCGTTAAATGACGTAAACTTTCTAAGGTTTGTTTTTTATCCCACGGACATTTTTCACGTAAATCGTCCATAATGTCTAATAATCTTTCAAAGGCTTGTAGTTGTTGTTGACGTGTGTTCATTTTTATAGTTTGTTTCAGGTTTCAGGTTTCAAGTTGGTGTTCAAAATAAAACACATAGGCACATAGTTTTGTGTTTTAGTCGCTTTGCTTTATTTAGATACCATAGACTTGGTTTGTTTCAAGTTTCAGGTTGTTAAAAATACGGATAAATTATGATTTGAAAAAATATGCGTGTAATCTAGCCGTGGTTGTAGCGGCATCCTTTTATTAATTGTCATTGCGAGGAGGAACGACGTGGCAATTTAATTCATAAAAGATATAGCGGAAGACGCGACTAAAAGTGTGTTGAAAAGAAAAGTATCTGCTCCAAAAAAAAATCCCAATCTAAATAAGAATGGGATTTTTTATATAATTTTTGAACGATAATAAATTACTCAGCAGCAGTTTCTTCTTCTTTTGCTTCTGTGTTTAATGCTTCTACTGAAACATATCCTTTTGGTTGTAAAATGTTATACCAATTGAATATTTTTTTAATGTCAGAAGTATAGACTCTGTCTTCATCAAATTCTGGTAAAATTTCTCTGAAATAGCTTCTTAATTTATCGTCACTTTCTTTATGAGAAATAGTTGGTGCTCCATTTTCTTTGGCAGCGATAGTTTTGAAGATTTCGATTAATTTCACTTCTTCATTATACGTATAAACAGCAATTTCAGATAATAAACTTACATTACTTCTTAATCCAACAGTTATTTTTTTACCGTCTAATAAAGCTTCAGCCACAAATCCAGAACGAGTTTGTACTTTTAATTCATATAATCCTGGTTTACCAGAAATAGCTAATATTTTTTGAAAACTCATAGTTTTATCATTTTTAAAGGGATGGCAAATATATATTTTAATATTTCAAAAACAAACTTGAAATCCTTAATTTTTACTTAATTTTTAAATTGGCAAATTTCATACGGTAATCCGGTCTGGCTTTACCTTCCATAATATTTTGCAATTTTTTACCCACTAATTTTTTCTTTAACATAGAAAGGTGATCGGTGAATAAAACACCTTCAATGTGATCGTATTCGTGTTGAATTACTCTGGCTTTCAGTCCGTTGTAGGTTTCCGTTTTTTTAACGAAATTTTCATCATAATATTCAATTGTAATCGTGTCATGACGAAATACATCTTCACGAACATCAGGAATACTTAAACAACCTTCATTAAATCCCCAAATTTCACCTTCTTCTTTTATGATTTTGGCATTAATAAATGTTTGTTTGAAATCTTTTAATTGTTCCGCTTCTTCTTTTGAAACTTCGTCGCTATCTGCAAATGGAGTCGTATCAATTACAAATAATCGGATAGCTAAACCTACTTGAGGCGCTGCTAAACCCACACCATAAGCATTGTACATGGTTTCATACATGTTGCTTAACGTTTCTGTTAAGTTTGGGTATTCTTGTGTGATATCGTCGCAAACTTTTCTTAAAACTGCTTCGCCGTATCCGTATATTGGTAAAATCATGATTCAAATTTTTTGCAAAATTAGGAAATAAAAATTTAAAATTCTAAAATCAATTCGTAATTCCCAAATCCCAAATCGTAACTTCTATTTATTCATTGGCGCCTCCAACTTCACTATTGTCTAATTTTATCGGGTATTTGGAATTAAACAAAGCGATGAATTTTTTAGTTTGATACGTATTATGTGTCATTTTGTTTGAAATCGCTATGATTGTTACTGTATCATTTTTTTGAGTAATATAGGATGAGGTATTTCCATGCCACCAACCGTTATGATAGGTTAACGTTGGTGCTTCTTTCCATTCGCGTAAACGAATGCCTAATCCGTAGTTTTTTTCTCCTTTTGATTCGTAACTGTAGCCTTTGAAAATTTCTTTTCGAAGTTTTGCACTAAAGAATTTATCAGAATAGGTGGCCAAATCAAATTTTAATAAATCGCGAGCGGTGGAATAAATATTTTTATCGCCATACACCAAATCTAAATGGTCAAACGCCAATCGTAATTTACTGGCTTTATAGGTTTGACTCACCGTATCGTGGTGTTTTTCATAATCGAAAACAAACGTGTTTTTCATGCCTAATGGTTTGAAAAGTAATTTGTCCATGGCTTCGTGATAGCGCATTCCTGAAACTTTTTCAATAATTAAAGCTAATAAAGAATAGTTAGTGTTACAATATGCAAAACGTGTTCCTGGCTTACTTTCTAAATGAATTTTTCCAGAATTAATCAAATCTAAAATATCCTGATTGGTAATGCGTTTCGATTTGTCCCATTTCACATCACGCTCAATAAAATAGCCATAATGACGCAAACCACTTCGGTGATTTAACAACATTCTTACGGTAATGTCCTCATGATAAAAGCCTTTTAAATAGTTAGAAACTTTATCGTCTAGACCGATTTTTCCTTGATCTACCATTCTTAAAATAACAGCTGCCGTTAATACTTTACTGACAGAAGCTAAATGCAAAGGTTTGTTTTTTCTGTTTTTATCGTCTTTTTCTTTGTACGCGAAACCTTCGTAATCTTCAAATAAGATTTTCCCATTTTTGGCCACTAAAAACTGACCATAAAAATCATTTTTGTTGATTAGTTTGTTGTATTGGTAACTAATTTCTTTTTTCTGTTTGTTGCAATAGTTTGTATCTAATGGATTGAATTCTACAAAAAATTCTCCCTGATCTTTTTGAGTACCATTTTTTTGAGAAAAGTCTTTTTCTTTGTTTTTGCAAGCTATAGTTAAAAAGGTAAGTAATATAAGTAAAAAGCGAATGTTCATTATTTTTTTATTTCAATGTTGGGGTTGATCTCTAGTAATTGGGCAATAAATTGGTCTCTTTTTTCAGGTGAGATAAAAATGTCATCGTATTTATGATACATAATTTCTATTCCTTTTTCATGAAACCCGGGCTTATATAAATTTGTTTTAATAATTGAATTAGAATATTTAAGTGTTCTTATTTCAGAAATTTTAATTTTTGTTTTATAAAAAAACATCGAAATTATTAATACTTCTTTCTGTATTTCATAATAAGTTGTATGATATAAAACGGTACCTATCAAAAGCAAAAGTGTCAAAATACCCAAAGGCGGAAAAAGGATTAATTTGTTATCCTCTTCAGTAAAAACACTAATAGTTAACACCAAAAGTGCTGGTATTAAAAGTATTATAATATTGAATGTACTAAAGGCGGATTTGAATTGCATAAAAATATGTACTGCTTTTGCAAATTAAAGTATTTTTGAAGTATTTTTGATAAAAAATTATTCAAAATGTCAAATATCAACTGGAAAATCGTAAAAGAATACGAAGATATAACGTATAAAAAATGTGATGGCGTAGCCAGAATTGCTTTTAACAGACCTGATGTGCGCAACGCATTCCGACCAAAAACTACAAAAGAATTAATAGATGCTTTTTATGATGCACAAGAAGATACTTCGATTGGAGTGGTTTTACTTTCAGCTGAAGGGCCGAGTTCTAAAGATGGAATTTGGAGTTTTTGTAGCGGTGGCGATCAAAAAGCACGCGGACACCAAGGTTATGTTGGTGAAGATGGTTACCATAGATTAAATATTTTAGAAGTACAACGTATGATTCGTTTCATGCCAAAAGCTGTAATTTGTGTAGTTCCAGGATGGGCTGTGGGTGGCGGACATAGTTTACATGTGGTTTGCGATTTGACATTAGCCAGTAAAGAACACGCCATTTTTAAACAAACAGATGCGGATGTAACGAGTTTTGATGGAGGTTATGGTTCCGCTTATTTAGCGAAAATGGTAGGTCAGAAAAGAGCTAGAGAAATTTTCTTTTTAGGAAGAAATTATTCTGCGCAAGACGCTTATGAAATGGGAATGGTTAACGCCGTAATTCCACATGCTGAATTAGAAGATACCGCTTATGAATGGGCACAAGAAATTTTAGAAAAATCACCAACATCCATCAAAATGCTAAAATTCGCCATGAATTTAACAGATGATGGCATGGTGGGTCAACAAGTTTTTGCTGGTGAAGCCACTCGTTTAGCGTATATGACTGACGAAGCGAAAGAAGGTAGAGATGCGTTCTTAGAAAAACGTAAACCTAATTTTGAAAAGAAATATTTACCTTAAAATGAGTTAGAAGTTGGAAGTTGGAAGTATGAAGTTACTCCAGTCTTCCAGCTTCCAGCTTTCAACTTTTTACATGAAACACTGGATTCAAGCTGCACGATTAAGAACCTTACCACTTTCTATTTCTGGAATTTTGGTAGGAAGTGCATATGCCTATTATCAACATCAATTCGAATGGATTATTTTCGTTTTGGCTTTATTAACCACATTATCTTTTCAAATTTTATCCAATTTCGCTAACGATTATGGCGATGGAATTAAAGGCACAGATGCCAATCGAATAGGTGAAAAACGCTTAGTGGCTTCAGGAGAAATTACTTCCGCTCAAATGAAACAAGCGATTATTATCAACGGAATTATTGCGTTTATTTTAGCTGTTACCTTAATTTATTTCGCTTTTGGACAAGAAAACTTCGTGTATACTATTACTTTTTTAGTGTTAGGAATTGCCTCAATTGCTGCAGCGATTAAATATACCGTTGGAAATAATGCCTACGGTTATAGCGGTTTCGGAGATGTTTTTGTTTTTATCTTTTTTGGATTAGTGGCTGTTATCGGAAGTAATTTTTTGTATTCGAAAAGTATCGATATTAAATTGTTTTTACCAGCCATTGCGATTGGAATGCTGAGCACAGCTGTTCTGAATTTAAACAATATGCGAGATATTGAAAATGATAGAGTCGCAGGAAAAAATACAATTGTTGTGAAAAATGGATTAAAATGGGCAAAAAATTACCAACATTTTTTGATAATTGTTTCCTTTATTTGTGTTTTGATTTTTTCAATTATAATAGATACAAATGTTTTATTAAGCACAATTGTTTTTTTTGTTTTTAATAAACATTTGACAAAAGTCAGAAAATCTGAAAAACACGAAGATTTTGATCCCGAATTAAAAAAAGTAGCCTTAGGAACATTTGCCTTGAGTATTTTAATTTGGTTAAGTTTTTTATATAAGTAACACACACTATGTTCTCTATTTTAAGCGTAGCATCTAAGTATAAAATCTATGTACCTATGTGTTTTTAATTTTGAACAACGAACAACGAATTTTGAACAACGAAAACATTAAACTATGAAAATCACCTTTTACGGACATGCTTGTTTAGGTATTCAAATCAACGACATTCACATTTTAGTTGATCCCTTTATTTCTGGAAATGCAAAAGCTTCTCACATTAATATGGATGAAATTCAAGCTGATTATATTTTGCTAACGCATGCGCATCAAGATCATATTTTAGATGTAGAAACCATTGCAAAAAGAACGGACGCCATTATTGTTTCGAATTACGAAATAGCGACACATTACGGAAATAAGGGTTTTCAATTCCATCCTATGAATCACGGTGGAAGTTGGGATTTCGAATTCGGAAATGTAAAATATGTGAATGCGATTCACACTTCTTCTTTTCCAGATGGAAGTTATGGCGGACAACCTGGCGGATTTGTCATTGAAGGCGAACATAAAAATATTTATATTGCTGGTGACACCGCTTTAACTATGGATATGAAATTAATTCCAATGCGAACTAAATTAGATTTAGCCATTTTAGCTTTAGGAAGTAATTTTACTATGGATGTGGAAGATGCGATTATTGCTTCAGATTTTGTAGAATGTGATAAAATTTTAGGTTATCATTACGATACTTTTGGTTATATCGAAATCAATCATGAAGAAGCCAAACGTAAATTCTTCGAAAAAGGAAAAGATCTAATGCTACTAGAAATCGGTCAAAGTATAGATTTGTAAACTTTGGTATCAAAATTGTAATGTAATGAAACACATAGACACATAGTGTCTTTTTATTTTGTTCGATAAGAGAACAATAGTAAATTCTATGTGCCTATATGTTTCAAAAAAATAAATCATAAAAATCCGCAAAATCTGCGTACCCATCAGAAAATGAAAAAAATATTCTTATTATTACTTATTTCTCAATTTACCTTCGCTCAAAAAGATGGTTTTTGGGATAAAGAACGCGCTTTCACAAAAGAAATTAAACTATCATCGGGCAACCGAACTTTAGTTAAAATTGATGATTTACCAGAAGGTGCTTCCGAATTTGTATTCAGAATTTTATTAATTGACGAAAACGGAAAAATCACTACTAGTTTGGCTTCAATTTTAAAAGCGATTCCTGATCCCACAGGAATAAGTCAAGGAACTGCTGGTGCAATTGTTTTAACGAATTCTCTTTCTGGTGACGATACGTGTTTGTACGGAATTTATACTTCAGAAAAGGCTGGAAATCAGTTTTTAAAAGATGGGAAATTAGAAACGGCTTGTTATTTTGTTAAAGAGGCTGTGAATAAAGACAGTAAATTAATTTCCATAAAAAACACAAAATGTTTTGATAATGCGCCAAATATTTGGTTTGCTTTTGAAAATAAAAACTGGGTAATGAGTACCAAAATTGTTTTGGAAGTGGTTTCTTGGGTCGATTATAATGCAAGTCGTGGTTGGAATGCCACAACAAAAAAAGAACTTTTAACAGAAGCCGAAAAATTAGCGACAGTTAAAATGGTGGCGAATAAAAACAATTATTTAGCAACTTTTTTAAAAGTTTTTGCAGCTAAGTATAAATATAGCGAGTACAAGCAATTATTGGCAATTGAAAAAACAAATGTGATGCAAAGCATAGCTACTGAAAGTTTAACACAATCAGGTGAATTGCAAAATTATTTAGATAAAATTAGAACTTCTTCTTTTGAATTGTTTAAGAAAGGAAAATCGGATGAAGCAATTGCTTTAATTCAGAAGGAAATTATCGAAAAAAAGTATGCAAAAGATAATGATTATAGTGCTTTAGGAGATATTTATTTATTTAATAAACAATTTGTAAAAGCAGAAGAACAATACAAAAAAGCGATTGATAAAAATTCTTCAGAGTTACACTATCAATTAAAATTAGCGCACGTTTATCTGTTTTCTAATAAAGTTGGCGAAGCAAAAGACATTCATAAATTGTATAAAGACAATAATATTTCAGCCAATAAAAGTTGGAAGGATCAAACCAAATTTGATTTTGAAGATTTCGAAAATAGAGGTTTTTCAACTGATAATTTTAAAAA
Source organism: uncultured Flavobacterium sp. (assembly GCA_964461805.1). Classification (GTDB taxonomy): domain Bacteria; phylum Bacteroidota; class Bacteroidia; order Flavobacteriales; family Flavobacteriaceae; genus Flavobacterium. Next base: position 16,388 of record CAYWVV010000004.1, read on the forward strand.
GATTTTAAGAATATTAGAATAAAATTTAATAATTGGCTTATTGAAAATTGACTCAATGTCTAATTAACTTATGAAAGCAACCTACAAAAAATACATTCTCAACTTTAAACGTCCAAGCGGTACTTCTCGTGGTGTGATGACGGAAAAAGAAACTTGGTTTTTACTATTGGAAGAAAATGGTAAAATTGGAGTAGGTGAGTGCGGTTTGTTACGGGGTTTATCTATTGATGACCGACCAGATTACGAAGAAAAACTACAATGGGTTTGTCAAAATATTCATTTAGGAAAAGATAAATTGTGGGAAGAATTACTCGAATTTCCTTCGATTCAATTTGGTGTTGAAATGGCATTTTTATCGCTTCAAGCGGAATCGAATTTCGAATTATTTCCTTCTGATTTCACAAAAGGAAAAGAGGCAATTGTAATAAATGGTTTGGTTTGGATGGGCGAAGAAGCCTTTATGAAACAACAAATTGAAGAAAAATTAGCCGATGGTTTTACGTGTATCAAATTAAAAATTGGTGCCATAGATTTTCAACAAGAGTTAGACTTATTAGCATTTATTCGAAAACATTTTGATGCGAATACGATTGAAATACGTGTCGATGCAAACGGTGCTTTTTCTCCAGATGAAGCTTTAGAAAAACTAAATTTACTTTCAAAATATCAGTTACACAGTATTGAACAACCTATAAAAGCAGGACAATTTGCTGCGATGCAACAACTTTGCCAAGAAACCCCTTTTCCAATTGCTTTGGACGAAGAATTAATTGGTGTATTTGCTTACGAAGACAAAGTGAAACTTTTAGAAACCATACAGCCACAATATATTATTTTGAAACCAAGTTTTATTGGCGGTATAAAAGGTAGCTTAGAATGGATTGAAATCGCTGAGAAACTGAATATTGGTTGGTGGATGACTTCTGCTTTAGAAAGTAATGTAGGCTTAAATGCTATTGCACAATTTACATATACTTTAAACAATAAAATGCCACAAGGATTAGGAACTGGCGGATTATATACCAATAATTTTGATTGTCCTTTAGAAATTCAAAATGGAAAATTGGTTTATAATACTGAGTTGGGTTGGGATTTTAAACTATAAGCACAAAAACAATTGATTTCGTAGCAGGAATCAAACAAAACAGTTTATTTTGATTTAAATAAGACATATTTTGTTTTATTATTTTACTTAAACAGGTATTAAAGTATTTGTAATTTAATTGAATATGAGTTGTTTATGATTGTTTTTGTATTTCAGTTCATCAATTTTATAGTATGAAATTCTTATTTTTAATCTTACTTTTTTTTTCAATGCATTCTAATTTGGTATTCGATTTCACTAAAAATTCTTCTATTTCAGAATGGGTTATTGTTGATGATGTAGTTATGGGTGGGTAATCTGAAGGTAAATTTTCTTTAGATGAAGAAGGAAATGGCGTATTTTCTGGTGCAGTTTCAACCGCAAATTATGGAGGTTTTTCTTCTGTAAGACATCAGTTTAGTAAAATCAATACGGATTCAAATAGTAAAATTGTAGTTCGTTTAAAAGGTGATGGTAAAGCGTACCAATTGCGAATTAAGGACAAAGTCTCCAATTATTTTTCTTACATCAATACATTTCAAACAAACGGAAATTGGCAAAACATGTCAATTTCTTTAAAAGATTTGTATCCATCATTTAGAGGAAGGGATTTGGATTTACCTAATTATAATAATGACTCATTTGAAGAAATCGTTTTTTTAATTGGTAATAAAAAAAATGAAGCATTTCAATTGATAATTGATAAAATTGAAGTCAATTAGATGTAATAAAAAAAAGCGACTAAAATCATTTAGTCGCTTTTCGTAAATCTAAAATCGTAAATCTAAAATCGTAAATTGTAATTACAATTTATTCATATTTGTTGCTAATGTTTCAATAAACTTCGTAATTGGTCCTTTAATCATCATCGCCATCATTGGGTTAAAATCGCCTTCAAAAAATAATTGAACGTCAGTTGAATTTTCTGAAATTGCGTCAATATTTGCAGTTAAAGTAAACGGTAATTTACTTGATGCGGCACCTAAAACTAATTTTGAGTTTGGGGTTGCTTCTTTTTTAACCAATTTGATTTCTGGCATTCCTTTTAAACCAAATTCGAAACAATTTTCGTCAATGACTTCAAATTTTGCAATGTTTTCTGGCATTAATTTTTCGAAATTTTTAATATCCGTTAACGCATTAAAAATATATTCTGCTGATTTTTCTACGTTTGTTTTTGGGCTTTCTAAATTCATTATGTTTTGTTTTTTTGTTTCAGGTTTCAGGTTTCAGGTTTCGTAAATCGAAATTCGTAAATCCTAAATCCAAATTTACTATTTATTTCTTGTAATTCAAATAATCTTGTAAGAGAATTGTTGCAGCAATTTCGTCAATCAATCCTTTGTTTTGGCGTTGTTTTTTCTTCAAACCACTATCAATCATGGTTTGAAATGCCATTTTTGAAGTAAAACGCTCGTCTACACGTTCCATTTTCATTGTTGGGAATTCGGTGTGAAATTGCAAGATGAATTTCTCTATAATTTCAGCACTTTCGCTCGGTAAACCATTCATTTGTTTGGGTTCACCAATAATTACTGTTTCCACATTTTCTTTGGAAAAATAGGTTTTTAAAAACGAAAGTAATTCTGCAGATGGAATCGTAGTTAAGCCACTTGCAATAATTTGAAAATCGTCTGTCACCGCAATTCCTGTTCGTTTTTGACCGTAATCTATGGATAAAATTCTTGCCATTGTTTAAATTTAAATACAAAAGTAAGCAAATACAATGCCTTTTTCTTATTTTAGTCAAAACTTTAATCTGTGAAATTATGAAAAAAACGCTAGTAGTCCTTCTTTTGCTGTTTGTAACTTTCTCATGTAACAAGAAACAAGTGTATAAAAATTTTGAAAATGGGATGGAGTCGCAACGATGGAATGAAAATGATATAAAAACTCATGATTTTGAGATTTTGGAAGATGGAATTACCTATTCTTTTTTTATTGAAGTTAGTCATGTTTTAGGTACTGAAATGGATGAATTTCCTGTAGTAATTGAAATGAAAAATCCAGATGGTACACTTGAAAAAAGGGAAGTAGTAGTAAATTTTAAGAATTCAGAATGTTTGGGAGATATTTGTGATGTGAAATTTTTAGTTAAAGAAAAAATTCAACTTATGAAAGGAGATTATTCGGTTCGTTTTTATCCGAAATCAAAATATGGTTTTGTGCCAAATATACTTGGCGTTGGATTAACTGTTGAGATACAAGAATAATTCTTTGTACTTTAGGCAAAAAAAAATCTCATCTTGTTTTTGAACGAGATGAGATTTTTGTTTATGTAAAGAAAATTATTGTTTTACAACTGGTAAGCTTTCTAAAATTTCAACTTCGAAAATAATGTTGCTATTTGGTGGAATTACATTTCCAGCACCTCTTTCACCATATCCTAAATTAGAAGGAATAAAGAAAATAGCTTTATCATTGAAATTCATATTGTTGATTCCTTCTAAGAAACCTGCAATCAAACCGTCTTTTTTTCCATATTGGAAAGGGAAAGGTTGGTAACCGTTTTGGTTGGCTCTGTTTTGATCAAATTTTCCGTAGATTTTATTGATAGCTTCATAGCTACTATCAAATAAAGTTCCGTCTTCTAAATAACCAGCATAGTGCACATAGATATCTTTTCCTTCGGTTGGTTTCACACCTGTTCCTTTTTTCAAAATACTGTATTGTAAACCAGATGGTGTTTTAGTAGATTTTGCTTTTAAGGCAGTAAACTCAGCAACTTTTGCCGCTAAAATTGGTCCTAATTTCGCTTTTATTTCTGCATCAGCAATTGCTTTTGCTTGTGCTTCTTTTTGTCTTCTTTCTGCGTCAATTTTTGCTTGAGCTTCAGCTTTTGCTTGAGCTTCTTCAGCTGCTTTTTTGTCTAATTCAGGTTTCATTTTCATGTAATCAGAAAATACTTTTACTGCATCAAACTTTTTAGCTAATTTCCCTTTTCTTACAATTAGCACTTTTTCAATTACATCATCCTGAGCAATAGCATCAACTACAGCCTGTCCTTCAATAACATGTCCGAAAACACTGTGTTTATTGTTTAACCATTCTGTATCTTTATGAGTTATGAAAAATTGAGATCCGTTTGTAGCTGGTCCTGAGTTTGCCATAGAAAAAATTCCAGGTTTGTCATGTTTTAAACTTGGATCAAATTCATCTTTAAATTTATATCCAGGATCACCTGAACCATTACCTAAAGGGCATCCCCCTTGAATCATGAAGTTAGGAATAACTCTATGAAATTTCAAGCCATTATAAAAAGGTTTTCCTTTTCTATCATTAGTGACAAAAGTATTTGTTCCTTCAGCTAAAGTAATGAAGTTGGCTACTGTAACTGGTGTTTTTACATATTCTAATTGTAAAGCAATTTTACCTTTATTGGTATAAATTTCAGCAATAATTCCTTCTGAAACTGTTTTTTTTGCGGTTGTTTTTTTTGTTTGTGCTGTTGTAACTGATAAGGTTAAGGCACAAAATAATACTAGTAATTTTTTCATATTTAAATATTTATTGTTTTTCTAATAATTCTACTTCAAATAATAAGGTTGCATTTGGAGGAATTGAACCATACCCTTGTTCTCCATATCCTAAGTGTCCAGGAATTAGTAAAGCCATTTTATCTCCAAACTTCATGTTTTCTAAACCTTCAATAAATCCAGAAATTAATCCTGTTTTTTTACCATAACTAAAAGGAAATGGGGAGTAGGCTTTTGCTTCTTTTCTGGCTATATCTAAAACACCATTTTCTTCAGCAACTTTTTCATAGCTTGTATCAAAAAGAGTTCCGTCTACAAAAAAACCTGCATAATGAACAAAAACTTCTTGACCAGCATTTGGTTTTTTACCTGTTCCTGATTTTATAATTTTGTAAATTAATCCTGTTTTTGATTTGGTTCCAGTAGCTTTAATATCTTCAATTAGTGCTACTTTTTTTAGTTTTACAGTTTCAAGTACTTTTTGTAATTCTGCTTGTTTTTCAAAATATTCTTTAAATACTTTTACGGCATCAAATTTTTTCGCTGCTTGTCCGATTCTAATAATTTTTACTTTATTAATTGGATCACCAACTACAATTGTACTTATGATATCTAAACCTTCTACTACTTGTCCAAAAACGGTATGTTTACCATCTAAGAATGAAGCTTGCTCCGTTGTAATAAAAAACTGAGAACCATTTGTATTAGGTCCGGAATTTGCCATCGACACTACACCTGCTTTTCCATGATTTAATTCAGGATGAAATTCATCTTTAAATTTATAACCTGGTCCGCCTTGTCCAGAAGCCAAAGGATCACCACCTTGAATCATGGGTGGATTGGATTCTACTCTATGAAAAGTTAAACCATCATAGTAATGAATACCTTTGTATTTAGGGCTTACATAATTATTTTTTCCTTCTGAAAGTGTGATAAAGTTTGCTACGGTAAAAGGAACTTTTTCAAATTCTAGTTTTATGGTAATATCTCCTTTTGAGGTTTCAATAAGCGCATATAAACCATCTGATAATTCTCCTTTTTCAACTTTGTTAGTACAAGAGAGGAATAAAGTACTTAAAAAAAGCAGTGTAATTAAGATTCTTTTCATTTTGAAATTAATTATTCTTGGGTTACTGTTTTGATTTCATTTAAAGTTACGATGCATATAATAGGTTGATTAGTCCCTATTTTTTTATCATCTCCATGGTATCCATAAGCAGATTGTGAAGGAAAAATAAATTTTACGACATCACCTTTATGCATTAATTTGATACCATTTCTTAAACCATTCATGATGTTTTGTTTGTCTACATGATAGGTTTGTGTTTTTAATTCTGCTGCAGAATAAATGCTATTTCCATATAAGTCAGTTACTTCGTAGTCGAAATTAACCATATCTCCTTTTACTGGATTTACGTTTTCAGAGCTTTTTGTTGTATAGGCATACCAAAACCCTTTTTCTGAAATATTATAGGTATGAGCGGTGTCTTTTTTAATGATTTTTGCAATAGTTTCTTTTTCTTGCGTATTCATTTTTTTATTTCTATCAATAGATTCTTTCATAAAAGTACCAGAAGAATGTGAAATAGATTTGCGAGCTTGCTGTTCTGAACAAGAAGTCATTAACGTGCCTATGGCAACAAGCAATATGTATTTGAATAGTTTCATTTTGAAAAATTTATTTTTTTTCGATTGCTAAAATAGCAATAAATTTAGTTATTGTGTCTTCTAAATTGTCAAAAGATTTTCCACCGGCTGCATTTTTATGTCCGCCACCATTAAAATGATTTCTTGCAAATTGATTGACATCAAAATTTCCTTGTGATCGGAAAGAAATTTTAACCATATTTTCTTCTTTAACTTCTGTGAAAAAAGCGGTAAAATCAATATCTTTAATTGTTAAACCGTAATTTACAATTCCTTCAGTATCTCCTTTTTTTACATTTAGCGCGTTTTGTTCTTCTTGCGAAAGTGTGATGTAACTTGTTTTATATTCTGGTAAAACTTTTAAATTAGTTAAAGCTTTTCCTAAAATTTGCAATCTGTTATAATCGCCATTGTCATATAAATTTACGTGAATTTGCGAATTGTTTACACCTTTGTCAATTAAATCGGCTACTATTCGGTGTAAATTTCCTGTTGTTCTTGGAAAACGGAATCCACCTGAATCTGTAGCAATTCCAGTATATAAACAAGTAGCGGCGTCTAAATTTATAAATTGACCGATTTCTAATTGTTGCGCAAAATCATATACCATTTGACAAGTAGAACTGTATTCTATGTCTGAAAACATATATTTGGCATAACCATCTGGTTTTTCATGATGGTCAATCATTACAAATGTAGTATCTACGGTTTTTAAAAAACTTTCCATTTGTTCACCAGTTCTATGAAAGGCATTAAAATCTAAAGTAAAAATAAGTTCAGCGTTTTTTAATACTGTGATAGCGTCTGTAACTTTATTTCCTTCATAAACTAAGGTCGCTTCTTTTGTTCCAGGAATCCATTGTAAATAATCTGGAATTTCATTCGGAACAACAACAGTGATATTGTGGTTTAATTGTTTTAAAATATGATATAAACCTAAAGTAGAACCCATTGCATCTCCATCTACATTTCTGTGAGGAATGATAGCAATTTTTTTCGGATTCGCTAAAAGTTGTTTTAACTCGCTAATTTGAGTTGCGTTTAAATGTGTCATTAATTGAAAAGTTTAAAACCTATTATAACTGTCAAAAATCCTACCAAAATGGATGCTAATGTATATATTATAGCTAAGTTATAATTATGATTTTGAATGAATTGTATGTTTTCTAAACTAAATGTTGAAAAAGTGGTAAACCCTCCACAGAATCCAGTTATTAGTAAAAGTTTAAGTGTTTCGTTTTGTAAATTATTTTTATGAATATAACCAAAAAGCAAGCCAATTAGTAAACAACCTAAACTATTTGCAATAAAAGTGGCCCAAGGAAAAGTAGAAATAGTATTTTTAGTAAAAAAATAACTAATTAAATATCTGGCCATGCTCCCAAATCCGCCACCTAATATAACTAGAAATACATTTTTTATCATCGTTTTAAACTAAAATGTCCTTTTACGGTTTTTCCATTACTTAATTCTAAAACAAACCAATAATCGGAGGACGACAATTGGTTTCCGTTGAATGTTCCATTCCAACCTGAAACCCCGGCGTTAAATTGTTTTACTAATTTCCCGTATCTATCAAAAATAGAAATACTACTATTTTCTAACCCTTTTTTATCTAAGTTTTTAATTTGCCAAGTATCGTTGTAATTGTCTCCATTTGGCGTAAAGAACTTCGGATAACTTAAGGCATAAAAGGATTCAAAAACCACTCCACAATTGTTTTTATCGTTTACATAAACTGTATATTCTCCAGAATCTGATAAATTAAAAACGGGACTACTTTGAAAAGTTAATCCGTCTAATGAATATTCATAATTTCCATTTCCAGTGACAGTGATAGTTGCTGTTAATTGTTCTTCAAAATCGGTTACCTCAACATTTGTAATAGTTGCAACTTCCGAATTGACAACCGTAAAAGTTTTGGTTTTTGAACAACCTGCTGCATTTGTAATGGTTACGATATACGTTCCTGCAGTTGAAATTGTAATGTTTTGAGAAGTTTGTACAGGATTTGTATTCCAACTATAGCTTGCAAAGCCATTTGGAGCACTTATATTTGTTGGTGTGTTGTTACAAATCCCGATGGTTTCATTAGTGAAAATTTCTGGGAATGTTTTTACTTTTAATGTAATTGGAATGTTTCCATAACAATTTGCAATATTTGTTATTCGAGCATAAATGATTTGTTGAAATGCTGTTGTGTTAGAATAGTTAGAAGGTAACGGAGTAGTTGCTGTTGTTGATTCAAACAAAGCAACTGTGAAATTTGTAGGTAAATTGTTGAAAATTTGTGTTTGAATTGTACCCAAATTAAAGGCAGCTAAACCATCAGTATCGGCATCACAAATGTCAAATACATCTTTGGAAATTACTAAATTTGGTGCATATTCAATTTTTATCGCTCCTGTTAAGGTACAAGTTGCATTGATATCAATTTCCACGGAATATGTTCCAGCAGAAGTTACATTATAGTTAGGGCTGTTAGTTCCAACTGGATTTCCGTTTTGAAACCATTTGTAATTTGTAGCACCAGCTTGAGTGGCGTTTAAGGTTAAAACTTCATTGTTACATAAGGGGTTACCGTTTGCAATTAATCTATCTGTTCCCAAATCTTTTTCTGAAATAAAACTTCCAGCTCTTAGAAAAATTCCCGAATCGAAACGTCCATTTCCTTCATCAGCGATGACTAATTTTATATGATAAGTAGTTCCAGGAATTACATCAGCTTGTGCGGTTAATACTTTTGTTTGACCGTCAAAACTTGTAGGGTAGTTTCCAGTATTAAAAGCATCAAAATAAGCTTCGTTTGCTGGCGGACAAGTAGTCCCACTTCCTCTAACGGTATTTACTCGAACAGGAGTTGAAGTTCCTGGAATTAGCGCAAGGTTTTGATAGCTTGTAGCAGAAGCTTCTTTTAATAAAAAGGCAAAACCATCTGTAAAATTACATTGTCCAGATGTTGGATTTAGTAAATATTGTTCTGAAGCAAAGATATATTCAAAACTAATATTGTTCGCGTTTGGTACAAAATCAAATTCTAAAACAGAAGCATTATAGGTGTTAGATAAACCTAAAGCGGTATTTAAATCCGAATCACCTGTCCATCCCAATCCATTTCCATCATCTGAAAAATTTGAATTGGGTCCGATAACAGAATTTAACTTTCCAGTAGTTAGTAAAATTCCTTCTTGGAAAGGAAAAACGGATCCGTTGGCATTAAAATAACCATAACTTAATTCACCAGTTCCAAAATTTCCACCACTTGCAGAAAAATTGGATACAGCAACACAACCACTATTTACAAGGATGTTTTCTATTAATTGTTGAGGGGTAAACGTTTCATCTATAGTAATGTTTTGTGAAAAACTAACTAGGAATGAAAGGTTAAAAACGATAAATAATATTTTTTTCATAGCGTCTGCAAAGATACTATAAATCTCGTTTTTTAAGAATGTAAAATGATAAAAATAAGAATAAAGTTGTCCAGAAAATTACAATGGCTACATTTATAGGTTGTACTTCATAATTATTTTCAAAATTCGCCCCTACAGTTGATGTTATTGATTTGATAAAATTCAATCTTGTAAAAGGTTCTACAATTAAATTAGACATTGATTCTAAAGGCAGCGCATCTTTTACCCAATCAATCACAACTGTATCTTTATCTCCGTGTTTGTAACCTAAAATATTATATTTTAAAATAGCATGACCTACATTTTCCGCCATAAACCAAACAAAAATAAATCCTAATGTAAATGCAGAACGTTTTATTAATAAGGCTAAAAACAAACAAAATGAGAAGAAAGCTACGTGTTTTAAAAAGTAAGCAAATAAATATTCTAAATCTGAAAAAATAATACTCACTTCGTTAAACGAAGAATATTTTAATCCTAAAAGTAAACTAATCCCAAAAACTAACAAGGTTGAAATTAGTGCAAATAAAATGATGGTATAAATTTTTGAAAGCAAAAATTCTTTTTTAGACATTCCGTCAATTAAGTTTTGTTTTAAGGTGCCATAACTGTATTCGTTGGCAATCATGGAAACAATAATAACCGCTAAAAATATTTTTAACCAAGATGCCACATAAGTTGTAAAGTGCCAAATGTATGGGAAATTGAAGAAACCACTTTCAGCTGCCTTGAATTTAAAGGGACCAAATTCAAATTCAACCAATGCGATAGTTGCTAATAATGTTAAAGACAAAAAGTAAATAATCGTTAAGATTTTACTAGAACGGTTTTGCCAAATTTTTTGTAATTCTATAGAAAGTAATCGTATCATTTTAATAGTTTAAAAGGTTGTAAAGTTTAAAAGGCTTTGTGAAAATTTGTTTTTGACAGTGCCGTTGATTTTTGAAATTAAGATTGTTTGGTTAGTTCTAAAAATTGTTCTTCTAAACTGTGTTTACGTTTTACTAAATGGGTCAATGTGATATTTTGTTTGAATAAGTAAGTGTTTAATTCTGCAGGTTCTAAATTAGTATTTAGGTACGCTAGTATTTTAGTTTCTTCTTTTTCAATTTTTTCAATTTGTGAGAAGTGTTGTAAAGCTGTTTGTAATTGCTCTAAATTTTCAGATTCTAATTCAAAGAAACCTTCGTTAGCTGTAATTCCATCAACGGTTCCTTGGTATAAAGTCACGCCGTTTCTGATTACAATTACGTGCGAACATACTTTTTCTACTTCATCTAATAAGTGAGAGGCTAAAAGAATGGTTGTTCCTTGATTTGCTATAATTCGTATTAAATCTCTAATTTGTCTGATTCCTTGTGGATCTAAACCATTAGTTGGTTCGTCTAAAATTAGAATTTCTGGATCGTTTAGTAGGGCAGAAGCAATAGCTAAACGTTGTTTCATTCCTAAAGAAAACGTTTTGAATTTGCTGTCTTTTCTTTCTAAAAGTCCTACTAATTCTAATTTTTCATACACTTTTGTGTAAGGAATATTTTTTATTTTGCAGACCAATTTTAAATTGTCTTCTGCTGTCATATAAGGATAAAAGTTTGGTCGCTCAATTATTGCGCCTACTTTTTTTAATGCTTCGTGAGTAGAATATTTACCATTAAACCATTCGAAATCACCTGAAGTTTTGTTTACTACATTCAATACAATTCCTAAAGTGGTTGATTTCCCAGAGCCATTTGGACCTAAAATTCCGTAAACATTTCCTTTTTTAATCTCAACGGATACGTTGTTTACCGCATGAACTTTGCGGTATTTTTTATGAAGATTGGTTATTTTTAAAATAGTTTCCAAAGTGATTTCGTATTAAATTTACTAGTAAGACGATGGAAATCAAAACTTGTTACAAAATATTATTCATAAAAAAAGGCCAAGATATTTTTATCTTGGCCTTTTCTAAATATTTTTTTGATATTAATTATGCGTGATACTGAAATTACCATTCGAAATCGTTACGGTTTGCACCCCATTATTTGCTGTGTAATTGAAAGTACCAACCACTGTATTTCCTGTGTGAGAAGTTATGGTTAAACTTCCGCCAGTAATTGAGTATTCTGGCTCACTGTCTGTATTACCTAAACCTGCAGAATATGTTCCTGAATTGGTTAAAGTGTAAGTGCCAGCTGTAACATTTTTCGGGAAATTGATATTGTATATTCCGAAATCAGTAGTTAATGTTGAGTTATTTCCAAAAATTGAAATAGAATTATCTGCTGATGATTGTGAAATTGTTAAATATTTTCCATCATCATTTGTTGCGTCCATTGTGAAAACGGAGCCGCTATTTCTTTTTAATGACATAGAACCATTGCTGTAGTAGTCTGTAGAAAAGATAGAAACATTGTTAAAAGCTCCATTAGTTATATTTAATAAAGCATCCATATCGTCGTAAAGTTTACCAGAGAACGTACCTGACATTTTTCCTGATGTAAGGTTAAGAGATGTAATATTAATAGTGAATTCGCCATTAACATTATCAGAATTATAAAAAGTTGGATTTGTAGTTCCATTGATATAATTTAATATTCCATTAGGTAAAGTTCCTGAAAAAGTTTGACTTCCCACACTTAATTCTTCAATCGGCAAGCTGATTGTAAACGTGCTAAAATTCTGAGCAGTGCCAATAATTTGTAATGCTTTTTTAGTTTCACCATCAAAATCTACTTCTGTTACGTTTGCAATTGCAGCTCCGGTTAAAGAATTCCATGCAGTTCCATTAATACTAGCAGACATGGAAGCTGTAGAGTTATTAGACTCAGAAGTACTATCTTCACTACAAGAAAATAATACGAATAATGTACTTAATAAAGTACCGTAAATTAATTTTTTCATTAGTTATAATTTTTTTGTTTTTGTAAAAATATAATAAAAATCTTACTTAGTTAAAAAAAAAACAAATATTGAATAAAAAATAATTTTGAATAATAGTTTTAATTACAAAACTTAGTTTTATTTTTTCTGATGTATTCTACAATCAGATTCACTACATCTTCCTCTTCTTCAGTAAAGAAAATTTCATCCAAATCTTCCCAGCCAGAAATGATTTTCTCATCCATTTTTTCAATTACTTTTTTTCTGTCTTCTGTAATGGTTGTATATTTTACAGTAAATAATTGAAACGCTTTGGTTAATAAAGTTGCAGTTTTTGTAGCATTAATGTCTTTATATGCTTGTATAATTTCAGCAGCAAAATCGCCACTTTCTGTATTGAAAAAGTAATGTAAACCACCTTCATTCATGGCTGCTTCGAAAATGTCAACATAAACAAAAGTCAATTCGAAATGATTTAAATCACCTGTTTCTTTTTTCGCCCAAATATGAGTCCCAACAGCTTCAATAATGGCAATGTCGTCTTCTGATTTTAATATAGTTTCAATGTTTTGCATGATTTTAGTTTTATTTTTTGGCAAAAGTAGATTTTTAGCCGCGAATTATAGAATTTTTTGAAGTGTTTTATTTTTTCATCAATAAAACATTAAAGATGATTGCAGCAATGTGTAATAATTTTTGTGTTTTTTTTATTTATTTGTTTTTTGACACAAGATTTAAAGTTTTTTCATTTGAGTAATTCAAAGGAGGGTTTTTTCCGTCTTTTTTGTCATGCTGAAAGCATCTCTTATTGTTCCTTTTTAATACTTTACGTGTATTGTTTTACTTGAGACCCTTTCAGAGGGTGACAAGATTGTATTGATGGGCACGCAGATTTGAAGGATTTGAAAGGATTGATTTTGATTATGAATGGTGTAAATCTTTTCATGTTGACAATAGTTATGTTTTTATTTATTGGTACGGATTTCAAATCCGCGCTAACGGGTTATGTCTTGAAGCCACGATTTATTCGAAATTTTTTAGCCTCTAGATATTTAGAGTATGTTTAAAATCTTTTCCATTTTAATATTTGCTCTTTCGTACACCCCTTTTTCCAATTCAATTTCATAGAATCCATATTTGAAATAAAGATGTATGGCTGCTTCTAATTTTGTATTGGAGTATAAAATAAGTTTGGTGAAGTTATTGTCTTCTGCAAATTTTAGGCAATGTTCAATTAAAATTTTCCCAATTCCTTTTCCTTTGGCATTTTCGCTTACAGCCATTTTGCTTAATTCAAAAACAGTTGCCGATTTTTTTATTAAGGAAACCGTTCCAATAATTTGATGGTTGAGTTGGGCATAAAATATAAAGCCACCTTTGTCAATTATTTCTGCTTTTGGATTGGAAAGTGAAATTTCATCGCCTTTTTCGATTCTGAAATATTTTTCAAGCCATTGATAATTCAAAATTTTAATGGCTTCTTTTAAGTCATCTGAATAAGTAATTATTTCAACTATTGGATTGTTGTTTTCCATTTTTTGGTTTATTGAGTTTTTTTTGGCCACGAATTTTCGAATTATTTTGAATTCTTCTATTTTAGGTTAGCGCGAGCAAGATGTTCACATCAGAAACGGATTTTTAAAATACCATTGATATACCCAAGCCGTATTGCTTTCCATTATAGATTGGCATTATCATTCCATTAATATTTTCTTTATTTTTAAATATGGTATTTTTAAGCAATGGATGAATCCAATATGCAATTTTGGTACTTAAGATTCCAATTCCAGCACCAGCTGCAACATCGCTGAACCAATGTCTGTCATTATACATTCTGAAAAAACCAGTTCCGGCAGCAACTACATATCCGGAAATGCCATACCAAATCGATACGTCTTTATATTCTTGATATAAAAATTCAGCGCCCATAAATGCAGTGGCAGTATGTCCAGAAGGAAATGAATTGTTTGAAGTTCCATCTGGTCTTAATTCGTTTCCAGAACCTTTAATTATGTTAACAGTCGCGCCCATAATTAAATATGCAGAACCTAAGATAATTGTTCTGTCTTTAAAATTGTTTTTGCCTTTAATTCCAGCTGCGTTTAGAACGTAAACAGATGCAAATGGACTATATTGAGAGAAATCATCGATACTTATTTTTTCGTCAAGATGTTCATTTATTTCAGCTTTTGTGTCAGAATTAATTGCTTTTAGAGTATTGCTTTCCAGACTGAGAACACCATAACCAATTAAAGCCGTGGGAATAATTAAAGCCTCATATTTAAATTTAAGATTTTTATTATTGCTCAAAGTGTCTATACTTTTGTTTTGTCCAAATGTGGAAAGAGTTAAAAAAACAAGTAAAATGATCAGATTATTTTTTTTCATTGAATGGTTTTTTGAATTACTCACAACTAGTGTATTCTCGCTACAAAATAGCATTTTTCAAATATATTAAATGCTTTTGTTATTTATGCCAACTTTTATATTTTCTTATACAATCAGCAAGATGTTTTTTAGCCGCGGGTGGAACGGCATCCTTTTGTTTTGTTGCTTTAATAAAAAAGGAACAAAACAAAAGATATAGTGGAACACGCGTGAGTTGGTGTTATGAAAACGGATGTTTCTTGCTTCTAAAGAATATAAAAAAAAGTCACGCAAAGACGCAGAGTCGCAAAGCATTCGATTTAAATCTTCGCGACTCTGCGTCTTTGCGTGAAAATAATTTTTACAACTTCTCTTGCAATTCCTTAATCTCGTCTCTGAACTTGGCGGCTTGCATGAAGTCTAATTCTTTGGCGGCTTTTTCCATGAGTTTGCGTTTGTCGCGGATTTTCTTTTCGATTTCGGGTTTGCTTAGGTATTCACTTTCGGGTTCAGCGGCTTTGTAGGCTTGGTTTTCGTAGTATTGTGTGGAAACGGAATTCGCATTAAACGCGTTGCCTAAACTTTTATTTAAAGATTGCGGTACTTTTCCGTGTAAGGTATTGTAAGCCGTTTGTTTTTCGCGTCTGTAAATGGTTTCGTCAATGGTGTGTTGCATACTTGCCGTAATTTTATCGGCATACATAATTGCTTTTCCATTGATGTTTCTTGCCGCTCTACCAACAGTTTGTGTCAGCGAACGTTTGCTACGTAAAAAACCTTCTTTGTCGGCATCCAAAATGGCAACTAGCGACACTTCGGGTAAATCTAAACCTTCACGCAATAAGTTGACTCCGATTAACACATCAAAAACGCCTTTACGTAAATCTTGCATGATTTCCACACGTTCCAAAGTGTCCACATCCGAGTGAATATAACGACAACGAATAGAAACTTTGGTTAAATATTTTGACAATTCTTCCGCCATACGTTTGGTTAACGTCGTAACTAAAACACGTTCGTCGGCTTCGCAACGCAATTGAATTTCTTCAATTAAATCGTCAATTTGATTGGCACTTGGACGAATTTCTATAATTGGGTCTAAAAGTCCTGTTGGACGAATAATTTGCTCTACAAAAATTCCTTCTGATTTTTGCATTTCATAATCGGCTGGCGTTGCTGAAACATAAACTACCTGATTTTGTAAGGCTTCAAACTCTTCAAATTTTAAAGGTCGGTTGTCCATTGCAGCTGGTAATCGGAAACCGTATTCTACTAGATTTTCTTTTCTACTTCTGTCACCTCCATACATCGCATGAACTTGTGAAATGGTTACGTGACTTTCATCGACAACCATTAAATAATCATCAGGGAAATAATCTAACAAACAGAAAGGTCTGGTTCCTGGTTCACGACCATCCAAGTAACGAGAATAATTTTCAATTCCAGAACAATAGCCTAATTCACGAATCATTTCTAAGTCGAAATTAGTACGTTCTTCTAATCGTTTGGCTTCTAAATGTTTTCCGATTTCTCGGAAATATTCGACTTGTTTCACCATGTCTTGTTGGATTTCCCAAATGGCTTTTTGTAAAACATCTGGTGAGGTCACGAACATATTGGCTGGATAAATGCTTAGTTTGTCGTATTTTTCTAAAACTTGCGAAGTTCGGGCGTCAAAGGCTTCAATTTCTTCAATTTCATCGCCAAAAAAGTGAATTCGGAACGGTTCGTCGCCGTAACTTGGGAAAATTTCTACGGTGTCACCTTTAATTCTAAAGGTTCCTGGTGTGAATTCCATTTCCGTTCTGGCATATAAACTTTGGACTAATTGATGTAATAATTTGGTACGAGAAATGGCTTGACCGCTTTCAATATTAATTACATTTTTCTGAAATTCTGCAGGATTTCCAATTCCATATAAACAAGAAACGGAGGAAATCACAATGATATCTCTACGACCTGAAAGTAGGGCAGAAGTGGTGCTTAAACGAAGTTTTTCTAATTCTTCGTTGATAGATAAATCTTTTTCTATATAGGTTCCAGTAACTGGAATAAAGGCTTCTGGTTGGTAATAATCGTAATAAGAAACGAAATATTGTACGGAATTGTTAGGGAAAAATTGCTTGAATTCCGAATACAATTGTGCGGCTAAGGTTTTGTTGTGTGCTAAAACTAAAGTTGGTTTTTGAACTTCTTGAACGACATTCGCTACCGTAAATGTTTTTCCTGAACCTGTAACTCCTAATAAAGTTTGGTATTTTTCACCTGCGATAATTCCAGCAGCTAATTTTTTAATTGCTTGAGGCTGGTCTCCTGTTGGAACATAATCGGATACTACTTGGAATTTCATTTGTGTGTAGAAATGTTTGATTTGCGAAGTTAGTAAAAGATTGAGGAAATTAATTCATAAAATTTTATAAACGCAAAGTTTGTCATGCTGAAAGCATCTTTTATTGTTCCTTTTTAATATTTTGTGTGAATTGTTTTGCGAGAGACCCTTTCAGGGTGACAAACGTTGCGGTAAAAAAAATATAAATCAATTAAAAAGTATGAATGTAACCTAAAGTAAATTCGCTGTAATCCGCTTGTCCTAGTCTGGATACGATATGTCCGCCAACGTAAAAATTGTTTTTTGGTGCTTTGTTGGTGTTAATTAGGTAATATTTCATTCCTAATTTTCCTGAAACAAAACGTTTTAATGTGTAATTCATTCCTTCCGCTTTGCCATTTTCGTAAAGTCCAGTTTTTTTGTTGATTAATGTAGCGTCTAGACGATATTCAGTTTCAAAAAATGGTCGGTATAAAGTTATGCCTAATTCTGTTTCAACTGAAAAATGTTGCATTAAGAATTCGTAATTTAAAGCGATTCCAAGACTGCTGGCATTTAAAAATGGATTTTTTTGAAGTTCTGGATATTCCTCAGAAACTAAATTATTTCCTTCTTTAATGTATTTGTAATTGTTCGTATAATGTCTCATGTACAATCCTAAACCGACTTTATGTATTTTATTGTAAATTTTCCCATACATCAAATCAACTGAATACACATTTCTTCTAAAGTTATAAAAACGATACAAAGCGTGTTCGCCAATTCCGGTTTGTACGGAAAAGAAGGATTGTTTGCTTTTTTGAATCTCTTTTGGAGAAACGCTTTTTTCAACAGGATTGGTATTTTTGTTAAATCCATCGTATGTGATGTTCAGTCCTAAAGCTATTGTATTAATTCCGTTATTCGGCCATTCGATGTGACCGTTGGAATAATGTAAATAGTTAAGGTTTAATCTGGTATGAAAATCGCTTTTTTGGAAAATATCGTAATATAATCCTAATCTAAAAGCATAAGTAAAGTCTGTGGAAATGGCTTTGTTTTGCCAATTTTGTTCAAAATCATATTTTTTGGTATGATAAGCTACACCAATTGCAGTTAGTAATTTTAGCTTTTCGTTTTTTAGGATAATTGGTTTTTCAATGTAAGGAAGTAATGAAATAGTATGTCCAATTCTTTCCACATTTCCATGATTACTCACTTGAAGAATTAATCCTGTATAAGGGTTTCGTAATTGTTTGACCCAATTTAATGAATCGTTATGTTGTTTTCCGTAACCAAAACCAAAAGTTTGACTCGCTTTTAAATCGATAAAAGTATTGTCTGCTGATGAGGTTTCACCAATTGAATATTCGGCGAAAATATGTTTTTTTTGAGCGAAAACACTCGTGATTCCCAATAAGAGAATGATGATTATTTTGTTCATTTTGGAGTTAGAAGTTTAAATTTTCTGGATTTTGTCTGCATTCCCATATATTAATATGATAATATTCGAATCCAATAATTCATAAAAAACAATGTAATTTTCAATTATTAAACCTCTAATATTCAAAATATCTGTTTGCTTTCCAATATTTGGTTGCTTTAGAATAACCAATATTTCAGACTTTATTTTTTTATGTAATTTTAAAGAATATGTTTTGCTTTTATTTCTTTCTGCAAAATATTCAAGAATTGAAAACAATTGGTTTTTTGCCTTCAAAGTCCAAATTATTTTTCTTTTAACCATTTTTCAATTTCTTCGTTAACAAAATTGTTTTCAAAATGATTTCCTTCTTGATATTCTATTTGAGCTTGTTTAATTTCTTCTTTTTGTTTATCTGATAAATAAATGACATCATTAGTTTTGGATTCTAATAACACAAAAATTGCATTCAATAATTTCTTATCAGTAATTGAATCAATCTGAAGTTTTAAACAATTTTTTAATTCTAACGTATTCATAATCTTGAAATTTTATCGAAATTACAATTTTTCAGCTAAATACTTACCTGTCAACGATTTTTTATTTTTTGCGACTTCTTCCGGTGTTCCAAATGCGACTAATTGTCCGCCGTTTTCACCACCTTCTGGACCGATGTCAATAATATAATCCGCGCATTTTATTAGTTCTAAATTGTGTTCAATTACGATGATTGAATGTCCTTTTTCGATTAACGCTTCAAACGATTTTAATAATTTTTTGATGTCGTGAAAATGTAATCCAGTTGTAGGTTCATCAAATACGAAAAGCATTTTTTCTTTTGTCGCACCTTTAACTAAAAACGAAGCCAATTTAATACGTTGTGCTTCACCACCAGATAGTGTAGAAGACGATTGTCCTAGCTGCACATACCCTAAACCAACATCTTTTAGTGGTTGTAATTTCTGTGTAATTTTTGCTTGACCATTTGTTTCGAAGAAAGTTACGGCTTCATCGATGGTCATTTTTAATAAATCGTCGATATTTTTGCCTTCAAAATTGACTTCTAATACTTCTTTTTTGAAGCGTTTTCCATTACACGTTTCGCATTCTAAATGCACATCGGCCATAAATTGCATTTCAATCGTAACTTCTCCATCACCTTTACAGGTTTCGCATCTTCCTCCATCAACATTGAAGGAGAAATGTTTTGCTTGATAATTTCTTAATTTAGATGTGGTTTGTTTGGCGTATAATTCTCTAATATCGTCATACGCTTTGATATATGTAACAGGATTTGAACGCGAACTTCTTCCAATTGGATTTTGATCAACGTATTCTATGTTTTTAATGTGTCCGTAACTACCTTCTAAATCTGTGAATTGTCCAGCTTTTTCTCCTAAACCAGTTAGTTTTTTTTGCATGGCTGGGAACAAGATTTTCTTCACTAACGTACTTTTTCCACTTCCAGAAACTCCAGTAATTACAGTTAAACAATCTAAAGGAAACGTAACGTCTATGTTTTTTAAATTGTTTTCACGAGCGCCAATCACATCAATATGATTTTTGAATTTTCTTCTCGTTTTTGGAACTGATATTTCTGCTGTTCCATTCAAATATTGAGCAGTTAACGAATCCGATTTTAGAATTTCTTCATAGGTTCCTTGTGCGACTAAATGTCCACCTAAAGTTCCTGCTTCTGGACCGATGTCTATAATCATATCGGCAGCTTTCATGATGTCTTCGTCGTGTTCTACGATGATAACGGTGTTACCTAATTTCTTTAAATTTAATAACACTTCAATTAGTTTTTCGGTATCTTTTGGATGTAAACCGATACTTGGCTCATCTAAAATATACATGGAACCTACTAACGAACTTCCTAAAGAGGTTGCTAAGTTAATACGTTGTGATTCTCCACCAGAAAGTGTTGCAGATTGTCGGTTTAAACTCAAATAATTTAATCCTACATTATCTAAGAAAGCTAATCTATTTTTAACTTCTAACAACAAACGTTTCGCTACTTTTAAATCGTATTCCGATAATTCAATCGTATTAAAAAACGGAATTAACTTAATAATTGGTAAATCGACTAAATCAGAAATCGTTTTTCCAGCGACTTTGATATTATTCGTTTCTGGACGTAAACGTTTTCCATGACACGTATGACATTTTGTTTTTCCTCTGTAACGAGAAAGCATCACTCGGTTTTGAATTTTATAATTATTTGATTCTAAATCGGTAAAAAAGTCGTTTAAACCAGTGAAATATTTATTTCCTTCCCAAATTAAAGCTTTTTGCTCATCTGATAATTCGAAATATGGTTTATGAATTGGGAAATCAAAATGATGCGAATTGTTTACCAATTGATCACGATACCAACCCATACTTTCGCCACGCCATGGGAAAATAGCATTTTCATATACAGAAAGTGCGGTGTTTGGTACGACTAATTCGCTGTCAATTCCAATGACACTTCCGTAGCCTTCGCAAGTTGGACAAGCGCCATATGGATTGTTAAAACTGAATAAGTGAATGTTCGGTTCTAAGAAATCTAACCCATCTAATTGGAAATTAGAATTGAAAATTGAACGGTGAGAATTGTCTGGTTCTTGTAGATACAATTCGCCTTTACCTTCATAAAACGCAATTTGTAAGGCATCGGCAATTCGGTTTAAGAATTCTTCATCTTCTTTGACAACAATACGGTCAATGACTAATAAAATTTCTTTGTCGGCCATTGTGTTTTCGTCAATCATTTCTAAAGTCGAAACAAAATCATCTAAACGAACCGTTTGATTATCTACTAAAACACGTGCAAAACCTTGTTGTAATAATACTTTTAGTTTGTCATGTAATTTTCTGCCTTCTTCTAAATGAATAGGTGCCAACAATAACCATTTCGAATCTAATTTTAATGATTGAATGTGTTTTACTACATCTGAAACCGTATGTTTTTTTACTTCTTCACCAGATATTGGAGAATAGGTTCTTCCAATTCGGGCATATAATAATTTTAAATAATCGTAAATTTCTGTTGAAGTTCCAACTGTTGAACGTGCATTTGTAGCATTTACTTTTTGTTCAATCGCAATAGCTGGAGCAATTCCTTTAATGTATTCTACTTTTGGTTTGTCTAATTTTCCTAAGAATTGACGGGCGTATGAAGATAAGCTTTCGACATAACGACGTTGCCCTTCAGCATATAAAGTATCAAAAGCTAAACTTGATTTTCCAGAACCGGAAAGTCCTGTTATCACTACCATTTGATTTCTCGGAATGGCCACATCAATATTTTTTAAATTGTGCAATTGCGCACCTTTTATTAATATGAATTTTTTAGGTTCTAAAGTAGAAAAATCAGGTTGCATCGTTGTGTTTTTATTTAAGATTTGCAAAGATAAGAATTGTTAAGCTAAAATGACAGATAGTTTGATTTTTAGCGTTTTTTTACCATAATCAAATTTTGAGGTAACGTTTTCGTAAGTACTTTGAGTGTTTAAAAACTATACATTAACTATACAAATTTTTGTAAAGAAGGTTTGTAAAGTGTACGAGATATCTAATTTTTAGGTATTTATCCTTTTGAAATATAGTTTTTTAGATGCATTTGTAAAAAATGAATGCTGTATAGTTTGTATAACGATATAATCAATTTGTTATAAAAAGTAAGTTTTAATTTTACTATTAATAAATATTAACCTAAAAATTTACATAATATGAAAAAAATTACTTTATTTATTTTTCTTTTGATAATTTCATTAGGAAATGCACAAACGTTAAATGGGACTTGGAAAATGAGTCCACAGGCTGGAGCATTTGGAGTAGGTCCAAATCAAGGCGACACATCTTGGTTTGCAAATAGTTTAGCTGATGTAACAGCGAGAGCTTGTTTTTTTGATGACTTATATGTTTTTAATACAGATGGAACTTTTTCAAATGTTTTAGGTTCACAAAGTTGGATTGAAGGCTGGCAAGGTGGTTCTGATGCTTGTGGCGCACCAGTTGCTCCTCATAATGGTTCTAATGCAGCAACTTGGTCACATAATACTACAAATGGAACAGTAACACTAACAGGTGTTGGAGCATTTTTGGGTTTAGCAAAAGCTTTTAATGGTGGAGAATTAAGTACGCCAAGTGCTGCGCCAGCTAGTATCACATATAAAATTACAGCATTAACTGCAAATTTGATGACATTAGATCTTCAAATAAATGGCGGATGGTGGCGTTATGTTTTAGCGAAACAAGGCGTGGCTCCAACGTGTACAGACGGAATCCAAAACGGTACTGAAACTGGAGTAGATTGTGGTGGTTCTTGTTCTGCTTGTTTGGTACAAATTAATTTACCTATAACTTTTCAAGGGACTACTACTAATTTTACGGTAACAGATTTTGGAGGAAATGCTTCAACTTTAGTTGCAGATCCTACGAATTCTTCAAATATGGTTATTAAATCTATAAAAACTTCGGGTGCTGCCTTATGGGCTGGTACCACAATGAGTTCACCTTCTGGATTTAGTTCACCAATTCCTTTTACCGTTTTAAATAGAAAAGTGTATGTAAAAGTTTGGTCTCCAGACGCTGGAATTCCTATAAGATTAAAAGTTGAAGTTGCAGGAACTCCAACACAATCTTGTGAAACACAAACGAATACAACAGTTGTAGGTTGGCAAATGATGGAATTTGATTTCAATAATCAAGCTTCTGGAACAGCAATATTTAATCAAGCTTTCAATTTCAATATGATGTCGATATTTTTTAATTTCGGAACAGATGGCGCAACTGCTGGTGAAAAAACCTATTATTTTGATAATGTTAGCTATGCCTCGCCATTAGCCATTGCTAGTTTTGATGAAGCAAAAATCTCTATGTATCCTAATCCAGTTTCAACTTTATTATCAATTCGTTCATTAGAAAAAATAGATTCAATTTCAATTTATAATTTAATCGGACAAGAAGTTATGAGTTTGAAAATTCAAAATACAGATGTTAATATAAATGTTTCGAATTTTCAAAATGGTATTTATGTAGTTAAAGCATTTTCTGAAGATAAAGTTAGTACCTCAAAGTTTATCAAGGAATAGTTAAGTTGGTTATTAGTTAGAGCACGTTTCTCATGAAACGTGCTTTTTTATTTTTAACATTTTCTTTTTCTGTTTTTTATCAATACTTTTATAATCGTTATTTATATTTTAATCTCAGATGAATTCAATTCGAACCAGTACTTTTCTATTATACTTTACCTTATTTCTTTCATTTTATGGTTTTTCACAGCAATTGCCGCCAATTGTAAAATACCCTTCAAGTGTTTACAATGCGGGAAACCAAAACTGGATGATTTCTCAAGATAAAAAGCAGTTTGTGTTTTTTGCGAATAACGATGGTCTTTTGGAATTTAATGGTGCGAATTGGAATTTGTATCCTTCACCGAATGAAACAATTCTTCGATCTGTAAAAGTGGTTGGAGAAAAAGTTTTTACGGGTTGTTATATGGAATTTGGTTTTTGGGTTAGAGAATCGAATAATAAATTAAAATATACTTCTTTAAGTGAAAAAATTAAAAGTAAAATAATTGATGACGAACAGTTTTGGAATATTTTAAATTATGAACAATGGGTTATTTTTCAGTCGTTACATCAGATTTATATTTACGATACGAAATCAGAAAAATTCAATATTATTCCTTCTAAAAATGGAATTTTAAAGTCGTTTCAAGTAGATAATTCCATTTATTTTCAAGTTGCAAATGAAGGTTTGTTTGAAATTGAACATGGTAAACAAAAACTAATTTCCAATCACTCGGTATTCAAAACTAATAAAATAGTTAATATTTTTTCTACGGATGAAGGTTTATTGTTGCAAACCCAATATTCAGGATTTTATAAATTAATTTTTGGGAATTTAGTCAAATTTACTACAGAAGTCGATTCGGAAATTACTTCTAGTAGTGTGTATAGTAGTCAACAACTATCCGATAAAGGTTTCGCCATTGGAACGGTTTCTAATGGGATTTTTATCATTTCTGCTGAAGGGAAAAAGAAATTTCATATTACTCAAAATAAAGGGTTGAGTAATAATACGGTTTTATCTTTATTTGAAGATGTGGATAAAAATTTATGGATTGGTTTAGATAATGGAATCAATTGTATCAACTTACAATCGCCAATTAGAAGTTTTTCTGATGATACCGGGATTTTAGGAACGGTTTATACTTCTTTACTTCATAATGGGAATTTATACATTGGAACTAATCAAGGATTGTTTTATAAAAATGCTTTAAGTGACTCTTCTTTTCAATTTATTAAAGGCACAAAAGGGCAAGTTTGGTCCATTTTTGAACACAATAATACCTTGTTTTGTGGGCACGATTCTGGAACATTTGTGATTAATAATAATGCTGCACAATTGATTTTTTCTAATTCTGGAACTTGGAAATTTGAAACTATTCCAAGTCAACCTAATTTATTGCTTCAAGGAAATTATTATGGTATTTCAGTATTGCAAAAAGTGGGCAATCAATGGCGATTTAAAAACAAAATTACAGGTTTTGATTATTCTTCAAAATATTTCGAAATCAACTATAAATCAGAAGTTTTTGTCAGTCATGAATATAAAGGTGTTTTCCGTTTTCAATTGGATGATTCTTTCTCAAAAGCTAAAAATATTTTTACCTATAAATCGCCAACTAAAGGAAAAAATGCCAGCTTAACCAAATTTAATTCGGAAATTTATTATGCAAATAAAGAGGGTATTTTTAAATTAAATACAAAAACAAAACGCTTCGAAAAAGATAAAAATTTAAGCATTGTTTTTGAAAGAGACGAATACACTTCTGGAAAATTAATTGTAGATAATTCTAACAAATTATGGTTGTTTTCTAAAAATTACATTCATTATTTCACATTGAGTAAATTGAGCAATCAATTGAAAGAAAATAGTATTCCAATTCCCGCTTCGTTAACCAATTCCATGTTAGGTTACGAAAATATAACACAATTGTCACATTCTAATTATTTAATTGGAACTACTGATGGTTTCTATACGATTAATTTAAATGACTTGAGTTTTAAGAATTATAGTGTTTCTATTTCAAACGTTTCTGTCAATAAATTAGATGAGAAAATTGTTAATTATGCTATTAATGAAGAAGGTTCGTTCAGTTATGATGAAAATAATATCACTTTCAGTTATACTGTTCCAGAATATAATAAATACATCAATGCAGAATACCAATATGTACTAGAAGGCTTGCAGGATCAATGGAGTGAATGGAGCGCAAAAACTACAACTAATTTTAAAAATTTGCCGGCAGGAACGTATGTTTTTAAAGTTCGTGCTAAAATTGCCAATTCTAAACCAGAAAATATTGCTACTTATACATTCACAATTAAGAAGCCTTGGTATGCTACAAATTTTGCAGTATTAATTTATTTTATTCTAGGCTTTTTCGCTGCAGTTTACATTCATAAAACTTATAAAAAGTATTATAGAGAAAAAGAACAAAAGTTAATTGAGGAAAATAATTTGTTATTAGAAATTGCAGCTTTAGAAAATAATCAACAGTTAATGCGTTTAAAAAACGAACAATTGTCTCAAGATGTAGATAGTAAAAACAAAGAATTAGCCGTTTCAACAATGAGTTTATTGAAAAAGAACGAGCTCTTATCATTAATTAAAGAAGATTTAAAAAACAATACAGATGAAGGTAGTAAAAGCATCAAATCTGTAATTTCTACTATTAATAAAAACATTAATGAAGAAGACACTTGGACAGTTTTTAAAGAAGCTTTTGATACTGCGGATAATAACTTTTTAAAGAAAGTCAAACAAGCTCATTCTTCATTAACACCAAACGATTTAAGACTGTGTGCTTACTTACGTTTGAATTTGTCTTCTAAAGAAATTGCTCCCTTATTAAATATTTCTGTTCGAAGTGTAGAAATCAAAAGATATCGTTTGCGTAAAAAAATGGATTTGCCTCATGAAAAAGGTTTAGTAGAGTATATTTTATCCTTTTAAACTACAACATTTTTACGGTTTTACCTATACATAACCACAACAACAACGTTTTCGTAACTGTGTTTTATGTGTAAAATTAAATTTTTATTTTGTTAAGAATACTGCTAATCTGTAAGTATTGCTAGACTTGTTTTGTGAATAATGTAAAAAAAAATACTGTTTTTTTATATTGTATGTTTTTTGTAGAGGTTCTAAAATGAAAAGTTTTAAAAGTTACTGTTAATTTTACAAGTAACTAAAAAACAAACTATTTATGTGATCTCAAATTTGAGGTCAATTGCATAAATATCTAACTAACTAATAAATTTTACATTTATGAAATCTAAATTATGGCAATTTGCTTTTCTGTTCTTTACAGCTATTGGTTTTTCACAATCAGTAACTGTATCTGGAAAGGTTTTTGATTCCAGTACAAGATCGCCTTTGCTAGGTGCGGTTGTTTCTGTTAAAGATGCTGGACTCGCAACAACTTCCTCAGATGGAAGTTTTACAGTTTCAAATGTTACAGTAGGAAGTACATTAACTTTTTCATTTTATGGTTATGCTTCTGAAAATTTTGTGGTAACGAAAAAT
This sequence comes from uncultured Flavobacterium sp., assembly GCA_964461805.1. Lineage (GTDB taxonomy): Bacteria > Bacteroidota > Bacteroidia > Flavobacteriales > Flavobacteriaceae > Flavobacterium. The sequence continues at coordinate 43,557 of CAYWVV010000004.1, forward strand.
CAGACTATTTCTATTTCTTTAAAACAAGACAATAAGTCAATTGAAGAAGTTGTGGTAGTGGGTTATTCTTCTAAGAAGAGAAAAGATGTTACAGGTTCAGTATCTTACGTGTCTAGTAAAACCATCGAACAATTAAAACCAATTCAAGCCGCTCAAGCATTACAAGGAACAGTTTCTGGAGTGGTTGTTACAAGTGGATCTGGAGCACCTGGTTCTGGGTTTAATATTAGAATTAGAGGAATATCTTCCAATACAAATAGTGAACCTTTATATTTAATAGATGGATATCAAGGAGATATTAACTTGTTAAATCCTTCTGATATAGAAAGTATTACAGTTCTTAAAGATGCACAAGCGTCAGTTTATGGTGCAAAAGGAGCCAACGGTGTGGTTTTAGTTACCACAAAACAAGGTAAGAAAAATCAGAAAACAAAAGTTTCATTTAACACCTATTTCGGACAGCAAGAAACTTCAAAGAAAATGAATTTACTTAATGCTACTGAATACGCTTTACTTTTAAACGAAAGTTATGCAAATGGCGGACAACCTTTACCTTACCCAAATGTATCGGGATTAGGAAAAGGTACAAATTGGCAAAATGAAGTGTTTAAAAAAGCTTCAATTATAAATAACGATTTTTCTATTTCTGGTGGTTCAGAAAAAATGGTGTACACATTTAGTGGTTCAAAAATCAAACAAGACGGTATTGTTGGTTTAGAAAAATCTGGATTTGATAGAAGTAATGCTAGGATTTCATTAGGTGTTGATTTATCTAAGAAAATTAATTTGTCAACTAACTTAGTGTATACAGATTATAACCGACAAGGTTTAAATGAAAATGGTTTAGGTTCTGTATTATTTAATGCGATAAATACGCCTTCAACTCTTACTCCCTATAATTCAAATGGAGACTTTACATTAGTGCCATCAACAGCAGGTTTTGGAAACGAAGTGATCAATCCATTAGCACAAATTGAAAATACTTATAATAGTTATAATCAAAAGAAAATTAATGGAAATTTTGTATTGCAATACAAACCTATTACTGATTTTAAAATTACAACACGTTATGGTTTTAATTCCGCTAACAGTGTGGGTAAATCATTTAGCAAACAAGTTTCTTACGGAGGTTTGAAGGTTTTTAATGTAGAAAGAAGTAGCGTTTCTCAAAATGCTATTAGATTTAGTGATTATACATTCGATTTATTCGGGGAATATGAAAAAGTATTTCATGATACTCATAAAATAAAAATAACTGCAGGTGGAACCTTATTTGAAGAAAAAAGCGAAGGTTTGTATGGAACTGGTTATGATGTACCTTACAACTCTTGGGAATTTGCAGATATTCAGTTAGCTAACGGAACACCCCCAACTGGTGTAATTACTTCAGGATCATATAAATCAGCACCCTATAAACGTCCTTCTTTATTTGCAACGGTTGACTATGCTTTTAAAGAAAAATATCTTCTATCGTTTATTGTAAGACGTGATCAATCCAGTCGTTTTCCTTCCAAAAATAGTGTAGCTTATTTTAAATCTATTTTAGGAGGTTGGATAGTTTCTGAAGAAGATTTTTTCAAGAAAGACGGTTTTGTGAACTTTTTAAAACTTAGAGGAAGTTATGGAACTTTAGGGAATGATGTAGCTGGGAATAGCGATTTTAGATCTCTTTTAGTTACTTCCACTTACATATTCAATAACATTTTGACAAATGGTGTTGCAACTGGGAAAATTCCAAACAATAAAATTAAATGGGAAACAGATACGAAGTTAGATCTTGGTTTTGATTTAAGAATGTTACAAAATCAAGTTGAAATTACAGCAGATTATTTTAATGACACTCGAAAAGATTTATTAGTTAGTGGTATTCCAATTTCAGGAATTAATGGAGGTTATGCACCAGGTTCTGGAGCTCCAACTGTAAATGCTGGAACGGTGAGAAATCAAGGTGTTGAATTAGCAATTACTTATAAAAACGATAAAAATAAATTAAAATATAATTTAGGATTTAATATTACTACTATTGATAATGAAGTACTTGAAGTAAATAATTCTACAGGATATATTGAAGCAGGTTCTTTTGGAGTAGGTCAGTCTTTACAACCTACAAGAATGGTTGTTGGTCAGCCAATAGGCGTTTTCTATGGTTTACAAGCTGATGGGATATTTCAAAATCAAGCTGAAATAGATTCCAATCCTTCTCAAATTGGTTTAGGTTCTGCATCTGCACCTGGAGATATTCGCTATAAAGATGTTAATGGAGACGGTGCTATTGATTTTAAAGATAGAACATATATTGGAAAACAAATTGCAGATTATACTTTAGGATTTAATTTGAATTTGAGTTATAAAAATATTGATTTTGCAGCTTATTCTTATGCTTCTATTGGAAATGATTTAATTAGAAATTACGAAAGAACTGAAAACAAACTAAATAAATTAGATTACGTTTTAGACAGATGGACAGGCGAAGGCACAAGTAATACCGTACCAAGAGTAACTACCGGAGCTACAAATAATAATCTATTCTCAAGTTATTTTGTTGAAGATGCTTCTTTCTTAAGAATTCAAAACATTCAATTGGGCTATTCATTACCAACAAAAGCTATTGAGAAAATTGGTATTTCAAAAATCAGATTGTATGCTTCAGTAAACAACGCTTTCACTTTCTCAAAATACAGAGGGTTTGATCCAACAGCAAATAATGGAGATCCTATTGCAGGTGGAATTGATTACGGATTTTATCCATCACCAAAAACGTATTCTTTTGGTCTAAATGTTAATTTTTAAAATTTTTTAAAATGAAAAGATATATTATACTACCCGTTTTTCTATTAATTGCTGCTATTGCAACTACTATATCGTGTTCTGAGGATTTTATTAATGAAGACCCTCCATACACAATTGACTCTGAAAATTATTTCAATTCTGAAGCAGATTATAATAAAGCATTAATTGGCGCATATGAAATGTTGAACGCCACATATATTAATGTTATGTTAGGCGAAATCGCTTCAGATAACACAGTTTCTGGTGGAGAAAGTGCCATTGATGTACTTGGAATCCAGCAAATTGACGAAATGACGCACACCTCAGTGAATGCTAATTTAAAGGATGTTTGGAACTGGACATCTGCAGGAGTTCAACGTTGTAATTACATATTAGAATTTAAAGACAAAACAGATTTTACAGGCAAAAATCAAATCATTGCTGAAACTCGTTTTTTACGTGCGTATTTTCGTTTTGAATTGGTTAAATTTTTCGGAGGAATTCCTTTAAAAGGTGATGCAAGATTCGAACTAGATGACGAAAAAACAATTCCACGTTCTTCTACACAAGACGTTTATGCTTCAATAGAATCTGATTTGTTATATGCTATTGATAATTTAAATACATCAGCACCTCAAGTTGGAAGAGCAACAAAAGGAGCAGCTCAAGCACTTTTAGGAAAAGTATATTTGTATCAAAATAAGTTTGCGCAATCAGCATCCGTTTTAGAACAAATAATAGTAAGTAATTCGTATTCATTGGTATCTAATTACAATACTATTTTTGAAAACAATAACGAAAACAATACTGAATCAGTTTTTGAAATACAATACACTGATGCACAAGGCGCAAGTTTTGATTGTTTACAATGTAGTAAAGGTAATGTAGCAGTAGGTTTTAATGGAATTAGAAATTACAGCGGTCCATTTTTTGACGGTGGATATAGTTTCAATTTACCAACACAAGAATCTTACAATGCCTATGAAGTTGGTGATAATAGAAGAGATGTAGCTATTTTGAATATTGTTACATGGGCTACCGCTAATAACGCAAGCTACGGAACTGGATACAAACACACGGGTTTTTACAATAGAAAATACATTGCACGACAAGGTGATTTGAATAAAGGCGATCAAAATTTAACCAACCCAAATAACTATAGAGCCATTCGCTATGCTGATGTTTTACTTATGGCGGCTGAAGCTTTTAACAGAAGTGGTAACGATACAAAAGGTAGAGACTATTTAAATTTAGTGAGAAGAAGAGCTTTTGGAGATACCAATCATGATATTTCTGCTTCTGGTGCTGCTTTAACAGATTTCATTTGGGCAGAAAGAAAATTAGAATTAATGGGAGAAGGTCATAGGTTCTTCGATTTAGTAAGAACCAATAAGGCTTCAACTTCTATTTCAGGTTTTGTTTCAGGTAAACATGAACTTTTTCCAATTCCATTTGAAGAAATTCAATTTTCTAATGGTAATTGGCAACAAAATCCTAACTACTAAAATATAATATTTATGAAAAATATAAAATTAATATGTAGCTTATTTTTAGTAACCATCTTTTTTGGTTGCTCAAATGACGATAGTACTACAACATTAGAAGGAGTTGATTCACCAACAAATGTTTCCGCTTTAATGACTATTAAGCAAGACAATTCAGGAAAAGTAACCATCATTCCAAAAGGGGAAGGCGCTACTCAATATGAAGTGTATTTTGGAGATGGAACTTTAGAACCCGCTTACGTAAATCCGGGCGCTTCAATAGAACATACGTATAGTGAAGGTGTTTTTCCAGTTAAAATTGTAGCCATTACAATTGATGGACAAAGAACAGAGGAGATACAACAATTAACGGTTTCTTTTTTAGCACCAACTAATTTAAATGCAGTAATTACTCCAGGTGCTAGTTTATCTGTAACAGTTTCTGCAACTGCTGATTTAGAAACTTTTTTTCAAGTATATTATGGTGAAAATCCGTCTCAAGTACCTGTAGATTTTAATCAAGGGCAAACGGTTTCCCATACTTATGCAGCTCCTGGAACTTACCAAGTTAGAGTTGTAGCACTTAGTGGAGGAGTAGCAACCACAGAAGTTACTCAAAATATTACTGTGACAAATTTATTTGCAGCACCAACCCCAACGTTACCAGCTTCAAATGTTATTTCAATGTTCAGTGATGCTTATACAAACGTGCCTGTTGATACTTGGCAAACCTCATGGTCACAAGCCAATCTTCAAGATGTTTCTATTCAAGGTAATGCAACAAAAAAATATTCTAACTTAAATTTTGTAGGTATTGAAGCTACTTCTAGCCCAATTAATGCTACTGCAATGACGCATTTTCACACAGATGTTTGGTCGTCTGATTTTACACAATTTAAAGTCAAATTAGTAGATTTTGGTGCGAATGGCGCTTATGGCGGAGGAGATGATGTTGAGCATGAAATTACCATAAATTCACCAGCTCAAGAAACTTGGGTGAGTTTGGATATCCCATTAGCTTCATTTACTGGATTAACCACTAGAGCACACATAGCACAATTAATTTATGTTGGAGCTCCATCAAGTTCAACTACAGTTTATGTTGATAATGTTTATTTTTATAATCAATTGCCTACACTTACTACTGCTGCTCCAACACCTGTTTTATCAGCTGCAAATGTAATTTCTATGTTTAGTGATGCCTATACTAATGTTTCTGTAGATACATGGAAAACTTCTTGGTCACAAGCTAATCTTCAAGACTTAACTATTGCAGGAAGCGCAGTTAAAAAATACAGTTCTTTAGATTTTGTTGGAATTGAAGCAACTTCTAGTCCCATAAATGCAACTGCAATGACTCATTTTCATACGGATGTATGGTCTGCAGATTTTACTACATTTAAAATAAAATTAGTTGATTTTGGGGCCAATGGATCTTTTGGCGGGGGTGACGATGTGGAACATGAAATTACAGTTAATTCTCCAGCTCAAGGACAATGGGTTAGTTTGGATATTCCTCTAAGTAGTTTTGTAGGATTAACAACTAGAGCGCATATTGCTCAACTAATTTATGTAGGTGCACCAACAGCAAACAATACAGTATATGTAGATAACGTATATTTTCATAATTAATAATTATATTCGAAATGAAAAAAATTAATAACTATTTTATACTAATTGTAACTTTAATTTTTGCAATTGGTTGTCAGGAAGAAGATAATTCATTTGGTGATTTATCAGCCCCTACTAATTTAGCTATTGCAGCTACTATTCAAGGTCAAGATGCCACTAACCCAAATGGTGATGGTTCAGGAATTGTAAATTTTGTTGCCACTGCTTCAAATGCAATCTCATATAAATATGTTTTCAGTGATGGAACTTCTGAAAATGCTCCTACAGGTGAATTTCAAAAACGTTTTACCCAGCCTGGAGTTAATGCCTATACGGTAACAGTAACTGCATCTGGAAAAGGTGGAGTAAGTACAACTACCACTTTAAATTTAGAGGTTAGAAGCGATTTTACAGATGATGAAGCAGTACAGTTTTTAACTGGCGGAACACAAAAAAATTGGTATTGGTCTGCTTCAGAGCCTGGTCATCTTGGGGTTGGTCCTAACAATTCTGACGCTACACAAAACTATTTCGGATTTTATTATCAAGCAGCTCCTTGGGAAAAAGCAGGAAGTTCCGATAGTAGTTGTTTGTATGAAAATGTTTTAAAATTTTCTTTAGTTGGAGGTCAATTAAAATATCAATTGAATAATGGTGGAAATACTTTTTTTAATGCTACGTTTAATAGTGTAGTAGGTGCTTCTTCTGGAAGTGATGGTTGTTATACTTATGATACATCAGGTTTAAAAACAGTTACATTGTCACCATCGGAATCGGTGGTTGTTGCTAATAATGTTCCCAACCAAACTCGTGGTACCGTAATGAATTTTTCTGATAATGGATTTATGGGATACTATATTGGTCAAAGTTCTTATGAAATCATTTCAATCACTGCAAATCGAATGGTGGTTAGAGCTGTAATGGGAAATAATCCAGCTTTAGCTTGGTACCATACTTTCACAACCATTCAACCTGTTCAAGATCCAATAACTGACTATACTAATCTTGTTTTTTCTGATGAATTTAATACAGACGGTGCACCTGACTCTTCAAAATGGGGTTATGATTTAGGTGCAGGTGGCTGGGGTAATGCAGAAGCGCAATATTATACAAATAGCGCCAATAATGTTATTGTTCAAGGTGGAAATTTAAAAATTACCGCAAAAGCAGAGAATTTTAATAGTTCAAATTATACTTCTGCAAGATTAAAATCGGAAAATAAATTTGAATTTACTTACGGAAAAGTTGAGGTTAGAGCAAAACTTCCTTCAGGTGGCGGAACTTGGCCTGCAATTTGGATGTTAGGTCAAAATTACGCTACAAACTCTTGGCCAGCTTGTGGTGAAATTGATATCATGGAACACAAAGGAAATGAACAAAATAAAATTTATGGTACCTTACATTATCCAGGAAATTCAGGTGGTAACGGAAATAGTAATTCTACAACAATTGCTGGAGCATCTACTCAATTTCATGTATATAAAACAATTTGGTCTCCAACTTCTGTGAAATTATATGTAGATGACGTGTTGTTTCATACAGTAGCAAATAACGGAACGCTACCATTCAACGCCGATTTTTTCTTAATACTAAACGTAGCCATGGGGGGAACATTTGGAGGAACAATTAGTCCTTCATTTACGCAATCTTCAATGGAAATCGATTACGTAAGAGTATATCAATAAAATTTTTAAAAATAAGTAGCACCAAGTAGGAGTACTTCTTCTTGGTGTTGCTTTCTTATCAAATTTTACAATGGATTTAAAATCAATAAAATCTTATCTAATCTTCAGTGTGTTAGTTTTGAGTTGTGCCTCTCCTAAAAAGAGTTTTATAGCTTCAAAAGAAACAACTATTGATAAAAAAGTCGATTCACTGCTGCAAATAATGACATTGGAAGAAAAAATCGGACAATTAAATCAATATAATGGCTTTTGGGAAATTACAGGACCAGCTCCTAAAGATGGACAAGCAGCCAAAAAATATAATGATTTAAAGAAAGGTCTTGTGGGTTCTATGTTAAATGTAAAAGGCGTTAAAGACGTGTATGCCATTCAAAAAATAGCCGTCGAAGAAACACGTTTAGGCATTCCATTGCTTTTCGGATTTGATGTCATTCACGGTCATAAAACTATTAGTCCAATTCCACTTGCAGAAGCAGCTAGTTGGGATTTAGAAGCGATAAAAAAATCAGCAGAAGTGGCCGCAGAAGAAGCTGCAGCAGAAGGAATTAACTGGACTTTTGCTCCAATGGTTGATGTTTCAAGAGATGCCAGATGGGGAAGAGTGATGGAAGGCGCTGGAGAAGATACTTATTTAGGAAGTAAAATTGCCGAAGCCAGAGTAAAAGGTTTTCAAGGTGATTTGTCTACTAATAAAAATATTTTAGCTTGCGCGAAACATTTCGCAGGATACGCTTTCGCTGAAGCTGGTAGAGACTACAATACAGTTTCTGTAAGTGATGAGGTATTGCATAATGTAATTTTACCACCATTTAAAGCTTCTGTAGATGCAGGTGTAAAAACATTCATGAATTCTTTCAACGAATTAAACGGAATTCCAGCCACTGGAAGTAAATATCTTCAAAGAGATATTCTAAAAGGAGATTGGAATTTTCAAGGTTTTATGGTTTCTGATTGGGGTTCAATTAATGAAATGATCGCTCATGGCTATGCAAAAGATAGCAAAAACGCTGCCGAAATCGCGCTAAACGCTGGATCAGACATGGATATGGAATCTTACGCGTATGTGGAACATTTAAGCAGTTTAGTAAAAGAAGGAAAAGTAAAAGAAACTTTAATTAATGATGCCGCAAGAAGAATTTTAAAAGTGAAATTCGAACTAGGATTATTTGATAACCCATTTAAATATTGCAACGAAGCGCACGAAAAAGCTACAGTTGGGAAAAAAGAAATCCACGATGCCGTTTTAGATGTTGCTAAAAAATCAATCGTATTATTAAAAAACGAAAATAGTTTATTGCCACTACCAAAATCAGGAAAAAAAATTGCTTTAATTGGCGCGTTGGCAAATGACAAAACAAGTCCTTTAGGAAGTTGGCGAATTGCCGCGCAAGACAATACAGCTATTTCTGTTTTAGAAGGTATGCAACAATATAAAAATAACGAGTTAACTTACGCAAAAGGAGCAGATGTAAGTGTAGGAAGAACGCAATTTATTTGGGAAACTCACATCAATTCAACGGATACTTCTGGTTTTCCTGAAGCAATTGAAGTAGCTAAAAAAGCAGATGTTGTAGTTTTAGTTTTAGGAGAACATGGTTTACAATCAGGTGAAGGTAGAAGTAGAACTGATATTGGTTTGCCAGGTGTACAACAAGAATTGTTAGAAGCTATTTATAAAGTCAATAAAAATGTAGTTTTGGTATTAAATAATGGTCGTCCTTTGGCTATTCCGTGGGCTGCAGAAAACATTCCAGCTGTTGTAGAAGCTTGGCATTTAGGTACACAAAGTGGGAATGCCATTGCTCAAGTGCTTTATGGAGATTACAATCCAAGTGGAAAATTACCAATGACTTTTCCAAGAAATGTCGGACAATTGCCTATTTACTATAATTATAAAAATACAGGAAGACCCACAATGAACGAACCAGAAAGTGTGTTTTGGTCGCATTATTCTGATGAAAAAAACACCCCTCAATTTGCTTTTGGACACGGATTAAGTTATTCTAAATTTGACTATTCTGATTTGAAATTAAGCTCGAATTCTTTCTCAAATAATGGAAAAATTACAGTTTCTGTAACCTTAAAAAACAATAGTAATGTTTCAGGAAAAGAAGTCGTTCAATTATATATTAGAGATCTAATCGGAAGTACAACCCGACCAGTGAAAGAATTAAAAGGTTTCGAAATGATTAGTTTAAAACCATTCGAAAGTAAAATCGTTACCTTTACAATTAATAAAGAAACCATCGCATTTTACACAGCCAATCAGAAATGGGAAGCCGAAGTAGGCGATTTTAAAGTCTTTGTAGGTGGAAGTTCTGATAAAACCTTAGAAGCAAATTTCGAATTCTTAAAATCTAATTAATATGAAGAAGATGCTTATTTTATTTTTGTTCTTAAATCTAGCTTTTGCTCAAAATGCAAAACGCGTTTTAGTTTGGGAAGAAAATTTCAATGCTGTAGCATTAGATTCAACTGTTTGGAATTATGAATTAGGAAATGGTTGCCCAAATTTATGCGGCTGGGGAAACAATGAATCGCAAATTTATACTGATAAAAATCACAAATTAAAAGATGGTTTTTTAGTGGTACAAGCCAAAAAAGAAGGAGACACATATACTTCAACCCGAATTACAACAAAAGATAAAAAAGAATTCCAATACGGAAGAATTGAAACCAGAGCTAAATTGCCAATCGGAACAGGTTTGTGGCCTGCTTTTTGGATGCTTGGCGCGAATATTTCCGAAGTAGGTTGGCCCAAATGTGGAGAAATTGACATTCTAGAATACGTGGGAAAACAACCTGATATTGTATTTACATCGTTACATACGCAAGCCAGTCACGGAAATACCATTAATACTAAGAAAATAACAGTTCCAACCATTGAAGAAGGGTTTCATACGTATGCAATTGATTGGACAAAAGAAAAAATTGCTTTTTTTGTAGATGATGTTTTAGTATATACGTTTCAACCTGAAGTTAAAGATGAAAATACTTGGCCATATAATCAGCCTTTTTATTTTATTATTAATGTAGCTATTGGTGGTAATTTCGGTGGTCCAACCATTGATACTTCCATTTTGCCTCAAGAATTTATTTTAGATTATATTAAAGTATATCAGTAAATTAATGTTTAAAAAAAGGATTGAACGATTTTTTTTAATTTTTAGTACAATCAAAATGTTAAATTTTTAGCAATTATTTGTTTTTGTGAATTTTTTAACATTATATTTGTCATTACTAATCACAAAAACCATTTTGCGTATAACATAAAAATACTCTTTTTTAGAAACGATTTCCCAAAAATCTAAAAGGTATAATTATGGCAAATAAGGTACAAACTCCAGATGCAATTTTATTACATAACTACATAAGTGGTGATGAATTAGCGCTTCAGATTTTAATTGACAGACATCAATCTAAAATTTACGGATTTATTTATTCTAAAATCCCTGACAGATCAGTTTGTGATGATATTTTTCAAGATACTTTCATTAAAGTTATCAAAACTTTAAGAACAAAAGGGTATAACGAAGAAGGTAAATTTTTACCTTGGGTAATGCGTATTGCTTCTAATTTAGTTATTGATTATTTCCGTCATAATAAAAGAATGCCTTTTCAGAGAGAAACTGACGAATATAGTATTTTTAACTTTATGACAGATTCTACTTTGTCTATCGAAAATCAGTTAATTGAAGAACAAGTTGAATTGGATGTTAGGAAATTAGTTGAACAATTACCAGAAGACCAAAGAGAAGTTATTAAAATGCGTTATTATGAAGATTTAAGTTTTAAAGAAATTTCTGAAATAACAGGCGTAAGTATTAACACAGCACTCGGAAGAATGCGCTATGCAGTTATTAATTTGAGAAAAATTATTGAAAAAAATAGTATCATTTTAACCAATTAAAATTCTAATACAATAATACTAAAGTTTTTACGTTATATTTAAATAATCAATTAAGTTATTAAATGGCAAAACTTTACTCTAAAAAAAGAAAATCAATTGAAGAAATGAAACCCAGTGCAACAACAGTTAGTTTTATTTTGAGTTATTCGCAGGCAATGAAAATAGTAAAAGTTGGGAATCTAACTTTTGAAAACATTGTAAATTGATAAAAATGCTTCGGATTGATTTCGAAGCATTTTTTATTTTATTCAAGTTGCCACGAATTCAAGAATTATTTGTTTTTGGAATAAATATTAAATCGACTTTGTCGATAAATAATTCGAATTAGTTATTGCTTTTATTTTTTAATTCGATAATTCGAGGCAAAAAAAAACATTTATTTCGGAGCATTTTTTATTTTATTCAAGTTGCCACGAATTCACGAATTATTTGTTTTTATTTTTTAATTCGATAATTCGGGGCAAAAAAAAAATTATTTCGATGTGTTTTTTTTATCGTATTCTTTCAGAACTGATTTTCTTCCAATCGTTTTGGTAATTATATCTTTTTCTAAATCCCAACCACGCGCTGGAGAAAATTCTCTTCCATACCAAATAATTTGTAAATGCAAATCGTTCCAAGTTTCTTCTGGAAAAATATTTTTCGCATCTTTTTCAGTCACCACCACATTTTTTCCTGAAGTTAAATTCCATCTGTACATCAATCTGTGAATGTGTGTATCTACCGGAAATGCTGGAACACCAAAAGCTTGACTCATTACCACACTTGCCGTTTTATGTCCAACAGCTGGTAGACTTTCTAAAGCTTCAAAACTTTGCGGCACTTCACCATCATATTTATCAATTAAGATATGTGACAAACCGTGAATTCCTTTTGATTTCATTGGTGACAAACCACATGGTCGAATAATTTCTTTTATTTCTTCCACACTCATTTTAATCATATCGTATGGATTATCTGCTTTTGCAAATAAAAGCGGTGTAATTTGATTCACACGAACGTCTGTGCATTGTGCCGAAAGTAAAACCGCAATCAATAAAGTATAAGGATCTTTATGATCTAACGGAATTGGAATTTCAGGATATAATTCGTTTAACGTATTTATAACAAATGTTGCACGTTCCTTCTTAGTCATTTTAGTATATTTGAATTTAATTTCACATCAAAAATAACGTGAAACTTGAAACAAAAAAAACTTTAAACCAAAAATATAACATGACACATTTAAAAATAGGTGATACCGCTCCAAATTTTTCAGGAACAGATCAAAACGGAAAAGCACATTCCTTAGCAGATTATAAAGGGAAAAAATTAGTAGTTTTCTTTTATCCAAAAGCGAATACTCCGGGTTGTACGGCAGAAGCTTGTGATTTAAGAGATAATTATGAACGTTTTCAAGCCAATAATTACGAATTATTAGGTGTAAGTGCTGATAGTGCTAAAGCGCAAAAAAAATTCGAAGAAAAATATAGTTTTCCTTTTGCTTTGTTAGCGGATGAAGAAAAATCTGTGATAGAAGCTTTCGGTGTTTGGGGGCCCAAAAAATTCATGGGAAAAGAATATGATGGTATTCATAGAACAACATTCGTAATTGACGAAAACGGAATTATTACTGATGTTATAGAAAAAGTCAAAACAAAAGAACACGCGAGTCAGATTTTGTAGAAATTAGATATATTAAAAAAGCCGTCTTGAAAATCAGGACGGCTTTTAATTTTTTATAAATCAAATCCCATATTTACACCTAATTTATCAGCAATAATACGAGCAATTTTTCCTTTTAATTCTGGAATTTTCACACTATTTGTAACTTCACTTGTAAAAGCGTACATCAATAAGGCTTTAGCTTCTTTTTTTCCAATTCCACGTTGTTGCATGTAAAACATAGCGTTTTCGTCTAATTGTCCAATTGTACAACCGTGAGAACATTTTACATCATCTGCAAAAATTTCTAATTGTGGTTTGGCATTTACAGTAGCTTTATCGCTTAATAAAATATTATTGTTTTGCTGAAAAGCATTCGTTTTTTGTGCTTCTTTTTCTACATAAATTTTACCATTGAAAACACCAGTAGAACTATCATTTAAAATGGTTTTGTAATTTTGGTGACTTTCACAATTTGGTGTCGCGTGTTGCACTAAAGTATAATGATCAACGTGTTGTTTGTCGCCAATAATTGTAATTCCTTTTAAAGTGGAATCAATATGTTCCCCTTGATGGTAGAAATTTAAATTGTTTCTCGTAATATTTCCTCCAAAAGAGAAAGTATGCACTGAAGCATGACTGTCTTGTTTTTGAGCAATGTACGTATTGTCAATTAAATTCGCAGTTTGTAAATCATTTTGCACTTTATAATAATCCACAATAGCACGTTTTTGAGCAAAAATTTCTGTAACTGAATTCGTTAAAACCGGATTGTTATTTAAACTCTGATGACGTTCTACAATTTGAACATGTGCATTTTCTCCAACAATAATTAAATTTCGCGGTTGCGTCATTAAAGCTGCTTCAGAACCTGTTGAAAAATATAAAATTTCAATAGGCTTGTCAACCACTTTACTTTTAGGAATATGTACATAAGCTCCTTCTTGAGAAAAGGCTGTGTTTAATGAAGTTAAACTGTCTTCTGTATTCGCAATTTTGTTGAAATATTCATCAATATACATTTTGTATTTAGGTTTGGTTAAAGCCGAAGACATTAAACAAACATCTAATCCATCATGAGTTGTTGAAGATAAAAAAGAACTGAATTTTCCATCAATAAATACTACTTTATAAGTATCTACTTCATTTAAAAAGTACTTTTTTACATCTGCAAATTCAATAGCATTTTCATTTTTTGCAAATACACTAAAATCATTTTTTAAAATTGCATTTAAAGATGTGTATTTCCAGGCTTCCTCTTTTTTAGTAGGGAAACCTTTATTTTCGAAGTTTTTTATAGCTGAAGTTCTAATGTCGTGTAATTCTGAGTTTACATCAGCAATTTTTTCTTCAAACGCCATAAAAGACGATAGTATTTTTTCTTTTAATTCCATAATTTTTAGTTTACAGTTTACAGTGGCAGTATACAGTTTGCTTACTGAGACTGAGACTGAGACTGATTACTGAGACTGATTACTATTTACTGAATTTCTGCTTTTATCCAATCGTATCCTTTTTCTTCTAATTCTAAGGCTAGAGAAGCATCGCCAGATTTAACGATTTTTCCGTCCATTAATACGTGTACGAAATCAGGAACAATATAATCTAATAAACGTTGGTAGTGTGTGATAACTAAAACTGCGTTGTTTTCGTTTTTCAATTTGTTGACACCGTTTGCTACAATACGTAATGCGTCGATATCTAAACCAGAATCTGTTTCATCCAAAATCGCTAACTTTGGTTCTAGCATGGCCATTTGAAAAATTTCGTTACGTTTTTTCTCACCACCTGAAAACCCTTCGTTTAAAGAACGAGATAAGAATTTTCTATCCATTTCTAATAATTCCGATTTTTCACGAATTAGTTTTAGCATTTCGTTAGCAGGCATATCTTCTTGTCCGCGTGCTTTACGAGATTCGTTGATAGCTGTTTTGATAAAGTTAGTAACAGAAACACCTGGAATTTCAACTGGATATTGGAACGATAAGAAAACACCTTTGTGTGCTCTTTCTTCTGGAGCTAATTCTGAAATATCTTCACCTTCTAAAAGGATTTCACCTTCAGAAACTTCATAATTTTCGTTTCCAGCAATGATAGAAGAAAGTGTGCTTTTTCCAGCACCATTTGGTCCCATAATAGCATGAACTTCTCCAGCTTTGATTTCTAAATTAATTCCTTTTAATATTTCCTTATCTTCAACTGAAGCGTGTAAATTTTTTATTGATAACATATTTATTTTTGTTTCAGGTTTAAAGATTCAAGTTGTTTTTGTTCTTTAAACGCTAGTTTTAATTTTTTAATTCATAATTTTTGTTTGTTCAGGTTAAACTTGAAACCTGAAACAAATTTATCCAACAGAACCTTCTAAACTAATTTCCAATAATTTCTGAGCTTCCACTGCAAATTCCATTGGTAATTTGTTTAATACTTCTTTACTGAAACCGTTTACAATTAATGCAATTGCTTTTTCAGTTGGAATTCCACGTTGGTTGCAATAGAATACTTGGTCTTCTCCAATTTTTGAAGTTGTTGCTTCGTGTTCAATTTTGGCACTTGTGTTTTTACTTTCGATATATGGAAACGTATGTGCACCACAATTATTACCCATTAATAAACTATCACATTGTGAAAAGTTACGCGCATTATCTGCGTTTTTACTAATTTGAACTAATCCTCGGTAACTGTTTTGCGATTTACCAGCCGAAATTCCTTTAGAAATAATGGTTGATCTCGTGTTTTTACCTAAGTGAATCATTTTTGTTCCTGTATCCGCTTGTTGGAAATTATTCGTCACTGCAATAGAGTAGAACTCACCAATTGAATTGTCTCCTTTTAATACACAAGATGGATATTTCCAAGTTACTGCTGAACCTGTTTCTACTTGTGTCCAAGATATTTTTGCGTTTTTCTCACATAAACCTCTTTTGGTTACGAAGTTGAAAACACCACCTTTTCCTTCTTTATTTCCAGGATACCAGTTTTGTACCGTTGAATATTTGATTTCAGCATCGTCTAAAGCAATCAATTCGACAACTGCCGCGTGTAATTGATTTTCATCACGACTTGGAGCTGTACAACCTTCTAAGTAAGATACGTAACTTCCTTCATCTGCAATAACTAACGTTCTTTCAAACTGTCCCGTTCCACCTTGATTGATACGGAAATAGGTTGATAATTCCATTGGACAACGAACGCCTTTCGGAATATAACAGAAACTTCCATCCGAGAAAACGGCCGAATTTAAAGCGGCATAAAAATTGTCTTTTTGAGGAACAATCGTACCTAAATATTTTTTAACTAATTCTGGATGTTCTTGAATCGCTTCAGAAATTGGACAAAAAATAATTCCTTTTTCTCCTAATGTCTTTTTGAATGTTGTAGCAACAGAAACCGAATCTACTACAATATCCATAGCGATATTGTTCATTTTTTTCTGTTCATCAAGAGAAATACCCAATTTCTTGTACATTTCTAATAATTCTGCATCCACATCATCTAAAGTTTTGTTTGGATCCGATTTTTTTGGCGCTGAATAATAAGCAATAGCTTGAAAATCAGGTTTAGTGTAGTTAACATTTGCCCATTCTGGTTCTAACATTTCTTTCCAAGCCGCAAAAGCTTGTAAACGCCAATCCGTCATCCATTCTGGCTCATTTTTCTTTTTAGAAATAGCGCGCACAATATCTTCATTTAACCCAATAGGAAATGTTTCCGATTCTAATTCCGTATAAAATCCGTATTCGTATTCTTTATTTTCTAATTCGACTTTTAAGTCGTCTTCTGTGTATTTACTCATTTTTTTATCTAAAAGATCTAAAAGATCTAAAAATCTAAAAAATTTATTAAGCTATTTTATTAAGTTAATTTATTTTTTATTTCTTTTGACTTTTTTGATTTTGTTTATCTTGTTTGTCTAAATTTTTTAAATACTTAATGTAATTTCCAAGTTGCTTAGAAATTTCTAAAACATTATTTCTATGTTCGTAAAAATTTTCATTATTAATATACTCTAATAGCTGTAAAAAATTAAACATATTTCTACATTCTCCAGCTGAACCTTTTGAAATATATAAAAATCTGATTAATTCTTTTTTTGTTTCACGTTCAAATCCTTCAGCTATGTTATTAGAGATTGATAAAGCCGCTCTTTGCAATTGGTCTTTCAAACCATAATCTTTAGCAATTTTTTCATTTGATAATGTCAATTTATAAACTTTTACTCCAAATTGTAAAGCTTTTTGATAAACTTCCATTTCTTCAAATGAATTATATTTTGCCATATTTTAGATTATTTTTATTTTTTTGCTTTTTTCGATTCTTTATAACGAAAAACTTTCCCCACATCCACAAGTTCTTTGTGCATTCGGATTATTGAAAACAAATCCTTTTCCGTTTAAACCGCCAGAAAATTCTAAAACCGTTCCTGCTAAATACAAAAATGATTTTTTTTCAACGGCAATTTTTACATTATTGTCTTCAAAAACTTTATCGTTTTCACCAATCTCTTTATCGAATTTTAATTCGTAAGAAAGTCCAGAGCAACCACCACTTTTTACGCCTACTCGAACGTAATCGTTAGTAGCATCAAATCCTTCTTCGGTCATCATATTGACAATTCTTTTACTTGCCGATTCAGATACTTTTATCATAACTTGGTTATTTTTATGTGTCATGTAATTCGAAGAAAAAAACCTCATAATTATTGAGATTTATTACTTAGATAAGTACATTGTTATTTTGATTTTGTCTAAATTAACTGCAAATATAAGTCATAAATTGCTTTTTACAAGGTTTGATAACATTTTTATAACTTATATAAGGATAGTTTCAATTTATTGAAAATTTTGTAATTTGGCTAAAAATTATAAAAATGAAATTATATCCAATAGAAGCAGGAAATTTTAAGTTAGATGGAGGCGCTATGTTTGGCGTTGTCCCGAAAACAATTTGGAATAAAACCAATCCCGCAGACGAAAATAATTTAATAGATATTGCCGCAAGATGCTTATTAATTGAAGACGGAAATAAACTGACTTTAATCGATAACGGAATGGGAAACAAACAATCCGATAAGTTTTTTGGTTATTATTCGCTTTGGGGCGATGAAAGTTTAGACAAGTCATTAGCAAAACTTGGATTTCATAAAGATGATATTACGGATGTTTTTATGACACATTTACATTTTGATCATTGTGGTGGTTCGGTAGTTTGGAATGCAGCCAAAACAGGTTATGAAGTGGCTTTCAAAAACGCAAATTTCTGGACGAATGAAAACCATTGGGAATGGGCAACCAAACCCAATTCTCGTGAAAAGGCTTCTTTCTTACATGAAAATATTATTCCGATGCAAGAAAGTGGTCAGTTGAAATTTATTAATCGTCCTAAAGGAGATTTCTTAGAAAAATCTGAACTTGGTTTTGATATTTTCTTCGCTGATGGTCATACCGAAAAACAAATGTTACCACATATTAATTATAAAGGAAAAACAATAGTTTTTTGCGCCGATTTGTTAGCAACAGCCGGACATATCCCAATTCCTTATGTTATGGGTTATGATACACGTCCGTTATTAACTTTAGACGAAAAAGCGAAGTTTATGAATGCTGCTGCAGATAATAATTACTACTTGTTTTTAGAGCACGATGCCCATAATCAAATCATCACCGTGGAAAGAACTGAAAAAGGAGTAAGGCTAAAAGAAGTTTTTACTTGCGAAGATATTTTTTAAAAAATGCATAAATGTGTAACACAAAACGAGTTACACCTACTAATAGCAAACAATTTGAATAATTAAATTAACATATATGAAAATACAATTTAAACCTTTGTTTTTATCTGCAGCTATTGCGCTAGCATTAACAGGTTGTGGATCAGCTAAAATGGTTTCAGCCCCAGTTGAAAGTATTGATAAAATGCCATTAAAAACAACTCCATTAGCAGAAAAAGATTTGCAACGTTGGAGTCATTTAGACTTAGTAAAAGACACCGTTCCTGGAATGAGTGTGGATAAAGCTTACGCTGAATTATTAAAAGGTAAAAAAGCTACTAAAGTTGTTGTTGGAATTGTAGATTCGGGTGTAGATATCAATCATGAAGATTTAAAAACAGTAATTTGGACCAATTCAAAAGAAATTCCTGGAAATAAAATCGATGACGATAAAAACGGTTATGTAGATGATATTCATGGTTGGAATTTTCTTGGAGACGCTGTTCATGAACAATTAGAAATGACACGTATCGTAAAAAAAGGACCTGCTGCTCCTGATTATGCGAAAGCAAAAGCAAAATTAGAAGAAGAAATTCAAGGATTACAAGGTCAGAAACAACAATTAGACATGATTGTTAATGCTGATAAAGCAATTAAAACACATTTGAAAAAAGATAATTACACTTTAGAAGATGTTAAGAAAATTGTAACTACAGACCAAAGTTTATTACAAGCAAAAGGAATATTTACTCAAATTTTAACTGGTACGCCTAAAGCAGAATTTGATAAACAAATTGAAGAATATAAAGACGATGTATACGGACAATTAAACTACAATTTAAATGTTGATTTTGATGGTAGAAAAATAGTTGGTGATAATCCAAATGATCTTACTGATACAAAATACGGTAACAATAATGTTGTAGGACCAGAACCAAAAGAAGCAAAACACGGAACGCACGTAGCCGGAATTGTAGCTCAAGTTAGAGGCAACAAAAAAGGCGGTGATGGTGTAGCAAGTACAGTAGCAATTATGGCTGTTCGTGCGGTGCCAAATGGTGATGAATACGATAAAGATATTGCTTTAGGAATTCGTTATGCTGTAGATAATGGTGCAAAAGTAATTAACGGTTCTTTTGGAAAATATTTTTCTCAAAATAAAGAATGGGTTATGGATGCTATCAAATACGCAGAATCAAAAGACGTGCTTTTAGTTATTGCTGCAGGTAACGAATCTTTTGATTTAGATGTAACAAATAAATATCCAAATGATACGTATGATGGTTCTCCTGAATTTGCTAAAAATGTATTAATTATTGGTGCACTTTCTCCAAATTATGGATCAAAAATGGTAGCTAGTTTTTCTAATTATGGTAAAAATAATGTTGATATTTTCTCACCAGGTGATAAAATTTATGCTACAACACCATTAAATACCTACGAATATCTTCAAGGAACTTCAATGGCTTCTCCTAATGCAGCTGGAGTAGCAGCGTTAATTCGTTCTTACTATCCAAGTTTAACAGCAGTTCAAGTAAAACAAGTGATTATGGAAAGTGGAACTTCATTGACAAATACTGTTTCTATTGGAGAAGACAAACATAAATCAAGTTTTGCAGAGGTTTCAAAATCAGGGAAAATTGTAAATGCATATAATGCATTACTTTTAGCTGAAAAAATGGCAAAAAAATAATCTTATAAAATAGTTAAAAAACCACAAAGTTTAACCTTCGCGTTTATCTTTGTGGTTTTCTTATTTATACCAAATTATCTCATATGAAGAATTTATTTACTACTATGTTTGTTCTTGTTGTAGGATTTTCGTCTGCACAAAACAATCCAAATTCAGGCTACTGGCAGCAACACGTTGATTATAAAATGAACGTAAATATGGATGTCAAAAAATACCAATATAAAGGAAATCAAGAATTGGTGTACACCAATAATTCTCCAGATACTTTAAAGAAAGTGTATTATCATTTATATCCAAATGCTTTTCAACCTGGAAGCGCTATGGATATGCGTTTGCAAACAATTTCCGATCCAGATAAACGTATGGTTCGTAAATTTATGAAAGAAAATAAAGAAGTAAAAGAAAGTAGAATTAGTACGTTGAAACCAAATGAAATCGGTTTTTTACACGTTGTTAATTTCAAACAAAACGGAATAACAGCTCAAACTAGAGTAGTTGGTACTGTTTTAGAAGTTACTTTGCCACAAGCAATTTTGCCAAAATCATCTTCTAATTTTACCTTAGATTTTGACGGTCAAGTGCCTTTACAAATTCGTCGTTCAGGAAGAAATTCTGAAGAAAACGTAGCGCTTTCTATGACGCAATGGTATCCTAAAATGGCAGAATATGATTTCGAAGGTTGGCATGCAGATACCTATATTGCTAGAGAATTTCACGGCGTTTGGGGAAATTTTGATGTAAAAATCAACATCGATAAAAGCTATACAATTGGCTCAACAGGTTATCTTCAAAATAAAAATGAAATTGGAAAAGGATATGAAGATGCTGGAGTTGTTGTGACTTATCCTAAAAATGCGAAAACCTTAACTTGGCATTTTGTAGCACCAAATGTGCACGATTTTGCTTGGGGAGCTGACGCAGAATACATTCACGATAAAATTATGGGTGAAAACGAAACGGAATTACACTTTTTCTATAAAAATAAAAAGGAAAATCTAGAGAATTGGAAAAAAATGCAACCTAAAACCGCAGAATTATTAGCGTATTTTAATAAAAATGTCGGACAATATCCTTACAAACAATATTCTGTTATTCAAGGTGGAGATGGTGGAATGGAATATGCAATGTGTACTTTAATCACAGGAAATAGAAGTTACGGAAGTTTAGTTGGCGTTACCGCTCACGAATTTGCGCACAGTTGGTTCCAACATATTTTAGCTACAAATGAATCGAAACATTGTTGGATGGACGAAGGTTTTACGTCTTATATTTCAAATTTAGCAATGGACAAAATTTTACCTCCAAAAGAACCTGAAAGTCCATTTGCAGATTCCTATAAAAGTTATGTGTTTTTAGCAAATTCTGGAAAAGAACAACCCTTAACAACTCACGCTGATAGATACGATTTAAATCAATCTTATGGAATTGGCGCCTATAGTAAAGGTGAAATTTTCTTGGCACAATTAGGTTATGTTATAGGAGTTGAGAATCTTCAAAAAACAGTCAAAAAATATTATTCAGATTATAAGTTCACACATCCAACACCAAACGATATCAAAAGAACGGCTGAAAAAGTTTCTGGTGCGAATTTAGATTGGTATTTAAACGAATGGACACAAACTACAAATACTATAGATTACGCAATCAAATCTGTAGAAAATAATAAAATTGTTTTAGAAAGAAAAGGAAGAATGCCCATGCCTATCGATTTGATTGTAGAGTTCGAAAATGGTAAAAAAGAATATTTTTATATTCCTAATACATTAATGCGTTGGGAAAAACAAAATCCATATGCGACTTTAACAAGAAACGTTTTAGCAGGTTGGGATTGGGCAATTCCAACATATACTATTGAAATCCCAAAAGAAAAAGGCACCATTAAATCTGTAATCATTGATCCGAGTGATTTAATGGCGGATGTGAAAAAAGAGGATAATGTGTTTCCTAAAAAATAAAAGAAATTCTATCAGATTCTAAAAAATAATATTAAATTAGATTTCAAATTACTTACAGATGCAAGATAAAACGTTAATTGGTAGTGAAGAATGGTGTTCGTTCCCTCAATTAGGTATTCCAGCTATAAAAGCACGTGTTGATTCAGGAGCGAAAACTTCTGCTTTACACGCTATCAATATTAAAATTTTTGATAGAAATGGTGAAGAATGGTTAAAATTCGATATCAATCCAATTCAAAATAACTCGAAATCAATTATTCATTGTGAAGCGCAATTAATAGATCAAAGAATTGTGAAAAGTTCTAATGGAACTAGAGAAAAAAGATACGTTATTCGAACAGATGTAGAATTAGGAACTCATAATTGGCAAGTTGAGGTAACGCTAACCAACAGAGATTCGATGGGTTTCAGAATGTTGTTAGGTAGAGAAGCTATGGTGGGAAGACTTATTGTTGACCCAGAAAAAAAATTCGAATTGGGCCAACCTTCAACAGAAAGTTTAAAAGAATATTATTACAACGAACCCAGTAAAAAAGGATTAAAAATCGGACTTTTAGCCAGTAATCCTGAATTATATAGTAATAGAAGAATTATTGAAGCTGGTGAAATGCGCGGACACGAAATGCATTTTTTAAACCTGAAATATTGTTACATGAAATTGAGTGCTTCGAATCCAGAAATCCATTATCGTGGTGGTTTGGTTTTGAACGATTTCGATGCTATTATTCCTCGTATTCGTCCAAGTATGACCTATTACGGTTGTGCGTTAACGCGTCAGTTTGAAGCTTTGAAAGTTTTTGCTTTAAATAATGCTGCAGCAATTACACAATCCAGAGATAAATTATTTTCGTTACAATTATTATTAAATAGTGGTGTAGATATTCCAACAACTGGTTTTGCGAATTCACCATTAGATACAGATGATTTAATAAAAATGGTTGGTGGTTCTCCATTAATCGTGAAATTATTAGAAGGAACACAAGGTAAAGGTGTAGTTTTAGCAGAAACAAAAAAAGCAGCAGAATCCGTTATTAACGCTTTTAAAAGTTTGAATGCTAATATTTTAGTGCAAGAATTCATCAAAGAAGCGAATGGAAAAGATTTACGTTTGTTTGTGGTCGACGGAAAAGTGGTTGCCGCTATGCAACGTGAAGCGGCTCCAGGAGAATTCCGTGCCAATATCCATTTAGGTGGAACGGCTTCTGTAGTAAAAGTCACTGCAGATGAGAAAAAAATTGCCATAAAAGCAGCCAAAGCAATGAATTTGAAAGTGGCTGGAGTTGATATTATTCGTTCTAGTAAAGGTCCGTTGTTGTTAGAAGTCAATTCTTCTCCAGGTTTAGAAGGTATTGAAGGCGCGACTCAAAAAGACATTGCTGGCGAAATGATTAAAGCTATCGAGAAAAATTTCAAATAATGTATCCGTATTTTGACATCGTAGTAAGATGTATTTGTGTTTACTTTTTTATGGTACTTGCTTTACGCATTTTCGGTAAAAAAGAATTATCACAGTTAAATGCTTCAGACATTGTTTTAATATTATTGATTAGTAATGCGGTTCAAAACGCCATGGTTGGCAGTGATGTTTCGCTCGAAGGCGGAATAATTGCAGCTTTCTCACTTTTCTTAATCAATTTTGTTTTCAGAAAAGTAATGTTGAAATCTAAATTTATTAAAGATTTAATTCAAGAAAAACCTGAAATTTTAATTCATGACGGTAAAATTGACTTTAAAATTCTTTCAAAATTAGACATTACTTCAGATGAATTAGATGAGGTAATTAGAGAACATGGAGTGGAAAATTACAAACATGTGAAATTAGCCATGCTAGAAATAAATGGCAGTATTAGTGTAATTTCTGGAGAAGAAAATCTAATACAAACCAAACACAAAAGAATTCATAAATCACTAAGTTAATGGACGATAAATTCAAAAAATTATTACTTATACTTATTGGTTGCAGTTTTATTGTAGCTGTTGGTGCTTTATTCAAAATTTTTGAATGGCCTGGCGCGACTTTAATTTTCAACGTTGGTGTGGTTTTAGAGATTATTTTAGGAGCTGCAATTATGATTCATTTACTGAAAATAAAAAACAAATAATGGCTTTAGAATTTAAATCAACTTGCGAAAAATGTAGCAAGGCTTTAACGATGCAATCTGAAGCATGTATTTGTAGTTATGAATGTACTTTTTGTGAAACCTGTTCCAATAAAATGGAATTTATTTGTCCAAATTGTAAAGGCGAATTGGTTAAAAGACCTAAACGGAAAAAAGAAATATTATGAAATATAAACACATAATTGTTCTCTTTTTAATTGGTTGTGTTTTTTGGTTAATTGGTGCTTTAATGAGACTAATGCATTGGCCTTTTAGTCATGAAATACTAACATTTTCAACTTTTATTCAAATAATTTCTATAATTATTCTAATTGTAAAATTGTTGAAAAATAAAGATATAAATAGTAGACTAAATCAATAAAATATGGAAATTCTATCAAAAATTAGCATCGTAATTGTAGCTTTTCTACACCTTTATTTTTTATGGTTAGAAATGTTTGTATGGACAACAACCGGTAAAAAAGTTTTCAAAACCTTACCTGAACATTTGTTTGAACCTACCAAAACATTAGCCGCCAATCAAGGTTTGTATAACGGGTTTTTAGCCGCTGGTTTACTTTGGTCGTTATTTATTTCCGATGCGATTTGGAGTAAAAACATCGCTTTCTTCTTTTTAGGTTGTGTATTAGTTGCCGCATTGTATGGTTGGTACTCCGTTTCTAAGAAAATCTTTTTCGTACAAGGAATTCCTGCTATAATTGGAATTGTATTGGTTTTTTTGAGATAATTAAGCATGTAATTGAACTTTAATAAATTAATAAATAAATTAATAAATATGAAAATGAATTTTTTAAAACTTTTAGTTACTTCGTCAATTTTAGTTTTGTCTTCTTGTAACAAAAATGATGATGAACCAGCATCAGGAAACGCTGTTGGAATTTATAAATTAACTGCATTTAATACTTTCGATGCGCAAGACTTAAATGGTGATGGTAATTCTTCGGTAAATCAAATGAATGAAAGTACTTGTTTTAACAACTCTTTTTTAAAATTGAATTCAGATAATACGTTCACTTTAGATCAAAAAGGTGTTGAGCTTATTATTAATGGAACTACTGAAACTTTAGATTGTTATGATGATGGTGAAATTATTGGAACTTGGAGTGTAAGTGGAAATAACTTAAATCTAAATGCTTTTGGCGAAACCGTTTCTTATAGTATTAATGGTAGTACAATTATAAACGCAATGAATGATGCAGATTATGTGGGTACAGATAGCAGTGGGAATCCACTATATCTTACAGGTAATGTTTCAGCGGTATATACCAAACAATAATCGAAACTTATTATTTTAGCAAAAAAGCCTTTAGGAATTTTCTAAAGGCTTTTTTGATTATGCTTCTATTTGAAAACTTTTCAAAAAATGAATGGACTTTTCAATATCGTAATGTAAAATTCTATCTTCTGTAACTAAAGGTACATCTTCTCGGTAAGTTTTTACAAACATTTCAATAAAATCACTTGATTTTAAAGGTCTTCTAAACTCAATTGCTTGTGAAGCGTTGAATAATTCAATGGCTAAAATTCGCTCTAAATTCTCCACAATTTTTAAGGTTTTGGTCGCCGCGTTCGCACCCATACTTACATGATCTTCTTGTCCGTTACTACTAACAATACTGTCAATACTTGCTGGTGTTGCCAATTGTTTATTTTGACTAACAATACTCGCTGCTGTATATTGTGGAATCATAAATCCAGAATTTAATCCCGGATTGCTTACTAAAAACGCAGGTAATTCTCTTAAACCAGAAATTAATTGATACGTTCTTCTTTCTGAAATACTTCCTAATTCTGCCAAAGCTATTCCTAAATAATCTAAGGACATCGCTAAAGGTTGTCCGTGGAAATTTCCACCAGAAATAATTTCATCTTCACCTACAAAAATATTTGGATTGTCCGTTACCGAATTAATTTCCGTTGTGAATACTTTTTTCACGTGGTCAATCACATCTTTAGAAGCACCGTGAACTTGTGGAATACATCTGAAAGAATACGGATCTTGTACATGCTTTTTAGGTTGTGCGATAATCTCACTATCTTCTAACAACTCTAACATGTGTGCTGCTGTAGATAATTGTCCCTTATGTGGTCGAACCAAATGAATCAATTCATTGAATGGTTCTTTTCTTCCATCAAAACCTTCTAAAGAAACTGCAGCTACGATATTTGCTAATTGTGATAATTTATCTGCTTGAATTAAATTATAAACGCCATAAGCACTCATAAACTGCGTTCCGTTTAATAAGGCTAAACCTTCTTTCGATTTTAAAGTAATAGGAGCTAAGTTTAACTTTTCTAAAACTTTATGTGCTGGTTGACGGAAACCATCGTAATATACTTCTCCTTCGTTAATTAAAGGCAAACATAAATGGGCTAAAGGCGATAAATCTCCACTTGCTCCTAATGAACCTTGTGTATAGACAACTGGTAAAATATCGTTATTGTAAAAATCGATTAAACGAGTAACAGTTGCTAATTGCACACCTGAATGTCCGTAACTTAACGATTGGATTTTTAATAACAACATGATTTTTACAATCTCGTGTGGTACTTCGTCACCAGTTCCACAAGCGTGAGATTTCATTAAGTTTTCTTGAAGTTTGGTTAAGTTTTCGGTCGAAATTTTAATATTGTATAACGAACCAAAACCGGTATTAATTCCATAAATAGCTTTGTCGTTTGAAGCCATTTTTTCATCTAAATAAGTTCTGCATCTTTCAATTTTTGAAGTTGCTTCTTCTGAAAGTCCTAGTTTTTTGCCTTCGAAAACAATTTCTCTAACTTTATCTATGGTAAGTAATGATGAATCTATATAATGCATTTGTTTTTATTTTAGATGCCAAAATTCCATAAACAATTCTAAAATTCCAACAATTATTAATAATAATTACTGATTTTTATTAAAATGATAATTTATTCCTCAATTTGGTTTCTTTTTTTAGGAATTTTCAATACTTTAGCAACTTAAAATTTTATAACTACATATAATGAAAAATACAGCATTAACAGCTATTCACGAAAGTTTAGGAGCAAAAATGGTTCCGTTTGCAGGTTACAATATGCCTGTTCAATATGAAGGAGTAAACGCAGAACACGAAACCGTTAGAACAGGCGTTGGAGTTTTTGATGTTTCTCACATGGGTGAATTCTTCTTAAAAGGAGAAAACGCTTTAGCTTTAATTCAGAAAGTAACTTCTAACGACGCTTCAAAATTAGTAGATGGAAAAGCACAATATTCTTGCTTACCAAATACAGATGGTGGAATTGTTGATGATTTAATCGTATATAAAATTGCTGACAACCACTATATGTTAGTCGTTAATGCTTCTAATATTGAAAAAGATTGGAATTGGATTTCTTCTCACAATGATTTAGGTGTTGATATGCAAAATCTTTCGGATGGATATTCTTTATTAGCCATTCAAGGTCCGAAAGCGGCTGAAGCTATGCAAAGTTTGACTTCAATTGATTTGGTAAACATGCCTTATTATTCTTTCCAAATTGGTGAATTTGCTGGTAAACAAGATGTAATTGTTTCGGCAACTGGTTATACAGGTTCGGGTGGATTTGAAATTTATTTTAAAAATGAAGATGCGGTAACAATTTGGGCAAAAGTTTTTGAAGCTGGTGCAGCATTCGGAATTAAGCCAATTGGTTTAGCAGCTCGTGATACGTTACGTTTAGAAATGGGATTCTGTTTATACGGAAATGATATTAACGATACGACTTCACCTTTAGAAGCTGGTTTAGGTTGGATTACGAAGTTTGATAAAGAATTTACGAATTCTGAAAACTTGAAAAAACAAAAAGAAGCGGGTGTTTCTAAAAAATTAGTTGGTTTCGAAATGGTAGAAAGAGGAATTCCTCGTCACGATTATGAGATTGCTGATGCCAACGGAAATGTTGTAGGAATAGTAACGTCAGGAACACAATCGCCAAGTTTAGGAATTGCAATTGGTATGGGATATGTTCCAACTGAATTAGCTACTCCAGATTCTGAAATTTATATTAGAATTAGAAATAAAGACATTAAAGCAAAAGTGGTAAAAACACCATTTTTGAAGAAATAAGATTTTTAGTTTACAGACAAAAAAAAAACCTGCTAATTAGCAGGTTTTTCTGTTTTTTCTATTGTGATATTGAGTTCTAAAGCTTCGTCAGCTAAATCCATAAAGATGATGTCGCCTTCATGAATTTTAGAAGTAATAATTTCTTCTGCTAAAGCATCTTCCACATATTTTTGAATGGCTCTTTTTAACGGACGCGCTCCAAATTGTTTATCGAAACCTTTTTCAGCAATAAAATCTTTGGCTTTTTCTGAAACGTTTAACGTATAGCCTAAATCTTTAACTCTTAAAATAAGTTTTTCCATTTCAATATCGATAATTTTATCAATATCGTGTTTTTCTAAACTGTTGAACACAATTACATCATCAATTCTGTTTAAGAATTCTGGAGCAAAGGCTTTTTTCAAGGCATTTTCAATCACTGATTTGTTGTGGTCGTCTGCTGAAGCTACTTTTGCGGCAGTTCCAAAACCAACACCTTGACCAAAATCTTTCAATTGGCGTGCACCAATGTTAGAAGTCATGATAATAATCGTATTTCTAAAATCGATTTTTCTTCCTAAACTATCTGTTAAAAATCCGTCATCCAAAACTTGAAGCATCATGTTAAACACGTCAGGATGCGCTTTTTCAATTTCGTCAAGTAATACAACAGCGTAAGGTTTTCTTCTGATTTTCTCTGTTAATTGTCCGCCTTCTTCGTAACCTACATATCCTGGAGGTGCACCAACTAATCGAGAAATAGCAAATTTTTCCATGTATTCACTCATGTCGATACGTACTAATGCATCTTCAGAATCGAATAATTCTTTCGCTAAAACTTTGGCTAATTGTGTTTTTCCAACACCAGTTGAACCTAAAAAGATAAACGAGCCAATTGGTTTGTTAGGGTCTTTTAATCCGGCTCTATTTCTTTGTATAGATTTTGCGATTTTTTGAACCGCATCATCTTGTCCGATTACTTTTCCTTTAATAAGTTCTGGTAAATGAGCTAATTTATTACTTTCAGTTTGTGCGATTCTGTTAACTGGAATTCCGGTCATCATCGAAACTACATCAGCCACATTATCTTCTGTAACTACAACTCGGTTCGATTTTGAATCTTCTTCCCATTTCTCTTGAGCAATGGCTAAGTCTTTTTCAATTTTCTTTTCGTCGTCACGTAATTTAGCAGCTTCTTCAAATTTTTGTTTTTTAACAACCGAATTTTTCAACTCACGAACTTCTTCTAATTGTTTTTCTAATTCTAAAATTTGTTTTGGTACTTCAATATTTGTGATGTGAACGCGAGAACCTGCTTCATCTAAAGCATCAATAGCTTTGTCTGGTAAAAAACGATCCGTCATATAACGACTTGTTAATTTCACACAAGCTTCAATAGCTTCTGGAGTATAAGTTACGTTATGATGGTCTTCGTATTTACCTTTGATGTTATTTAAAATAATGATTGTTTCATCCACCGTAGTTGGTTCTACAATTACTTTTTGAAAACGACGTTCTAAGGCTCCATCTTTTTCGATATATTGTCTATATTCATCTAAAGTTGTTGCGCCCACACATTGAATTTCTCCACGTGCTAAAGCGGGTTTAAACATGTTACTTGCATCAAGCGAACCTGTTGCGCCACCAGCACCAACGATAGTGTGAATTTCGTCAATAAAAAGGATAATATCGTCGTTTTTTTCTAATTCGTTCATTACTGCTTTCATGCGTTCTTCAAACTGACCACGATATTTCGTACCAGCTACTAAAGAAGCTAAATCTAAAGTAACAACACGTTTGTTAAATAAAATACGAGAGACCTTTTTCTTAACAATCATTAAAGCTAAACCTTCCGCGATGGCTGATTTTCCAACACCTGGTTCACCAATTAAAAGTGGATTATTTTTCTTTCTTCTACTTAAAATTTGCGAAACACGTTCAATTTCTTTTTCACGTCCAACCACTGGATCTAATTTTCCTTCTTCAGCCATTTCGGTTAAATCTCTTCCGAAATTATCTAATACAGGAGTTTTAGATTTTTTAGTTGTTTTACTTCCGCTATTACTTGGCGGAGTTGGACCGTTATCTTTAAAAGTATCGTCACCAGAATCATCAAAACTTTCTGCTCTTGGTGAATTTTTTAAAATATTGTCATCTTCACTGTTGTTCAGGCTCATATAAATATCTTTTACGTTATCATAATTAATTTTCAATTTGTTTAACAACTTTGTTGTGGGATCGTTATCGTTTTTTAATATACATAATAACAATAAAGCGGTGCTTATAGATGTAGTATTAAATACTTTAGCTTCTAAAAATGTATATTTTAAAGCTCTTTCCGCTTGTCTGGTTAAATGTAGGTTTTTTTTGTCGTTGTTAGTCACTCCACTTGGGTTGGCTGGACTCAAGACTTCAACTTTTTTTCGTAATAATTCGAAATTAATGTTCAAAAAGTTTAAAATATCAATTGCACTTCCATTTCCATCTCTTAATATACCTAAAAGTAAATGCTCAGTACCAATAAAATCATGACCTAAACGTAAGGCTTCTTCTTTACTGAACTGAATCACATCTTTAACTCTTGGTGAAAAATTATCTTCCATAAATTTTTAAATCTATTGTAAAAATACAAAATAGTATAGTACGTTTTAAAACGGGTACTATAATATTGCTAATTGACAAAAAAAAAACGAGAAATAAAAACGAAAACTGTTATTATTTGTTAAAAATTTCATCAGTTATTGTTGATAAGTATTTAGATTTTGTTGGAAATTTTGCTTTCAAAAAACGCAAAAAATCGTATATTGGCACGTTTAAAAAAAATGAGTAAAAATTAAATAAATACCTATGTCTGACGGAGAAAAGTTAATTCCTATAAATATTGAAGATGAAATGAAGTCAGCCTACATCGATTATTCGATGTCGGTTATTGTATCAAGAGCATTACCAGATGTGCGCGATGGTTTAAAACCAGTTCACAGAAGGGTGTTATTCGGAATGTATGAGTTAGGAGTTTTTTCTAATAGAGCCCATAAAAAGTCTGCCAGAATTGTTGGAGAAGTTTTGGGTAAATATCACCCACACGGAGATACATCAGTTTATGATGCGATGGTTCGTATGGCGCAAGAATGGAGTTTACGTTATTTAATGGTTGACGGTCAAGGTAACTTTGGTTCGGTTGATGGTGATAGTCCTGCAGCAATGCGTTATACCGAGGCTAGAATGAGAAAGATATCTGAAGAAATGTTAGCAGATATTGACAAAGAGACAGTTGATTTCCAATTAAACTTCGATGATACTTTAGAAGAACCTAAAGTTTTACCAACTAAAGTACCAACCTTATTAATTAATGGTGCTTCAGGAATTGCGGTGGGAATGGCAACAAATATGGCGCCTCATAATTTATCTGAAGTCATTGATGGAACCTTAGCGTACATTGATAACACAGATATTGAAATTGACGAATTAATTAAATATATAAAAGCACCAGATTTTCCAACTGGAGGAACTATCTATGGATATGAAGGTGTGAAAGAAGCTTTTAAAACAGGTAGAGGTCGTATTGTAATGCGTGCTAAAACGATGTTTGAAGAAGTGAATGGTAAAGAATCAATCATCGTAACTGAGATTCCTTATCAAGTTAACAAAGCCGATATGATTAAGAAAACGGCGGATTTAGTTAACGAGAAAAAAATTGAAGGTATTTCTACAATACGTGATGAATCGGACAGAACCGGTATGCGTATCGTTTACGAATTAAAACGTGATGCCGTTCCAAATGTAGTTTTAAATACACTTTATAAATTTACACAATTACAATCTTCTTTCAGTGTAAATAATATTGCTTTAGTAAAAGGAAGACCTCAAATGTTGAATCTAAAAGATTTGATACATCATTTTGTGGAACACCGTCATGAAGTTGTGGTTAGAAGAGCACAATACGAATTAAGAAAAGCAGAAGAAAGAGCCCATATTTTAGAAGGTTTAATTATCGCATCAGATAATATTGATGAAGTAATTAAAATCATTAGAGGTTCGAAAGATGGAGAAGAAGCTAGAGGTAGATTAATTGAAAGATTTAAATTATCTGAATTACAAGCTCGTGCTATTGTTGAAATGCGTTTACGTCAATTAACAGGTCTGGAACAAGACAAGTTAAGAGCTGAGTTTGACGAAATTATGAAATTAATTACTAGTTTGAAAGAATTATTAGCTAGTAAAGAACTAAGAATGCAATTGATTAAAGACGAATTAGCTGAAATCAAAGAAAAATACGGAGATGCGCGTCGTTCAGTAATTGAATATTCTGGTGGAGATGTAAGTATTGAAGATTTAATTGCCGATGAAAATGTAGTAGTTACAATTTCTCATGCAGGTTACATCAAACGTACTTCATTATCAGAATACAAAACGCAAAATAGAGGTGGAGTAGGTCAGAAATCTGCAGGAACAAGAGATCAAGATTTCTTAGAGCATTTATTTGTCGCAACCAATCACCAATATTTATTATTCTTTACTCAAAAAGGAAAATGTTTCTGGATGCGTGTGTACGAAATTCCAGAAGGAACAAAAGCAAGTAAAGGTCGTGCAATTCAAAATATTATTAATATTGAACCAGACGATAAAGTGGCCGCATACATTTGTACGCAAGACTTAAAAGACCAAGACTATATTAAGAGTCATAATTTAATTATGGTGACGAAACAAGGTCAGGTTAAGAAAACCTCTTTAGAGAAATATTCTAAACCTCGTGTAAACGGAGTAGCAGCTATTACAATTAAAGAAGGTGACGAATTATTAGGAGCTAAATTAACTAACGGTGAAAGCCAAGTGTTAATTGCTGGAAAATCTGGTAAAATGGTTCGTTTTGAAGAAGCTAAAACACGTCCAATGGGTCGTACTGCATCTGGAGTTAGAGGAATTACTTTAAAAGATGAAGCGGACGAAGTGATTGGAATTGTAACAGTGAATAAAGATGATGTTAACGATACTCAAATCTTAGTGGTAACTGAAAACGGATACGGTAAACGTACTAAATTAGTGGAAGAAGACGGAGAAGATGTTTACAGAATTACAAACCGTGGAGGTAAAGGTGTGAAAACATTAAATATCACTGAAAAAACAGGTTCGTTAATTGCTATTAATAATGTTACAGATGATGATGATTTAATGATTATCAACAAATCTGGTTTAACCATTCGTATGATGGTTTCTGATTTAAGAGTTATGGGTCGTGCCACTCAAGGTGTTCGATTAATTAATATTAAAGGAAACGATTCTATCGCAGCGGTAACTAAAGTATTACGTGAAGACGAAGAAATAGTGGATTTAGATGAAGATGGAAATCCGATAGTAACATCGGAAAGTGAAACTTCAGAAGAAGATGCTACAGAAAACGATGGCACGGATATTGAAAGTGACAACACGGAAGAATAGGAATAATTTTAAAAGCCCAATTCGTTGGGCTTTTTTTTAAACTTAAAAATGATAAAAATGAAATCGAAGATTCACGAAAACCCAAAAGAAACAATAAAAAGCATGAGTAAAAATTTTGTATTAGGAATTTCACTTTTAGTAGCAACAACAACATTTGCTCAAAAAGACGAATTAAAAACATTAAAAAAAATCTACGATAAAACGCAAATCTCAAGTGAAGATTTTTCTAAATACAAAGAAACACTTGTCAAATTAGAAAGTGTTGCTGCAACTGAAGACGATAAAGCTGCATCTACGTATTATAAAGCATTGTCTCCATTAGTTGAAATGGCCATTTTAGGGAAACAACCAATTTTAGCAAATGTTCAAAAAACATTTACACCAGATTCATTTGATGGTTTAACTGACGGGATGTTAAGTACTTTAGCGTATGAAAATAAAACAGGTAAAAAAGTATTTTCTCCAGAAATCACTCAAAACATCAAAACGTTAAGTCCTATTTTTACTCAAATGGCTTTAGCTTTTAATAATGCGAATCAGTTTAAAGAAGCTTCAAAAGTGTTTTATACACTTTATAAGTTAAATACAAAGGATGTTTCCAACCTAGAGAATGCTGCAATAACAGCATTACAAGCATCAGACTATGTTGTAGCGGATAAGCTTTACAGAGAAATTGTAGCTATAGGTTTTAAAGGAACTGGAACAGGTAAATTTCAATCTAAAGAAGTAGAAGTTGCGAAAGTTTTAGCTGCAATTGCATTTGAAACTAAAAATTACGAACAAGCTAAAAAAGAATATGCAATTGTAAATCAATTAGATACAACTGATATTTCTTCTCAAGTTAATGAAGCAACTTGTTATTACTTTTTGAACGATATTGCGACATATCAAACTAAAATTACAGCAGTTTTAGCAAAAGATCCTAATAACGCACAGTTGCAATATAATGTAGGTTATTTGAATTTGAGTGAAGATTCTAAGTTGGTAGATGAAATAAATGCCAATCTTAAAAATAAAGCAAAATATGATGAGTTAATGAACAAGCGTAAAGCCATGTTTAAAACAGCTTTACCTTATTTTGAAAAAGCATATCAATTGAATGCTACAAATGAAGACACTAAAACTATCTTAAAATTAACCTATGAAACATTAGGAATGAAAGATAAAGCAGCTGCAATAAAATAATAAAAAGTGCCTCAATGAAAATTGAGGCACTTTTTTTGAGCTATTTTTTAAGAGATTAGTTATTAATAAAATAGTCAATTGGTTTCATTTTGCTTACATCTGAACCACCCCATTCTATAAGTGTAAAGCCATTTCTCTTAGTAGATGGTAATTGTTGAGGTGCAATTGAGAGAGGTGTATCTACTCTAAAAAATTCCATAAATATTCTAATTGAAGTATCAGGTTTTGGGTTGACATTATTTGTTGAAAACACGTTATAAGCATCATTAACTAAAAAGTGAATAAAAGTATATTTGTTTTTTTCTAAAATAGGCAACCAATATTGTATGAAATCGTTTGTTTCAGCGTTATTTAATCCCATAAATTCTAATTTTTCAATTAAAAAAGAAGTCAGCTTTTCTTTTTCAACAACAAAACCCGTTTTGTATTGATAGTGCGAAGCTGGAAAAGTTATTTCTCCATCCCAAAATAGAGAAGAATAATAACGATTAGTGGTTTTATCGAAAATTTGCCCGTTTTCATAAGCTGTTACTTTCCAAGATTTTTCTAATTTTGGAAAAGTAGTTAGTAGTTGACCATCAAAGTTTATACTTAAATCAATATCTGTTTTTTCTTTTGGATATAAATAAATTACTGGTTTTTCTAGAAGAATTTCATTTCTAGGAATTTCTTTTAACTTAATATTTATATCTTTATTATTTAAGAATTCAGATTGTTGGGTTTGATAATTTGGTTTTGAGAATAGAATAATATCCTTTTTTTTGGCTTCAATTATATAATTTCCTAAGCTATCTGAAGTTGTTGATTTTTGAGTATTGATATTTTTAATATAAACGTTTGATATTGGAAAATTTTCACAATCCGAAATAATTCCATGGATTGTATTTGTTTTTTGATTTGCTTGACTTGAAATTTCTGTATTTTTTATGTTAGAAGATGCGTTGTGTTTATTCAAATTTACTTTCGTTTTAAAAGGATGCAATTCGTACAATTTTTTTAATTTTCTTTTCGAAATTCCTTTGGTTTTAATTTCAATTACACCATTTTTACCTAATTCATTATATTTTAAAATAGCTGCTTTATCTTTTAAAACCACTAAGCTTTCAATATTTTCAGAAGGAATTTTTTTCAGAAGATATTCGTTTGTAATAACTTCATTCACAACTATTAATGCATCGGTGGAATTTGTAAAGGTTTTAATTTTATTATTTTCTTCTTGTGAAAAGCTATAATTCACTAAGAATAGAACACAAATTATATATTTAAGTTTTGTCATTTTGTTTGAAATTTTATTAGTTAGCACTTTCTACTAGTCTTATGAATTCACTTCTATAGCCCTCAATATCTTTAGTTTTTGATTTCATTGCTAATTCTAAAATAGCACTTTTGTTTGTATTGGTTATTAATTTAGAAGCTCTTAGTTTTAAACCAAACCAAGCTACAGCGGAACAAAATTTAAAGTCTTCACTACAGTTTTCAAGATTTATAGCTTGGTTTTCAATAGTTTGAACGATTTCAATGCTTTTGTTTCCATCAGGTTTTTTATATCTAAATTTTATAGTCGCTAATTCGTTAGCTAATGAGTCATTTTCAGTTTTTGTTTTCGAATATTTTAAATCAATTGGTGCAAGAGAAAAATCACTTTTGACACCTACTGGAATTATTTCGTATAAAGCTGTAACAGTATGTCCGCTTCCTAATTCTCCAGCATCGATAGCGTCATTTGTAAAATCTTCATTGCGTAATTTCCTATTTTCGTAGCCAATTAAACGATAGTTTTGAACGTGTTTTGGATTAAATTCAATTTGAATTTTTACATCTTTTGCAATTGCAAACATACTTCCTTTAAATTCCTTACCTAAAAAACGATTGGCTTCCTGCATATTATCTATATACGCATAGTTTCCGTTTCCTTTATCTGCTAATTTTTCTAACTTTGAATCTTTATAATTACCCATTCCGTATCCTAAACAAGTTAAAAACACATCGCTTTTTCTTTTTTCTTCAATTAAAGAAATCATATCACTGTCTGAGGAAGCTCCTACATTAAAATCGCCATCAGTAGCAATAATCACTCGGTTATTTCCACCTTTAATAAAATTTTCTTCTGCTACTTTATAGGCTAATTCAATACCTTCTCCACCGGCTGTACTTCCGCCAGCTTGTAAATTTTCTAAAGAAGCAATAATTTTTTCTTTATCGTTTCCTGAAGTGGCAGGCAAAACTAAACCCGCTGCACCAGCATAGACTACGATACTTATTTTGTCTTCATTTCGTAATTGTTTGGTAAGAACTTTTAGCGATTCAATGACTAAAGGTAATTTGTTTTCACTACTCATGGAACCAGAAACATCAATTAAAAAGACAAAATTCGAATTGGGTAAATTTCCTGAAGGAATTTCTTTTCCTTGCAAACCGATTTTTACTAATTTATGATTCGTATTCCATGGACAATCTCCATATTCTGTATTGATAGAAAAAGGATTGTCGTTTGTAGGTTGTGCATAAGAATATTTGAAAAAGTTCATCATTTCTTCCACACGTACTGCATCTTTTGGAACACTTTGTCCATTATTTATAAATTTTCGAATATTTGTATATGAGGCATTATCCACATCAATTGAAAACGTTGAAAGCGGAGTAACTGCTGAATTTTCAAAAGGATTTTCTACAAAAGAATCATATTCATCTGTATCAATTTCAATTGGATGAATTACAATTTTTTTCTTCAGTTTTATGTCACCATAATCGTCAGTTGTATTGATTATGATAGCACCATTTGTTGCTTGAATTCCAAATAAAGCCATACCTTGTTTACTTTTCACAACGTTTATATCCTTAATAACTTCTGGTGGTAAGTTCTTTAAATCATCAGTTGAAGATATTTTTCCATCGATAACTACTAAGGCCTTTTCATTACCCGTAAAACTACTATTACCTCGTAATACAATTTTAGAAGTTGCTCCAACTGCTCCAGATGCATTCGTTATTTGAACACCAGTAATTTTACCAGATAAAGCATTCTTATCTCTTGATTTAGAAAATGTAGCACTTTGAGTTTTTTGAGAAGCGACAGTTCTTGATTTTTTATTTTTTTTAATCCCCATGGCTCCAACAATTTGAACACATTCTATAGCATTACTAGATGTTGCTAAAACTACATTAATTACATTTCCTGTTCCAACGGTAACGGTTTTGGTTTCTTTCCCTAAAAAAGAAATTTCTAAAACATCACCTTGATTTGCTTTTAGTGTGAATTTTCCAAATTCATTCGTTTGAGTCCCTTGTTGAGTTCCAGCAATAGTAACAGTTGCTCCAGGTAATGGAACTCCATCAGAAGTTACCGTTCCTGTAATGGTTTTTTCTTGTAACGTAATACAGCTTAACGTTTTAGTGATTACTTCTTTACCATAAGAAGCGTAGCTTATAAGCATAGCAATGCCTAATGAAATAATTTTTAAATTTTTCATAATGTAAAGTTTTAGTATGTTAGTTCGTTTATTTTTCTGCGGGTTTCCCGTCTTTTGTGGTAATAATTACAATCCCTTTTTCGCCTTTTTTGCCATAAATTTTAATAGCATCTGCAGGTTTTAAAATATTGGTTGAAGTTATTCTTTGTTTGTCTAAAGGTGCGTATGGACTTGTAGGTTTTTTTCCAAATAAGGACTCTTCTGAATATTCAATGCCATTAATAATGTATAAAGGATTTGGTAAATACGTTGTTTCTGCAATTTCCTCTTCTCTTATTTTATTTAATTCTTTTTCGGCATCGTAATATTTATCCATTGCTACGCCATCAATTACTACTAAGTCTTTATTTTGTTGAACGGGTTCTACTTTGGTTTTAGATTTCGCAATTTTATATTTAGATTTTACAGGTTTAGCTGTTTTCTCATATTTTTTAGTTGGAGCTAAATAAGCATTGTTTGAACTAGAGGAATTAAGTGCACTATTTCTATAGCTAATTTCGTTTTCAGTGTTACTGTTTTTATTTAATTCATTTAAAGGTTGTACTTTATCTTCTATCACTGAATTGTTTTCACTTACTTCCATTTTTAATTCCGAATCATCATTTGAAACATCCGATGATTTATTCGTTTCAAGATAAAAACTTGTTTCA
Organism: uncultured Flavobacterium sp.; assembly: GCA_964461805.1. Taxonomy (GTDB): domain Bacteria; phylum Bacteroidota; class Bacteroidia; order Flavobacteriales; family Flavobacteriaceae; genus Flavobacterium. The sequence goes on from CAYWVV010000004.1 coordinate 82,925, forward strand.
ACAGAAGCTCCATTAGAAATAGGAGTTGGATTTATTTTAGTACCAGGTTTTGCAGGAGTGGAATTGTTCACCACAACTTCTTTTGTGGCATCTATAATTTTTTTCACAGAATCGTTAGAAACCATAACAGGATTTGCCTCATTGTTTTTAATTTTACCTTTGAAAGTTTCTTCATTTGACACAAATTGGTAAATGATAGAAAAACTTAATAAAACCGTTGCAGCAATTGCTAGTTTTTGCCAAGTGTTTTTCTTTTGCACCACAATAGTGTTGTCCAGTTTTTCTTCCACACGATTCCAAACCTTATCCATTCCTGGAAAGTCTTTTTCGCCTTTGTGGGAAGCGTTTTTTATTTTGCTATATATTTTGTCTTCTGAGTTCATTTTCTTTAAATTTATTAAACTAATAAGCTTAAGTTTTATTTTTTCAAATTTTAAAAATCTGTTTAATCTGTCAAATCAGTGTTGCTATCACTTCGCTTTTTGATAATAAAATTGATTGACCAAATCTTTTAATTTTGTTTTTGCGACATTGAGTTGCGATTTTGAGGTGCCTTCTGAAATTTGAAGTTTCTCAGCAATGTCTTTATGAGAAAAGCCTTCTATCACAAACAAACTGAAAACGGTTTTGCAACCATCAGGCAAATAATTCAGTAAGTTGAGTAAATCTTCTTCTTCTAATTCGCACATTTCATCTGTTAAAGGTTGGTTTTTTAGACTCACATCTTCCAAATACAAATTAAAATTGATATTCTTTTTCAACTGCATCAAACACTGATTCACCGCAATTTTTTTTGCCCAACCTTCAAAAGCTAATTCTTCTTTCAATTGGTCAATTTTGGTAAAGATGATGTAAAACGCATCAGCCATAGCTTCTTCAATTTCTTCTTCTTTTTTCAAATAGCGCGAACACGTATAGTATAGTTTGCGTGCGAGCAATTCGTACACTTGCCGTTGTGCATCGCGTTGCTGTTTTTTACAGGCTTGTATGAGTTGTATGTCAATCATTTGTTTTGTTTCAGGTTTTAAATTTTCGGTTTCAAGTTTCAGGTTTCAGGTTTCAAGTTTCGAAATTCAAAATTCAAAATTCGTTATTCAATGTTTGTTTATTATATAGATGACTTTTTTTATCAAAAGGTTGGGACGACTTTAAATTATTTTCAAAAAAAAATCGTAAGCGGTGAAACTTACGATTATAAAAGTACAATTTTATTTAAAATTTATTCTTTAAATACCATATCAATACACATTACAGCGGCAATCATTAATTGACGTAATGGATTATCTTCTGGAACATTTGAAATATTAATTACATAATTATCGGCGCTTGTGAAAAATTCTTTTCCTAAACCTGCCCATTTTTTAGAAACATTCGCTAATTCTTTGTTGTCTTTACTGAATTTAAAATCCCAGCCTGTCCATTTTCCTTGAAGTGTACATAAGTTTTTGTCTTGTTGATCATGCACTTCAAATCGGCCACCAAAGGAGAAGAATTGTTGTTTGAAAACGCCAATTTTTCTTCCGCCACCATCAAAAACATCAATATCAGAACGGAAAATAGTTACTCCTCTTTTAATTTGAATTACTAATTCGCCAGTTGCGGTTCTAATTTCAATATCAAAAGGCGTCATTCTTTTGTAATCTGTAAAACGGAAAAGTTTCGTAAAAAAACCTAAGTTAGGTTCTCTACACGTTAAAACTAATTCGTTATTTTCTGGATTAAAGATGTCGAAATTATTGGAAGCTTTAAACATGCCGACTTGTTCTTTGACAAGAAAAACGTTTTGATTGAAAATTGGATGCATTCTTATTTTTTTAGTGTTAATTTGTAAATTTTAGATTCTAAAAGTTCAGAATCATTGTCTTCGCAAAGTAAGAATTTTATTTCGTTTTCCTCGTTTTGGTATAAAGTAATTCCTTCAAATTTATGAGAATTAGAAATAATTTGTGTTTCTATAATTTCGAAAGTTTCCGCATTCATTTTTCCGATAATCGAACCTAACACTTCGCCGTCTTCATAAGTGGAAACCGTATCTTCTGCAGAAGCTAAGAAATAGATGAAATTATCGACTAAAATAGCATCTGTAAAAGTCGTTTCTACATTTGAAATTTCTGGAAGTTTTATCGAGACAAAACCTTGTGGTTGTTCCGGATTATCTGGTACAATGAAAATTCCGTTTTTGCCAGTTGCTCCATTTCCTCTTTGAAAAAGCAACATGGTTTTATTCACACAAATCGCACCTTCAATATTCAGTTCATCTTCTTTTAAAGAGGCTAAATTTCTTAATTGTTGGTATAATTGTGATAAATCGTTTTTATGTAATCCATCATTTTCTAAATTTAAAGAAAACATCGTGTTGCGTTGCGAAGTGGAACCTGAACCAAATATAAAAATCTGATTCCCATAACTAGTCATCGCTTCTAAATCTAATTTATCTTTTTTGGCGATATTTTCTTGTGGATTTTCTACTAATGGAAATTTTAGAACCAGATCTTTGTCAATAACATATTGATATAAAAAAGTACTGTTGTCTGAAATGATAAAAAGTACCTGTTGATAATAAATTAAACCTGAAGCGGAACCAATTCCTTTAATGTGACAGAATTCTGTTACTTGAAAATTTTGCATATATTTATGTTTTGAAAACGAAAGTCTAGCCCTGATAGTAGCGGCATCCTTTTTATTTTAAGTTGCTTGAATTGTCACACTGAGCGGAGTCGAAGTGTTGAAGGTAACTTAAAATAAAAAGATATAGCGGATAGCAGGATAAAGCTTCAAATTAATGGTATAAAAATATGGAAAATTTCAGATTAGAAGATTATAAAGTGACAAAACCTATAAAATTATCAGAATATCAAACAGAATTGGATAGTTTTTGGGATGATGATAAAAAAGAAAAAGAGTTAGACCAACTTCGCAACAAGTTAAGTGAATGGCAAGACGTTATGTATGCGCACAACCGTTATGGTGTTTTGATTGGTTTACAAGGTATGGATACGAGTGGAAAAGACAGTTTGATTCGGGAAGTTTTTAAAGAATTTAATCCGCGTGGTGTAGTGGTGCATAGTTTTAAAACACCAAATTCAACCGAATTGGAGCACGATTATTTATGGCGACATTATTTGGCTTTACCAGAAAAAGGGAAGTTTGCGGTTTTTAATAGAACACATTATGAGAATTTATTAGTCACTCGCGTGCATCCAGAATATATTTTGAATGAAAACATTCCTGGAATTGAAAAAGTAGAAGATATTCAACCTGAATTTTGGGAAAACCGATTGGAGCAAATTAACAATTTTGAAAAACACATTTCTCAAAATGGAACAATTGTGATGAAGTTTTTCTTTTATATGAGTAAAGATGAACAAAAGAAACGCTTATTAAAACGTTTGGAAGACGAAGATCATCAATGGAAATTTTCTTCAGGCGATATAAAAGAAAGAGGATTTTGGGATGATTACATGAACTATTACGAAGAAATTTTAAATAAGAGTTCAAAAGAAAACGCACCTTGGTATGTTATTCCAGCGGATGATAAAGATATGGCCCGTTATTTAGTAGCGAAAATTATGTGGGAAGAATTACAGCAATATCCTGTAAACGAACCTGTTTTATCTGAAAAAGATAAAGCAAATTTTGCGATGTATAAAGAACAGCTTCGCTAATAAAGAGCCAAGTAAAAAGAGCCAAGTAAAAAGAGCCAAGTAAAAAGAGCCAAGTA
>CAYWVV010000005.1:0-78484 GCA_964461805.1 uncultured Flavobacterium sp.
GCGAAAGTTTATTATGAGATTCCTCCTAAGGTCGGAATGACAAGATTATGGAAGTAGTTTACGTGAGATCCTTTCAGGATGACAAGTTTGTGGTTACGTTGTGGCGAAAGTTTATTATGAGATTCCTCCTAAGGTCGGAATGACAAGATTATGGAAGTGGTTTACGTGAGATCCTTTCAGGATGACAAGTTTATGGTGATTGGTTTGTGGTAATTGGCACGCAGATTTAAAAGATTGAAATAGATTAAACAGATTTTTTTTTATTCGAAAAATTCGATAATTTGTGGCAGAAAAATTTACTATCAAATTTGTGGTTACGTTATGCTGAAAAAGTAATTATGAAAAACTAAAAGTTCTATTATAGACCCGATAGGAACGGCATCTCCCGATTTTTTTCGGGAATATAGTGGATAGCGGGACAAGTGGTGTTTTGAAAACAAAATGTCTTCTCCTAAAAAAAACTATTCACTATTCACTACTTACTAATTACTAAAATTTTATCTTTGCATTTCAAAACCCAAAATATGATTCCACACGAAACCATAGTTGCCTTAGCTACACCATCTGGAGCGGGAGCAATTGCTATTATTAGATTATCAGGCGCTGATGCGATTGCTATTGCTGCTGACGTATTTGAATCGGTTTCGGGAAAAGACATTAGTAAGCAAAAAACGCATACGATACATTTAGGTCATATTGTGGACGGCACAAAAGTGTACGACCAGGTGTTACTTTCTATTTTTAAAGGTCCGAATTCGTATACGGGTGAAAATGTGGTGGAAATATCTTGTCATGGTTCGGTTTTTATTCAACAACAAATTATACAATTATTACTTCGCAAAGGTGCGAAAATGGCACAAGCGGGTGAATTCACTTTAAGAGCCTTTTTAAACGCAAAATTAGATTTATCTCAAGCAGAAGCTGTGGCCGACTTAATCTCATCGGATAACGAAGCGAGTCACCAAATAGCGATGCAACAAATGCGTGGTGGATTCAGTAATGAAATTGCCAAGTTGCGTGAAGAATTATTAAACTTCGCTTCTTTAATTGAATTGGAGTTAGATTTCGCCGAAGAAGACGTAGAATTTGCCGACAGAACCGCTTTTTACGAATTACTAACGCGAATTGAATTTGTTTTAAAACGATTAATCGACAGTTTTGCGGTAGGTAATGTGATTAAAAACGGAATTCCTGTTGCGATTGTGGGTGAACCAAACGTAGGAAAATCAACGCTTTTGAATGCTTTATTGAACGAAGAACGCGCGATTGTTTCAGACATTGCTGGAACGACTCGTGATACGATTGAAGATGAATTGGTAATTGAAGGAATTGGTTTCCGCTTTATAGACACCGCTGGAATTCGTGAAACGAAAGATGTGGTGGAAAGCATCGGAATTCAGAAAACCTTTGAAAAAATTGAACAAGCGCAAGTGGTTTTGTATTTGTTTGAAAGTTTAAAGTTTCAGGTTTCAGGTTCGGAATACATAAATGAAATTGAAAAAGTTAAAAATAAATATCCGCTTAAAACTTTATTAGTCGTGATTAATAAAGTGGATTTATTAACGAATGACCAAATTTCAGACATTCAAAAGCAACTTGAAACGTTAAACGTAAAACTTTTACCTATTTCTGCCAAGCAAAAAACAGGAATTGACGAACTTAAAAATCAGCTGCTATCATTTGTAAACACAGGTGCTTTACGTAATAATGAAACGATTGTAACTAACACACGTCATTACGATTCGTTACTAAAAGCTTTAGAAGAAATTCAGAAAGTACGTTTTGGTTTAGACAATAACATTTCTTCCGATTTTATGGCGATTGATATTCGACAAGCCTTATTCCACTTTGGAGAAATTACAGGACAAGTCTCTAACGATGAGTTACTTGGGAATATTTTTGCGAACTTTTGTATTGGGAAATAATTTCACTATTTCAAAGTAGATTCGTAAATCAAAAATCGTAAATCGTAAATCCTATTAGGCACGCAGATTTAAAAGATTAAATGGATTTTTTCGGTTTAGTTTGTCATCCTGAAAGGATCTCATGCAAACCACTTCCACAAACTTGGCCATAAATCCCAAATCGTAAATCGTAAATTTCTAAACATATAAGTCATATAAGTTTTTTTTTTAACACATAGGTTCATAGGTTGGATTGCGAGTAAAGACGCTCCGCTCAAAATAGTTCACATAAGCTATGCGTAAAGTTTGTCATTCGGACCTTAGGGGGAATCTCATAATCCACTTCCACAAAGTAATACCGTATACTTGTCATGCTGCAAGCATCTCACACCAACCACTTCCACAAACTTGGTCGTAAATCGTAAATCACAAATCATAATTTTCTAAACAGATAAGTCATATAAGTTTTTTTAATACATAGTTACATAGGTTGGATTGTGAATAAAGACGCTCCGCTCAAAATAGATCACATAAGCTATGCGTAAAGTTTGTCATGCTGAAAGCATCTCACGCAAAACATTTCCACAAACTTGGTCGTAAATCGTAAATCCCAAATCGTAAATTTCTAAACATATAAGTCATATAAGTTTTTTTAAATACATAGTTACATAGGTTGGATTGTGAATAAAGACGCTTCGCTCAAAATAGTTCACATTAGCTATGCGTAAAGTTTGTCATGCTGAAAGCATCTCACGCAAAACATTTCCACAAACTTGGTCGTAAATCGTAAATCCCAAATCGTAATTTTCTAAACATATAAGTCATATAAGTTTTTTTTAAAACACATAGCTACATAGGTTGGATTGTGAATAAAGACGCTCCGCTCAAAATAGTTCACATAAGCTATGCGTAAAGTTTGTCATTCCGACCTTAGGAGGAATCTCATAATCTACTTCCACAAAACAATCCCGTATACTTGTCATGCTGCAAGCATCTCACACAAACTACTTCCACAAACTTGGTCGTAAATCGTAAATCACAAATCGTAATTTTCTAAACATATAAGTCATATAAGTTTTTTTTTAAACACATAGTTACATAGGTTGGATTGTGAATAAAGACGCTCCGCTCAAAATAGTTCACATAAGCTATGCGTAAAGTTTGTCATTCCGACCTTAGGAGGAATCTCATAATCTACTTCCACAAAACAATCCCGTATACTTGTCATGCTGCAAGCATCTCACACAAACTACTTCCACAAACTTGGTCGTAAATCGTAAATCACAAATCGTAATTTTCTAAACATATAAGTCATATAAGTTTTTTTTTAAACACATAGTTACATAGGTTGGATTGTACATAAAGACGCTCCGCTCAAAATAGATCACATAGCTATGCGCAAAGTTTGTCATGCTGAAAGCATCTCACGCAAACCACTTCTACAATCTTACCCTCAATCTTGTCATCCTGAACTCGTTTCAGGATCTCACACAAACCACTTCCTCAATCTTGTCATTCCGACCTCAGGAGGAATCTCATAATCCACTTCCGCAAAACACTTTCACAATCTTGGTCGTAAATCGTAAATCCCAAATCTCAAATCGTAAATTCCAAAAGCATTTTCTCTTCCATTAACAAAACCTCCTTTTGAATTTGAAGCTTAACCACCACTTCCCAACTGTTTTGCTCTAATTCCTTAACAGCTCTTGCTTCAATTCCTTTTATGAGACCATTTGGCGAATCTCCTTTTTTACTCGCATCAATTTCTAAAAACCGCATCAATTGCATAGCTGTACAATTAGACTGAAACTTTTTCTCTGCTATTTCAAGTTTTTTCTCCAACAACTTTTGTTTGTATTGGTTCTCTCTTAGCAAATGCTCCAATACTTTTTTCTTTTGTTCTGTTTGCGATTTCAATACTTCCGCACTACCCGATTTCAAACTTTCCTCCTGCACAAACTGTAACATTGACGCCAGTTTTTGCATAGCTGCAATTGGTAAATCTCGTTTACCCGTTTCAAACATGGCTAATTGACCTTTACTGATATTCAAAAGAACTGCCAATTCCTCTTGTTTTAGGCCTAATTCTTTACATATTGGTTTTCCTTTTCGCATATTATTTCATTTGTTATAAAATTTTCAAATCAAAAATGCCTCCAAATTTCTTGTTATTTTATTTTTAAACGAAAAAAATAATAACGGATTGTGTTATTTTATTTTTAAAACGAGAAAAAAATAACAGGTTTTGTTATTTTAATTTTGGATGGTGGGAAAAATAACGGAGGTGAAAATCTGATAGAAATAACTATTGTTACAACCATTTTAAATTTGTAAGTTTGAGAAATATACTACAATTAAAATCTTTTAAAAGAAAAAGCTCAAAAAATGATAAATGTCACTTGTGCAATAATTTATTTCAATGATAAAATTTTAGTCACTCAACGAAGCGAAAAAATGAAATTACCTTTGAAATGGGAATTCCCTGGGGGAAAACTAGAAGAAAATGAGAGTGAAACAGATTGTATAAAAAGAGAAATAAGAGAAGAAATAAACATTGAAATTAAAGTTTTAGAAAAATTATCAAATAGTATTTATGATTATGGAACTTTTAAAATTAATTTAATTCCTTTTATTTCAACTTATGTTTCGGGTGAAATTATTTTGTCTGAACATAGGGATTATAAAATAATTGACAAATCAGAATTATTAGTTTTAGATTGGGCGGAAGCTGATTTGCCAATTGTTGAAGAATTATTAAAATTTGAACTATGAATCAAGGGTTGTACGAAGAATTAGTAACAAAACTAATTAACCATAAATTAAACGAATTAGATAAAGATACGTTTCAAGTAAAGAAAACTCCAATAGATAAAGCTGAAGCCGCTCTAATATTATCACAGCATATTGGTAAAACAATTAAACATGCTTTTACTTTGATCAAAGGCGATGATATTATAGAAACTCAAATTGAGATTGCTAACAAAATAATTTTATTTTTAAAAGAAGAATTAAAAAAAGAAGAATTCGAAGATGATTTAATTGAAACTGAAGGTAAAATTTTAAAAGCCGTTTTTACAAAAGTTGATTCACATTTTACTGATTTAGATTTACACTTAAAAGAGATTACACCTTATACTAGATTAATTCATAGTGAACTGTTTACAGGCGGAAATTCAGGAACAACATTAGAAAGTGAATTAAGAAAAGAAATATTATCTTCTGATAAAATAGACTTACTAGTTTCATTTATTAAGTGGAAAGGAATTAGGATTCTTGAACGTGAATTGAGAGACTTTACAGAAAGAGGTGGAAAACTTAGAGTAATAACTACCACTTACATTGGAGCAACCGATGCAAAAGCAGTTGAGTTTTTAGCATCTTTAAAAAATACCGAAGTAAAAGTTTCTTATAATACCGGAAATGAAAGACTACATGCAAAAGCTTATTTATTTCAAAGAAATACAGGTTTTCATACAGGTTATATTGGTTCATCAAATTTTTCTCGTTCAGCATTAACTGATGGTTTAGAGTGGAATTTAAAAATAACTACTAAAGAAGTAGGTCATATAATTGATAAATTCAAAAAAACTTTTGAAGCTTATTGGCAAAATTCTGAATTTGAATTATATGATAGAAATATTCATTCCGTAAAATTAGTAGAAGCTTTAAAACAAGGGAAATTTTCAAAAGAATATACTTTTACAACTTCTTATTTTGACATCAAACCCTTTCATTATCAAAATGAAATACTTGAAAAATTAGAAGTTGAAAGAACAGTTCACAATAGACATAAAAATCTTTTAGTCGCTGCAACAGGAACAGGAAAAACCGTTATTTCAGCTTTTGATTATAAAAATTTCAGGAAGAACAACAAATCTTCAAAATTGTTATTTGTTGCGCATAGAAAAGAAATTTTACAACAAGCACAAGCAACATTTAAAGGAGTTTTAAAAGATAATAACTTTGGCGATTTATGGGTTGATGGATTAGAACCTGGTTCGAATGAGTATGTTTTTGCATCAGTTCAAACTTTAAATAATAGACTTAAAGAAATTAAACTTTCGCCAGAATACTACGATTTCATTATCATTGACGAAGTCCATCATATTTCTGCATCAACTTACAGGCCTATATTAAATTATTTTCAACCAAAAGTATTGCTTGGACTAACAGCGACACCAGAAAGAATGGACGGTGAAAATATATTAGAAGATTTTTGCAATCGTATTGCTGCCGAAATAAGACTTCCTGAAGCATTAAATAAAAAATTGCTAAGTCCTTTTCAGTATTTTGGAATTACTGACAGTATCGATTTAACAAAAGTAAGATGGGAAAAAGGAAAATATGTAGCAAGTGAATTAACCAGTTTGTATACTAAAAATGACATAAGAGTTGGTGAAATAATTTCTAATCTTCACAAATACACGAATGATATACATGATGTTCGTGCAATTGGATTTTGTGTAACAATTGAACATGCTACTTTTATGGCTGAAAAATTCAACTTGGCTGGTTTAAAAGCAGAATATTTGAGTTCGAAAAATTCAAATATGCGTGATGAAATCAGAGAAAAATTCAGAAAAAAAGAATTTAATTATTTATTCGTAGTTGATATTTTTAATGAAGGTGTTGATATTCCAGAAATAGATACGGTTTTGTTTTTAAGACCAACAGAAAGTTTAACCGTTTTTCTTCAACAATTAGGACGTGGATTGCGTTTGGCTGAAGGAAAAGATTGTTTAACTGTCCTAGATTTTGTTGGAAATTCAAGACCAGAATATGATTTTGAAAGTAAATTTAGAGCATTAATTGGAAAAACATCTACTTCCGTTCAAAAAGAAATTGAAGATGATTTTCCACATTTACCTTTAGGATGTTCAATTGTTTTAGAGAAAAAAACAAAAGAAACTATTCTTGAAAACATCAGAAAAGCTACAAATTTAAATATTAATCAGCTAATAACTAAAATAAGAAATTTTCAACATCAGACTACTCTACCATTAACTTTAACTAATTTTATTGAATTAAACCATATTTCAATAGAAACTATTTATAAAAAAGGAACTTGGTCAAGATTATGTCAATTAGCAGGTGTAATTGAAGATTTTGATAGTATAAATGAAAAACAAATTTTATCTGCTATTAGTAAAAAGTGGCTCTCAACAAGCTCTACTAGTTATTTTAATTTTATTTTAAAGATTGCTAAACAAAATTTCAATATAAAAATTAATGATTTTCATGAAAATGAAAAAATAATGTTGTTAATGCTACATTATGATGTTTGGCAAAACGCAGGAGGTTTTAATTCATTAGAAGAAAGCATCAATTCAATTGGTAAAAATAAAATATTGGTAACTGAAGTAATTGAAGTATTAGAACTTTTAATTGAAAGGGTTGATTTCAAAGAAATAGATATTCAATTGCCATACAAACAACCATTAAAAGTTCATGCCAGATATACAAGAGATCAAATCTTATCTGCTTTTGGATTAAGTACCTTTAATAGAAAATCACCAAGTCGTGAAGGTGTTGCTGAAAATGTAGATTTAAATACAGAATTACTTTTCATTAATTTAATTAAATCTGAGGAAAATTTTTCTCCAACAACTATGTATGACGATTATGCAATTAGCGAAACTTTGTTTCATTGGCAAAGTCAAAATTCTGCACGTCCTGACTATGGAAAAGGATTAACATACGTTAATCATAAAGAAAATGATAAAAAAATATTGCTTTTTGTTAGAGAAAAAGCAAATGATGAAAAAGGAAACACAATGGGCTATGTTTTTATAGGAGAAGGGAATTTCAAAGAAAATGAAGGTTCAAAACCTATGAATATCAAATGGGAATTAAATGAACCTTTGCCAAATTATTTATGGAATGAATCTGCAAAATTATCTATTGGATAATAAATTAATTCAACAGTAATATTATGAAACTTGCCCTTCTAGACGATAACCCAGAACAATTAGCCAAAAACCAAAAGTACTTGGCGCATTTGCCTGTTGAAGTGGTTACCGCTTGTATCGATGCTAAATCTTTTTTGGAAGAAGTCAAACTAACTAAACCTGATGTATTGGTTTTAGATTTGAATTTAGGCGATTCGTACATGACAGGAATGGAAGTCGCTTATGAATTGAAGTTACCTGTGCTTTTTGCCAGTAGTAATACACCGCAATATATCCGCGAAATGGAACAATTGAAACGTGATTTTTCTATTTGCGTTGACCATTTAACCAAACCTTTTACAGAAGTAGAATTTCAGAAAACCTTTTCCAGATTTTTACAAGAAGTGCAGTTTTTTAGCAACCAAAACCATGTGCATTTAGATTTAGGCAAACAAAAACGCAGTAAAATTGCTGTAGATTCAATTGTATATTTAGTATCTGACAAAGCCGGTGGTTCCGAATCCAATAACAAACAAATTTATTTTAACAACCGAAAAACAGAAAGTCTTATTGATTTCTCCTTTTCTAAAATGGAAGAAAAAGGGTTGTTAAAATCGCAATTTATTACCATACATAAATCGTTTCGAGTAAATGTCAATCACATCAAACAATATAATAAAAAAGAAGAAACTATTGAAGTTGAAATTTTAAATTCAATAGGGAAATTAGAAACCAAAAAATTACCCGTTTCAGAAAATTATCAATCGGCAGTAAAATATTTCAAAAAATAACCGCTCTTATTCCTCAAAAAAACACTTTTATTCTTCGCTATAGGCTGATATGATTCTACATTATATCAGCTTCTTTTTTATACTGACTTTTGACAAGTAATTACAAAACTATCGAATAGCTATCGATGTTAACTTAATCAATTTAAAACTAAAAAAAAGATGAACAAAGTCAACTCAAATTCAGGCACAAGCAAAGGAAGTAGTGCAAAACCAGCAAGCGCACCAAGTGCAAAACCCAATCCAAATTATCCGAGTACCACTGGAAATAAGTCAGGTGGAAACAGAGGCAATACGCCAAAACGCTAAAATTTAAAAGTTATGGAATATAAAGTTATAGAATTATGGCGTTTAGATAGTTTTGAAAATGAAACAAATAATTTACTGAAACAAAACTGGGAACTTGTTGGTGGTATTAGTACTGCTTATGATAGAATAAATCACCGGTTTTTTTACACACAAGCTATGGTTAGAAAAAATAAAGGATAATCCTTTTCTCTGTTTCACATTTTTGTGATGTTTTAATTTTCCAATGGAAACGACATGTTGTAATGATGTGTCGTTTTTTATATTGTGGAGAATAAAATCATTATTCGGCTCAAATATACAAAAAAAATGAGCCGATTAAACTTCTTAATCGGCTCATTTTTTTAAAACTTAATCATCTTCCTCATCAGATTCGAAATTACTAAAATCTATATCATCAAAGTTAATAGGGTCTTGGTAGTCATTTGGATCAGGTGGAATCGCGCCTTTCGGATTAAACAATTCCCATTCATCCCAAATGTAATTGGTTGTATCAAAATTGGCTACCCAATCGATAAATAACAATCGGAATTCTTCAATTTCTTGTCTAATCAATGGAATATAGTTTTTGTCTTTAAAGTTGTCAAACATCCTCAAACCTCCTACTTGAACATATAAATCCATTGCTGCTTGTCTAATCAAAGCTGCATTTTGCATTCTAATACTATATAAATCACCACCTTCTGCACCCATGATTTTCGCACAAATTAGCATGGCGTCACTGGTCATAAAATGTTTGGTTTCGTTTAAATAGTCGTCGTCTTCTGGCAAAATAGCAACTAAACTTTCTACTAATTGAAAAATATGTTCGGCCTTTTTATAAATCGGCAAATTTTCTTCTTTTGGAATTTTCATACAGGTACTATTTTTTTTCTCAAATCAAACTTATCAATAAAAAATTAAAAGTCATGAAGTATTCCCAAATTTTTTGGCACAGTTTTTAGTAGGTAATTTCATATCACCTAATCATAAAAATTTGTTAATGGCACACAATTACTTTTTACTTATTAACCAATCCTTAAACACAAATTATTATGAACAGAAATTTCAAAACTGGAGGTGCGATCCTTCTTCTAACATTAGCAATTGCTTGTAACAAAAAAGCGGAAGGAGAAGCAATCACAAAAATGGATTTAGAAGCTGTTGTAGATAGCAGTTCAGTCGCTGACGACATGAGTTCTTCTGCAGCTGTGGAAGACAAAAATTCCCAAAGAAAATTTATTAGAACCGCAGATGCGCGTTTTAAAGTGAAAGATGTCGCGCAATCGACCTACAAAATCGAGAATGTTACTAAAAATTGTGGCGGATTTGTAACGCTTTCCGAATTGAGAAGTACGGTTACCGAAAACGATGAAACGCAAGTCAGTCAAGATAGTTTATTAAAAACTACACGTTACGAAGTAAACAACACTATGGCTTTGCGCGTACCAAACGTCAAATTAGACACCCTTTTAAGAAGTTTAGCCAAAGAAGTACAGTTTTTAGATTATCGCGTCATTAAAGCGGACGATGTGAATTTGCAACTCTTAGCCAACGAATTATCTCAAAAAAGAAATGCCAACACGTCTAAAAGATTAGAAACGGCTATCGATAAAAAAGGCAATAAATTAAAAGAAATTAATGAAGCAGAAGCGAATTTGGCTTCTAAAAAAGAAAATTCGGATACTTCGTACATCAATAATTTATCGTTAAAAGATCAAGTGAATTTTTCAACCGTAACGTTAGAATTATACCAAAACGAACAGCTAAAATACGAACTGGTGGCCAACGAAAAAAACATAAATGCCTACCGACCAAATTTAGGTTTACAAGTTTGGGAAAGCCTTAAAACAGGCTGGTTTGTTTTTGAAGGAATTGTGGCGTTTTTAGTCCAACTTTGGCCAATAGCTTTCTTCGGATTTTTAGCTTGGTTCGGATTTAAAAAATGGAAAACCATCAAAAATGTAGCTTAGTTTTAAAACAAAAAAACCCGCAAATTCAAATGATGAACTTGCGGGTTTTATTATTTATATCTGTTTCTTAATTCTCTATTTCAGTATTCAATTTACTGTTTTTATAACTGAATGAAAAGTAAATGATTAATCCAATTACTAACCAAACTCCAAACCACATCCAGTTTGAAACTGCCATTCCTGTTAGTAAATAACAACAAGAAATTAAGCCTAATAAAGGAATTAACGATAAGTTTTTAGTAAAAGAAACAAATGTCATTACGATACAAACGATTAAGAAAACTAACATTGGAATATTAGTCGCTAATTTTTCACCCGTAGAAAAATCAAACACATTTGTAAAGAAATTTGGAACATATTTTAAAATTAAGACTACTGCAACTAAAACAAGAACTGGGAAAATAAACTTAGAATTCACATACGGAATTCTGAATTTTCCTTTGGTTTCGCGATCTGCAATTTCTGCTTCACTTTGTGGAGAAAGCATTAAAACACCACCACAAACCAGTACGAATGCAAATAAAGTTCCGATACTTGTAAAATCTAATACGAAGTTTTCATCTGTAAAAAAGATTGGAATTCCAACCACTAAACCTGTTACAAGCGTTGCATAACTTGGTGTTTTATATTTCGGATGAATTCTTGAAAAACGTTTCGGCATTAAACCATCACGACTCATAGTCATCCAAATTCTAGGCTGTCCCATTTGAAAAACTAATAAAACACTGGTCATCGCTACAACTGCAGCAATTGAAACCACAAATAACATCCATTTCACACCTTTTAAAGCAAAAATCTCAGCTAAAGGATCACTAACTCCAAGCAATTCATAAGAAACCATTCCTGTAATGACTAAAGCTAATATGATAAAAACGATAGTACAAATCACTAACGAATAAATCATACCTTTTGGTAAATCACGTTGTGGGTTTTTACTTTCTTCAGCTAAAGTAGAAACGGCATCAAAACCAATGTATGCAAAGAACACAGCAGAAACTCCGCCCATAACTCCGCTAAAACCATTTGGCATAAAAGGCGTCCAATTGTCAATATCTACATAAAAAGCACCTACAATAATTACTAAAGCAATAATTGCTAACTTAATGTAAACCATCGCATTACTAAAGTTTTTAGATTCTTTTGTTCCTCTATATACTAAATAGGTAATTAAAATATTAATCACCACAGCTGGTAAATCAAAAATAACTTTTAAACTTCCTAGCATTGGTGCATTTTGCCAAGCGGCTAAACCTTCGTCTCCTTTACTGGCTAAAAAAGCTGCATGAGCAGATTGGTAATTGATTGTCAACCATTCTGGTAAATGTATGCCAAAAGTTTCTAGTAAATTGGTGAAATAACCACTCCATGAAAAGGCAATATAAATGTTTCCAATAGAATATTCCATAATTAAGGCCCAACCAATGATCCAAGCAAAAAGCTCTCCGAAAGACACATATGCATAGGTATAAGCACTTCCTGAAACGGGTACACGAGAAGCAAATTCTGCATAACACATCGCTGTAAATCCGCAAGCAATGGCGCACATAATATATAAAAGTACTACAGCTGGTCCACCTGAAAAACAAGCGTTTCCAATTGCACTAAACGTACCACCACCTATGATGGCAGCAATTCCGAAAAATGTTAAATCTTTTACTGTCAATACCTTACTTAAGCCAGAATGTTCTCCATCTCCGCCTTGCTTCAATATCGTAGTAATCGATTTTTTTCTGAAAATATTCATTTTTTTAGTAATTTTGGTTAGGAAGGCAAATATATAATTAAAATTGAAAATGCTTTCAGATATTAATATTAAATTACGATAAGCTAAAACTATTTTAAAATAAATTTATATAATTAAAATTTATCAAAAAACAAGATATAAAGCATACTTTTGCTAAACAACAAAACAAAAAACTTAATAATATGGAAAACAATTCAAATTCAAACGGAGGAGGAAAATGTCCTTTTTCTGGCGCTGTAACTAAACAAACAGCTGGTAATGGTACAAGAAATAGCGATTGGTGGCCAAATCAGTTAAAACTAAATATTCTTCGTCAACATTCGGAATTATCCAATCCAATGGGAGAAGATTTTAATTATGCAGAAGCTTTTAAAAGTGTTGATTATAATGCTTTAAAACAAGATATAGTCAACTTAATGACCGATTCTCAAGATTGGTGGCCAGCAGATTATGGACATTATGGTCCATTTTTCATTCGTATGGCATGGCATGCAGCAGGAACGTATCGTATTGGTGATGGTCGTGGTGGTGCAGGATCTGGACAACAACGTTTTGAACCACTTAACAGTTGGCCAGACAATGGGAATTTAGACAAAGCACGTTTATTATTATGGCCAATCAAACAAAAATATGGTAATAAAATTTCTTGGGCAGATTTAATGGTTTTAGCAGGAAACTGTGCATTAGAATCGATGGGATTCAAAACGTTTGGTTTCGGTGGAGGTCGTGCTGATGTTTGGGAACCAGAACAGGATATTTATTGGGGTTCTGAAAGTGATTGGTTAGGAAATAAAAGATATCAAGGTGACCGTGAATTAGAAAACACATTAGCAGCCGTTCAAATGGGTCTTATTTATGTAAATCCTGAAGGTCCAGATGGAAATCCAGATCCTTTAGCTTCGGCAAGAGATATTCGTGAAACATTTGCAAGAATGGCCATGAATGATGAAGAAACTGTAGCTTTAACTGCGGGCGGACATACATTTGGAAAAGCGCACGGTGCGGCAGATCCTGGAGAATTTGTTGGACCAGAACCTGCAGGTGCTCCAATTGAAGAACAAAGTCGAGGATGGAAAAATTCATTCGGTACAGGTGTTGGAAATGACACCATTACAAGTGGAATTGAAGGCGCATGGACACCAAATCCAACGCAATGGGACAATGATTATTTCAACGTATTATTGGGTTACGAATGGGAATTGACTAAAAGCCCAGCTGGTGCTCAACAATGGACACCAACAGCAGCTTCGAACGCACAAATGGCGCCAACTGCTGGAGATGCTTCAAAATCACAAAGATTAATGATGACTACTGCAGATATGGCTATGAAAATGGATCCTATTTATGCGAAAATCTCTAAACGTTTTCACGAAAATCCGGAAGAATTTGCTGATGCTTTCGCAAGAGCGTGGTTCAAATTAACTCATAGAGATATGGGGCCAAAATCTTTATACTTAGGACCAGAAGTGCCTCAAGAAGAATTAATTTGGCAAGATCCAATTCCGGCTGTAACACATAAATTAATTGATGATAATGACATCACAATTTTAAAAACTAAAATTGCAGCATCTGGACTTACTGTTTCTGAATTGGTTACTACAGCTTGGGCATCCGCTTCTACTTTCCGTAATTCAGACAAACGTGGTGGTGCAAACGGAGCAAGAATTAGCTTAGCGCCACAAAAAAATTGGGAAGCCAACAATCCAGCGCAATTATCAAAAGTAATAGCTACTTTAGAGAGTATCAAAAACGGATTTAATAGTGCCCAATTCGATGGTAAACATGTTTCACTAGCCGATTTAATTGTATTAGCAGGTTCAGTTGGAATTGAAATAGCTGCTAAAAACGCAAATCATGATATTAAAGTACCTTTTACTCCAGGAAGAAATGATGCTACTCAAGAACAAACGGATGTAGAATCCTTCGCGGTGTTAGAACCAGAAGCAGATGGTTTTAGAAATTATATGAAAACGCAATACACGGTTTCTGCAGAAGAAATGTTAGTCGATAAAGCACAATTAATGACATTAACAACCTCTGAAATGACCGTTTTAGTTGGTGGAATGCGAGTTTTAAATACGAATTACAACCATTCTAATCACGGTATTTTCACTCACAATCCAGAAACATTATCTAATGATTTCTTCGTGAATTTATTAGATTTAAATACAACTTGGAAGGCTTCTTCTGATGATGCAGCTGTTTTTGAAGGAAGAAATCGCAAAACTGGAGAATTAAAATGGACAGGAACTCGAGTAGATTTAATTTTCGGTTCGAATTCAGAATTAAGAGCATTAGCGGAAGTATATGCTTCATCAGATGCGCGTCAAAAATTCGTAACTGATTTCGTAAAAGCATGGGATAAAGTGATGAATTTAGACCGATTTGACATCGCAAAATAATTATATTGTTTGCCACGAATTCACGAATTAAAATTTTCTAATTATCTTAAATTTATCGTCTTAGACGATAATAATTCGAATTAAATCGAAATAAACACATCTATAATTAGTGAATTCGTGGCTAAAAACTATCAAAGTCATATTAAATCAACAACTTATTTTAAAGACGGTTTGAAAACAAATCGTCTTTTTTCTTTACCTAAAAATAACCTAAAATTTCATCATAGGCATACCCTATTATCTAATAAGAAATTACAATAAATTCCACTTGAAATACTGATAATAACACCTAATTTTGCATCAGAAATAAAAACAATAAAATAAATAAAAACAATTATGGCATTAGTAGGAAAACAATTCCCAAACATTACCGTTGACGCCATCTCAGAAATGGGTGACAACTTAAGAATTAACGTTTTAGAAGAAGCTACAAAAAACAACAAAAAAGTACTTTTATTTTGGTATCCAAAAGACTTTACATTTGTTTGTCCAACTGAATTACACGCTTTTCAAGCCGCTTTACCAGAATTTGAAAAAAGAAACACTATCGTAATTGGTGCTTCTTGCGATACTAACGAAGTACACTTTGCTTGGTTAAATACAGCAAAAAATAATGGTGGAATTGAAGGTGTAACGTATCCTTTAATTGCTGATACAACTCGTAACTTATCTGCTGCTTTAGATATTTTAGATGCAGAATGGGTATATAACGAAGAATTAAATGACGAAATTTTAGAAGGTTCAAACGTAACTTTCCGTGCAACGTATTTAATTGACGAAACAGGTAAAATTTTCCACGAAAGTGTTAACGATATGCCATTAGGTAGAAACGTAAACGAATATTTACGTATGGTTGATGCTTACACACATATCCAAACTAAAGGTGAAGTTTGTCCTGCAAACTGGGAAGCTGGTAAAGAAGCCATGAACGCTGATAGATTAAGTACTGCTGCTTATTTAAGCCAAAACTAAAATAATAAGACAATTCTCAATGTGTCAATTAGTCAATTTAATTGGCACATTGTTTTTTAATTTCAAAATGAGGGTACATTTGTTTCACGTTTACAACAATTTAACTTGAAACTTTAAACCTGAAACTTTAAACAAAATAACATGTTCTTAGAATTAGAAAAAGATAATTTAGCAGAAGTAATTGCTTCAAACGAAGTAGTTTTAGTACAATTTTCAGCATCTTGGTGTGGAAATTGCCGAATTATGAAACCAAAATTCAAAAAAATGGCTTCAGAAAATGAAAACGTTCCTTTTTTAATCGTAGATGCTGAACTATATCCAGAATCTAGAAAATTAGCTAACGTAGACAATTTACCAACATTCGCTGCTTTTAAAAACGGCGTGTTAGTCAACCAAACGCAAACCAACAAAGCTGAAGTTTTAGCGGAATTAGTTGCTGAAGTGTTGTAAAAAAATTGTTTCAAGTTTCAGGTTTCAAGTTTATGACTTGTAGAACCTCAGCAACTTGAAACTTCAAACCTGAAACAAAACAAAAAATGAAATTACCCGTAATAAAACACTTAAACCAATTTGTTGAAGAAAACGATGCGGATTACATTGTAGAAACCATTGCCGTTTTAGAACATCTTTGCGAATTAGAATCTTTAAAAGAGGAAGAATTAGATGTGATAGCCGAATTAATTTCCAATATGTATGGCGCCATTGAAGTGAACAAAATGGTAAAAGAAGGCAAAGACAAAAAAACAGCCCTAAACGATTTTATGAAACGCGTTTTAGGTGCAATAGACAAATAACAGAAACTCTCAAGAAATTGAGAGTTTTTTTTTGTAGTAATTTTCAGAAAAAATGATATATTTGAGAAGTAGAATTTAATAGTTAATACTTAAAAGATAATAGCAATTTATAAAAACCAAACCTATGAAAAAACTCTTATTCTTATTTGTACTTCTTTCTCAATATGGCATTGCACAAACCCCAAAACCATTTGTAACTTGTAGTAAAAAAATCTCATACACTGTTGACGATTTAGACTTACGAAAAAAAGTTGGAATGGATTTAGCCTTTCCACTTTCGAATCCTACTTATTTTGGAGGTGATGAAGCCTTAAAAAAATATTTTTTGACCAATCCACTTAATCATTCGAAAACTTTCAGAATTTTAATTGGTTTCGCAGTAAATTGTAAAGGTCAACTTGGCAACTTTCTAATTGCGAACGAAGGAGAAGGAGAATTGACAACTTTCGAAGCGCAAATTTTAGAAATAGTAAAAAAAATGCCTCAAAAATGGAAACCAGCAACATCAGCTGATGGTAAACCAGTTGATTCTTATCAAGTTATTCAATTAGGTATTGTAAATGGTAAATTTAGAGATGTATATTATAAAAAAAACCGTTAGTACGGAATTGTAATCCATACACCAATTTCATTTACACGCCACTATAGTATCAGAACATTAGGCGAAATGGACTCACAAAAAATATACAACTTTATTGAAAATGGGTTGATTTCTATTCATACCCGCTTTTAATAACCGTTAAAATCAATTTAAATCTACCATTTGGTTTAATATGACTTGGTTTGTGTGCCGGTATAAGTATACCATTACCTGTTTTAAGTACAGAAGCCTTTCCATCAATTTCAATAATTGCACTGCCATCAATAATTTGCACAAAAGTATCAAAAGGAGAAATTTTTTCATTCAATCCTTCCCCACTTTCAAATGCCATAGCATCTATTGATCCTGTCGTCTTTTTCATTATTAACTTACTAACAGTAGCGTTATGCTCGTATTCTATTAACTCAATCATAATATGAGCAGCTCCTTTTTCAATTTCTCCGTCCTTAGTTGGCAATTTCTCCAATTCTTTAGTATCCATAATTTCTATTTTTTAATATAATCATATAAAATTCAGATAATTACTTGGATACCCTGTTACATTATTAATTAAAAAATTTGTATTATTTTTTCCGTTCTTTCGTGAAATGAATTTCGAAGAAGTCAATCGTTTTACTTTCATTGATTATTTGAAAAAAAAATCATCATTTTCATCAAAAGAACCCAATGTTTTACTAATAATTACGCAATACGTAAACTTATTTACTAATAATTTAACAAAAAATATGTGAAAATTAAATTAATTTTTTATATTGCGTTTCAATTTTACTATGTATGCATATGAAAAAAACTACCCAATTAACCCTGCTTTCTATATTTTTAATTAGCATTGGTTATGCTCAAGAAATAACTTTTAAAACCAGACCAACAGAATTTCAATATCGAGAAATTAGAAACGATTCTGTTATTCCATTAAAAACGGTAAATCAGAATACGAATTTAGTATTCGAAAGTAAAAACCCCTATCCTATTCTTTTCATTCACGGATTAAATTCAAGTTCTGAAACTTGGAATGCCACTACCGCATATTTCGATACGCAGTACGGTTATACTTTTGGTGGAAGATTCGATTTTTGTCTAAACGCAGATGGAAATAACGGAACCGCAAACTTAAACATCTTTCCAACAGCTGGAGCAGATATTGCTGCTTTTGAAACTACGATGATTAATGGCGATTATTATACTTTAAACTTCAACGTGAATACCGATGGTTCTATTGGAACTGCTGCTTTAAGCAACCAATCAGCCATTTATAAACAAGGAATTGCAGTTAAAAAAGCTATCGAAAGAGTGATGCAATTAACGGGTAAAGACAAAGTGATTTTGGTCGGACACAGTATGGGTGGCTTGGCTTCTCGTCAATATCTACAAAATACTAATTATTGGCAACCTGATAATGCACATCACGTAGCAAAACTATTAACTTTAGGAACACCACATGGCGGAAGTAATGCCAGCGACACTGGTTTGGGTTGGTTTGCAGGAATTGATACGAAAAGTGAAGCGATTAGAGATTTAAAAATATCGTATTATTATAGTGGTGATGCTGGACGTTTTTTATCTGGCGGAATTGAAGTAAACAATTCAAGCAACATGAACGAACATCTTTTTGGTGCCGATTTTTATAATTATGATGTGAATTGCAACGGGAATATTGGTGATAATGTAGTTGGATTAAACCAAAAACCAATTGATAATATGATTGATTTTTCAAGCGTAATTGGTAGAATTACTGGCGGAACTACTGACGGAGTTGTTGCTGAACCACAATCTATTATGGATACGTATTATACGAGTTTAACGTATCCAACAAAATTTTTCTATTTTAATTCAAGTTTCGATTTTATTGAAAATCACACCGAATTACCAGGATATTATTACCAAGTGATGCAAGGTTTAGACGAGCCCAACTTTAAAGAATTGGCTTATAGAGTCAATACTAATAAGATTTACAACGGTTTTACAACCATTCAATCAAACACAACAGATGCAGATCAAGATTTTTATAAATTTACCATTTCTGGCGGAACTATGACAACAAATGTGGATATTACTTCAATAAATACGAGTAGTATGAATGCATCAATTTTAAATAATACTGGTACTTTAATTGATTCTGCTGTAACCAATACAGGAAATACGCTTTCGTTTGTAAAAACGCTAACGCCAGGTGATTATTTCTTAAAAATCGTGAGTACAACTCCATCTAACACAAATTATCAAACGCCCTATAATTTCGTAATCAGTACTACTTTAGGAATTGCTGATAATGACATAAATAAAGTGAGTTTTTATCCAAATCCAGTAAAAGACATTTTGTATTTAGATAATAGTGCTGCTTCAAAAGCTACGATTTACTCGTTATTAGGACAACAATTAGAAGTAAAAGATATCCAAAGTTCTTCTTCAAGTATTGACATGTCGAAATACGCAAAAGGAATTTATTTAATTACATTAGAAAACGAAAATCAAACACAAACTATCAAAGTTATAAAAGAGTAATTTAGAAAGATGTAGTAAAGAAAAATCCCGCTAAAAACGGGATTTTTTTATTTATGTTTAGTTCTTTAAAAGATTAAAAAAACTTTTTCTTCAACCAAAACGCAACGTTTACTAAAATTATTAAAGCAGGAACTTCTACTAAAGGTCCAATCACACCTGCAAACGCTTGTCCGCTATTGATTCCGAAAACGCCTATAGAAACGGCAATGGCTAATTCAAAATTATTTCCTGCAGCGGTAAACGACAACGCAACAGCATCTCTGTAATTGGCACCAATCTTCTTCGACACAAAAAACATCAAGAAGAACATAATAGCAAAGAAAATGACTAACGGAATAGCAATTCGAAGCACGTCTAAAGGTAAATCTACAATCATTTCTCCTTTTAAACTGAACATGACTACAATCGTAAAAAGCAAAGCAATTAATGTGATTGGAGAAATGAAAGGAATAAATTGCTGATTGAAAAACTTCTCTCCCAAATATTTTTTTATTGCGAATCGACTCACAACAGCCAAAGCAAACGGAATGCCTAAATAAATTCCAACGGTTTTTGCAATTTCAGAAATCGTTATATTCAATTCTAAACCTTTAATTCCGAATAAAGGCAACATGATTTTCAAATAAAAATAAGCATATAAACTGAAAAAGAACACTTGTAACAAACTATTAATCCCTATTAAACCAGCAGTTAATTCACGGTTTCCTTCGGCTAATTCGTTCCAAACAATTACCATGGCAATACAAGGTGCAATTCCGATTATGATTAAACCTGTCATATATTCTGGATAGTCTTTTAAGAAAAAAGTTGCCAATAAAAACATCAAAAATGGTCCAAAAATCCAAGTAATGAAAAAGGAAGCAGTTAGCAATTTTGGTTGTTCAAACATTTTTGGCACTTTTGAAAAATCTATTTTTGTCAAAGGCGGATACATCATCAAAATCAATCCAATGGCTAACGGAACATTAGTCGTACCAGAAGAAAATGAATTAATAAAATCAGCTGAATTCGGAATAAAATAACCAATCGCCACGCCAATTAACATCGCTAAAAATATCCAAAGCGTTAAAAAACGATCTAAAAATCCTAATCTTTTTTTCATATTTAAGTTTTACCGCAAAGGCGCAAAGACAGCGCAAGGTTCGCGAAGTTTTTAATTATTTAATTTGATTGAAAACGTAATACATTTCACTTGCAATTTGCAAACTACGTTCAGTATATTTTTCATTCATCAATTCTGTTCCATCAAAAGCTTTTGGATCCTCATATTTTATTGGAAATCGAGCTTCTGCACCAAAAACCATCGGGCAACCTTCATCTGCGTTGTTGCAAGTCATAATCGCACCAAAATTAGTTTTCGGATTAAAAGCATCAAAATACGTTTTCGAAAAAGCTATAATTGGTGGTTCGTTATCTGAAAATTTTATAGCGTAAAGTGGATTTTCATTTTTACTTAATTGCTGAATTTCAAATCCTTGATTGACTAAAGTTTCTTCAACTTTCGAAAACATGGCTGTAGCTTCCGTTCCACCAGAATAACAATACACATTTTTAATTCCGAATTGAAACGCCATAGTTTGCGCCCAAATTTGACTCAAATGACTTCTTCTCGAATTGTGAGTACAAATAAAATTTAATCGAATTACTTCGTTATTATTCACTTTATTTTGAATGTAATCTACTAAAGGTTGTAAAACTTCTTTTCGTTCCTCAGAAAGAGAAACCTTTGAAATGGATGCTATTGTTTTGGATAAATTTTGAAACATAATATTCTTTTAACCGCAAAGCGCGCAAGGAACTTCGCAAAGTTCGCTATGATTTTATATTATTTCTTTTAAACGTGCAAAAGATAAAATTTTGAGTCGTATCAAAAGGCGTTTGATGATTTTCTGTAAAACATACCGTTTTTTCAAAATTATCACTAAAAGTTAACTCACATTTTGATTCAGAATATTGTGTAATTTCTAAACCACTGCATTTTAATGGACCATTTTCAGAGAAAGTTCCTAAAAACATAAATCCATTTTCCGAAATAGAATTAGAAACTAAACTTTTATAGGTTTCGATTTCTTTTTCAGTCGTTAAGAAATGAAAACTCGCTCTGTCGTGCCAAACATCAAAAGTAGTTTTGGGTTGAAAATCTAAAATATCAGAAACTATAAAAGTTACTTTTTCAGACCTCACTCCTAACCTATTTTTAATACGTTCGATCGCGTTGGCAGAAATATCTAATAGAAATAAATTTGTGTAACCTAATTCTAATAAATTATCAATCAAATAACTATCACCGCCACCAATATCAATAATTTTAGCGTCTTTTGGAATGTTGTTTTCAGTAAAAAAGTTAATAGAAGTTTCTGGTTTTTGTTGGTACCAACTCACTTCTGTTTCTTTATTAGTCGCAAAAACGTTTTCCCAATGTACTTTTTTATCTAAACTCATAATCCTATAATTTATTCACATTTTGTATCATCAGCACAACAAGGCGCTGCCGCATTATCTGATTTCACAACATTCACTTCTGTAGGAGTCGTTTCTTTTTGAGTTTCAGAATTATAATTTTGAACTTCAAAATAAGTAAAAAATACAATACTTGCTACTAATCCAACCCAGAAAGACCAAAATGGAAAGGTTTTATGAAGTGGTTTTTGAGGTGTTTCACAACCGCAATCTGTTTCACAAGAAGCCGCTGATGCGAATTTTGGCAACACATATAATTTGTAATAGGAAATGGTAAATGCCACTGCACTAATGACTAATAATAATGGAAATAACGATTTCATCAAAGGTGAAGCAGTTAAACTCGCGCTAGAAATTCCAAATATTGAGGCGATTGGACTCACACAAACTGCAGTACAAGCGCCACTTTTACAAACGGCAAAAAACAAAGGAATCGAAGCGCTTACGCTTCCAGTAATGGTGGTCCAAATTGATTTTATTTTATTCATTTTTTGAATTTTATTTGATTAACAACATCCTGAATCTGGTACACAAGAATTTCCTTTTGGTTTCCATTCCCCAATTTTAACTTTCAATTTTTCTGGAGGAATGCCGCAATTATCTTTGGCTAAACAATCCGTTAACTTCGATTTCAATTGAAAATTCGTACCGTCAAAATCTAAACTAAATTTTCCAATAGTTTCTTTCATTTGGTATTCGACTTCAATTTCTAAATCTGGAATTTGTAGTTTTTCTTCCGAAAGTTCTATAATATGAAGCAATTTTTCTGGATGCAACCGGTGATCATAATCATTCGCTTCCCAAAGTTGAAAATTCACTACTTCTTCGTTGCGAACCACACCACCACAATCGATGAAATGTTTCATGATTTTACCGACTTCCGTCACATGAAAATGACTTGGAACTAATTCGCCATTAGGCAATTGAAAAGCTATATTCGTAAGTTTTTTTAGCTGATTTTTAATTTCTGATAGTTTCATAATACTGTATTTAAATTAACAACATTTATTTTTTAATTTTTGAGAAATTCCACCAAAATAACGTTCCATTTTCGACATCGTTTCTGGATTGATACAATAACAAATTGATTTCCCTTCAATGGTTCCTTGAATGATATTGGCGTTTTTTAATTCTTTTAAATGTTGAGAAATCGTAGGTTGTGCTAAAGGCAATTCGTTTACAATATCACCACAAATACAAGAATCCACTTTCAATAAATACTGAATAATTGCCACTCGCGCCGGATTTGCTAAAGCTTTTAACAAGTTCGCAATTTCATTTTGTTCGTCTGTAAAAGATGCTGATTTTGTAATTCCCATTTTAAACTCATATTTATATATTGCAATATTACGATAATAAAAGTTAACAAAAAAACTATTTCATTTTTTGTTCAATATTTTTAAGAATTTCCAATTGTTTCGCCTGACTATCAAATAGAATTTTGATTTGTTCTTCCAATAATAAATCGATTTTTTGATTTAAAGCTCTGATTTCTAATTCCGATTTTAGATTAATCAAGTAGTCGTTTTCACTGCGTTTTCTATCTTTTTCTTCTTGACGATTTTGGCTCATCATAATAATTGGTGCTTGTAAAGCCGCAATACATGATAGAATTAAATTCATTAAAATAAACGGATACGGATCAAAAATAAAGTTTTTTAAAGCAATCGTATTAAAAACAATCCAAATTAAAAGCACGACAAAAAAGGAAATAATAAACGCCCAACTCCCTCCGAAATTAGCTACTTTATCAGAAATCATTTGGCCTTTTGATAATTTATCCGTTGGCGGATGAAGCAAATTATTTACGATTAATTGTTCTTCATCAATCGTTTTTCTAACAATTTCTTGCAATTTTTTTAATTGTTGATCTTCAGAATCTAACAAGTTTTTTATATCTTTTTTCATTTATCTAGATTTAACAATTAAAACCATCTTCTTTTTTTAAAGTAAATAATCATTGAAATAAACAACAATACCATTCCTGCAATAATATAAAAATAACCATATTTCCAGTGCAACTCTGGCATATTATCGAAATTCATTCCATAAATACCAACCACAAAAGTCAACGGCATAAAAAATACAGAAACGACAGTTAAAGTTTTCATCACCTCATTCATTTTATGACTTTGCATCGAAAAATAAAAAGCGGAAGCACTATCTAAGGAATTTAAGTCGGCATCCACTTGATCAATAAGTTCTAAACATTTTTGATGTAATCGAGAAAAAAACGTATAATTTTCTGCTTGAATAACATTAAAAACATCATCATCTTTCATGCTTTTTATAGAATATAACGAATCTCGAAGTGGCACAATTGAACGACGTAAAAAATTTAAATTATCTCTGTGTAATTCAATATCTTCTAAAATATTTGGATTAGGTGTTGACTTAATTAAATCTATTAAAGCATCAATTTTATGCTCTTCACTTTCAATAGTAATATAAAAATTCTCCATTACCGCATCTAACAATAAATACAGTAGATAATCGACTTTTCTATCTCTTACAATTCCAGCATGTTGACGCATTCTTTCTCGAATATGTAAAAAGAAATCACTCTTTTTTTCTTGAAACGAAAACAACAATCCATCACGTAAAATAAAACTAATTTGTTCTACATCAATTCCTGTAGATTCTGGTAATAACGACTTAATATTGAAAAACAAGGTATGATTGTATTCGTCAACTTTGGATCGTTTTAGAATGTTTAAAATATCTCCTAAAATGAAATCGTCAATTTTAAATTTTGCACCAATTTCTTTAATCAAAGCAACATCGGATAAACCGTGTAAATTGATCCAATTGTTTTTATTGGATTCCATATGTTTATCCAATTGAGACAGTTTTATGTCTTCATATTCAGATAATTCATCAGAATTGTACACAAACAATTGCATTTCTGGCTTTGTATCATCGTGTTCGCCAGTATATTCAATTATTGATGGCACAACTTTTCGACCTTTTTTGTATAATAGTTTTCGCACTTTATTTTAAATAAGTATTTTTACCATTCACAAATATAACTAAAAGTTATGCAAACCCTTATTATAAACATCAAACAATTACTACAAGTTAGAGAAACTTCTATAAAAAAAGTTTCTGGTGCAGAAATGGCGAATTTACCCATTCTAGAGAATGCTTTTTTAGTGTTAGAAAATGATTTAATTTCCGATTTCGGTTTGATGGAAAATTGTCCGAAATTAGATAACGCTACTATTGTTGATGCGACTGGAAAAATTGTGATGCCGAGCTTTTGCGACAGTCACACACACATTGTGTACGCTGGAAATAGAAGTGGCGAGTTTGTAGATAGAATTAACGGTTTGTCGTATGAAGAAATTGCGAATCGTGGTGGTGGGATTTTAAATTCGGCTAAGAAATTAAACGAAACTACGGAAGAAGAAATTTATAACCAATCGAAAAAGCGTTTGGAAGAAGTCATTTCCCAAGGAACTGGCGCGGTTGAAATTAAATCGGGTTACGGATTGACAGTTGAAGGCGAATTGAAAATGCTTCGTGTCATTAAAAAATTAAAAGAAAATTATCCCATTGCTATAAAGGCAACTTTCCTTGGCGCACACGCATTTCCAACAGAATATAAAGAAAATCATCAAGCCTATATCGATTTGATAATCAATGAAATGTTACCAAAAATCGCAGCAGAAAATTTAGCGGATTATATTGATGCGTTTTTAGAAACAGGTTATTTTAGTGTTTCAGAAACCATTCAAATTATGGAAGCTGGAAAAAAATATGGCTTAACGCCGAAAATTCACGTCAATCAATTTACAGCCATTAACGGAATTAAAGCCTGTGTTGAAAATGGCGCATTAAGTGTCGACCATCTAGAAATTGTAACTGATGAAGATATTGAAGTTTTAAAAAATTCGGCTTGTATGCCAGTGGCTTTACCAAGTTGCTCCTATTTTATTTCGATTCCGTATACACCAGCACGACAAATGCTTAACGCAGGTTTACCTTTAGCTTTAGCTTCCGATTTTAATCCAGGAACAACGCCTTCTGGAAACATGCATTTTGTAGTCGCAACTGCATGTATCAAAATGAAAATGACACCAGAAGAAGCCATAAACGCAGCCACAATTAACGGAGCTTATGCGATGGATTTAAGCGATTCTCACGGAAGTATTACAAAAGGCAAAAAAGCCAATTTGATTATTACAAAACCTTTACATAGTTTTTACGAAATTCCGTATTGTTTCGCTACGAATTTGATTGATAGTGTTTGGTTGGATGGGAAGAAAGTACTCTTTTAATTTAAACCCTCGAAGGGTTTTGAACCCTTCGAGGGTTTAAATTATTTTATTATATTTGTATTATACACGCCATTAAAAATTAATACAAATGCAAATAGTTACACCAATAATTGCCGGAAATTACTACCATATCTACAACAAAGGAAATAATGGAGAAAATATATTCTTTGATACTGATAATTACTATCACTTCTTAAAACTTTACGCAAAATACATCAATCCAATTGCAGATACTTATGCTTGGTGTTTATTGAAAAACCATTTTCATATTGCTGTCAGAATAAAAACTAGTGAAGAAATTTTTGAAGATGAATTATCATATACAACTGTTGAAAAGCCAAAAGTTATTGATGCTTCGAAACAATTTTCTCATTTCTTAAATGCTTACACACAAGCTATAAATAAAAAACACAAAAGAACTGGAAAAATTTTTCAATCGAAGTTTAAAAGAAAACTTATTGATTCAGAAGAATATTTAAAAAAACTAATTTATTACATACACAATAATCCTGTTCAACACGGTTTTTGTAAAAGCATGAATTTGTATCCTTGGAGTTCATACGAAACAATTATTTCAACAAAAAACACAAATTTAAAAAGAAATGAAGTTGTTGATATGTTTGGAAATATCTCAAATTTTATTGAATTTCATAATTCAAATTTATCTTCAATTGAATTTTATCAAGAATTTCATTAACCCTTCGAGGGTTTAAAACCCTCGAAGGGTTAATGAAATTCTAAAACTCCGCTTCCACTAAAATCTCCATCACTTCTTTTGTAACCGGATGTTCAAACTGAATATATTCGGCATGCAAATGCAATCTGTCGGCTTTTGTACCGTATAAATCATCACCGACAATTGGTGTGTGTAAGCCTAAATTATGTGAAGCATGAACGCGTAATTGATGCGTTCTTCCCGTAATGGGATAAAAATAGACTTTCGTTTTTCCGTTTTTGACTTCAATGGTTTTCCATTTGGTTTGTGCGGGTTTTCCATGTTCGTAACACACTAATTGTCTTGGTCTGTCGTCTAAATCTACTCGTAAAGGCAAATCTATGTAACCATGAGATTTTTCTAATAAACCATCCAATAAAGCGACATAACGTTTCTTAATAGTTCGATTGATAAACTGACTTTGTAATTGCACCGCAGTCGCTTCATTTTTCGCGATAAGCATAATTCCGGAAGTCGACATGTCTAATCGGTGTACAATTAGCGGACCAGTTGCCTCAGGATATTTTTCCTTTATTCGAGCGTAAACCGAATCGGAAATGGTTTTTCCAGGAACCGATAAAAATTCTGTGGGTTTATTTATGGCTAGCATCACTTCATCTTCGTACACAATTTCAATATCTTTTCCTTCTGCATGATTCATAATAAACGGATTTTCTTCCATTTCTATATCTTGTAACATATGCCCCATCAAAATCGGTTCACATTTACTTTTGCAAGACGGATAAAATTGTTTGTGTTGGCGCACTTCGGAATTTGGCGATTGTCCCCACCAAAATTCTGCCATGCAAATCGGTTTCAAATGATGTTGAAAAGCGTAATGCAATAACTTTGGAGCAGCACATTCTCCTGCTCCAGCGGGCGGATTATCATTGAAAATTTCGCCTAAACTTTTCTTTTCTTTATATTGATTAAAAAACGAATATTCAGCAAATAACATTTGTTGTAAAGCTGCAGATTTCGCCTTTCTTTCTTCTTTTAATTGCATCAATTCATTTGAAAACACTAATCCTTTTTCTTCTAAAGTTTGTAAAGTTAATTTCCAATATTTGGTCATTTTTTTTAACAAAATACTTTCTTTCTTACTTTCTTCAGCTAGTATATCGTTAAATTCCAATAATTCTTCTTCGTTTAAAGTGGCTTCGATTTCAATTCTTCTTTCGTTACGAAGTATTTTTTGTTCTTTTATTCTAATTTTCTGATTTTGTAATTCGGTTTCTGCTTGAATTTTAGTTTTCTTGAAATTTTCTAATTCATTTAAATACTCTTCAGAAATTTCTAAATTTTCAATTTTACGATTGTAAGCATTTAACAGCGCTTCTTCTTTACGGAAAAAACTATTGTCGACTAACATATCAAAAACCGTTGGCACAAAATAATCATGGTGATTTTCATTCGCTAATTTCCCTGAAAACGCCCATAAATAACCTAATTCACCCTTTTCATTTTGACAAACCAAAACACCAAACATTTTCCCAATCACTAATCCTTCTTGGGTTTTGTCTAAGCCGAAATTATGATCAAAATTAGTTTGAGTTTCCAAATAATTTTGCAAAGCTGTAGCTGCCATTTCACTCAATGGATGTGGCTGATAATAAAACGGAAATGTGAATTTTTCAGGTAAAGAAATCCCTGAAGTATCGGTTGAAAAAGGTTGAAAAAATGGGTTTTGCATGGGACAAAGATAAAGCAATTGAAATATTCTTTAATCGGAAATAATTGGAAAGTATAAAAAAAACTGTCAAACATTTTTTTTTACTGCTTGCTTATTTTATTTTTGCAGTAATATTAAAAAAACCAAAACGAGAAATGGGAAGAGCGTTTGAATTCAGAAAAGGAAGAAAAATGAAGCGTTGGTCGGCAATGGCTAAAGCGTTTACCAGAATTGGTAAAGATATTGTAATGGCAGTAAAAGAAGGAGGTCCAAATCCGGAAGCTAACTCGCGTTTAAGAGCCGTTATTCAGAACTCTAAGGCAGTAAATATGCCTAAAGAAAACGTTGAACGTGCCATTAAAAAAGCAACAGATAAAGACACCGCAAACTATAAAGAAATTTTATTTGAAGGTTACGCACCACACGGAATTGCGATTTTAATTGAAACCGCTTCGGATAACAACAACAGAACCGTTGCAAATATTAGAAGTTATTTCAACAAATGTAATGGAACAATGGGAACACAAGGTTCGGTTGATTTTATGTTTGACCATACTTGTAATTTCAGAATTCCAGCTGCCGGACAAGATATTGACGAATTAGAATTAGAAATGATTGATTTCGGTGTTGAAGAAATTTTCGCTGATGATGAAGATGGAATTTTAATGTATGCGCCTTTTGAAAGTTTCGGAGCCATTCAGAAAGAATTAGAATCTAGAGGTTTAGAAATTTTATCTTCTGGATTTGATAGAATTCCACAAGTAACTAAAGAATTGACACCAGAGCAAGTAGCTGATGTGGAAAAATTATTAGAAAAAATTGAAGAAGACGATGACGTTATGAACGTTTTCCATACGATGGTTGAGAATTAGTATTCAGTTTTCAGTCGCAGTTTTCAGTTTACAGTTGAATGCAGAATTTAAAAATTAAATTCTGCATTTTTGTTAAAACTAAAACTGAAAACTGTGAACTGAGACTGAGACTGTAAACTGAGACTGCGACTGCGACTGTAAACTTAAAAAAAAATGAACATCAAACTAATAGCCATTGGCAAAACCGATAATAAAAATTTACAAGCGTTAATTGACGAATATACGAAGCGATTGGGATTTTATATTAAGTTCGATTTGGATGTTATTCCAGATATAAAAAACGTAAAAAACTTGTCGGAAAGTGAGCAAAAAACAAAAGAAGGTCAATTAATTTTATCCAAATTAACACCAACCGATCAATTGATTTTATTGGACGAAAACGGAAAAGAATTTAATAGTGTTGGTTTCTCTGATTTTTTACAAAAGAAAATGAATTCCGGAATTAAAACATTGGTCTTTATAATTGGTGGACCTTATGGTTTTTCGGAAGAAGTGTATCAAAAAGCACAAGGGAAAGTAGCATTATCTCAAATGACTTTTTCACATCAAATGGTACGTTTATTTGTGATTGAGCAGATTTATAGAGGCTTTACGATTTTGAATAACGAACCGTATCACCATAATTAAAAGAAACAAGGTAAAAGTAAAAAGGCAAAAGTGATCTACTAAGAAGTTAATCTTCAAATTGACTCATTAGTTTCACACATTCAACAGCTTCTTTTACATCGTGAACGCGTAAAATATTTGCACCTTTTTGCAAACAAAAAGCGTGTAAAAAAGTAGTTCCGTTCAAAGCTTCTTCTGGTGAAGTTTCTAAGGTTTTATAAATCATCGATTTTCTTGAAATTCCAGCTAAAATGGGTAATTCGTGAAACTGTAGTAATTCTAAATTTTGTAATAATTCGTAATTGTGTTCGATTGTTTTGGCGAATCCGAATCCGGGATCGATGATAATATCGTTCAAACCAAAACTTCTCGCTTTTGCAATTCGTTCCGAAAAATAAAAATTCATTTCTTTCAACAAATCTTCGTAATTTGCTAAACTTTGCATCGTTTTTGGCGTGCCTTTCATGTGCATCATGATATATGGAACTTGTAATTTCGCGACCGTTTCCAACATCTTCTCATCTAACAAACCAGCCGAAATATCATTGATGATTGCTGCGCCATTTTCCACAGCTTGCTTCGCCACTTCACTTCTAAACGTATCAATAGACAATAAAATATCTGGGAATTTCTCAATTAATAACTTTACAATCGGAATCACTCGATTTAATTCTTCTTCTTCAGAAACAAATTCGGCTCCAGGTTTACTTGAATAACCGCCTAAATCAATAAACGTAGCGCCATCGTGTAGCATTTTCTCAACTTGACCTACAATTTCATCAGAATTAGTCAGTTTTCCACCATCAAAAAAGGAATCTGGCGTCACATTTACAATTCCCATGACTATCTGTGTTGATAAATCGATGAGCGTTCCTTTACAGTTTATTGTTGACATAGTATTTTTTACTTATATTTGAAGTTTGAACAAAATCACTAACTAAGAAACAGAAAAAAATCTGTGTAAATCAGTGAAATCTGTGGCTTTCTAAAGTACAAATATAATATAATAATGAGCAATACCTCACAAGAATACGACAAAGTAATTGCAGTCTGCAGAGATTTATTTACTAAAAAAGCGCACGATTACGGAACCGCTTGGCGCGTTTTACGTTTGCCTTCGTTAACTGATCAAATTTTTATCAAAGCGCAACGTATCAGAAGCTTACAAGAAAATGAGGTTCGAAAAGTAGATGAAGACGAGACTTCAGAATTTATCGGAATTATCAATTATTGTGTGATGGCTTTAATTCAAATGGATAAAGGCATTGCGACGCAACCCGATTTAACTGCGGAAGAGGCTATCAATTTATACAATCATAAAATTGACATCACGAAAGAATTAATGGAAAATAAAAATCACGATTATGGGGAAGCTTGGCGCGATATGCGTGTGAGTTCACTAACGGATTTAATCATTCAGAAGTTATTACGTGTAAAACAAATTGAAGACAACAAAGGAAAAACCTTAGTTTCAGAAGGAATTGATGCGAATTATCAAGACATGATTAACTATTCGGTTTTTGCGTTGATACTGATGAATCGTTTTAATTAGTTTCAAGTTTAAGGTTTCAAGTTAAATAACATATTGTTAACAAAATCAATCCAAAAGCATAACTAAATTTGTTAACTCAAATATAAATTTATTTTAGGACAACCTGAAACCTGAAACCTGAAGCAAAAACAACAAAAACTCATGAATAAAAAAAATATCTCTTGGACTATTAGAATTGTGGTTGCCTTACTTTTTATCGTATCGGCAGTTGCGAAATTATATCCATCGCCTTATTTTGCGATTTCTACATTTGAAGTCAAACAATTATATACTTTAGGATTTTCAGATACGATTGCACCTTATTTTTCAAGAATTTTAATTGGAATAGAATTCGCACTTGGATTTTTATTATTGCACAATCATTTCTTAAAACGCATTACGATTCCCGCTACGATTGGTTTATTAACCGTTTTTATTATACATTTGAGTTATGTCACTTTTTTAAGTGGTGGAAATTCAGGAAATTGTGGTTGTTTTGGCGAATTAATCCCGATGACACCTATTGAAGCGATTATCAAAAATATCATCGCCGTTGGCTTATTAATTTGGCTTTGGAAGCTTTTAGAAAACGATCAAAAATCGAACTTTTGGATTTTAACAACCGTGACATTAGGCTGTATTTTAGGCTTATTTATGTTAGCTCCGATGAAAGCTTCGACTACTTCAAGTTCGTCAGATACTAATGATATTGTCTTAACAGATACCATTTCTCAAGTTGAAGACACTACAAAAGTTGAAGAAATTAAAGCTGTCGATTCATCGAAAATTAAAGTCGAAAAAATTGTAGAAGAAGTCAAAAAAGAAGTTGGACCAAAACAAGCTATTTCTGGTTACTCGGAGTTTTATTCAGATATTGACAAAGGGCAAAAAATATTGTGTTTCTTCGTTCCAGGTTGTGAACATTGTAGAGAAGCAGCAAAAGATTTAAATGCCTTACAAAAGAAACATAAAGATTTTCCACAAGTACAAATTGTGTTTATGGATGAAGAAGCCGAAAAAATTCCGGATTTCTTAAAATATGCAGGCAAACAATTTCCTTATAAAGTGATTGATGTAATTCCGTTTTGGACGAAATTAGGTTCTGGAAAAGACACGCCAGGTGTGGTGTATTTACACAACGGAAATGTGATTAAATTTTATGACGGAATTGCTGAAAAAGCATTCAATAGTAAAGCAATAGAAAAAATAATTTATAAAAAATAACCATGAAAAAAATCTTAGCTACATTAGCATTAGGACTTGGCCTAACTTCTTGCCAAGCACAAACTGAATTTTCAAAAGAAAGTTTAACCGCAAAATTAACTTCAATAGAAAACAAAGATATTTCTTTTGAAAAAATCTTAAAACACAACGAAGGAAAAGTCGTAGTAATTGAAGTTTGGGCATCTTGGTGTTCGGATTGTGTAAAAAGCATGCCACAAGTAAAAGAATTAAAAGAACATTATCCAGATGTTGCTTTCGTAAATTTATCTTGTGATAAAACTTTCGATGCTTGGAAAACGGGTATTGAAAAACACGAAGTTACAGGTGAAAACTATTTAATCAAAGACGGAATGAAAGGTGAATTCGGACAATCAATCAAATTAGATTGGATTCCACGTTTTATAGTTTTGGATAAAAAAGGAAATATTGCCTTATTTAGAGCAATTGAAAAAGACTTTGAAAAAATTAAAGAAACCATAGAAAAATCTAAATAAAATATCATAACCAAAAAAGCATTTTTTATTCTTTGAACACAGATTGGAGAAATTTTAATAATTAAAATAATTTCTCCAATCTGTGTCGAAAAAAAATGTTGTAACTAAATAAAAAATGAGAAAAAACATCGTAGCTGGTAACTGGAAAATGAACAAAACCTTACCAGAAGCCATAGAATTAATAAATGAGATTAAAAACAACAAACCAAACAACAACGCTGAAGTCATTTTAGCGACTCCATTCCCCTATTTATCAAAAGCGGTGGAATTAGTTGCTGGAACCGACATTAAAATCGCCGCTCAAAACATGCATCAAGCAGAAGGTGGTGCGTTTACAGGTGAAGTTGCAGCGTCTATGTTAACAAGCGTGGGTGTACATACTGTGATTTTAGGTCATAGCGAAAGAAGAGCGTTTTTTCATGAAAATGATGCCTTATTAGCGAACAAAGTGAATACAGCTTTAACTCACGATATGACAGTTATTTTTTGTTTTGGTGAAGAATTAAAAGACAGACAAAACGACAACCATTTTAATATAGTTGAATACCAATTACGTGATGGTTTGTTTCATATTGCTAATGAAAAATGGAATAATATCGTATTAGCTTACGAACCAGTTTGGGCCATTGGAACTGGCGAAACCGCTTCTCCAGAACAAGCGCAAGAAATGCATTTATTTGTTAGAAACTTAGTAGATAAAGTTTTCGGAAGTGAAATTGCTGAAAACGTATCTATTTTATATGGTGGAAGTGTGAAACCAGACAATGCCAAAGAAATTTTCTCAAAACCAGATGTAGATGGCGGATTAATTGGTGGTGCAGCTTTAAACGCCAACGATTTCTTCGGAATTATTTCTGGAATATAATTTTTGTTTCAAGTTTAAGGTTTCAAGTTAACTAAAACAACCTGAAACTTTAAACTTTAAACTTTAAACTCAAAAATGGAATACATTTTAATCCCAATTGTAGCACTACTTGCTTCTGCCCTAACCTTTTTCTCTGGTTTCGGATTAGGAACGTTGTTATTACCTGCTTTTGCTTTATTTTTTCCTGTTGATGTAGCGATTGCCTTAACCGCGATTGTGCATTTTTTAAACAATACTTTTAAATTAGTATTAGTTAAAAACCATATCAATTGGAAAATTGCCATACAATTTGGATTGCCTGCTTTGCTTTTTTCTTTTTTAGGTGCTTTTCTTTTAGATAAAATAACTAATGCTACTATTCTTACCGAATACAGTTTAAACGACAAAGTTTTTCAAGTAACTTTAATGAAAATTATTGTGGCGTTTTTACTGATTTTTTTCGCTTTATTTGAATTAATTCCGAAATTAAAAAACTTGC
Organism: uncultured Flavobacterium sp.; assembly: GCA_964461805.1. Lineage (GTDB taxonomy): Bacteria > Bacteroidota > Bacteroidia > Flavobacteriales > Flavobacteriaceae > Flavobacterium. The sequence goes on from CAYWVV010000005.1 coordinate 35,051, forward strand.
AATTTCCAGAGAAATATTTGCCAATTGGCGGAATTTTGAGTGGTTTTTTTGGAGGACTTTCCGGACATCAAGGCGCGTTACGAAGTGCATTTTTAACAAAAGTTGGTTTATCAAAAGAAGCTTTTATTGCTACAGGTGTAATTATCGCTTGTATGATTGACGTAAGTCGTATGTCGGTGTATTTTACCAACATTTCAAAAGTGAAAGACAGTTTAAATTTTAACTTAATTTTTACGGCAACTCTTGCTGCTTTTGTTGGCGTATATTCTGGAAACAAATTGGTAAAAAAAATAACCATAAATACTATTCAGAAAATCGTAGCCATTATGATTATTGTATTTGCGATTGGTTTAGGATTGGGGATTATTTAAAAATCAACAACTATTATTTTAGTGGGTTACTAACACTAACATTTTTCACATAGATCAAACCATCAAAATTATTGATATATTTTTCTGAAAAAATGTTATATTTCAGGTATTTTAGATTTAATCCATAACCACCTATAAAAACAAAAGCTCTTTTTTCATTCAAAAAATCTCTCATTTTCATATCTTCACTAGCTATAGAAAAATCAAAGTAAAAAATGTCTTTATTTACTTCAAAAAGATATTCGGAATTGGTGTTTTTTATAGGCTTATCTAGTACAACATCCTCATTACCATGAGAAAAAAATTTTCCTATTCCAAATTCAAAGCCAACTGCAAAATATAATTTTTTGTATTTTTCATAAAGTAATTTACCCATTGAAGGAATACTTTTTTCAACATTTGTTTTACGAATATGTGCATTATGGGCACAAACAAAAATCTTACATTTAGAAAATTCCTGTAAATTGACTACATGTAAAAACATATTTTTGTCCCTAACTTCTTGATTAGGTTTTATTAAAAACTCATTAAAATAGGCTAAAGCGTTTAAAGTATTTTTTAAGTCGTAATTATTCGACTTAAAAAATAAATCTTCATTTAACTTAGTTATCTCGTTAGCATTTAATTCTAGTATTTTTTTATCATTATAAATTGAAATTTCGTTTTCATAAAATTTCAAAAGCTTTTTTTCATTTGGATTCAATTCAATTCCATAATCTAAAATTATCTTATTAATAATCGAAACTAACCCATAATTGAACATGCAATCATTACCGTAAAATTTTATTTTATTATCAATTGCTTTATCATCATTGTATGATTTCATCCAATTAATTAACTCAAATAAATCTTGAGTTTTCCATATACCTTGTTTGAAATTGGATAAAATTTCTTTTAAATTACCGCCTCTACCATTTATATATTCATTTACAAGGTAACTAGCACCAAAACTTTCTTCAAGAACAAAAATCTTTACATGATGATTTAATACTAAATATTTAAAAAATTTTGCTTTAAGTTGTATAAACTCTTTTGAATGATGGGTCGCTTCTCCAAAACCAAAAACAGTTGCCTTACTAAAATTTACACTTAATTGATGATTTGGAATAGTAATATCTGTATTAAAATTACCGTTTTCTATTAAAAAAGCGTTAGTGTTTAACCAACTAATCACTTCCTTATTTTGGCTAAAAACAGAAGGTATTAAATTAAAATAAAATATGAAGAGTAGACCAATTTTTCTCATGTTCTATTTTTCAGCTTTCTCTTTTCTAGAAACATAATTATGTAAAAAATCTCCTTTTGGTTTTCCTAAATCAAAAGAACTAAATTTGGTTAACAATCTAGTTTCTGCTCTGGCTTCATCTCTATCCCAATTTTCATATTCGATACGATATAGTGCAGAATACATTTCAGCACGACCAACACCATGAAAACAATGAATTAAAACCGGATAATTGGATGAATTGTCCATTACTTTAAAGAAAGCCTCTAAATTTTCTGGTTTTGGTACTTGATCTGAACCAATGTTAAAATAATTCAACCCTTCAATTTTAGCCGCAGCTTCTTTTTCGGCAATTAATTCTTTTGGAATTTCAGGATTATTAACATCATCACCTGTTCCTGGAAAACGCAAATCGATAATACTTTTGATTTTATGTTCTTTCACAAAATCAGCCAATTTATCTGGTGGAATTACACCACTTTTATACACTTTTCCTTCAGAAATAACTTTAAAATTATGATTGACTTTGTAATCATAATATTGTTTTCCTCCAATGATAGCTCCAATTAGTATAATTGAAAGTAGTATTTGTATGATTCTTTTTTTCATTTTTATTTTTTTATTACAAAAACACTTCGACTCCGCTCAGTGTGACATTGCTATTAATATTAATCTTTGAAATTGAACTTGTTATTTAGCTGTTAATTTTTTATCAATAATTCTATTAAAATAATCTTGAATGAACGCTTTACAAGCCATTTCCATATCATTCATTTCTTTATTTCGTTTCGAAATTAAATTCTTAAGTAATTCTTTATCAGCAATATTATAAAAACCAATAGCTTTTTTACCATCAAAAACACAAATATAATTGCCACGCATAAAATGGTAATTATTCGTATTATAATTAATTAAGAAAGGCTTATTTACATTTGATTTATCTACTAAACTTCTTCCCCAACTTCTAAAAGGTTTGTCGTAACCAATTAAATCTAAAACAGTTGGGAAAATATCTATGTGCTGCGCGATAGTTTTATCTACTCCGACTAAATTACTATTTGGTTTGTAAATCAAAATGGGCACCGCATTTCTATTGATAATTTTATCATAATATTCTTCCATGTAATTCACCTGATTGCAATGATCTGCTGTAATAATAAAAATGGTATTTTCAAACCAAGGTTGTTTTTTAGCCGCTTCAAAAAACTTTTTAAAAGCATAATCGGTATATCCAACAGGTTGATGCATAGGGATTTTCCCTTTTGGTAATTTGTTTTTAAATTCTTCCGGCACTACGTAAGGTTCATGAGAAGTTACTGTAAAAATGGTACTAAAAAAAGGAGCTTTCTTTTTACTAATCGTTTGATTCATAAATTGCATGAAAGGTGCGTCCCAAATTCCCCATGAACCATCAAAATCTTTATCATTTCCGTATTCCGTCATACCATAATAATGGTCAAATCCTAAAATATTTCCATAACCTAAAAATCCCATAGAACCATTTGGCGCTCCATGAAAAAATGATGTATCATAACCTTTATTTTCTAAACAAGAAACTAAAGATTCAATTTTTTGTTTAGCATATGGCGAAGACGTAAATGCATCTTTAAAAGAAGGAATTCCAGAAATAATTGACGACATTCCATGAATAGATTTATAACCATTTCCATACGCGTTTGTAAAAATTAAACTCTTTGTGGCTAACGAATCTAAAAACGGTGTGTAACTCACATACTCTTTAATATTGGCATCTTTGTTGAAAGCTCCAATATATTCTCTACTCATGCTTTCTGTGATTATCAAAACAATATTTGGAGTTGTTGGACTATTTGATTTATAAAATTTTATGGGTTGAAAATTCTCATCAACAACAGCTTGAGAGATATTAAAATCCATTTTCTTAAACGATTTTACACCTAAAGTTCGTAAAAAAGTAAATGGTGAATTCAAAACCAAATCGGCATGTTGTGTTTTTACAACATATCTGTTCGCATCAACTAAATTAATTGGTCGTGTTGTTTTCTTAAAATCACCACGAATACCACCAATACATAATGTAGCGATTATTAAAACTCCAAAAATAGATTTTACTGCATATTTTATCTTTGCATTTTCAACTAAATTATGTTTTACTTTTACTTTTTGATATAAATAAATCCATAAAAAGGAAACAACTATATACAATAAAAAAACATGCCAATAGGTGATTAAAAATCGAAACAACATGCCTCCTTTAGATTCTTCATGTTTCAAAATGTCCCAAGCGGCTAATGTTAATCGAGAAAAATTATATTTATAATAAATAAAATCAACAAAATTGAAGGCGTAAAATAGTAAATTTGAAATGAAATACAAATAGAATAATCCCTTTTGATATTTGGGTTTTGTATTGATAAAAAACGGCAAAATTGATAGCAAAATAAACAGCCCATTGATATACAAAATAGCGGTTGTATCAAATGCAATTCCGTGATAAGAAATTTGTAAAAATTCGGAAATTGAATCCACTTCAACAATATCACTATTGTAAGCATAAAATAAAACTCTTGCAATAAAATAAAAGAAATAAGCCAATAAAATTCTGTAAAACAGAACCTTATACTCATCCAATCTGAAAAAAGATTTCATATTTAAAAAATTAAGTATTGCAAAATTAACAATTATAGAAGTTTTACAGTTAAAATATTTATAAATATCTATTTTTTTTATAAATTGCAGTTTAAAATCAACTCAAATGCAAAATATTACTAGACTTTTCGATTTCCCATACTACCAATTAGAACACTTTAACTTACCAGATGCTTTAGTTACTAAATATGGTACTGAATGGGTAAAAACTTCTACTAAAGAATACATCAATAAAGCCAATTCTTTATCAAGAGCTTTATTACATTTAGGCATACAAAAAAATGACAAAATTGCTATCATTTCTTCAAATAACAGAACGGAATGGCATATTTCAGATATTGGAATTTTACAAACTGGTGCACAAAACGTACCGATATATCCAACAATTTCTTCTGAAGATTATGAATATATTTTAAATCATTCTGAAGCCAAATATTGTTTCGTTTCGGATCAAGAAGTTTACGATAAATTAAAAGCGGTTCATTCCAAAATTCCTTTATTAGTGGATATTTATTCGTTTAACGAAATTTCGGGTTGTAAAAAATGGAGTGATTTAGTGGAAACTGGTGCTGACACTTCAAATCAAAACACAGTTGAAGAACGTAAAAATAACGTTTTACCTACAGATTTAGCTACAATTATCTATACATCTGGAACAACAGGAAGACCAAAAGGTGTAATGCTTTCTCATAATAATATTGTTTCTGATGTTTTAAATTCAGACAAAAGAATGCCTTTAAGAAAAGGTAGTACTCGTGCTTTGAGTTTCTTACCAATTTGTCATATTTTCGAAAGAATGTTAACATATGTGTATCAGTATGGTGGAATTTCAATTTATTTTGCAGAAAGTATTGAAAAAATATCAGACAATTTAAAAGAAGTACATCCGCATGTCATGTCAGTTGTACCTAGGCTTTTGGAGAAAGTATACGATAAAATTTATGCAAAAGGTACGGATTTAACTGGAATCAAAAAGAAACTATTCTTTTGGGCTTTAGATTTAGGAATGGAATTCAAACCTTACAATGAAAATGGTTTTGTTTATAATGTAAAACTTGGAATTGCTAGAAAATTAATTTTCTCTAAATGGCAAGAAGGTTTAGGTGGCGAATTAGAACTTTTAGTTTCTGGAAGTGCCGCTTTACAAACACGTTTAACAAAAGTATTTACTGCGGCTGGAATTCCGGTTATGGAAGGTTACGGATTAACCGAAACTTCTCCAGTAATTTCTGTAAATGACATGAGAAATGGTGGTTTCAGAATTGGAACTGTTGGAAGAGTAATTGAGAATGTAGAAGTTAAAATTGCGGAAGATGGCGAAATTCTTTGCAAAGGTCCAAACGTGATGATGGGCTACTACAAAGACGAAGTACAAACTGCTGAAGTAATTAAAAACGGTTATTTTCATACAGGTGATATTGGTGAAATTGACTCAGATGGTTTCTTAAAAATTACAGACCGTAAAAAAGAAATGTTTAAAACTTCTGGTGGAAAATATGTAGCTCCACAAATTTTAGAAAACACGTTTAAACAATCGCGTTTTATTGAACAAATTATGGTAATTGGTGATGGCGAAAAAATGCCAGCAGCTTTCATTCAACCTGCTTTTGATTTTGTAAAAGAATGGGCAAACCGTCATAAAGTTACTATTGGAAGTTCTAACGAAGAAATTTGTAAGAATCCACAAGTAATTGCTCGTATTCAAGAAGATATTGACGAAGCAAACAAAAAATTCGGAAATTGGGAACAAGTCAAACGATTTGAATTAACTCCAGATATTTGGTCAATTAATGACGGACACTTAACTCCAACCATGAAATTGAAACGTAAAATTATTAAAGAAAAATACCAAACGCTTTACGATAAAATTTATAGAGATTAACACCATTTAAAATGAAAAACATACTATTCATTTCGTTACTCTTCGCTTTTTTTTCTTGTAAAAAGAGCGAAGATTTTTCGTTACAAAACTATCATACTTTTGCATCGAAAGAAGATCAATATTCAGGTGGAATTAAAATGATTCCTATAAAAACGCCGAAAGGAACATTTAACGTTTGGACGAAAAGAATTGGTAATAATCCTAAGATAAAAGTCTTGCTTTTACATGGCGGTCCTGGTTTAACGCATGAATTATATGAATCTTTTGAAGGGTATTTACCTAAAGAAGGAATCGAATTTATTTATTACGATCAATTGGGATCTTATTATTCGGATCAACCGAAAGACAAATCACTTTGGACAAATGAACGTTTTGTAGAAGAAGTAGAACAAGTCCGAATTGCGTTAGGTTTAAATAAAGACAATTTTTACATTTTAGGACAATCTTGGGGTGGAATTTTAGCCATGGATTATGCGTTGAAATATCAGAAAAACTTAAAAGGATTGATTATTTCAAATATGGTTTCGAGCATTCCCTTGTATAATAAATATGCACAAGAAGTTTTAGGTCCACAAATGAAAAAAGAAGTTTACGACGAAATTATGCAACTCGAGAAAAACAATGATTTTTCAAATCCACGTTATACCGAATTACTTTTTGAACATTATTATACTGAACACATTTTACGTAAACCACAAAAAGAGTGGCCAGAATCGATAACTAGATGTTTTAAACACATTAATTCTGAGGTTTATATTTCTATGCAAGGTTATAGTGAATTCGGAATTACAGGCGATGCGTATATTAAAAACTGGGATGTTTCTAAACGATTGAAAGAATTAACGATTCCAACTTTGACAATTGGTTCAAAATATGATACTATGGATCCAGAACATATGAAATGGATGTCAACACAAGTGCAAAATGGAAAATTTTTATTTTGTAAAAACGGAAGTCATTTATCGCAATATGACGATCAAGAAACCTATTTTAAAGGTTTAATTCAGTTTTTAAAAGATGTGGACCAAAAAAATTAAATCTGTTAAAATCCTATTTTCAATTGCAATAGTAATTGGTTGTCAATTTTCATATTCTCAACAAAATTCTGCACAAATTTTAGGCAAATTAATTGATTACGTTTCGGTAAATGCTACAGAAAGTTTTGCTGTATATTTTCCTAAAAAACACCTTTCAACAGAGAATAATTCAATCGTTTTTATTTTCGATCCATCGGGAAATGGAAAAGGTGGAATTGCGCCATTTATTAAAACTGCTGAAACTTACAATCATATTTTAGTTTGCTCTAATTCCTCCAAAAATGGAATTTTAAAAACCAATTTAGACATCGCAAATCGATTGTTTGATTATGTTTTAAACACCTACAAAATCGATCAAAACAAAATGTATTTAGCGGGTTTTTCTGGAGGTTCGAGATTAGCTTCTACAATTGCACTACAAACAAACGCTTTCTACGGAGTGATTGCATGTGGCGCCGGAATTAATGCAGTTGACAAATACATTTTGCCGTCAAACAAATTTAGATATGCTGGATTTGTTGGAAAAAAAGACATGAATTATTCGGAAATGCTTGAAAACAAAACTTGGCTAGACAATAATAATTTTCCAAATGAATTATACATTTCCGATAATACGCATATTTGGCCAAGTGAAGAGGAAATCCTTACCGCTTTTGACTGGTTTGAAATTGAAAAGTTAACTACTGATAAAGAAAAAAACAAAACTATAATTCAAGAATACAAAACCAAATACTTAAACCTAGCAAATAAATTCATTCAAGAAGGTGAATTAGAATTTGGAATACTTGAATTGGAACGAATTACACAATACTTTGATAAAGATGAAATTATTGTCAATCAGCTAGACAGTTTAAAAAAATCTAAAACATATAAAAGTCATATTACAACAAAAAACAAATTACTTGCATCAGAATCAATACTTACTAAACAATTTGAATCACTTTTTACCGAAACTCTTACTTCTTTAAAAATTGACAATTTAAAATGGGAAAAACTCTATAAAAGCATTCATACTTTAGATAAAAATAAAAATTCAAGCGAAACTATTTTCAGAATTAAATACAGAAACAGCGCTAGAATTTATGAAAGTGGTTACGAATTCAGACTCTTAAAACAAGAAAATAAATATAAAGTTTGCCAACAATTATTAGAAAAAATTACTGCATTAAATGATAGGAACAATTAGTTCTTTCGATTTAATGCTCTTCATCTTTTCCTAAAACTTTAGTGTCTTTAGGAATTGCAGGTTGAAACAATAGTGTTTCGTTATAATATAAGTTATAGCCTTTATTGGTACGAAATTCGAAATTTTTAAACTTGAAATTTTGGTCTTCATTTTCTCTTGTAAAAATAATGGACTCTTTAGAATCTGGTAAGAAAACTTCCGCTACCAAACTATCTTCATCTACAAAAAAATATGCATTTTTACTCTTACCTACTGTGTCTTTTTCAATAGAAGTTAATCGATACCCTTCAGCAAAAACACGAACACATTTATTGGTCATATTTGACCATTTGTATCCCGCTTTTAAATCACAATCGTTTTCGTTTTTATCATCACTTACTTGATTTCCAACTACAGAATCTAAAACCACTTCATCAGAAGAAGAAGTAGGATTTTTTAGTATAAAATCACATGAAATGAAAGTTAAAATTATAAAAATATAAAATATTTTATTCATAAATTAATGGTTAGTATCTGTATAAATCAGCGTTTCAACTGTTTCAAAATCTGTTGGTTTATCTGTATTATGGAAGTATTTAATTAAAACTTCTCCCCAAATTTTACCATCTGAAAAATTAGCAATAATCCATCTGTGATTTAAAATTTTAATACTGTTTATCAAAAACGGATGTTCACCAATTTGTTCGTAAGAAACGTACTTATTCCCTCTTTTATCTGAATTAAAAGCGGTTAAATCTTCTTTAACTTTCGTTTGTAAGGCTTTTAAATCGTGCTCAATATAATATTCTTGAGCATATTCATTATGATCTAAAGAAAACTTATCATTATCTAATAATTTCACAATAGAGTCTTGGGCTTTTTTTAATTGTTTTTTACTGATGGTTGAAACTTCTTCACTTCTTTTTAAAATGTTAGAAGAATTAACCATCTGAAAAATGTTAATCAATACTGAAAAAACTAAACCGTATAATAATAAATTTCTCTTCATTTTGTTTTTATTTTATTTCTATTTCTAAATTATCATATGCCAAAAACACATTTTCTGGCAACTGTTTTTGCACTTCTTCGTGTAAACCTAAAATATGACTAATATGTGTTAAATACGCTTTTTTGGGTTGCACCAAATTTATAAAATTTATAGCTTCTTCTATGTTAAAATGTGTATTATGTGGTTCAAATCGTAAAGCATTGATAACCAAAACATCTACATTTCTTAGTTTTTCTAATTCCGAATTTTCAATTGTTTTTACATCTGTTAAATATACGAAATCTTTTATGCGATACCCAAAAACCTGTAAATTCCCATGCATCGCATTAATTGGAATAATTTTCTGATTTTTAATTTGAAAATTCTGATTGTTTTCTACTTCAAATGGCAGAACAGATGGCGCGCCAGGATATTTATTTTCTTTTTCAAAAATATAATCGAATCGTTTTGCTAAATTTTTCAGAACTCGCTCATGTCCATAAACGGGAATATCACCTTGTTTAAAATAAAAGGGTCTAATATCATCTAAACCGGCAGTATGATCTGCATGTTCATGTGTAAAAAGTAAGGCATCAATGTACGAGCATTTACTGTTTAACATTTGCTGACGAAAATCGGGACCACAATCAATCACTACAGAGAAATCTTCATCATGAATCCAAACAGAAACGCGCAATCGTTTGTCTTTCGTATCTTCACTTAAACATACGAAATGATCGCTTCCAATAACTGGAATTCCTTGAGATGTACCTGTTCCTAAAAAATAAACTTTCAACCTATTATTTTTTTTACAAAAATAACAAATAACTCTTGTTAAAACCTATAATTTGTTAACTTTGCGGTATATTTTAATTTGCATAAAAATACATTTGTTAAAATGACGACTGAAATAACATTAAGAGGAGATAAAGTAATTGAACAAATTCCTTCAATTAAGGATAAAGCACTCCGTATTAATTTAAACGAAAACATCTACGGAACCTTTGCTGAAATTGGCGCGGGACAGGAAACTGTTAGGCATTTTTTCAGAGCAGGAGCTTCTTCAGGTACGATTGCAAAAGCTATGTCTGCTTATGATAAAGATTTTAGTGATGCCATTTATGGTATTGAAGAAGATGGACGTTACGTTACAGAAAGTCGTTTAAGAAAAATGTTAACGCACGAAACACAACTTATTGAAGATCGTTTAGGGCGTGATAAACATCCTAATAAAATGTTCTTTAGTTATGCAAATACTGTTGCAACTATTGATTTTGCAAAACAATTTAAAGGTCATGGTTGGGTTGGAATTAAATTTCAAGTAGAACCAGATGAAGCGTATAACGAAATTTTAATTCACATTCGTTTTAAAGAGAATGATGCGCGTTTGCAACAAGAAACCTTAGGTATTTTAGGAGTAAACTTAATTTATGGCGCGTTTTACAAACATAATGACGCCAAAAAATTATTACGTTATTTATACGATCATTTAGAAAAAGATCAAATTGAAATTGATACTGTAAATTTCTCTGGACCTCGTTTTGCTGATGTTGACAACCGATTAATGAGTTTGCAATTAGTAAAATACGGAATGACAGATGCCGTAATGTTCAATCCGGAAGGAAAAAACATTTTACCAGCAGCAGTTTTGTACAAAAAGAACATTTTAGCCTTACGTGGAAGTTTCCGTCCAGTAACCAAAGTAAATATGGATATGTATAAACAATCTTATGAGATGTTTATTCAAGAAAATAAAGTTAGTAAAGAAAATACCTTTGTAGTTTTTGAAATTACACTTTCTAACCTAAAAGCCGAAGGTGAAATTGACGAAAGAGATTTCTTAGACAGAGCGGAATTACTATGTTCATTAGGACAAACAGTAATGATTTCAAACTTCCAAGAATATTATAAAGTATTAGAATATTTTTCATCTTTCACTAAATCTAGAACTGCCTTAGCTATGGGAGTTAGTAATTTAGTTGAAATTTTTGACGAAAAGTACTACCGTCATATGTCGGGTGGAATTTTAGAAGCTTTTGGAAAACTGTTTTACAGAGATTTAAAAGTGTATTTATATCCAATGAAAGATCCAGAAACTGGAGAAATAATCAATTCGGAAAACTTAAAAGTTCACCCTAGAATGAAAGAATTATACAAATTCTTTAAATACAACGGAAAAGTTACTGACATAGAAAGCTACGATGAAAAAACTTTAGATATTTTCTCAAGAAAAATTTTAAAAATGATTGCAAAAGGCGAAACAGGCTGGGAAGAAATGCTACCTGAAGGCACTGCTGAAATCATTAAAAAAGACCATTTATTCGGATACCTAAAAGAAAAAGAATTAGCGAAATCATAAAACATATAAAATCCTGATAACCTCAGGATTTTTTTTTTATAATTTTTTTACCACATACGTCACAATGCCCCAAATGATAAAATCATTTTCTTGTGTGACTTCAATTGGTTCAAATAAGGAGTTTTCAGGCAATAACAGCAAACTGTTTTCTTGCACTTTGATTCTTTTTACGGTGAATTCGCCATCGATAAAACAAACGGCAATTTTACCATCTTGTGGTTCTATACTTTTATCGATGACTAAAATATCACCATCGTCAATTCCGGCACCAATCATAGAGCTTCCGTTCGCTTTAGCGTAAAAAGTAGCTGTTGCATTTTTGACAACAATTTGATCAATACTAATTCTGGAACCATCAAAATCAGCTGCAGGAGAAGGAAATCCAGCTTTAATGCCGCTTGAAATGTAAGGCATTTCTAAATTGCTTTCCGTATTTGGAATAAAAAACGATAATTTATGTTGTGCTAGCATTTTATATGTAATAATTCTTTGATATCTGTTGTGTATTTTTTGGATAAGAAATTTTGTTTCATTTTCCAAGTGCGTTGTAAATCTTGATTCCCGAGTCGGATTTTTCTTTCGCCTGTTTTCTTTCGAATATCGTCCATCACTTTCATTATTTTTTCGTGTTTCGGATTTTCTTCTACAAATAAATTAAATTGCTTTTGATCTTGTGGAATAATATCCGTGATGATAATTCCAGCTTTTGTATAGGTTTCGCCAACTTGAACTATCTTTTCTAACATTTTAATAGCTGTTGTACTTAAAGTTAAACTTGACTGTGTGGCAAACGGTAAAGCTTCGTAAACTGAAAAATTATATCGTTCATTTCCTGCTTTATATTTATCTTTTCTCAAATATAAAATAATGCCGTAACAACACGATTTTTGCTGGCGCAATTTCTCCGAAGCAATGGTTGCGAAAGTAGACACGCGTTCTTTCAATTCACTTAAGTTGGTTATCGATTTTTCGAACGTTCGAGTAATGGCAATATTTTTTTTGGCTTCGGGTTGTTGTTCTAATTCTAATACAGAAAGCCCTAATAATTCGGCACGAAGACGTTTTCCAACTACACCCATGGTTCTTTTCACGAAATCTTCATTATGCGGCAAGGTAAAATCGTATGCCGAAACCATTCCGAATGCTTTCATTTTTTTAGACAATTGATACCCAATTCCCCAAATATCCTCGACTTTCGTCCATTTTAAGGCTTTGATACGTTTTTCATCTGTATCAATAACATAAACTCCGCCCGTTCTCTCTTGAAATTTTTTTGCAATTTTATTGGCCACTTTACTCAACGCTTTTGTTTCGGCAAAACCGATACAAACCGGAATTCCAATCCATTTTTGCACGCGTTTTTTCATTTGTAAACCACAAACTTCAAAATTGGTCGTATTGGTGTTTTTAAAATTAAGAAACGCTTCGTCGATACTGTAATTTTCAATATCTGGTGTAAAATCTGAAAGTACTTCCATGACTCGTTTACTTAAATCGCCATACAAGGCATAATTGGAAGAAAAAACGGCGATTTGATGTTGTTTGATTTCGGTTCTAATTTTAAATTCGGGCACACCCATAGCGATGCCAAGCGCTTTTGCTTCATCACTTCTAGAAATCACACAACCGTCGTTATTGGATAACACGACTACTGGTTTTTTAAGAAATTGAGGTTGAAAAACACGCTCGCAAGACACATAAAAATTATTACAATCGACCAATGCAAACATAGGTCAAAGGTACGATTTCAACATTGAATTTGGTTCGAAAATTTATTAACAATGGTGTTAAAATTTCGAAAAGAGAAGAAACAAAAAATCCCAAACTCCAGTTAAGGAATTTGGGATTTTATATATTTTAAATACTCTGTTTACACGTGTAAAGCTCTGTTTCCAGTTGCTGCTAACGCTGCTTCTTTGATAGCTTCAGCAAAAGTTGGATGTGCATGAGACATTCTTGAAATATCTTCCGCAGATGCTCTAAATTCCATAGCAGTAACTGCTTCTGCAATTAAATCGGCACATCTTGCTCCAATCATATGAACACCTAAAACTTCATCTGTTTTCGCGTCAGCTAAGATTTTTACAAATCCGTCTGTATCACCACCAGCACGAGCTCTTCCTAATGCTTTGAAAGGGAAACTTCCTGCTTTGAAATCAATTCCAGCTGCTTTCAATTGCTCTTCTGTTTTACCAACAGCTGCAACTTCTGGCCAAGTATATACTACACCTGGAATTAAGTTATAATCGATATGTGGTTTTTGTCCAGCTAAAATTTCAGCAACCATTACACCTTCTTCTTCCGCTTTATGTGCCAACATCGCTCCACGAACCACATCACCAATTGCATAAATATTTGAAACTGAAGTTTGTAAATGATCGTTTACTTCAATCATACCTCTTTCTGTAACTTTAACACCTGCTTTATCCGCATTTAAAGCATCTGTATAAGGACGACGACCCACAGAAACTAAAGAATAATCCCCTTCTAAAGTGATAATTTCTCCTTTTGCATTTTCTGCTTTCACTGTTACCACATCTCCTGCTCTATCTACAGATTGCACTTTGTGAGACGTGTAAAACTTCATGCCTTGTTTTTTCAAAACTTTAGTCAATTCTTTAGATAAAGAAGCATCCATTCCTGGAATAATTCTATCCATAAATTCTACTACAGAAACTTGCGCTCCTAAACGTAAATAAACTTGACCTAATTCGATACCGATAACTCCACCACCAATAATTACTAAGTGTTTTGGAACTTCTTTTAATTTTAAAGCTTCCGTAGACGTAATAATTCTGTCTTTATCTAATTTGATAAAAGGTAAAGAAGAAGGCTTAGAACCTGTAGCGATAATAATATTTTTAGATTCGATTACTTCTGAAGAACCGTCTGCTTTAGTCACTTTAACTGAAGTGGCGCTTTCAAACGAACCTACACCTTCAAAAACGGTAACTTTATTTTTATCCATTAAGTATTTTACTCCACCAGAAGTTTGATCTACAACAGCTTGTTTACGAGCAATCATTTTCTCTAAATTCACTTTTACCTCACCTGAAACCTCAATTCCGTGATCAGCAAAATGTTGTAATTCTTCATAATGATGCGAAGAAGCTAATAATGCTTTTGACGGAATACAACCTACGTTAAGGCAAGTTCCACCAAGAGTTGAGTATTTTTCAATAATTGCTGTTTTAAATCCTAATTGTGCGCAACGAATAGCTGCAACATATCCTCCAGGTCCAGAACCAATAATGGTTACATCAAATTGACTCATAATATCTATTTTTTATAAAATGATTGTTGTGTATTTTTCGAATACAAAAGTAAAGTTTTTTAAATAAATATGCCTTGATATTTAAGCAAAAAACTTCAATAAATTTAATTGATTACAAATGAAGTTGAATTTTTTACTTCACCAATCATAAAAGTACTGTGTGTACTACCAATATGTTGTAATGTAGTTAACTTCGTAACCATAAACTCTCTATATTCTTCCATGTCTTTTACACAAATTTTTAGAATATAATCATAATCTCCACTTACGTGAAAACATTCTAAAACTTCGTTTAACGTCACGACTTCTTTTTCAAATTCAGAAATTAAATCTTTGGAATGTTTAATTAGTTTAATATGACAAAACACTACAAATCCTTTGTCGATTTTAGTTTTGTCTAAGATTGTAGCATATTTGCTAATAATCCCTTCGCGTTCTAGCTTTTTTACTCTTTCATAAACCGCAGTTACCGAGAGATTTAGCTTGCCAGAAAGCTCTTTAGTAGTTTTTTTAGAATCAATTTGCATCAATTCTAACAGTTTTTTGTCTGTTGCATCCATTTTAGTTGTGTTGTTGTGTGTGTGTTTGTGACGCAAATATATCATTTTTTTTTAAATAATTTTCAAAAGCTTAGGTTAAAAATCTTTAATTAATCAATTTGATAGATTAAAAATCTAAAAAACAAAACATCTATTGAAATATTAATTTTTTATTACCAATTTTGATGAATAAAAAATTAAACGACATGAACGATTTTAACCCAGCAGACAAAATACAAGATTTACAATATTTTGGTGAATTTGGAGGTGTAAACCCTTCTATTTCTGATTCTTCAACTTATACATTCCTTTCAGCAAAAACCATGTTTGATACTTTTGAAGGCAATGCAGAAGGTTGTTATTTATATTCTCGTCATTCTTCTCCAAGTAATTTATATTTGGACAAAGCATTAGCAGCTATGGAAGGAACGGAAACCGCAAACGTTTCCGCTTCTGGAATGGGAGCGATTACTCCAACTATTTTACAACTTTGCGGACAAGGTGATCATGTAGTTTCTAGTAGAACTATTTATGGTGGAACGTATGCTTTTTTAAAGAATTTCGCTCCAAGATTTGGCGTTTCCACAACATTTGTTGACATCACTAAATTAGATATTGTAGAAGCAGCAATTACTCCAAACACAAAAGTTTTATATTGTGAAACGGTTAGTAACCCGCTTTTAGAAGTTGCAGACATTGCTTCATTGGCTAAAATTGCTAAAAAACACAACATTAAATTAGTAGTTGATAATACGTTTTCTCCTTTATCTGTTTCTCCAGTAAAATTAGGAGCTGACATTGTGATTCATTCCTTAACAAAATACATCAACGGAAGTTCTGATACGGTTGGTGGTGTAACTTGCGCTAGTCAGGAATTTATTAACGATTTGAAAAACGTAAATTCTGGTGCAAGTATGTTATTAGGGCCAACAATGGACAGTTTACGTTCCGCTTCGGTAATGAAAAATTTAAGAACATTACACATTAGAATGAAACAACACAGTCATAATGCGATGTATTTGGCTAATAAATTTGAAGCTGACGGAATTAAAACGGTTTATCCTGGTTTAGCGAGTCATCCAAGTCATGAAGTATATAAAAACATGATCAATCCAGAATATGGTTTTGGCGGAATGATGACCATTGACGTTGGAAGTTTAGATAAAGCCAATGCGTTAATGGAATTAATGCAAGAAAGAAATTTAGGGTATTTAGCCGTAAGTTTAGGATTCTATAAAACCTTATTTAGCGCGCCTGGAACTTCAACTTCTTCAGAAATTCCTTTAGAAGAACAAGCAGAAATGGGATTAACGGATGGTTTAATTCGTTTTTCAATTGGTTTAGATAATGATATTGAAAGAACCTATCAAAGTATGAATGCTTGTATGAAAGAACTAAATATTTTGTAAAAGAATTGAATTGTAAAAGATTTAAGTATATTTGAAAAAATCTTAATTTATGGCACAACAGAAAACTTCTGCAGCTTTTATTGCAGCTTCATGGATTGCAATGGGCGTAGGAACAATAGGTTATTTAGTAGGTTTAGCAAGAGCTGAAATGCTTCTAAATGAAAAAGGATATTATTTCACGGTTTTAATGTTTGGAATGTTTGCCGTAGTTTCACTTCAAAAAAGTGTTAGAGATAAACTGGAAAAAATCCCTGTAACCGATTTGTATTATGGAATATGTTGGTTTGCCACAATACTATCTATTGTTTTATTGGCAGTAGGATTATGGAACGCTACTATTTTACCAAGTGAAAAAGGTTTTTATGCCTTTGCCTTTCTTTTAGCGTTATTTGGTTCAATTGCTGTTCAAAAAAACACCAGAGACAACATGAATATAGAATAAATTCATAAAAAAACATCAAAATCCGATTTAGCAATGAGTCGGATTTTTTTTTGTAACAAATTCTTATCTTTACCAACTTATAAGCAATCAAATATCAAATAATGAAAAAATATATTTTAAGTTTTCTTTTGGTCGGAAGTATCTCTTTCGCACAAAAACTAACGATTGAAGAAACAGTAACAGGACCAAGAAAATTTGCTCCATCGTCATTAATAGCACAACAATGGAGAAAAGATTCTAAATCGATTACGTATGTAAGTACTGATTTTACTAGTTTATTAGAGAAAAGCGCTGCAAACAATTGGGCAGCAACTACTTTAGCTACAAAAACAGAATTTGAAACCGCTTTAAAAGCTAAATTTCCAACAGAAGAATTCGCTTTACGTACGTTTCCTACTTCAATCACTTGGAAAACAATAACTACTTTTGAAACAGAAATCGCTTCAAAAACAAACAATTATAAAGTAGTTTATAATGTAACCACAAAACAAATTACTTCAGCTATTGGCTATTCTAACGAAGGTGCTCAAGCTAAATTTGCTTCCAATAATAATGTAGCATGGTTAAAAGACAATAACATCAGAATTACATCAAACAATAAAACAATTGAAGTAACAAACGACGAAAACCCAGCAATTGTAAATGGTTCAGAAAATGTACACCGTCAAGAATTTGGAATTGATAGCGGAATGTGGTGGAATGCTTCAGGTACACAATTAGCATACTATAGAAAAGATGAAACTATGGTGGGTAATTATCCAATTACCAACTGGAATGAACGCGAAGCTGTAAACAAAAACATCAAATACCCAATGGCTGGAATGACCAGTGAAAACGTAAATTTAGTGGTTTATGATTTGGCTTCTGGTAAAAAATTGACCCTTCAAACCGGTGAACCAATAGAACAATATTTAACTATGGTTTCTTGGGAACCAACTGGGAAATACATCTTAATTGGTGTTTTAAATCGCGATCAAAATCATTTAAAATTCAACAAATACGATGCTACAACTGGTGCTTTTGTAAAAACGTTATTTGAAGAAAAAGCAACCACTTGGGTAGAACCTCAACATGCTATAACTTTCGTACCTAACAATCCAACTCAATTTATTTATCAAACAGATTTTAACGGTTACAACCAAATGTATTTGTATAATACTGATGGAAAATTATTGAAAAACCTAGGTTTTAAAGATGTTGTAGTAACTAATTTATTAGGTTTCGATGCTTCGAATTCTAAAATCAATTATATTGGAACTGCCAATAATGGTTTAGACAGACAATTATATCAAGTAGATTTAAAATCGGGAAAAACGTTACAATTAACTACGGTTTCTGGAACCCATAACGCTTCTGTTTCTTCAGACGGAACAATGGTTTTAGACCAATATAGTAATGCGACAACACCAAATGAAGTTTCGATTTTAAACATCAAAACGAAAATGGCTAACACTACTTTAGTAAAAGCAGAAAATCCGTTTACTGGAAAAATAGATTTACCAAAAATTGAAATGGTAACGCTAACTTCACCTGATGGAAAAACACCATTAAACGGAAGATTAATTTACCCAGCAAATTTTGACGCCACTAAAAAATATCCTGTAATGGTTTATGTTTATGGTGGTTCGCACGCGCAATTGGTGACTAACAAATGGTTAGGTGGCGCTGGTTATTTTGATATATACATGGCACAACAAGGTTATGTAGTATTTACTTTAGATAACAGAGGAAGTGATGGGCGTGGAAAAAACTTCTGCACGGTTACACATAGAAATTTAGGCGTAAACGAAATGGCCGACCAAATGAAAGGTGTAGAATTTTTAAAATCGAAATCATTTGTAGATGCTGATAAAATTGGAGTTTTCGGATGGAGTTTTGGAGGATTTATGACAACTTCTTTACTAACTTCTCAACCAGAAACCTTTAAAGTTGGTGTAGCTGGTGGACCAGTTATCGATTGGAAATACTATGAAATTATGTACGGAGAACGTTATATGGATACACCTCAAGATAATCCAGAAGGTTATGCAAAAGCGTCATTATTGGATAAAGTAAAAAACTTAAAAGGAAGATTATTAATCATTCACGGAGCGCAAGATCCAGTTGTGGTGCAACAACACAGCATGAATTTTATTGAAGCTTCTATAAAAGCTGGAAAACAAGTAGATTATTTCTTATATCCAAACCACGAACACAACGTAGGCGGAAGAGACAGGATTCACATGTATGCGAAAATTGCAGATTATTTTGATGTACATTTGAAAAAGTAATGTGTCAATTCGACAATGTGTCGATTGGTCAAAAAAAATCCCGAATTGAAATTCAATTCGGGATTTTTATTTTATTTTCAACTAAGACAATCTACTTATAAATTTAGCATACGGATCTTTAAATTGAAAACCGTCTTGTGTTCTTTCTTTTGATAATTTATTGTATTCTACCAAAGCCCAAAGTATAAATTCTTTTAGGAAATATTTATCTGAAATGGCAATTTCTGGTTGGTATTTTTGAATTAAATTTTCAAGTGGTACTACTTCATCTAAAATATTTTTATACACTTCATCAGAACAATCATCAGTTAATTCAAAACCAGACTCATTGAAAAACCATTCTGAAATTTCTGTATAAGGATTGACTTCATTTTGCTTCTCTAATTTCTCTATTTTAGGAAAATAACCTGGGAAAAAAGTATGAATCGCATTGGAAATTAAATATTGCGCTACAACTCCTGCTCCTTCTTGTTCGCCTTCATAAACTAATTCTACTTTTCCAGTAATGGCTGGAATAATTCCTAAAAAGTCTGATAATCGCACTGTTGTTTTTTCTTCGCCATTTTGTAAAGCTCTACGTTCTGCTGTACTTATTAGATTTTCATAAGCGGTAATACTCATTCTCGCAGAAACACCACTTTTCGCATCAATATATTCGGATTCTCTAGCTTCAAAACCAACTTGTTCTAACAAATCTTTTGCCAAATTTGGAACATGTACTATAGAAGATTGATTTTCATCTAATTTAGCTTCTTGATGTGTAATCGTTTTAGCAATTTCAATAGTTTCAGGATAATGCGTTAAAATTTGCGAACCAATTCGGTCTTTTAAAGGAGTAACAATACTTCCACGATTGGTGTAATCTTCAGGGTTTGCTGTAAAAATGAATTGTAAATCTAAAGGCATTCTTAATTTAAATCCACGAATTTGAATGTCGACTTCTTGCAAAATATTAAACAATGCAACCTGAATTCTAGCTTGTAAATCGGGTAATTCGTTAATTACGAAAATACATCTGTTCGCACGTGGAATCATTCCGAAGTGAATCACACGTTCATCTGCATACGATAATTTTAAATTCGCCGCTTTTATTGGATCTACATCACCAATTAAATCGGCAACTGTTACATCTGGCGTCGCTAATTTTTCGAAAAAACGTTCGCTTCGGTGTAACCAAGAAATTGGGGTATCGTTTCCTTTTTCAGCAATCAAATCTATGGCAAACCTAGAAATTGGATCTAGAGGATCATCGTTAATTTCAGAACCCGAAACAAACGGAATATATTCATCTAAAAGTTCGACCATTTTTCGTGCTAAACGAGTTTTCGCTTGTCCGCGCAACCCTAATAAATTGATATTGTGTCGAGATAAAATAGCGCGTTCCAATTCTGGAATAACCGAATTTTCAAAACCATGAACTCCTGTAAAAGTGGGTTGTTTAGCTATTAATTTATGTCGCAAATTGGTACGTAACTCGTCTTTTATGTTTTTAGATTGATAACCTGAAGCTATCAATTCGCCTAAAGTATTTATATTTTTAATTTCCATGTTTTAATTTATTTTTTTTAGACTTTCGTCAACCTTACTTGAATCTTTTTACTTTTTACTTGGCTCTTTTATTTCAACTTCTTTTTTCTATTGGCTTCATAATCTTGAAAAATCATTTCTCCTAAACCTTTTAAGCCTGTATAAAAAGCCTTTCCTTGATTAGCTTCTGTAAATTTATCTACGAATTGTTGCAAATACGGATCGTTAGCAATCATAAAAGTGGTTATTGGAATATGTAATTTTCTGGCTTGAGCGGCTTGGGTGTAACATTTTTCTACGATATATTCATCTAAACCGTTGCTATTCATGTAATAAGAACCGTCTTTTTCACGAACACAACTTGGTTTTCCATCGGTAATCATGAAAATTTGTTTGTTGGTATTTCGTTTTCTTCGAAGCATATCCATAGCTAATTGTAAACCAGCAACTGTATTGGTATGATATGGTCCGACTTTTAAAAACGGTAATTCTTTAATGGAAATAGGCCAAGCATCATTACCAAAAACTAAAATATCAATAGTATCTTTTGGATAACGAGTTGTGATAAGTTCTGCTAAAGCCATGGCAACTTTTTTAGCAGGCGTAATTCGGTCTTCACCGTACAAAATCATACTGTGCGAAATATCAATCATTAAAACCGTGCTCATTTGCGATTTGTAATGCGTGTCTTCAATCACCAAATCGTTTTCAGTTAGTTGAAAATCTCCGATCCCGTTGTTGATTTGGGCGTTTTTCAAACTTTCCGTTAGAGAAATTTTATCTAATGAATCGCCAAAATTATAACTTCTGAATTCACCAGTTAGTTCATCTCCACCGCCAACTTGTTTGGTTTTATGATTTCCACTACCCGATTTATTTAAATTTCCAAATATCTGATCTAAAGCTGCTTGTCTGATTAAGCGTTCTGTTTTTGAAGTAATCGTAGTTTCTCCAGAACCACCATCAGGCGTGATTTCTTCACGGATGAATCCTTTTTTCTTTAAATCTTCGATAAAATCTTCAATAGTGTATTCTGGAGTGGTTAATTTGTATTCATTATCCAATTCTCGCAACCAATCGATAGCTTCATCAAAATCGCCTGAAGTGTGTACGATCAATTCTTTAAAAACGCCAAAAAGCACCTCAAAGGGTGTTTTAAATGGTTTTTCATATGTTTTAAAATAGAATCCTTTTTTCATACCTTAAAAATACAAGGTTTATATTTTATAACATAAAAACGAATACTAATTTTTAGTTAAATCTAAAAGAATTTCCCATCTACATAAAACCAAGCGTCTTGAAAGTTGATAAACGTTGATTTTTCGTGATGAATTTGAGGTTTTCTGTCTTCGTCTAAATAATAGGCTTTAAATTCTACTGTATTTTCAGTGAAATTTAGGATTTCTAATTTTTGCCAAGTGTTTGATTTCGCCCAAGCTAAAATATCCGATTTATTAGTATATTTTTTTTGAGAAATATGTGTTGTATTATATAAATAATCTGCATTATGCAAACAATAGGCTGTAAACCGAGAGCGCATTAATTTTTCTGCAGTTGGAACTACTACTCCATCGTAAATATATGGAGAACAGCAATTTTCCAAATGTAATGCACTGCCACAAGGGCAAGGTTTAGTTTGTATCATTTTGTATTTTATGTAATAAATGTTTCAATAAAACTTGGTATTTACCTAACTCAATCAAATGCGCATCAAGTGACACGGAATCAATTAAATCTTCCACTTCATTACTTACTTCATGCAAATAAACATTAGCATTTACCAAATCTTTTTTGGCTATGAAGTCAATTATGGTTTGGACTTTCGGTTTTAAGTTAACTATTTGTTCTGTAAACATATCTTTTTTTAAAATTAGCCTTTTAATAAATTAATACTAACGGTGGCGTAATTGGTATTTGGAAACTTTTTAAAATATAATGGATCAGGAAACAAACCTACTTCGGCGGCAACTTTATGTAAAACGTCAATTTCTACTATGTATTGGTCTGAAAAACCGTGTGTCGCATCGTAAGCTGTTGCAACTGTATTCCCTAAATTATTTGCTGTTATTTCTGGTTTAATTGTGTGCAATTCTATAATTAACAATCCGAATTTTTGTACGTAAGTTGACCATTTTTGCAAATGTTCCAACAAATTATCTTCTACTTCGTTGTTTTTAATCCAAACGCCTCTGTGAGCAAATGCGCCACTTGACGTACTAATTCTATCTTTTGAAACAATTTTTGGTGTTTCCCAAATGCGATTATGATCTAAAAAGGTTCTCACATTTAATAAATCTTTTAAATCGATATTGTAATTTTCTTGTAAATCTGAAGCTAATAATTCTGGATTTCCGATGTCGCCCCAAATTACTTTTGCCCAAATATCTGCTTTTATCAAATTCGCTCTTGTTACTTTTAAAGCGGCTTGATTATAATCGGCTCCGACCAAAAACAAAGGATAATCATCCAGCATTTTTCCTCGAATAGTTTGACGTTCAATCACTTCAAAAATATGTTTTAAAAAAGCGCCATTTCCACAACCCATGTCTAAAATTCCTTTCGGTTGTTCGTTTATGGGTTTGTTGAATAATTCAATAATAATTTCATCAATCACTTTAAAATAAGTCGTGTGCGCACCACCACTTCCCCAAACATTCATTTCTCTATTGACGTGAATTTCGTCTTCACCAATAGCGGTTTCTCTCAATACTTTCGGATTTCCAAACAATAATTTATCTATATTTTTGAACATCGGCAAATAAGAAACCGTTACACCATAAGCCGAAGCTCTTTTGGCAAAAGACAAACCTAATTCTGTAAATTGATAATTGTCTTTTTTATGGGTAAACCAACCTAAATGCGTGAAGAAATCTAAAATAATTTTGAAAACTTCCGGATGTTTGTGAAATTCTTCCGGACTGAAAGACGTTTCCATAAAATACTTATGAAACATACCTGTCATTCCTAAACTTACGATTATTGGTCCAACTAAATAGCCTTCGATATGTGCTAGAAATTGTTCTTGAACGGCTCTTTCTTCTTCATTTTCAGAAAGTTGAATATGACACTTATTTTTATACCATTCAAACAACCTATTTAAATCTTGGTACGATTCGTTTTGAATTTGTACGGAAGTAAACCAATCTTTCTCATTTAAAACATCTATAACTTCTTCATAAACTGGCGCTAATGAAAAGAAAAGTGTCGATTTAGAATTGGTCGCTACTTCTACCGAATTAGTAGCATTATCTAATTTATATTCTAGCAAACCTTGAGATGCTAAAACTCGTAAAGCTACATTTAAATACCCTTCATTCGCTTTAAATTCTGATGCTAGTTTGGATAAAGAAACTTCTTTATTTTCGAGCAAATAGTGTAAAATTCCTTTTTGATGTAAGGAGAAAACAACAGGTGCGGTTACTAATCCATCTAAATGTTGAAAAATTCTTTGCCTAAAATTTGAAGTTGTAGTCATATAAAACTGATTTACTCAAATATAGCAAAATTTATTTATGAATTACATTTTGGATTTACGAATTACGAATTACGAATTACGATTTTGGAATTGGTATTTACGAATTGGTATTTTGATAAACTGAATTTATGTAAGCAAAATAAAATTATAAGTTTAAAAAATAATGACACGAAAATCGTAAATCTCAAATCGTAAATTAATTATCTTTTTTCAAAGATTGCTTATATTGCTCTAAAATAGAGGCTTTTTTGGCAGCAGAAGTTACTTTTGTCTGTTTAATTTTCTTCATGTGATTATCCAATTGCTTTTTATGCTTGTCTTGATTTACGGCGTTATTTCTTCCCATCTTGTAAAATTTTACGCAAATTTACGAAACTTTCGTTGGTATTGCTCAATTCTGACAGCATTTTACGTTTAATTTCTTCAAAATTATCAAAAACTAAGTATTTTGCCCAAGACGTATTTTGTAAAACTTCTTTAATCTCTTTGATTCTTTTTGCGGTTTCCGAAGCGTTTCTTAAAACTTGATTGTTATAATTTGGATTGTTTTTATGATTGAAGTTGACTTCGTTTTTAGTTTCATTAATTTCGATATAAAACAATTTTTCCGTTTCATTATTCGAATAAAAATTAGTCCAACGCGCAAATCCGATGATTTCAGTTTGGTTTTTATATTCCGAATTCACTATTAATCGCCAACGGCAATTGGCGGCTCTTCCCCAATGGTTTGATTTTCGATAGACACCAACTTCTGTGAAATAATATTCACTTCCAGAATTACTTTTGTAACCAAGATTTAAATCGGACAAAACAGAATTATCCACTTGTTGAAACAAGCAAAAAGTATGTTTGTGAAAATTATTACGATGATAAGCCATTACAACTCGCCTAATTTTAATTCCCAAACCGTTTTTTGCGTAATTCCGAAGGTTTTCACTTTTGGGAACAAATATACTTTTTGAGTCAAATTATAGGTTTTAGTTTCCGATTTATTTGTAACTAACAACTGATATTTCACATCGAAATTATTAGCATTTACTGAAGTATTTTGAATGTTGTTTATAGAAACCACAAACTTATTTTCTTTGCAATGTTTTAATAATTGCAAAAGTGTGATTTTCTTATTCGTTCCGTTTATAAAATCTTCAATTAATGTGGTTTCTGACACAAACATTTGTTGTATCGATTTATCTAATTCATTTTGTAAATCTGTAGTTTCCGACTGATTATACAAATTTAAGTAACTATAAAAATCAGTAATTATTTGCTCGCTTTGATTCGCATACGCTAAAATTACTTTCGAATTAAAATTTGCTGAGATAGAATTCATTGTCCCTTTTTTTAAAGACACTTCTTTAGCAACAGAAACTTCTTCTTTCTGAGAATAACTTTGCCCAATCATAAAAATTGGAAAAAATAACAATATGTAAATTAAGTTCTTCATACTATTCTTCAGTTAATCGTAAAAACGTTATTTTATTGTCTTTTTCTTGTTTTAATTCTACAATTTTTAATTTTTTTAACGATGTTGACGGAATTACAACTTTTTGTAAAAATTCGTTTTTATTGAAATATTCTGCACCTAAATCGTTTTGAAGCATTACCATAACTTCTAAATTGTCTGATAATATTTTATTTAATTGTTCTTTTCTGGTTTGCCAATCTTTGATGTCGCTTTTCATAAAGGCTTTCAACATCATAGCATAATCATTAGGATTTAATTCTACTCTAGAAAGCAGTTCGTTTGGTGAAATAGTAATTTCCTTTTGTTTATAAAACGGACTTTTAATAACGACTTTCGTACCCTTTTCTAAATGTAAACTTTCCGATTTCAAATCGATAGGTTTTTCAACCGAATCTTCCACAACAAAAGCTTTTACATCCTCTTTCGCAATTGAATCTTTCGTATAACTATTTTGAAATTCTAATTTTTGATTGTGGTTTGATGTAAATTTCCAAATGGTAAATCCGATTATTAAAACTCCAAAAATTAAAAGTACTACACCAAATTTGTTCTTTAAATTAGTATTAGCATCTTCAACTCCGCTAAGTTTGACATTATTTTCAAAAGTAAATTTAAATTCATCCCATCCCGATTTGCCAACATACACACTCAAAATATCTAACATATCTTTTCGTGGTAATTTCTCGTTAGTTTGGGGTTTCAAATGTGTGTAAATCCATTTTTCACTAACCGATTGTTTTGTTTTTAGTTGAATATCATCAATTAGATTTAAAATATCCTGCGAACTGAAACTTTTCCAACTTCCGTTAAAATACGGATAGCTATTTTGGTAGTGCTCCAAAACGCTTTTTTTAAGTTCGTGAAAAATTTCTAAATCGGTCATAAATTGCTTTTCAAAAGTAGTATTACTTGTTATTTCAACTACTGTAAAACGGCTGTAAATGTACTGAAAATACTTTACAATCAGTAAACAGAGGTTTTGCTAAATAAAAATTTCAATATCGTTCTAAGTTTGCCTTGTTAAACTTTAAAAACGAAATATCATGAAAAATTTAAACACTATTTTAGCAACAGTTTTATTAGTAGGAAGTTCTACTTTATTCGCACAACATTCTGGAAATGTCAATCAAGATGAATTAGCTAAAAAAGAAGCCAGCGGAAATTACAATTATCAAAATCAATATCACAATCGCGATGTGCCAACTATTCAAACTTCGTATAGTAACGACAGTGAAATGGTAATTACGATAAAAGGGATTTACAACGAAAAAGCAAGTTGTCAGAAAGCCGTTTTTAGTGTATTACAAGTTGGAAAAACAGCTGAAGAAGTTACCGATTTAATGGATGAAAGATTAGAAGCGGTTATGAATCAATTGAAAACTTTTAATACCGAGATTGAAGTCATTACGGATATGATATCTTTTGTACCGATGTATGATTATGAAGTTACTAAGAAAATATTTAATCCGAAAACCTATAATGAAAAGCCAAGCGGATTTGAATTGAAAAAAAATCTGATTATCAAATTCAAAAACACCAACGATTTGAACAAAATTATGAATGTTTGTGCGAAACAAGAAATATATGATTTAGCAAAAGTAGATTATGTAACGAGTAATTTAGACCATATTAGAGATGTGTTACAACTGAAAGCATCAGAAGAATACAAACAAATGCTAACGAATTATTCCGCCATAATGAATACCGATTTGTTTAAAAAAGAGAAAACCTTACTTGAAGGTTACACGACTTTATATCCGATGGAAAGTTACAAAGCCTACAGTGCTTATAGTCAGGCTGCGACCAATTTTTCGTCGGAAAGTCAGGTGAATAATATCCGAAAAAACACCACACAATTTTACGATGCGGCACTGGCGAAATCGCACACTTTTGTGGTTAATGCTGATATTACAGAACCAACCATTCAAATATTCTATGATTTAACGATACGAATTAAATTACGCGAAGACCAACTTCCCAAAAACACCATCATTAAAAACAATAAATATTATATTATAACTGCAACTGGCGATATCAAACCATTAGTTTTATAAAAAAAATTCATTTTATCAATCCTTTATTTAAATAAAAACGTATTTAAATAAAGGATTTTTATGTTTTTATTAGATTTTATTAATCATAAAAAATTAATACATTTGCAACCAATTAAAAATATAAAAACTGAATTTTTCAGTATAACAATTTACAAAATTAAAAAAATGAAACAATTAGTAGTATTATTTTCTGCATTAATATTAATTTCTTGCAATAAGTTTAAAGTTGAAGGAACAGCAACTGGTGTAAAAGATGGCACAAAAGTATTTTTAGAAGGTGCAGGAGAAATGGGACCTGTAGCTATGGATACTACTGTAATAAAAGAAGGGAAATTTGAATTCGAAGGAAAAAACGAACTTCCTGAAATTGGTTTGGTTAGTATTGATGGAATTATTGATCCACAATATCAATCAAGAAAATCATTACCTTTTATTATTGAAAGCGGTACAATTAATTTAACTTTTGATATTAAAGATATTCAAAAATCTAAGATTTCTGGAACTACAAATAATGATAAATTTCAACAATATACTGAAGAATCAGCAATTATTAATAAACCAATCATTGATTTTCAGAATAAAAACAACGTTATAATGAAGCAAGCAATGGAATCAAAAGACATTGCGATGCAAACTAAATTAAACGAAGAATATGGAAATTTAGCAAAATCTATTTCTACAAAAATGGATACGAAATCTAGAGAGTTTATTAAAAACAATTCGGGTTCAATTATTTCTATGCTTTTTTTAGAGAATTATGTTAGTAGAGGAATTATGCAAGCTAAAGAAGCAAAAGAAGCGTTTGATAAATTAGATAAAAAATTACACGAAACAAAAAGTGGTAAAAACGTTAAAAAACTTTTAGACCAACAATTAAAAGGTACAACTGGAGCTCCAACTCCAGAAAAAAAAAAGTAAATAGTTCTACAAAAGCTCCAGATTTTTCAGCAAAAACACCAGAGGGGAAAACAGTTTCTTTAAAAGAGTCATTAGGTAAAGTTACTATTATTGATTTTTGGGCTTCATGGTGTGGACCATGTAGAGCAGAAAACCCAAATGTAGTGGCTATATATAAAGAATTCCATTCAAAAGGCTTAAATATAATTGGAGTGTCTTTAGATGATGATGCAGAAGATTGGAAAAAAGCAATTGCTAAAGATAAATTAACTTGGATACAAGTTTCTAATCTTAAAAAATGGAAAGATCCCATAGCTTTAGAATATGAAGTAGAAGGAATTCCAGCTACTTTTATTTTAGATGCAAAAGGTAATATTGTAGCAAAAGACCTTAGAGGTGATGAATTAAAAGCAAAAATAAAAGAATTATTAGGTGTAAAATAACACTAAATCCTATAAAAACTAATCCCATTTTGAATTTATTTACAAAATGGGATTTTTTATGTTTTTAATTTTCAGATTGTTATAAAATAATTTAAATTTTCCTTTAAAATAAGTTTGTAACTATCAAAAACAATTATATATTTGCAATCGAATTATGGCCACGGGGAGATACTCAAGCGGCCAACGAGGGCAGACTGTAAATCTGCTGTGAAAACTTCGCAGGTTCGAATCCTGCTCTCCCCACAAAAAAAACCACTCAACTGAGTGGTTTTTTTATTTTATAAAATTTTACGGTTTTTCTAAAACTTCAAAGCTTTAATCTCACAAAAAAAGCACTTCAATTGAAGTGCTTTTTTTTTAATTTATTTATAGATTGATTTTTACTCCAAACTAAAACTAACATTTACGGTACAAACTATTTCAATTTGACCAACTGCTAAAGTTTCTCTAGGCGCTGCTGCATCAGATTCCATCATCATACCTTTGGCCATAAAAACAGGTTGTGGATAGTTTGTATAAGAATTGTCTGAAATTAAGATTGCTTTACCAACTTTTTGCCCTGGTAACACCGAAACATAATCATCAGCTTTTTTCTTTGCATTTAAAATAGCTTTTTTTCTTGCTTCTGTTTCGTAAGTTTCCATTTTTGATGACTTAAACTCTACTCCATTAATTACGTTAATACCTGTTTCCATGACATCCATCATAAAGGCATCGTATTTAGAAACATCTTTTAAAGTTACAGATACGGTTTGATTCGCTTGATACGAGTATTTCTTTTTTTCGTAATCGTAGTTTTTATTCAAACTCATTTGTGCGGTTTGATAATCTGAAGTAGGTAAATTAAACTTTTTGATATACTTAAGTACTTTTTCAATAGTAACATCATTAAGTGTTTTTACTTCTTTAGCATCTTTTCCATTATTTTGCACGCCTAATTGAATAACAGCAATGTCTGGCGTAACTTTAATTTTTCCTTCTCCAGAAATTGAAATTTGCGGCACTAATTTGTGTGACTCTTGACTCATAACATTCATTGTTGTAACTAATGTTAGTAATAAAATTAACTTTTTCATATTGATTTATTTAGTTTTAATTTTTATTTCAAATAGCATGCCATTTATACCTTTTTAAATCTTTTTCATCTTTACTAAATACATTAATACTGCAATAGGAATTAATAAAATCCCTATAAAAAGCAATCTTGTTTCAAACAAATTAGGCATAATTAACAACGTTATAAGCAAACCACCAATTGCACCACCTAAATGTGCTGTGTGTCCAATATTATCTTGCCTTCCTTTCATTCCATAAATAGAATATCCTAAATATAAAAAAGCAAAAATATATCCTGGAATTGGAATGGCAAAAAACATTCTTAATTCAATTTCTGGATATAATAAAATCGCACAATAAATAATTCCTGTCACAGCACCAGAAGCGCCAACA
The DNA here is from genome assembly GCA_964461805.1 of uncultured Flavobacterium sp. Lineage (GTDB taxonomy): Bacteria > Bacteroidota > Bacteroidia > Flavobacteriales > Flavobacteriaceae > Flavobacterium. The sequence goes on from CAYWVV010000005.1 coordinate 65,950, forward strand.
GCAGAATAATACGATTCCCCTTTGTGAATATAATAAGTTAACAAGCTACCTACAAGCATGCTGCCAAAGTAAATTAAAAGAAAATTAAGCGTGTTAAATTCCAGAATTAAGAAATTTGCAAAACTCCAAAAACTAAACATATTAAAAGCAAAATGGAACCAATCGGCATGCAAAAAACCTGAAGTAATCATTCGGAATTGTTCTCCTGATTGTATACTTGAAATATTGAACTTAAATTTTTCGAAAAATGCAGGATTGGATAAACCAATGAATGTAACTAATGCAGTAATAGCAATGATAATTGTTGGAATTGAATACATATAATAAATTTAATAAAGCTAAAGGTAGTATAATTATTGAAATTCATATCATAAAAATCTATTGTTAATCAAAATTTAAATAGTTTTCCTAAGAAATTCCAAAACATGTATATTTGCAAAAAAAAAGATTCATGCAATTACTTCTATATATTTTAGTTTACCCTTTAATTTGGATAATTTCTATACTACCATTTCCTGTATTATACTTTTTATCAGATTGTGTTTTTTTTCTAGTTTATAGAATTATAAAATATAGAAAAAGAGTTGTCAGACAAAATATAGCCTTAGCCTTACCTCATTTATCAGACCAAGAAAGAAAGATAATCGAGAAAAAATTCTACTCACACATGTGTGATTTATATTTAGAAATGATAAAAACTTTATCCATTTCTAGAAAAGAAATAGAAAAACGTTTTGTTTTCACAAACATGGAAGTGTACCTCGAATTGGAGAAAAAAGAAAAAAGCATTGCGTTATTATGTGCTCATTATGCTAGTTACGAATGGGCCGTTTCAATGAATTATCATATTAATTTCTTAGGTTATGGAGTATATAAAAAACTTGCGAATCCTCATTTTGATAAATTGGTACGAAAAATTCGTTCAAAATTTAAAAGTAAACTAATTGATAGTAAAGAAACTATTCCAACTATGGCTTCTAACTTTAGAAATAAAACCTTTAGTGTATACGGTTTAGTGAGTGATCAATCGCCGAAACTAAGCACTACGCACCATTGGCAAAAGTTTATGGGCGTAGAAGTTCCTGTGCATACAGGTGGTGAAATGTTAGCCAAAAAATACGACATGAATGTTATTTTCCTAAAAACAAAGAAAATAAAACGTGGTTATTATGAAGCTAGTTTCGAAATTCTTTCTGATGGAAAAGCAAAAGACATTCCGAATTACGAAATCACAGATAATTTCTTAAAATTAGTGGAACAACAAATTTATGACGCTCCAGAATTTTACTTATGGACACATAAACGTTGGAAACATAAGAGATAGTGTTCAGTTTACAGTCTCGGTTTACAGTATTCAGTAAAACACTGAGACTGTAAACTGAGACTGCTAACTTTACAAAAACCAACCTTTCACCATTTCAACTTCTGGTCTGGTATCGTTTTTATGGTTGAAATCGTTTTTAGCTGGATTATATACATAATCTTCTTGCCAAGAGGTAAAGTTTTCCGCTAAATCAATTATCGCATCACAAACTAACTGCATTTCTTCAGAAGTTGTTGTGGGATGAATAGACATTCGGATCCAACCTGGTTTATTAGTTAAATCACCTTCGTTAATACTACAAGTAATAGAATTTGAGGTTTCTTGGTTTACGTTTAACAAATAATGTCCGTACGTTCCTGCACAACTGCATCCACCACGAACTTGAATTCCGAATTTATCGTTTAATAATTTCACACCTAAATTAAAGTGTAAATCTGTGATATAAAACGAAATTACTCCTAACCTATTGGTATGTTTCTCTGCTAAAATATTGATATTTTCAATTGGAGATAAACGTTCAAAAATATAATCTACCAATTCATGTTCTCTGGCTAAGATATTTTTTACTCCCATTTTCTCTTTCAATTGAACAGAAAGTGCCGCTTTAATTACTTGTAAAAATCCTGGCGTTCCACCATCTTCTCTATCTTCAATATTGTCGATATATTGGTGTTCTCCCCAAGGATTTGTCCAACTTACGGTTCCACCACCTGGACAATCTGGAACATTATTTTTATATAGTTCTTTATTAAAAACCATCACACCACATGTTCCTGGTCCGCCTAAAAATTTATGTGGCGAAAAGAAAATCGCATCTAAATACGCTTCTTTATCTTCTGGATGCATGTTAATTTCTACATAAGGTCCAGAACAAGCGAAATCTACAAAACAAACCCCATTATTTTGATGCATAATTTTTGCTACTTCGTGATAAGGCGTTCTGATTCCAGTTACATTAGAACAAGAGGTAATAGAAGCAATTTTAAAACTTCTCTCTTTATATTGATTCACCAAGTCGGTAAATTTATCTAAACAAAACAAACCTTCCGCATTAGCCGGAATTACAACTACATCTGCAATAGTTTCTAACCAAGACGTTTGATTTGAATGGTGTTCCATGTGCGAAATAAAAACGATGGGTTTAATTTCATTGGGAATGGTAGTGTATTCTTTTAAATTTTCGGCAATTCGTAAACCTAAAATACGTTGTAGTTTGTTTACTACGCCTGTCATTCCGGTTCCATCCGTAATTAAAACATCATTATCATTGGCATTTACGTGATGTTTGATGATATGACGTGCTTCATGATACGCCATTGTCATTGCTGTTCCGGTAATTGAGGTTTCTGTATGCGTGTTAGCAACAAAAGGCCCAAAAGAATTCATTAATTTTTCTTCAATTGGTCGATATAACCTTCCACTTGCAGTCCAATCGGTATAAACAATTTTTTGTTCTCCAAAAGGGGAAACAAAAGTTTGATTGACACCAATAATATCATTTCTGAACTGTTGAAAATAAGTTTCTAATTCTGTTTTTGCCAAAGTTGCGTTCATTGCTTCATAATTTGCTTTCAAAATTACGTCTTTTTTTATTCAGTTAAAAAAAATCCTTTTACTTTATGATAAATTAAAGAACTACAATAGGTTATGTCAAATTCATTTTAATATATTTGTGAAATAAATTTTGTTAAATAAATATTTTTAATCCCAAAAATTCTGAATTTTTACAATGATTTCTCTTTTTTACAAAACTTCTTATTTCCTGTTTTCCATTAATGCAGAAAAAATATATTACTTTTTATTGTATTTTTTTATTCCTTCAATTGTACTTTTAGTAGGTTTGATTGTTTTTACTTTGTTATATTCTCGATATGCAATTGACAGAAATAATGATTTTAGAGAGAATATTGAAAATGAAGTCAATACTTTTTTAACGGAGTTGATTTTTTCAAATTACTCCGCTCCTGAAATGAAAAAAAAGATTAAAGAATTCCAAATACAACATAAATTAAATAATAATTTAAGAAAATTTATTTTAAACAAAATTATTCATATTAAAGAAAATTTAAACGAAACCAACGAACATACTATGCTTTTAATTTATAAGTATTTTGGTTTTGATGAAATTTCAAATAAATTAATTCGCAACAGAAATTGGTATTCTAAATCAGAAGCTTTACACCACTATCAAAATATTGGTTATAAAATAAAAACTGGACATGTAAAACAATTTTTAGATAGTAAAAATAAAGCTTTACGTTCCAATGCCATCATTGCTTTAATTTCCTTATCTGATGAAAAATTTGATGTTTTAGACAACTATAAATACAACATTTCAAAATCTGATGAAGTTAAAATTTTAGATATCATTTATAGAAAAAAATCAAAAATCCCTACAAATATTAACAATTGGCTAATAAGCAAAAATGATTCTATAGTTATTATAGCTATAAAATTAATTGTTAGATTTAGACACAAACATGACATTTCATTAGAGCAAATTTCTTACTTATTAAGTTCCGAAAATCCAGCTGTTAGAAAAGAAATCATTCTTGCTATCAGAGAGTTAGTTATGTTTGAAGCAAATACTATTTTAACAGAACATTTTTCATTGGAAACTAACATTCGTAATAAAATATCGATCATAAAAACATTCAATGTAATCGGTACATCGGAAAATATTGGCTTTATGTCGAGATTATTAAACGAAGATGAAAATTTAGATTTAGATTTGAAACTGGAAATTGTAAACTTCATAAATAAAACGGATGCTACTTTTTTCGAAAGATTTAAATTCAATGATGAAATACAGCATATAGAATTACAAAAAATGATTGCTCACTCAAACTGCCCCTACTTAAATTGAACACATTAGAAAGCATCGTTAAAGGCTCCGAACTTTTTTTCGGCTGTTATTCTATTTTCTATATTTTAGTATATATAATATTGGCTATTTCCTCATTTAATGAGATAAAAAAATATTATATCAACAAATATTTTCTTCATAAAGATGTGATCATTAAATCGAATAATGCACTTGGAGTTTCTATAGTGGCTCCAGCTTTTAATGAAGGTTTAACCATCATTTCTAATGTAAAATCACTACTTTCTCAAGAATATCCAAAATTCGAAGTGATTATCGTAAACGACGGCAGTACAGATGACACACTTGAAAAATTAATCACAGAATTTGAGCTAATAAAAGTTGATTTCTTCTATATTGAAAAAATAAAAACCAAACCTGTAAGAGGCCATTATCGCTCTACAAATCCAATATATAATAAACTTTTAGTGGTTGACAAAGAAAACGGAAAAAGTAAAGCAGATGCTTCTAATGCTGGAATTAATTCTTCCAAATATTCGTTATTTATTTGTACAGATGTAGATTGTATTTTAAGACGAGACACAACTGCCATGCTAGTAAAACCCTTCTTGGAAAGCGATAAAAAAGTAATTGCTGCTGGTGCGGCGTTACGAATTTCAAATTCGTGTACTTTCAAAGAAGGTATGTTATATGAATCCCATTATCCAGATAATTTTTTCGCAAGATTTCAAGAATTAGAATACATTCGTTCCTTTATTTTCGGAAGAATGGCGTGGAGTAAACTAAATGGTTTACTTCTTGTTTCTGGTGGTTTAGGAATTTTCGATAAAGATACTGTAATTGCCGTTGGCGGATATTGGCACAAATCCTTAGGTGAAGATTTGGAATTAGTAACTCGAATGAGAAAGCTAATGCATGAGAAAAAGATAGATTTTGAGATCAAATACATTCCTGAATCTTTGTGTTGGACAGAAGTTCCTAGTGACCGCGAAGTGTTTCTTCGTCAGCGGGTTCGTTGAGCAAGAGGTTTAATTCAAACGTTATTTTTACACCGTAAACTGTTTTTCAATCCGAAATATAAAAATACAGGATTAATCGTATTTCCCTATTATGTATTTTGCGAATTTGTAGTGCCTATTTTAGAAGTTATTGGGTTGCTATTCATTTTGTTAGATATTTATTTTTTCGGTATTAATATTCCTTTTTTAGTAATAATAAGTGTTTCTGTTTATTGTTTTTACATACTCATTACACTAAGTTCCATTTTTTTAGATCAAATGATTCATAAACAATATGCAAGTTTAAAAGAAATCGGACAATTGATATTGATGGTTTTTCTTGAACCATTTGTATATCATCCTTTAAATATTTACGCATCAATAAAAGGCTATCTTCATTTCTTAATGCAAAAAGAAAAAAAATGGGGCGTTATGTCTCGTAAAGGATTCAATACCGTAAAATAACAGATATGAAATTTAAAATTATAGTATTTTTTATATGTTTTTGCAGCACCGTTTTTTCTCAAAAAACGAATACCGATAGTTTATTGGTAGTAACAAACAACCTTCTTAAATCTGATCAAAAAGACTATTTTAAAGCTAAAAAAATTGCCCATCAATGTTTGAAAGTAGCTCCAGATTATTTAGACTTTCACATGGCTTTAGGAAGAATTCATAAAAATGAAAAAAACATAGATAGTGCTAAATATTACTTTCAACATGTAATTGACGCAAATCCAAAATACAAAGAAGCCTTTGTTTTTTTAAGTAGAACCGAAGTAGATGCAAAAAATAACGAAGCGGCTTTAGCAACAATAAATAAAGGAATTGCTATTTATCCTGAAGAAAAAGAATTTTATTTGGTAAAACTTCAAATTATTAATAGTGAAGAAAACCCTAAAAAAAGTAGCGAATATTTAACTTTTTTAAGTGAGAAATATCCTAATGATGTTGAAATAAAAAACCAACTTCAAAATTTAAAAAGCACTTTAAAATCAAACCGAATTGGAACTAGTTACAATTTAACAACTTTTAGTCGAGACAAGTACGGACCTTGGCATTTAACGAGTGTGAATTATAGTAAACAATTTAACCAATTTTCACTTGGCGGAAGAGTAAGTTATATGGATCGAAGACAAAATGGTAGTAGTCAAAATTTTGGCTATTTATATGAATTAGAATCGTATTTCAAAACTACTAAAAAAAGTTATTCTTTCGTGAATTTTGGTTTTAGTGAAGGAGAAGTTTTTCCAGAATTTCGGTTTTTATTTTCAAATTATTATACTTTAGGAAAAGGGTTTGAATCTGAAATTGGATTTAGATATAACCAAAGTACCAATAACAACTCTAGTTCAGGAATTGTAGCTTTAGGAAAATATTTTAAAAACAATTGGATGAATATTCGAATGTCATTTCAATTGGACGAACCAAAACTATACCCTTCGTTTTCAACACAATTTAGACATTATTACCACACAAAATTTGATTATTTTTCATTAAATTTAGGTTATGGAACTTCTCCTGATGAAAGAGAAACACTAACTCAATTTCAAGAAAGAATTGCTTTAACATCTTACAGATTTGGTGCAGGATACAATCAACTATTCGCGAAAAAATACGCTGTAGGTTGCAATACAAGTTTTAACAGACAAGAATATTTTCCTGAAAGATTTCAAAACGAATATAACATTTCCATAAATTTAATTTATTTATTTTAAGAAACCAATCGCAAAATGACAAATAAAATACTAATTATAGAAGACGATAAAATCATAAAAAACATTATCGAATTCCTTCTAAAAAAAGAAGGTTATCAAATTGAGTTTGCAGAAGATGGACTAGTTGGTATGGAAAAAATCAATTCCTTTTTACCCGATTTAATTATTACAGATATTATGTTACCCTATAAATCAGGTTTAGAAATAACTTCTTACGCAAAAACTAATTTTCCTGAAGTTCCTGTAATTATTATATCTTCATTAGGAAAAGAAGACTTAACTGTAATTGAAGCCTTTAAACTAGGTGCAGACGACTTAATTGCCAAACCTTTTAATCCAATAGAATTAGTTTTAAGAGTGAAGAGATTCTTCTTAAATCAATAAAAATATGAAAAAAAAAATACAGAACGTTCTTTTATTCGGAATTTTTGTTGTTGCATTTCTTATTCCAATTGGATTGCTTTCCTTAACGGTTGGCCCTTCAAGATGGATTGCCAATTATGCTAAAAAAGCAGCATGGAACACTTCAACTGAAAGTAATTTTCAAATTAGTATTATTTTATTTTTAGTCCTTTCCTGCTCGGTTTTTGCTTTTAAACTTTTAAAAAGTTACTTAAATAATAAAACATTTTCTAAAAAAACATATCTCACATTAGCTAGTATTGTAATCGTAATTTCAGTATCTATATTTACTTTTAAACCTGAAATATTAAATGGAAACGAAATACATTCATCCGTTTTTCAAAATGAAGTTGCTGTTTTCGAATTTGGCCCTTATCCTGACGAAACCAAACTAAAAGAATTAAAAAAAGAGGGATATCAAGGCGTAGTAACCCTTCTTCATCCTATGGTTCTTCCTGCTGAGCCTATTTTACTTAACAAAGAAATTAAAATTGCTGAAAAGTTACATTTAAAAGTAGTCTCAATTCCGATGTTACCGTGGATTTCAGACAATGAAGAATCTATCGAAAAAATTAAAAAATTAGCCCAAACGGCTAAAGGAAAATACTATGTTCATTGCAACTTAGGAAAAGACAGAGCTGGTGTTTTTAAAAAAATCATAGAAGCCGAAAACCAACAAATATTAGTAAAAAGTTCTATCAAACACAATCAAATTAAAACAGAAAAACCTTTTGAAAGAGGACAAGTTTATGTTGTTTCGAATGATGTCTTTTTTACTCCCTATCCAACTGATGAAGAATTATTTCATTACTTTTTAAATTCGAACATAAAAACGGTTGTCAATTTAATGAATCCGAAACTTCCAGAAGAAAGTACTTGGATTGAAAAAGAAAAAAAAGTCATTGTACAACACCATCAAGAATTTTATAATTTTTCTGTTTTAATTACAGATTCTGAATTAAAAATAAAAGCAACTATTGAAAAAATAAAAAAATTACCCAAACCAATGGTCATTCACGCCTTTTCAACAGACCAAGAGAACTCAAAAAAATTCTTAAAACTATACCAATCTTTAAAATAGTTGAAAATTTATAAGTACTTTTGATAGACAATTTTACAACCATGTCTATTCAATTTTTACATAAATTCACAACCAATTTACCTTCAGATTCCATTGAAGAAAATTACACGCGTCAAGTTCCCAAAGCCGCTTTTTCGTATGTAAAACCTCGAATTCCTAGTCATCCAAAATTGATTCACCTTTCCAAAGAGGTACAAAATTTAATTGGATTTTCGGATGATTTTGTACAATCTGAAACCTTTTTACAATTAGTTTCAGGAGCAGTAATTGTTTCCAATGCGAAACCTTTTGCCATGAATTATGCCGGACATCAATTCGGAAATTGGGCCGGACAATTAGGTGATGGAAGGGCGATCGTTTTAGGAGAAATCGAACATAACAATCAAATTTTTACTTTACAATTAAAAGGTGCTGGAGCTACGCCCTACTCTCGTCGTGCTGATGGTTTAGCGGTTTTACGTTCTTCTATCCGAGAACATTTATGTAGTGAAGCAATGTTTCATTTAGGTGTTCCTACTACACGATCTTTATCTTTAGTTTTAACTGGTGATGAAGTGTTACGAGATGTGATGTACAACGGAAATGCTGCCATGGAAAAAGGTGCGATTGTATGTCGAATTACCCCAAGTTTCATTCGTTTTGGAAGTTTCGAATTGTTTTCTTCTCAAAATGACATCGAAAATTTAAAAGTACTTGCCGATTATACGATTTCGAATTATTATTCAGAAATTCAAATCGAAGGAAAAGAAAAGTATCTTGAATTCTTTAAAAATGTTGCAGAAAATACACGGAAAATGATTGTGCATTGGCAACGTGTAGGCTTTGTTCATGGCGTAATGAATACTGATAACATGAGCATTCACGGCATCACAATCGATTACGGTCCTTACGGTTGGTTGGAAGATTACAACCCAAATTGGACGCCCAACACCACCGATGCAGAAGGAAAAAGATATCGTTTTGGCAATCAGGCGAATATTGCCTTGTGGAATTTGTACCAATTGGCCAACGCATTATATCCATTAATTGAAGAAGCAGAGCCGCTGGAAAGCATTCTGAACAATTTTGCCAAAAAATACGACGAAGACTTCTCAGAAATGATGTTGAAAAAACTCGGGATAACTTCTAAAACCGAAGAAACCGACCAATTAATCCAGCAATTATTACACAATTTAGAACAAACAGAAACGGATTTTACGATATTTTTCAGAAACTTAAATCAAATCAATAAAAAAGATTCCGTTGAAGTGTGTGTCTCGAAAATCAATTTTGCATTTTACAAACCCGAAGATGTAACTGGAATTATTTTAGAAACTTGGCATTTTTGGTTCGCACAATATTTGTCGATTTTAAAAGATGAAACAGCTTCAGACGAAGAACGAAAAACACAATTAAATGCAGTCAATCCAAAATATGTTTTACGAAATTATATGGCACAAACAGCCATTGAATTAGCTGAAAAAGATGAGTATTCTTTAGTTGAAGAATTGTACACTTTACTATTACATCCTTATGACGAACAACCCGAAATGGAAAAATGGTTCACCAAAAGACCAGATTGGGCACGACAAAAAATTGGAAGTTCGATGTTGAGTTGTAGTTCTTAATTTAGACATTTTAGATTATTAGAAAGTTAGACAACACCGATTTGAGAAATTTTATTAATTTTTATAATTTATTAAATCTTTGTTTAAAAAAGTAAAAACAAAAAACATGTCTATTTTTCAAAAACAAAACATCCATAAATCAATAATTACTCCAGAGGAGTAGCAAATTTGTAACTATGATAACAGTTAGCACAGTAATCAAAAACAAAACAGTAGCTCAAGTTTGGGACTATTTCACGAACCCAAAACACGTAATACATTGGAATTATGCTGGAGACGATTGGCATTGCCCGAAAGCAGAAAACGATTTAGAAGTTGGGAAATCTTTCAACTATACGATGGCAGCTAAAAACGGCGAAATGAGCTTCGATTTTACTGGAATATATACAGAAATTGAACCTTTAACTAAAATAAGTTACGTTTTAGCAGACGATAGAAAAATTTACATCACTTTTCAGCAAACTGAAGAAGGTATAGAAATTATTGAAAAATTTGATCCAGAAACCGAGAATTCAGAAGAATTACAACAAACAGGTTGGCAGATGATTTTAGATAATTTTAAAAAATATATTGAATCGAATTGATATGAAAACACTGCAATTTACAATAGAAATTAATGCTCCAACTAGTAAAGTTTGGCGTGTTTTGTGGGATGATGCCACTTACAGACTATGGACAACTGCTTTTTGTGAAGGCTCATACGCAGTGAGTAACTGGAACGAAGGTGATTCCATACATTTTTTAGATCCAAACGGTAATGGAATGTACAGCGTAATCGACAAAAAAGTGGACAACCAATTGATGTCGTTTAGACATATTGGAAACATCTTGAAGTTGGAAGAAATGCCTTTGGACGAAGAAACCAAATTATGGTCTAATAGTAAAGAAACCTATGAATTAAAAGAAGGAAACAACCAAACGACACTTACGGTTACTATTGACACTTTAGATAATTATGTTGGTTTTTTCAATGAAAGCATGCCAAAAGCCATTGAATTGATTAAAAACTTGAGTGAAAACTAATATTTAAACATATAAGTCATATAAGCTTTAAAAACTCAACGCAAAGTTTGTCATGCTGTAAGCATCTCACACAAACTATGAAAAAAACTATTAATATTGCGTGAGATCCTTTCAGGATGACAAGTTTGAGGATTTGGCTTGAGCTGAAAAACTATCAATCCTTATAATCCTTTCAATCTGCGTGCAAAAAACAAAAAAACCGCAAATACAAGACATAATAATCTGTGAATCTGCGGTTATTTTATTTAAATCTGTACAATCTGTGTACCTATTCTTTTCTATATTTTTTAGTTTCTTCAAAAACGTGTTCTAAAATTTTAGCATCTTCTTCCGAGAATTCTACATTTCTTCGTGCCATTACAATTTTAGCCGTATCAAAAGCTTTTTTGGTTAAGTAGGTTGTAAATCCTGAAGCGCCACCCCAACTGAAACTTGGTACAAAATTTCTTGGAAATCCTGCTCCAAAAATATTCGTACTCACTCCAACCACAGTTCCGGTGTTAAACATCGTGTTGATACCGCATTTACTGTGATCGCCCATCATTAATCCACAAAATTGTAAGCCTGTTTTAGCGAAATTTTCCGTTTCATAACTCCATAATTTTACTTCTTCGTAGTTATTTTTTAAGTTACTATTGTTACTATCAGCTCCAATATTACACCATTCTCCTAAAACAGCATTTCCTAAAAACCCATCATGACCTTTGTTTGAATACGCAAATAAAACCGAATTGTTCACTTCGCCACCAATTACTGAATGCGGTCCAACCGTAGTAGCGCCATATACTTTAGTCGCTAGTTTCACTCTACCCGATTCGCACAAAGCAAATGGTCCACGAATTACAGAACCTTCCATGATTTCAGCATTTTTACCGATATAAATGGGTCCTGTTGATGCGTTTAAGGTCACGAATTCTAATTTCGCACCTTCTTCTATAAAAATATGTTCTGGAGATAATACGTTTACCGATTTAGGAATCGGTTGTGAATACCTGTCTTCTGTTAACAATTCGAAATCTTCACGAATGGCCACGTCATTTTTTTGGAAAATATCCCAAGTGTTTTCTATTTTGATGCATTCGTTTGTGAATTCAATGACTTCAAAACTATCAAAATCAACTTCTTCTCCTTCTTTAGCATAAAACGCTACTACTTCTTCGTCTTGAAAAATCGCTTGGTTGACTTCTAAATTCTTTACCATTTCTACCAAAATATCATTCGGTAAAAATGACGCGTTAATCATCACGTTGTTTTCCATTTCTACCATTGGCCATTTGTCTGACAAATATTCTTCGGTAATTGTAGTGGTTGTATACCCTAAATATTTTTCCCATTTTTCACGAATGGTTAAAATCCCTACACGAATATCAGCAACAGGTCTAGTGAAAGTAAACGGTAACAAAGCATTACGATGCGGTCCATCAAAAAGGATATAGTTCATTTGATAAATTTAAAAGGTTTGCGTTTAAAAGTTTAAAAGGTTTTGTGTGAAAACCTAACGAGTCAAATTTACAAAGAAATTTGACTTATAAAAATAAAAAAACCCCGAATAAATCGA
>CAYWVV010000006.1:0-75871 GCA_964461805.1 uncultured Flavobacterium sp.
TTGTAGGTTCTAAAGAAGAATACAGTGAATTAATGGCTGGAAAAGAAGAATTCAGCTACTAAATTCAATTAGTATATAGATTTATAAAAACCTAACAGATTTTTTCTGTTAGGTTTTTTTTTAACCAAAATTATACTTAATCTTGTAGTAGAGTAGTTAACAACACAATGTGAGTTTGTATATAGTTCAAATGCATATATTAAAAAATTATAGTAACAATGGAAAATAACAACCAAGAAGGACAAATCAATATCGAATTAGACGAAAAAGTAGCAGAGGGAACGTATTCTAATTTAGCGATAATCAATCATTCTAATACGGAATTTGTAGTAGATTTTATTTCTTTAATGCCAGGTGTGCCAAAAGCGAAAGTAAAATCAAGAATTATTTTAACACCACAACACGCTAAAAGATTATTAAAAGCTTTAAGTGAAAACATTCACCGTTTTGAAAGTGCACACGGACAAATTAAAGAAGAAGAACATCCGCCAATGCCATTAAATTTCGGACCAACCGGACAAGCGTAAACCTTATTTTTGTCATTTCGATTTGTTACACTGAGCGAAGTCGAAGTGTTTTTTCATAATCTAAACTATATTATTAAATAAAAGTTTATAAATTTGAAGGTGATTGCATTTTTTATGTAATCACCTTTTTAATTGAAATAATGTTGTCATCCTGAGCGGAGTCGAAGGGTTTGGTTTCTATTCCGCTCAACCTGACAAAAATATACTTCTTCTTAATGAAATTAGAGAAAATAAATACAACTCAATTGCCAATTATTAAAGATTTGGCTTATGCAATTTGGCCGTCTACTTACGGTGAAATACTATCTAGCGAGCAATTAAATTATATGTTAGATAATTTTTATTCGATTGAAAATTTAGAAAATCAAATGAATAATGATCAAATTTTTGAATTGTTATTAGAAGATAATAAAGTAGTTGGATTTGTTGCCTACGAATTCAATTGTAATGAAACTGGATTACTGAAAATTCATAAAATTTATTTGTTACCAGAAACTCAAGGCAAAGGTTTTGGGAAATTTATGATTGATGAAGTGGTGAAAATAGCCAAAAAGAACAACCAAAAAGGCGTTTTTTTAAATGTAAATAAATACAATAAAGCGAAATTTTTCTATGAGAAATTAGGTTTTAAAATCACAATAGAAGAAGTAATTGATATTGGAAACAATTACATTATGGATGATTATGTAATGGAATTACTTTTCCTATAGTTCCTTTTTTTGGTTGCTCTTTGCGTCTTCGATGAAATGTTTTAATACATTTATATTTTCTGAAAAAACATTATTATACTTTATAAAAGTATTTCTATAAAATATTTTATTACTTTCTATTTTAGCAATTTCCAATAAAGAAATTTTATTATTTTCAAAATAAAGAAAATCTTTATCAAAAAATACACTTTTGATTTTTAAAAATTTTCTAAAAATTGCGAAATAAAAAAATACAATAAAAAATAATAAAAAAATAGTTCCTTCTGTGTCTTTATTAAAAATGGAAAAGGTTAAAAATAGCAATACAAAACAACCAATAATTTTGGTGTTCAATTTAAAAAGTTTTCCAATTTGAGATTCTACTTCTATTTTTGTCATAATTATTTATAAAAAGTATTCAAATATAATTAAAATTACTTTTCTAATGAAAAACGGATTTGCGTTAGTGGTTTTAGCGGCATCTCCCGATTTTTCATAGGGAATATAGCGGAAGACACGACCCAAAGGGGAACGCCCAAAAATTATCTATTTCTCTTATCGTAGTTTCTACTTCCGTAATTGGTTTTTTTATCGCGTAAAATACTCGCGTCTTCGGTTTTACTTGAAGGTTCAATAAGTGTGTTTAGTTCGATAATTTCTTTTTCCGTTAACGGACGATATTTTCCAACTGGAACATCTAAAGTAATATTGATTATTCGTATTCTTTTTAAGGAAGTTACTTCGTAATCTAAATATTCGCACATACGACGAATTTGTCGGTTCAATCCTTGCGTTAAAACAATTTTAAACACAAACTGACTCATTTTTTCAACGGTACATTTTTTAGTAATCGTGTCTAAAATAGGCAAGCCGTTACTCATTTGTTTGATAAAAACATCTGTAATAGGTTTGTCAACGGTAACAATATATTCTTTTTCGTGATTGTTTCTAGCGCGTAAAATTTTGTTTACGATATCACCATCATTCGTCATGAAAATCAATCCTTCACTGGCTTTATCTAATCTTCCGATTGGGAAAACGCGTTCTGGATAATTGATGTAATCTACAATGTTATCTGGAATACTCAAGTTAGTTGTACACTCAATTCCAGCAGGTTTGTGGAACGATAAATAAATAGGTTTTTTGTTCGCATTGGTCACTAATTCGCCATTGACGCGAACTTCATCACCAGGCGCGACTTTCGTACCCAATTCCGGAGATTGACCGTTAATCGTGATTCTACCTTCTTCTAATAATCGATCGGCTTCTCTACGAGAACAAAATCCTGATTCTGATAAATATTTATTGATGCGTACTAATTGCTCTTCCATTTGGCAAAGGTAGTATTTTTTAGTTTAAAAGTTTAGTAGTTTAAAAGTTTAAAAGGTTTTGTGTTTAGAAGATATAAAGCAAAAAAAAATCCCGATTTTCATCGGGATTTTTGATATTACATTTTGGCGAAAATTTTCTCCATTTTTTCTCTTTCTTCGTCAGCTAAAACACTGTCAACTAAAATACGTCCACTGTGTTCATCTGTTAAGATTTTTTTTCTACCAGCAATTTCCATTTGAGTTTGTGGTGGAATAGTAAAGAATGAACCAGCTGAAGCGCCACGCTCAATTGAAACTACTGCTAAACCATTGATAACACTGTTTCTAATTCTGTCGTAAGCTGCTAATAAACGCTCTTCAATTTTACCTCTAAATTCGTTAGATTTTTCAATTAAGAAATTCTCGTCTTTTTCAGTTTCAGCCATAATATCACTTAATTCTGCTTTTTTGTGCTTCAAGTGATTTTGCTTACCGTCTAATTTTTCTTTAGTTTGAGCAACAACTTCTTTTTTGTTCTCTAAAGTTGCTTTCATTTCTTTAATGTGCTTTTCAGCCAATTGAATTTCTAATTCTTGAAACTCAATTTCTTTAGATAAAGAATTAAATTCTCTATTGTTACGCACATTTTTTTGTTGCTCTGTATATTTTTTTATTGACGCTTTATAGTCATCAATATTATTCTTTTTTTCTTTTGCTTGATGATCGATTGCACTTAAATCTTCGTTTAATTTTTCTAAACGCTTAGATAATCCTGCCACTTCATCTTCTAAATCTTCCACTTCTAAAGGTAATTCACCTCTTACGTTTCTGATTTCGTCAATTTTAGAATCAATTAATTGTAAAGCATAAATTGCTCTTAACTTTTCTTCTACGCTTAGTTCTTTTGTATTTGCCATATTGTTAAAAATATTTAACGGGATTTGTATTTAATTCTGATAAAATGATGGCAAAATTAGTGATTTTTTCTTTAAGAAAGTCAACAATATAGTTTTTTGTATACCTTTCACTTTCAAAATGTCCAATATCAGCCAAAAGTAGTTGGTTTTCGGCTTCATAAAATTGATGATATTTTAAATCCGCCGTTAAAAACACATCTGCACCAGCTGAAATAGCATTTTTTATAGCAAAACTTCCACTACCACCTAAAACGGCAACTTTCTTAATTTCAGTAGGTAAAAATTGACTGTGTCTAATTCCGCCACATTCCATTTTGTCTTTCACAAATTGTAAAAAATGGGAAGGCTTCATTGGGTTTTCTAATTCGCCAATCATTCCTAAGCCAATATTTTGGTGTTCGTTTTCGGTTTTATAAATTTCATAAGCGACTTCTTCATACAAATGATTGGTGAAAAGTGCTTTTAAAATTTTATTTTGATGGTGTTTTTCGAAAGTAACTTCAATTTTAATTTCAGCTTCTTTTTGTAACACATTTTTTTCTCCGATTACAGGATTACTTTCATCGTTTCCTTTGTATGAGCCAATTCCGGAAGAAATAAAGCTGCAATTATCATAATTGCCAATACTTCCTGCGCCAGCATCAAACAAAGCTTGTTTTAGTTGATTTACGTTTTCAGGTTTGGTATAAGTTACTAATTTATGAATGAAATTTTGTTTCGGAATTAAAACTTTAGTATTTGTTAAACCTAATGCGTTACAGAATATTTTATTCACTCCATTTTGATGATTGTCTAAAGCTGTATGAACAGAATAAATCGCAATATCATTTTTAATCGCTTTAATAATTGCTCGTTCTACATAATTTTTTCCTGTAATTTTTTTCAATCCAGAAAATAAAATAGGATGGAAGCAAACCACTAAATTACATTTCTTCGCAATAGCTTCATCTATCACTTCTTCCAAAGCATCGTGACAAACTAAAATCCCAGTGATCTCGTTGGTATGACTTGTTAAAAGTCCAACATTGTCAAAATCTTCTGCGTAGGCTAATGGCGCTAATTGCTCCAAATATTTCGTTATTTCAGATAATTGCATGAGTTTAATTTAGTGATTTTGTAATTTTCAAAGATAAAAAACGAAATCGTTTAAAAACTAATTTCTAAAATTAAATTAGCACGATTTTTGTATATTTGTATATCTAAATACATTTCATTATGACAACTATAACAATAAAAATTAACGAACGCACAAAAGCAGGGAAAGCTTTTATGGCCATGTCTGAGTCTTTTTTTAAAGGTGTAGATGGAATTGAAATTATTGAATTAGAGACTACGAAATCAACTAAAAAAGAAGAAAAATATAATCCTGAGTTTGTTGCTAAAGTTAAAAAAGCCGAAGAAGAAATTAAAAAAGGAAATACTTCAAGATTAAATCCAAATGATATATGGGGAAGTATTTTGTAGAATTTGATTTAGTTGCTAAAAAAGAACTTCAAGCTCATTTTAAATCAGGTAACAAATCAACAATTAAAAAAATAGAAAAAATACTTTTAGAACTTACAGAACATCCTTTTTTTGGCGAAGGACAACCTGAAGAATTGAAGTTCGATTTAAAAGGTTATTGGTCGAGAAGAATAAATAAAAAAGACAGAATGGTTTATAGAGTGGAAAAAGAAATTGTAACCGTTTATGTAGTTTCTGCTATGGGACATTATTCCGATAAATAACTATGAATTTTCTTCGTAAAATACTTTTTCCTATTGCAATTATATATTGGCTCGTGACTTTTATTAGAAATTGGCTGTACGATGTGGGTTTCTTTAAAAGTAAAAGTTATAATTTACCTATAATTGCCATCGGAAATTTAAGCGCTGGCGGAACTGGAAAAACGCCGCATACTGAATATTTAATAAGATTATTAAAAGACAACTATAAAGTCGCGGTTTTGAGCCGTGGCTATAAAAGAAGTACGAAAGGTTTTGTTTTGGCAAATGAAGTAATTTCTGCTTCGGAATTAGGTGATGAATCGTATCAAATTCATACTAAATTTCCAGATGTTTCTGTGGCAGTTTGTGAAGACCGACAAACGGGAATTGAAAACTTAGTTGCAACTATAAATCCAGATGTAATTTTACTTGACGACGCTTTTCAACACAGAAAAGTCAAAGCTGGTTTTTATATTTTATTAACGGCTTATGACGATTTATTTTCGGAAGATTTTATTTTGCCTTTTGGAGATTTACGTGAAAGTGCGATGGGTAAAAAGAGAGCAAATTTAGTAGTTGTAACGAAATGTCCTGCAGCTCTTTCTGAACAAGAACAACAAGTAGTGAAACAAAAATTGGATGTTAATGTTCCTGTTTTTTTTACTTCCATTGATTATGATACAGAAGTTTTTAGTACTGAAAAAGCAATAAATGTTTCTGATATAATTTCCAAAGAAAAAATTATTGTGGCCGGAATTGCGAAACCTAAATACTTTATAGATTATTTAAATTCTGGAAAAGATAAGGTACTGATTTACCCAGATCATCATAATTTTACAGAACAAGAAATCTCAGAATTAAATGCAACAGCTCAAGATAGAATTTTGGTTACAACCGAAAAAGATTTCGTGCGTTTAAACGGAAAAATTAAGTCTGATACATTGTATTATTTACCAATAAAGGTCAAGTTTTTAAATTCGGAATCGGAATTTCAAACTTTAATTTTTAAAACTATTAAGCTTTAAAATAAGAGCTAATTACATTGTAAAAATGTTCAGGAGCGAATGGTTTTGTCACCACATCATTCATACCGTAAGACAGTAACATTTCTCTGTTTTCATTTAATGAAATTGCAGTTAAAGCAACGATTGGGGTTTCGGTATCGAATTTTCTAATTTCTGCAGTTGCTTCTGTTCCGTTAATTCCTGGTAAATGTACATCCATTAAAACCATATCGAATTTGTTTTCTTGCATGGCAATTATAGAATCTTCACCATTATCAATAATAGTACAAATCATACCTTTATTTTCCACCATTTTTTTGGTAATCATTTGGTTGATTTTATTGTCTTCTACTAATAAAACAGTTTTGCCTTTTAAATTATCATGAGAAACAATTTGAGTTGTTTCTATGCTTGAAATAGTTTTTAAATCAGATTTTTCAAAATCTAAATTAAAATAAAATTTTGTTCCTTCGTTGACTTTACTCTCTAGGTAGATTTCGCTATTTAGTATTTCGATAATTTTTTTCACAATCGAAAGTCCTAAACCTGTTCCGCCATATGTTCTGTTTATTTCTACAGAACCTTGAGAAAAACTATCAAAAATATTCGCAATTTTATCTTCAGGAATACCAATTCCGTTATCTTGAACCACAAACTTTAAAGTTATTGTATTGTTTTTTTCTGTAACGGTTTTTATTTTTAAAACTACCTCACCATTTTTAGTAAATTTGATAGAATTGTTGATTAGGTTGATTAGAATTTGAGATAGTTTTGTTGGATCGCCAATAAGGTTTTCATTGCCTTCAATGTCTAAATCTAATTTAAAAGTTATGTTGTTTTTATTTATAAATCCGCTAAAAGATTGGTTGATGTTGTTAACTAATTCAACCAGGTTGAACTTTATTTTTTCTATATGAACATTATTCGATTCTAATCGGTTAATTTCTAAAATATCGTTAATAAAACTTAGCAGATAATTTCCTGAAAATTCTAAGGATTTTAAATAGTTTAACTGATTTGCTTTTGGTTTTTCTTGTAATAATAAATATGTAATTCCGTTTATGGCATTTAATGGAGTTCTTAATTCGTGACTTACAGTAGATAAAAATTCAGATCTAGCTTTAGAAGCATATTCTGCTTTTTCTTTTTGTTCTGTTAATTCTTTGTTTTTTTCTTGTAAAAGACTGTAAGTAAAGGTTCTAATTTTGTTGTTTTTGTATAATGAAAAGCTCAAAAGCGATAAGATAGCAATTAAAACAATACTCATAATGCTAATTAATCTCGAAAAACGAATCGATTTCAATTGATCACTTTTTTCTTTTTCTAATTTTTCAACAATTTCTAATTGGTTGTCATGCTCTTTTTTATTGACAAGTAATTCAGTATTAGCTTGATTGGAATTGTTTTTAATTTCATTCAAAGTTAAAAATTCTTTCAAATAGAAATTGGATAATTTATAATCTTCTAATTTTTCGCTAATTAAAATAAGATTGTTAAGGATTTTCTTTTTTGAAATGCCAACCGAATTATTTTCAACTAATTCCAAGGCTTTTTTAGAATAATCTAAGGCTTTTTGATAGTCTTTTTGTAAATAATAAATTTTGCTTAATTGAAAAACAGCTTCCACTTTGCTACTTTCAATGTCTTTGTTGTTGTCTGCAATTGTCTTAAAAACAGTTATCGCTTCTTCTAATTTATTATTGGCTTTTAACGTCAATCCTTTTTGAAGTTCTAATAAAGGAAAGGCGTCACTAGAGTTGATTTCGTTGTAAATAGAATACGCTTTGTTAAAATACATTTTAGCAATCTTGAAATTTCTTTTTTCCAGATATAAAGTTCCTAAAGCGTAATTGGTTTTTGCAACTTTTGATGATGATATTCTGTTAACTTCGTAATAATTAGAACATTTAATAAAGTTAATTATAGCGTCGTTATAATTGTTGTTTTCCAGATGTAAACTACCTAAGAAATAGTAGCAATCGTATAGTTTTTCGTTATTTTTGTAATCTTTTGAATAATCTATTGCCTTTTGAACATATTTTATTGCATCTTTAGAATTGTATTTTTCTTCGAATGAATAATTGGCTAATTCTAAAAAATAATTAATGCTGTCAAGTTTGTTTTTCTTACTTTGAGAAAAGGTAAAGAGGGAGAAAAAGGTTAGTAAGAAAAGGATTTTTTTCATTATTTGTATTCAAAACTTGTAATTAAAGAGGCTAAAAATACTAATTATTTTTTGATAAAAAAAGTATTAAATCCACTAGACGAGAGGAATACCCGATTTCATTATCGTACCAACCAACAATTTTCACCATTTTATCTATAACAGAGGTGAGTTGTGCATCAAAAACACAAGAATTTGGATTCCCTATAATATCTACAGAAACAATAGGGTCTTCCGTATATGCTAAAATGTTTTTTAGTTCATTTTCAGAAGCCTTTTTAAAAGCCAAATTAATTTCTTCGATGGAAACTTTTCGATTCACATTAAATGTAATATCTGTTAATGAGCCATCAGGTACGGGAACTCGAATGCCGCAACCGCCAATTTTTCCTTCTAATTCAGGAAAAATTTTTGTTATCGCTTTTGCTGCTCCAGTTGTAGTTGGAATTATAGATTGAGAAGCACCACGAGCGCGTCTTAAATCTTTATGTGGTTGATCATGTAAACTTTGATCCGTAGTGTAGGAGTGAACGGTTGTAATGTATGCTTGTTCAATGCCGCATAATTCTTGAATTATTTTTAGCATTGGCGCCGCATTATTTGTTGTGCAACTTGCGTTGGAAATAATAGTTTCCGAGCCATCTAAAATATGTTCGTTAACGCCTAAAACCACTGTTTTTATTTTTTCATCTTCTGGAGGAGCAGATAAAATGACCTTTTTGGCTCCAGCCGAAATGTGTAATTGAGCTAATTCAGTAGTTTTGAATTTTCCTGTTGCTTCAATTACAATGTCGATATTTAAACTTTTCCAAGGTAATTTAGAAATATTGCTTTCGTGGAAAAATTGAAATCTTAAATCGTCAATTACTAACGTTTCGTTTTCTGTAGAAATGTTTCGTTGTAGAACCCCATGAATGCTGTCGTATTTTACTAAATGACTCATGGTTTTAATGTCCGCAATATCATTTATAGCAATAACTTCTATATGGGGATGATTCAGTAATAATCGGAATAAGTTTCTTCCAATTCTCCCAAAACCATTTATTGCAATTCTTGTTTTTTCCATTTGATTTTTATTGCAGAAATTAAATTTGATTGTAATCTTTCGGATGTAAGTGTAAAATCACATTTTTTATAAAATGCCAATGGAGAAATATATTTTTCACCATTTTTTTTATCATCATTCGAATGATCTATAACCCAGCCTAATAATTCTGTTTCGTTGGTTTTTAATTTTTCAAGTAATTTTTTTCCTATTCCAATTCCTTGAAACTCTTTTGCTAATATAACAGCAAACCATTTTTTGTTTTCTCTTTCAAATTTAAAAGCCCAACCTTTTATGAGGTTGTTTGAGTCTCGTATTAGATAGTGTGTGCAATTATTTAAATTCTCTAAATAGATTTCAAAATCTTCAAGTTTTTTATAATTTAGTTGAATTGGGTATTCTTCATTCCACAAATTTATTATTTCTTGCTTGTGTTTAATGTTTAAATACTTGGTTTCAATTGCTTCTTTCATCTCGGTGTTTAGTAATTTTAAAACCTTATTTTTTAAAATTCTCCAAGGCTAATCTTAATGAATGTGTTTTTCCGCATGATACGAAGAACGCACTAACGGGCCACTTTCTACATGAATGAATCCTAATTCTTTACCGATTTTTTCGTATTTTTCAAATTGTTCAGGCGTAATGAATTCTTTAACAGGCAAATGTTTTTTACTTGGCTGTAAATACTGTCCAATAGTAACTACATCAACTTTAGCATCTCTTAAATCATGCAAAGTCTGAATTACTTCTTCTTCCGTTTCACCTAAACCAAGCATAATTCCCGATTTGGTGCGATTTAATCCTTGTTCTTTTAAGTATTTTAAAACCGCTAAACTTTTATCGTATTTCGCTTGAATACGAACTTCACGAGTCAATCTTCTTACGGTTTCAATATTGTGAGAAACGACTTCTGGAGCCACTTCAATAATTTTATCTAAATGTTTTTCACTTCCTTGAAAATCTGGAATTAAAGTTTCAAGAGTTGTTTTTGGGTTCATTCTTCTGATGGCTTTCACGGTTTCAGCCCAAATAATCGTTCCCATATCTTTTAAATCATCTCTGTCCACACTTGTAATTACTGCGTGTTTGATGTTCATGATTTTAATAGAACGAGCTACTTTTTCTGGTTCTTCCCAATCTACATTTTCAGGACGACCCGTTTTTACACCACAAAATCCACATGAACGCGTGCAAATATTTCCTAAAATCATAAACGTTGCGGTTCCTTCTCCCCAACATTCACCCATATTTGGACAACTACCAGATGCACAAATGGTGTTTAACTTGTATTTATCTACCAAGCCTCTAAGTTCGGTATATTTTTGTCCAACGGGTAATTTTACACGCAACCATTTTGGTTTTGGAGTAGGAGGGAATACGCTTTCTGTAGCCATAATTTTAATCTAAAATCTGAATGCAAATATACGAAACCTAATAAAAAACAAGTCATATGTTTCGATTATATTTATCTATGGTAGCATATCAATCACTTTTCCTTATTTGTTTTTGCTGACGCAATATTTGTTTAGAAATATTTCATGAAAAAACCACAAAATAAAAGGTATTTTGTGGTTTTAAAATTAAGATGTAGTTGTTGTATTAATCTTCTGTTTCTGTTAAAAGAATTTTCAATGGTAGTCTTTTTTCACTTCTCACTATTTCACCGTTTACTTTTCCTGGTATCCATTTTTTCTTCAATGATTTCAACACGCGAATGGCTTCATTTTCTAAAGCCTTGTCGCCTTTACTTATCATTTTAATGTCTGTCATAGAACCGTCTTTTTCAATTACAAAAACTAATACTATATCTAAAATGTCATTATTAAATGAACTCGGAACTTTATAGTTATCTGCAATAAAAGTTCTAAATGTATCGATACCGCCAGGGAAACTAGCTTCAACGCCTAAAACTCCTTTATAAGGTCCGTTGTCTGGTTTTGTGGTTCCATTTGGATTTGTTGGTAATGGAGTTTCTAAACCTTCTGGCTTTCCTACTGGCCCCGGGTTTCCGTTTACAGTTCCGTTAGGATTGTATGGTGTAGAATTGTCTGGGTTTTTAGGCTCTACAACTGGTTTTACTTCAGGTTTGTCAACAACAATTGGAGGAATTTTATCAGGTGTTAAATTTAACTTCGGATTGTCTGTCCCTTTTTTAATAATTGGTTTTGGTTCTGTTTTGTCAATCGGTTTGAATTTTGCAATTGTAACTACTGGTGGTAATTTTGGGCATTCAAAAATTTTGTCTGGTTTTACTTCTGGACTTGTAAAAGAAAACAATCCAATTCCAATTGCCAATGCGCCAAAAGTAATTAGCATAGCTTTGATAGTTGTAGCATCACTTTCTTTTCTTAATTGGTAAGCACCGTAAGCTTTGTTTCGGTCTTCGAAGGCAATTTCTAGCCATTTGTCGTTTTGTACGTTGAAATTTGACATGATATATAGTTTTTAAGGTTGATACTTATGAATAATGTAAACCTTATGAAATAATCGTGCCAAAAATTCAATGAAAGAATAAATTTATTGAATTATTCTATGTAATTCATGTCGATATCATGTGTTTCTGTAATGGTTAAAGTAGCGTAAATAGCTAAAATGAATACAAGTATTCCAACAATAATGGCGCTATTAATTACACCAGAATTTATTTTAAAAAAATCAAATCCAATTAACATTACAGGTAATAAGCCTCTAACCATATTCGGAATTGTAGTTGCGGCTGTGCTTCTAATATTTGTTCCAAATTGTTCTGCACCAACGGTAACGAACATAGCCCAATATCCAGTTCCTAATCCAAACCAAGCACAGAAAAAATAATAAGAGTTTTCGGTTTTAGCAAAACCTGAAAGTAATAATGCTACTCCTACTATAGTGAAAAGTAACATGTAAAAAATAGCTTTTTTTCTCGATTTTAAATAATGTGAAATAATTCCACTTGCAAAATCTCCGGCTGAAATTCCGATATAAGCCCACATAATCGCCTTTCCAGGAACTAGGTTTTCAATTCCCATTGCTGTAGCAAACTGATTGGCCATTAAGGCTAAAATTCCAATGCAGTACCAAGTAGGTAAGCCAATTAAAATGCATTTTAGATATTTTGTAAAGCGTTCTTTAGAATTGAAAAGCATCAAGAAGTTTCCTTTCTTTACGGATGCATCGTGTGCGATATCTTTATAAATTCCTGATTCGGAAACGCTAATTCTTAAGAATAGTAAAGCCAAACCTAAAGCGCCACCAATAAAATATGAGGTAGTCCATTCCGATGTCAATTGAACGGTTAGTTGTGCGACAACAGCTCCAAGCAATCCAAAACCAGCTACAATTGAAGTTCCAATTGCACGTAAACTTTTGGGTAGCGATTCTGAAACTAAAGTGATTCCGGCACCTAATTCGCCTGCTAAACCCACTCCAGCAATAAATCTTAAAGCAGCATAAATAGTTACGATGTTTTCTTGTGGAAATTGTGGTAAAAATCCGCAAGCAATATTCGCTACTGAATACACTAAAATTGAACCAAATAATACGGAAAGTCGTCCTTTTTTATCTCCTAAAATTCCCCAAAGAATTCCGCCAATCAATAAACCCGACATTTGCCAGTTTATGATGGTCGTGCCTACTTCATCCGCATTTAATCCTAAAGAATTTAAACTCGGTACACGAACAATTCCAAACAGTAGTAAATCGTAAATATCTACAAAATAGCCTAAAGCGGCGATGATAACAGGAATTGAAAAAAGGTGTTTTAGTTTTTCAGAAAAAGTAAAGTTTTCCATTTGGTTTTTAAGTTTTGTCAAACCTAATGAAAATTAATTTAAATTAAAAAATATTTGAACCTCTGTTGTCTAAAAAAGTAACAAGTAGAATATTATTGTTGGATAAAGTGTAAATTACAGAATTATTGGCATCAATAGCACATTTTTTATATCCTAAGATTTTGGATTCTGGGCAAAATTGATTGAATTTTTGAATCTTGTTTAGTAAATTATCAACTTTTGTTTCAAAAACATTACTTTCTTTAATTGTCCATTTTTCAAACAAATAATCAATTACTTTTAAATATGTTTTTAGAGCTGTTTCAGACCAAATAATTTCCATTAAATCGTCTTGTTTTTTATATGATTTTTAATGATTTCTTTAGCTTCTTTATGGGTGTAAGTTTTACCTTCAGCAATATCATTTATACCTTTTTCGATAAGTTTTTTTTCGGTCACGCTTAAATCATCAGCCCAATCTTTAGATTTGTTGGTAAGAAAATCAATAAAATTATTCACCTCTTCCAATAAGTTCATTGGTAGTGCGTTTATTTTTTGATTAATTTCTGATGTTGTGATTGACTTCATAACTAAATTTCTAATGATATTGTATTCAAAGTTACAAAAAATCTATTTCTCACTAATAATTTCGGCTAATAATTTTTTAGCACGAAGAAGTTTGATTTTAATATTATTCAGCGGTTCATTCAGTTGTTCCGCCATGTCTTGATAGGTCATTTCTTGGAAATAACGCAGTTGAATAACTTCTTGATAGGCAGGTTTTAATTGCTTGATTTGTTGTAATAATTGCGATAAATTTTGCTCGGTAATTAATTTGTCTTCTACAGTTGGTGTATCATCTAAAACTTGATTGGCTAAACTATCTTCTTCATCAGTAATTTCTAAAAATAACGTCGATTTTTTCTTGCGAAGCATATCGATATGAACATTTTTTGCAATCGTAATTAACCAAGTGTTGAAACCAAATTCGGGATTATAGGTTGCGATTTTATCAAAAGCTTTCGCGAAAGTTTCAATGACAATGTCGTCTGTATCGGTTTCGTTTTCTGTTCGTTTTAGCATATAGCCGTACACTTCATTCCAATAAAAATCGAGAAGAAAAGTAAAAGCAACTTGATCTCCTAATTTTGCTTTTTGTATGTTTTTGAGTATTTTTTCTTGTTTTACTTCCAATGTACGGGTTTAAAAATCAGATTGGTAAAGGCCACTCTAATTTGAGTAATAATTAAAATAAGTTCAAAAATTGGATACCATGCAATAACGTCTTTTTCGTTTAATTTCGCAGCTCCATAACCGAAAACAATCCAGTTAAAAATGTATCGGAAACCTAAAACGCTCGCCACAATAATCCAATTGTATTGGAAAGATAGCAAAATTATTGCCAAAGTAATGCAAAGCACCTGCGAAATAAAAAATAATGCCAATTGAAATTTATCGAAACCTTTGTACAACTTTGCTGTAGAAACGTGTCTTCTTTTTTGATTGAACCAATCTTTGTAAGAAGTTTTTGGCTTAGAATAGGTAAAACCTTCTGGATTATAACAAATTGAAGTGTTCGAAGCACTTGCGGCTTCGTTGATAAATAAATCATCATCACCAGAACGCACTCGGATATGATTGATAAATCCGTTTACGTTGAAAAATTCTGATTTTTTGTAGGCTAAATTTCGACCAACGCCCATATAAGGCTTACCGATTTTTGCCCAAGAAAAATATTGAATTGCTGTTAAAACCGTTTCGTATCGAATGATTTTATTTAAGAATGAACCTTTAACTTTATCGTAAGCGCCATAACCTAATACAATGGTTTTTTTGAATGAAAAATGCGAGGTCATTTCCGAAATCCAATTTTCAGAAGTTGGACAACAATCGGCATCCGTAAATAATAAATATTCGTTTTTTGAGGCTTTAATTCCTAAAGTTAAGGCGAATTTTTTATTTCCCCAAAAGGCTTCATTGTTTTTAACTTTTACTAATTTTATAAACGAATATTGTTTTTCATATTCTTCTAATAAGTCTAAAGTTTCATCGCTTGAAGCATCGTCAATTAAGACTAATTCGTAATTAGGATAGTTTTGTGCAACTAAAATTGGAAGATGTTTTTGTAGGTTTTCATATTCGTTTTTGGCACAAACAATTACCGAAACTGGAATGCTTTTTGGTGTGTCTTTCTTTGGTTGTACAAACGAAAAACGACTAAAAACAAACGCTTGGTACACGAATTGAATGGCGAAAAAAACTAAAAATGTAATAAAAAGTATAAGTAAAATTGTTTCCATGTTCCTTTTAAAAGTTGGGCAAAGGTAGGTTTTTTTGTTTAAAGTTTAAAGTTTAAAGTTTCTGGTTTAAAGGTTTTGTGAAATCGTAATTCATACTTCGTAAATCGTAAATTATAAATTATTTTTCATTTCGTTTGCTATACATTTCGCTCCTTCATCTCCTGATTTTTCTAAATGTGAAATGATACTTTTTTTATTGTTTTCACTTTTGTTTTGAGATAGTTTTTTGACAGCTTCTATCTTAGTTACAATGATATTAAATGCCAATATTCCGTTGGCTTGACGCATTGTTTTTTCGGAAAGTGATTTTGTAGAAATTGGGTTTTCACTGTTTTTCTCGTATTTATTCACCAAATTTTCTAAATGGAAAAGCTTTTGTTCTTCATTTAGTATTTCAATTTTTCCTTCCACATGAACAGCAAGGTAATTCCAAGTTGGGACTTCTTCATAATCATACCAAGAAGAAGAAATATAAGAATGTGCACCAGAAAAAATAGCTAAAACAGTTCCGTTTTCAGCGAAATTTTCACTTTGTGGATTTAATTTAGAAATATGTCCAGATAAGATAAGTTGATTTTCATCGCTTTTTTCAATAAACAAAGGAATATGTGTTGCATTTATTTTACTATTGGATTGATTAACAAGAATCGCAAAACTGTTTTCTTCCATAAAACGTATAATTTCACTTCGATTTTCGTTTACATAAATATCAGGTATGTACATTTTATTTCTGTTTTAAGTTTTATTTCGTAAATCGTAAATCCCAAATCGTAAATTAAATCACGTTTACTTCCGCTTCAATGCTAATTCCGTATTTATCCAAAATAGTTTTCTGAATGTTTTGTGCTACGGCCCAAATTTCGTTTCCAGTCGCATTTCCGTAATTGACTAAAACTAACGCTTGTTTCGTGTGAATTCCAGCATCTCCGAAACGTTTGCCTTTAAATCCAGCTTGTTCAATTAGCCAACCAGCAGGTACTTTTACATGAGTTTCTGAAACAGGATAATGAGGGATTTCAGGAAAATTTGCTTTCGCTTTTTCGTAAATTTCAATCGGAACAATAGGGTTTTTAAAGAAACTTCCGCTGTTTCCTAACTCTTTTGGATTCGGTAATTTGCTTTCACGAATCGAAATAACCGCTTTGCTCACGTCTTGAATGGTTGGGTTTTCAATGCCCATATTTTCTAATTCGGTATCAATCGCACCGTAAGAAGTATTTAGTTTGTGATTACTTTTTGTTAGTTTGAAAACAACAGATAAAATCACGTATTGGTTTTTTAATTCCGCTTTAAAAATACTTTCTCTATAACCAAATTTACATGTGATTTTATCGAAAGTGGTAATTTCTTGCGTGTCAATTTTCATCGCTTCACACGAAACAAAAGTGTCTTTAATTTCCACACCATACGCACCAATATTCTGAATAGGAGTCGCGCCAACATTACCTGGAATTAAAGATAAATTCTCAATGCCACCATAATTTTTTTGGATACAAAACTGAACAAATTCGTGCCAAACTTCACCAGCATTTCCTTTTACCCAAACAAAATCGTCGTCTTCATCAATCACTTCAATGCCTTTACTATTGATGTGTAAAACCAAAGCATCGATGTTTTGAGTCAAAAGCATGTTACTTCCACCACCTAAAATAAAAAGTTTTTTCTGTTGGTTTTCTTTTAAAACTTCGGCTAAATCAGGAATCGAATTGACTTCGCAAAATTCAGTTGCAAAGGCTTCAATACCAAAGGTGTTATATTTTTTTAACGCTTGTTGTTTTGTGATGTTCATGTGTCTTGTTTTTAACCAAATAAATACTTGATTCTTTTTACTTTTTACTTGGCTCTTTTATAATGCTTTTCTTAAATCTTCTTCGCTAACGAATTCGTTTTTAAAGAACGTTTGTTTTCCGTTTTTAATTACAATTACAACTGGTAAACCTTGGTAACCAAGTGCGTTAAATAACGATTTGTTTTTGTCGGCATCAATTCTGTGAATGATTACTTTATCTGCCATTTCTTTGCTCATTTTATCTAAATAAGGCGCCATTTTTTTACAAGGTCCGCACCATTCTGCGTAAAAATCAATCACAACCGTTTTGTCTGAAACCATTAGTTTGTTATAGTCTTCTTGAGTCATTCCAGACCAAACCGCATTTGTTTTTGGATTCGCTTTTTCCCAAGCCATGTAACCTCCATCTAATTCGATAATGTTTTTAAAACCTAATTCCGATAAATGATTGGCTGCTTTTTTACTTCTTCCACCACTTAAACAATAGACAAAAACAGGTTTTGATTTGTCTAAATTCGCCACTTGAGTATCAAAAGAATCTCCGTTCCAATCTACATTTTTAGCATCAGCAATTTTTCCGTTAGCATATTCACCTGGGGTTCTTACATCTAAAATTTGTGCGTCATCTGTTTTAGTGATCGCTACTTTAAATGCTGTAGCATCAACACTTTTAAAACTTTGACTATTCGTGCAACTTATTGATAATGTAACAATTGCTGTTGCGATAATTGATTTTAAGTTTTTCATTTTATTCTAAATATTAAATATTTTATAACTTTTATGAGTTTGTTTTATGATGTTTTCTGTACGTTCTGGATGCGTGTCGGAAATGAAAATTTGTCCAAATATATCATCATTTACCATGTTTACAATTTGTTGCACTCTGAAGGCGTCTAATTTATCAAAAATATCATCAAAAAGCAAAATCGGTAAGGTTTTCGTGTGTTTTTTAATGAAATCGAATTGCGCTAATTTCAAAGCTATTAAAAACGATTTTTGTTGACCTTGCGAGCCGAATTTCTTCACAGGAAAATCAGAAATATTAAACAAAATATCATCTTTATGAATGCCGACAGTCGTATATTGAGTAATTCTGTCTTTCTGAAGATTTTGATGTAATAAATTATCTAAAGAATCATGTTGTAGTTGACTTTCGTAGGCTATAGAAACTTTTTCTGCATTTTCTGAAATCACTTCATACAATTCTTGAAAAACGGGAACGAATTTCTCTAAAAAGTCTTTCCTTTTAGTAAAGATAATTTGTCCAAATTCTGATAATTGTTCGTTGTAAATACTCAAATTATCCGCATCAAAAACTTGATTTAAAGCGAAATATTTCAATAAAGCATTTCGTTGCTGTAACGTTTTTTGATAATTAATTAGCGTATTCAAATACGTAACATCAAAAGTTGAAATTACGTTGTCAATAAATTTTCGTCTGGTTTCGCTACCTTCTATAATTAAATCAGTATCGCTTGGCGAAATAATTACAATTGGAATCAAGCCAATATGTTCTGAAAATTTCTCGTAAATTTTACCGTTTCGTTTTAAAACCTTTTTTTGCGCTTTTTTATAACTGCATATAATTTGTTCGGTTCGATTTTCTTTTTCGAAAACACCATCAATAACAAAAAATTCTTCACCGTGTTTGATGTTTTGTGTAGAAAGCGGATTGAAATAACTCTTCCCAACCGCTAAATGATAAATGGCATCTAAAATAGTTGTTTTTCCAATGCCGTTTTTTCCAACAATAGCATTAATCTTACTTTCAAATTCAAAAGAATTTTCAGCAATATTTTTGTAATTGAGTAAAGATAGTTTTTTTAAAATCACGTTTTTTTCACTAAAAGCGGAGAAAATTTCACTTTCGAGTACAAATGTAAGCTCAAATTTTAAAAATATAAATAAAAGAACTTTTAAATTTAAATAAAAAGTATATTTTTGCACCTCTAATAAAATTTTAGTTAAATGGCAACATATAATAAAAGAGGTTATAAATCACCAAAACCTGAAGTAGAAAAAGATCCTGCATTTGATACAACTGTAGAAGATGTTAATGTAAATGAAAGTGAAAGCACAACTGCTGGCGTTTTTAATACATTAGACGAAACTGCAAACAAAACAGAAGAATGGGTAATTAGAAACCAAAAAGCAATTTTAGGTGTAATTGCAGCTGTTGCAATTGGTACTTTAGGATATATTTTATTTGATAAATTTGTTTCTACACCAAAACAAGAAGAAGCATTTAGAGATATGAATCAAGCACAAATGTATTTTCAACAAGCTGTTGATGCTACTGAAAAGCAAGATTCATTATTTAAATTATCTTTAAAAGGTGGTGAAGGTAAATTAGGTTTCGAAGGAATTATTTCTGAGTATTCAGGAACTAAAGCAGCCAACTTAGCAGAATATTATGCAGGTATGGCGTATTTAAATACAAAACAATTTGACAAATCAATTGAGCATTTAGATAATTTTTCTACAAGTGATAAAGTTTTATCAGCTTTAGCTATTGGAGCAAAAGGTGACGCAAATGCAGAATTAAACAAAAACGAAGAAGCTTTAAAATTATATGTTGAAGCAGCTAATGTTGATGATAATGATTTTGTAACGCCAAGATTTTTATTAAAAGCAGCTAATATAGCTATTGTTTTAAAGAAAAATGACGAGGCTTTAGGGTACTTAAAAACAATCAAAGAAAAATACGAAACGTCTCAAGAAGGAAGTTCAGTAGATATTTTAATTGCATCATTGGAAAAATAATGGCAACTGAAAATAAAAATTTATCTCAATACGATAAAAACACTATCCCAAACGCGAAAGATTTTCGGTTTGGGATTGTTGTTTCAGAATGGAACGAAAATGTAACTGAAGGTTTATATAATGGTGTTGTTTCTGCCTTAACAGATTGTGGCGCTTTGCCTGAAAATATAGATCGTTGGAATGTGCCAGGAAGTTTTGAATTGATTTTTGGTGCTCGTCAAATGCACGAAAAATTTGAATTAGACGCTGTAATTGTTATCGGTTGTGTAATTAAAGGTGAAACCATGCATTTTGAGTTTGTTTGTGAAGGCGTAACTCAAGGCATGAAAGATTTAAATTTATTGTACGATATACCAACTATCTTTTGTGTGTTAACGGATAATACGATGCAACAATCTATTGATAGAAGTGGAGGAAAGCACGGAAATAAAGGAGTTGAAGCCGCAATTGCCGCAATTAAAATGATAGAATTAAATAAGAGGTTTTAAACAACTTTCTTAATAAAAATATAAAACTCTTCATCACTGGAGAGTTTTTTTTATATTTGAAATCGCAACTAAAATAAGTTTGAGTTAGCAAACACCTGTAAAAAAAGCGATTCTATATATGACCGCTGAAAAATATATTTTACATATATAAAAAAAGCAATTTTATGAATAACTCCATTTGGTTTTTCGATAATATCGATGTTTTTCAAATTCTTTGTCCGCACAAGTATAAGAAATTTGCAAAAGAACATAATTTTAGTTTTCTAAAGAAAAGCGATTATATCTATTTCGAAGAAGATGCTGCTAACAAAGTTTTTATGATTAATCATGGAAAAGTAAAAGTGGGCTATACTACAGAAGATGGAGAGGAAATTATTACAGCGATTTTAGTAAAAGGTCAACTTTTTGGAGAAAAAGCTATTTTAGGAGAAGAAAAGCGTAACGAATTTGCGCAAGCTATTGAAAACGAGACTTCAATTTGTATAATCAAATTGGATGTTATGTATGAAATGCTTCGGAGAAATAATGAATTCAGTTTAAAAATTTATAAATTTATAGGTTACCGATTTAGAAAGCTAGAACGTCGTTTGCAAATTATGCTGTTTAAAGATGCGAAAACGAGATTGCTAGAATTCATAAAAGAATTAGGAGAAGAATATGGTTTTGTAAATGCAATTACTGGCGATAAAGTCATAAGACATCCTTACACACAAAAAGATATTGCGGCATTGATAGGTTTGTCACGACCAACTTTAAACGTTTTAATCAACGAATTGCAAAATGAAAATAAACTTACTTTTGAAAGAAAAGAGATTGTATTGAGAAAGTAATTTTGTTACTAACTTTTCCTTATTTCTAATTTTCGTACGACAAAAAACAGTTTAAAATTTCTTAAATTTGTAGCATAACTTTAAAAAAACAAAACAGATTAATGTCTGGAATTATTCAATTATTACCTGATCATGTAGCCAATCAAATTGCGGCGGGAGAAGTCGTACAACGACCAGCTTCTGTAGTAAAAGAATTGGTTGAAAACGCTGTAGATGCCAAAGCCACCGAAATTAAGTTAATCGTAAAAGACGCTGGAAAAACATTGATTCAAGTCATTGATAATGGTTTGGGAATGAACGTGACAGATGCGCGTTTGTGTTTTGAACGTCATGCTACTTCCAAAATTCGTCATGCAGAAGATTTATTTGCTTTGCATACAAAAGGGTTTCGTGGAGAAGCGTTAGCGTCAATTGCTGCGGTTGCTCATGTTGAATTGAAAACCAAACAAGATCAAGAAGAATTAGGGATTCATATCATTATTGAAGGCAGTAAATTAGTCACTCAAGAAGTAGCGGTTTTACCTAAAGGTACTTCGTTTTTAGTTAAAAATTTATTTTTCAATATTCCCGCACGACGCAATTTTTTAAAATCAGATAATGTCGAATTAAAACACATTATTGACGAATTTGAACGTGTCGCTTTAGCGCATCCAACTATTAGTTTTACGATGATTAGTAATGGGAGCGAAGTGTTCAACTTACCAAGTTCTAATTACCGCCAACGAATTGTAAATATTTTTGGTGGAAAAACGAATGAAAAATTAGTTCCCGTTGCAGAAGAAACCGAAATCTTAAAAATTAGCGGATTTGTAGGGAAACCTGAATTCGCAAAGAAAAACAGATCGGAACAATTCTTTTTGGTAAATAACCGATTTATTAGAAGTCCGTTTTTGCATCATGCGATTATGAATGCTTACGATGGTTTGCTAAGAGACAACAATCAGCCTAGTTATTTTTTATATTTAGAAGTACCACCTCATACGATTGATATTAATATCCATCCGACAAAAACGGAAGTTAAGTTTGATGATGAACAAGCGTTGTATGCGATTTTACGTTCCACAGTGAAACATAGTTTAGGAATGTTCAACGTAGCGCCTGTTTTAGATTTTGAACGCGATGCGACTTTAGATGTGCCTTACGATTATAAAGATAAAACATCGTCAACGCCCCTTATTCAAGTGGATAGCACGTTTAACCCATTCGTTACAGAAACTGAAACTAAGAAATACTCTGGTTCATCCGTTTCTTATTCTAAAAATACAGCAGCTCAACCACATTGGGAAAGTTTATATACTGATTTAAGACAAGATACTTTAGAAGTTTCAACAACCAACTTCGAAAATGAAGTAGTTGCAAGTAAACTTTTTGATGAAACACAAGTTGAAAGTCAGACTTTAATGTACCAATTCAACCGAAAGTATATTATTAAAAGTATGAAATCTGGATTGTTGGTCATTCATCAAAACAGAGCACATCAGCGTATTTTGTACGAACAATTTTTGACTAATATTACGGTGCATCAAGCGTCAAGTCAGCAATTGTTGTTTCCTTTAGAACTTCAATTTTCTAGAGACGAAATGATGTATTTGAAAGAAATTCAGCCCAATTTAGAAGGAATAGGTTTTGCTTTTGAAAAAATGGGATTGGATGAGGTTATTATTTCAGGTTTACCAGCACAAATTTCGGACACGGAAGTCAATGCCATTTTACATGATTTAATTTATAATTTACAAGAAAATTTACCAGAAGATAGCTTCTCATTAAGTGATAGTATTTCTAAATTTATGGCGAAAAGTGTCGCTGTAAAATCGGGTAAATATTTAAATACTATTGAATTAGAGAACATAGTAAATGGTTTATTTGCGTGTAAAGACCCAAATGTTTCGCCATTTAACAAACCCATTTTTATTACATTAACCACAGAAGATTTAGATAAAAGATTTTAAGTATGTTCAACAATATGACACCGGTTGTAAAGCAACTATTAATAATAAATGTGCTTGTTTTTGTTTTGAGTCAATTTATGCCTCAAAATTATGACATGTTATCCTTGTACTATTTCGAAAGTGAAAAATTTCGATTTTGGCAGCCTTTTACACACATGTTTATGCATGCTAAAATGCCAAATTTAATGCATATTTTATTTAATATGTTTGCGTTGGTTTCTTTTGGATCGGCTTTAGAACATTATTGGGGTGGAAAAAAGTTTATATTCTTTTATATTGCTTGCGGTTTAGGCGCTGCTTTAGTTCAAACCGGAGTCACTTATTATGAAATTCATCACGGAATTGATGCCATAACAAATGGTGTTATTTCAAGTGCTGATATTTCGCAATTGTTGAAAACGGATATTATTGATGGAGATAAAATTTATTTAAAACCCATGATTGAAGCGAACCCTGAAATATTTAATAAAATTAAAGATCCAAATTTTGATGGTCAAGCTTTTTTAGATACTGTTTCGAAAGCTTATATATCAGCAGTTGGTGCTTCTGGTGCTATATATGGTTTATTAGTAGCATTTGCTTTTATGTTTCCTGCAGCAGAATTAATGTTGATGTTTATTCCAGTTCCGTTAAAGGCGAAGTATTTTGTTCCTATTTATATGTTTTTATATGATGGCTTATTTGGAATCTTTGGTTCTTCAGTCTTTTCAATTGGAGGTAATGTCGCCCATTTCGCACACGTTGGTGGAGCATTAACAGGTTTTATTTTAATGATGGTTTGGCGAAAAAATAAGTTTACACATACTAGGTGGAATTAAGTTTTAGAAGAGCCAGGTAAAAAGTAAAAAGAGCCAAGTAAAAAGTTGAAAGAGCCAGGTAAAAAGTAAAAAGAGCCAAGTAAAAAGTTGAAAGAGCCAAGTAAAAAGTAAAAAGAATCAAGTAAATAAACATGAATATTATAAACGAAATCAAACAACAATACAAACTTGGAGATGTGCCTCAGAAATTAATTTTTATTAATATTTTGGTTTTCATTTTGTGTGCTTTCTTTTTTAGTTATGTTTCAAATCAGTTTCAATATCCAAATTGGTTGGCATTGTCTTCAAATTATAAAGATGTTATAAGCTTTCCTTGGACTTTATTTACATATGGTTTTCTGCATTCTGAAACCATTCATTTGATTTTTAACTTGATTTTTTTATACTTTATAAGTACGTTATTTTACACTTATTTTAATACGAGACAATTTTTAACGGTTTACTTTTTTGGAAGTATTTTTGCCGGATTTATATTTGTTGCATACGGATATTTCTTTAATTATAGCAACTTAATTGTTGGAGCAAGTGCTTCAATTATGGCGATTTTTATTGCTGTGGCGACTTATGCGCCTTATTATTCGCTTCGTTTACCTTTAATCGGTTATATGAAAATTTGGCATTTAGCCGTTTTGTATATTTTTATTGATGTTGCACAGTTATTATCTGAAAATACAGGTGGGCATATAGCACATTTGTCTGGTAGTTTAGTTGGTTTTGCTTTTGCAATTTTGATGAAAAGAGGAATTGATATTAGCGAAATATTTAATTTTAAAAAGAAAAAAAACACTACATTTAAAAAAGTTTACAAAAATAAACCTGTCAAAAAATACCAATCGGTTCGTGTTTCTGATGTGAATTTTACACAAAGACAAATTGATGAAATACTAGAAAAAATTAGTAAATCTGGGTATGATAGTTTAACCAAAGAAGAAAAAGAATTTCTTTTTAAAGAAAACAAATAAGCGTGTTCAAAGGATTATCTTTCATTTCTAAAACCATGTTGTTTTTTAATGTAGTTCTTGCAATTACTACATTAATGGCTTATCTATTGCCGTTTTTAGCACCGAAATGGTTTCCTTTTTTAAGTGTTTTGACCCTGTTTTTACCTTTCTTTTTAGTCTTAAACTTGTTGTTTTTTGTATATTGGTTAATTCAACTTAAGAAATACATTTTTGTTTCAGGTTTGGTGTTGTTATTAGGAATCACATTTATCAATAAATTTTACAATTTAAAACAAACAGAATTGCCAAAATCGGATAAAGATTTTACCATTATGAGCTATAATGTACGTTTGTTTAATAAATTCAAATGGTATCAAAAAGCCAATATTCCATCTCAAATTGCACAATTTGTAGAAGATAAAAATCCAGATATTTTGTGTGTTCAAGAATATTCTGATTTAGAGAAAACAAAATTCTCGAATTACAAATACCAACACATTTTCAAAGAAGGAAAGAATATTATTGTAGGAAATGCGATTTTCTCCAAATATAAAATCATTGATAAAGGTGTAATTAATTTTCCAAATTCTACTAATAATGCG
This sequence comes from uncultured Flavobacterium sp., assembly GCA_964461805.1. Classification (GTDB taxonomy): domain Bacteria; phylum Bacteroidota; class Bacteroidia; order Flavobacteriales; family Flavobacteriaceae; genus Flavobacterium. The sequence goes on from CAYWVV010000006.1 coordinate 25,592, forward strand.
GTTTATGCTGATATTATAAAAGATAAAGATACACTTCGAGTGTACAGCATGCACTTGCAATCTATAAAAATTAGTACTGATATTGAAGATGAGGAAATTCAGAAAATGAATGAATCGAAAACCAAATATATTTTTAGAAAAATTAGCGATGCGTTTACCAAACAACAAGAACAAGCTTTGTTGGTAAAAGCACATTACAGTAAATGTAAGTACAAAAAAATTATTTGTGGCGATATGAATAACAGTGCTTTTTCTTTCGTATATCGAACAATAAAAGGATCGATGCAAGATACTTTTGAAGCTAGCGGTTCTGGTTTTGGGAAAACGTATAATTTTAAATATTATCCCGCTCGAATTGATTATATTTTTGCAGATAAAACCATTCAAGTAAAAAGTTTTGAAACCTTAAATGATTTTTATAATAGTGATCATTTTCCTTTAATTTCTAGATTAGAGATTAAATAGTTTTTTTTACCACATAGTTTATGTTTGTTACAAAATGTATAGGCGCTTCGCTTAAAATAAAGAATATAACTATGTTTTTTATTTTGAATGAAATGTTATATTTTTTTATTATTTAAAATCTATGTGGTTAAATATTTTAAATAATATCCAAATCATATTTGTTTAAAAGTCCACTCAAATTATCATTGGAGAATTTCGTTTTAACTAATTTGTTGTTTTCTGGATGGATAGAAAAATGAATAGCAGTCGTAAAATCTGTTTTTTCTAAGTTGGTGTTTTCGAAAATGGATTTTGATAAATCACAAGAATCAAATTTTACAGAAGTTAAGTCGCAACTTGAAAAATCAACATCTATTATTTTTGAATTACTAAATTTTGAGTTTTTTAAGTTCATTTTGAAAAACGAACAAACTTGTAACACACAAGATTCAAAAGAAACTTCAAATAGAAAACTAGCGCAATATTCAAATTGCATTCCTAAAAGTGTACATTCCTGAAAGAACACTTCTTTGAATGACGTGTTACTAAGAATTGGCGATTCAAAATTACAATTGATGAATTCGCAATTTATAAAAATACTTTTTGATAGTGTTGTTCTGCTAAAATGACAAGAATTAAAAATACAAGTATCATATTCTCCCGTTTCAAATGGTTCATTAGAATAATTTTCTTTGACGAAAGTAGTATCTATAATTAGTTTCATATTTTGAAATTTATTTTTAGCAGTTAATTACTTTATGGCTTTCTTTATTAGTGCATAAGTAAAAAAAAACTGCTTAAAAAAGCAGTTTAAATATTATTTTTCTTCGTTTGATTTTCTTTCTTTAATCCATTCGTTCAATCGTTTTCCATATTTTGATTTGGCGATTTTCGGACTTAATGTTTTATTAATTGTATCTAATAATTTTAAATTCGCATCAGGAATTTCTGTTAAAGCGATATAAGGAGAAACTTCAGATTTCGGATTAACAAGGGCAAAATTAGCTGTATATAAATATTTTCTAATAGTTAATTTATCACGTTTGTTAGTAATTTCTTCTGTTATGGATGGGTTTTTAGCCAGTTTGTTTTTGATTTCTTTTTCCAATAAAACTAAATTTTCATCATTTAGATTAGATTTGATTTTCAAATACTTTTCATATACTTTTTGATTTTCAGATCCAGAAATTTTTGCATTTGAATAAAAACCTTGCAAAGTAGTTTCTATTTTCATTTTACCTGGTTCTGCAAAAAAGTAAATACTGTTGTCAATAGATTCTGTTGTTCCACGATCTAGAGTTAAATATAACATTTGAGGTTCTTCAATTTGAAATTTGGTTTCAAAATTTGATTTACCCGAAATAAGTATACTGTCAATAATTACTAAATTTGTGTCTTTAAGCTGTTGAATGTATAATTTACCTTGTTTTAAACCTTCAATATTTCCTGTTAATTCTACATTTCCAGTTTTATTATCCGATTTGCTACAAGCAAAAAGTAAAACTATAGTTGCTAATGCAATAATTTTTTTCATTTATGTACGTTTCATTTTATGAACTGCAAAGAAAATAAAAAAATCCTCAAATTAATAGTAATTTGAGGATTTTATATTTAAAATAATTGAAATTTATTAGCCTTTAAGCCAAGCATTTTTCACGTTTTCTTTAGATTTATCAGTAGCCATAAATCCTGATTTTTCTTCTTTTGGTAAGTTTATTTTGCCTTTTAAATCAAGTTCTTTTCCATCTCTAATTACAGTTACAGTAATTGCTTCACCATCTTTCCAAGACTCACTAGACATGATTAAATCATAAATATTGTCTAAGTTATATTCTTTGCTGTTAATCGCTTTTAAAACATCATTACCTTTAATGCCTAAGCTGGTCATAAACACATTATTGCTAACATCGGCTAAAGCTTTAATTTGTTTTGTACTTTGATCTACGGTAATTAAAGGAACTCTTCCGCCTTTTAAGAATGGATTTCCTGAAATCATTGTTTTTGCTTTAGTAACTCCCATTTTTGCAAAATACTCATCATAAGGAATTGGTGTTTCTCCTGCTACATATTTGTTTAAAAACTCACCAATTTGAGGGTAAGTAATCCTTGTAATTGTAGTGAATAATTCGTTGTCATTAAAGGGTTTGTTACTTCCAAATTCATGTGATAAATCTTGCATTAAACTCAAAATTCCCCTTTGTCCGTTGCTTAATTCTCTCATTTGTATATCAATACACATGGCAATTAATGCGCCTTTTTGGTAGACATTTAAGTATTGGTCTTTATATGGTTTTTCTAAAACGTTTTTACTCATTTTAGTAAAACTCATTTTGTCATTCATGGCGCTAGCTTCTTCAATTTTTCCAGCCATTCTTTTATAGAAATCTTCTTCAGAAATTAAACCTTGATTTATTTGAAATAAGTTGGCGAAATATTCTGTAATTCCTTCATACATCCATAAGTGTTCTGACATTTGAGGTTTGTTGAAATCAAAATATTGAATTTCTCTTGAATGTACACTTAAAGGTGTTACAATGTGAAAAAATTCATGCGACACAACATCTTTTAATTGTTCTTGTAATGCTTCTAAAGGCATCATTTCCGGCATAACTACAGTTGTTGAAGTCATGTGTTCTAAAGCGCCAAAACCTTTTGCGTCTTTTGCTTTTACATCAGATAAATACAATAAAACGGTATATTTTTTATTAGCATTAAATTTACCTAAGAATTTCTTCTGTGCTCTCATAAACTTTTCAGTTTCTGGAGTAATATCTGCTGCTTTAAATTTTCCTGTAGGCGAGTACACACTAATTACAATGTCCATTCCTTCTACGTTAAACTCTGTGTAATCTGGTTTGGTATACATCATTGGGTTGTCTACCAATTCTCCATATCTAGAAGTAGTAAAAACATCAATTTCGTTACTTGGATTGGTATCTACTAAAGAAGTAGCTCCCCATAAAGTTGCTGGGTGTTTCACTTCTACTGTATATGGGATTTCAGATTTTCCTTCAAAATACCCAACAAAACCGTGTGTGTTAAGCATGAAGTTTTCACCTGCTTTGATATTTGTTCCAGCTGGTGAGAAAATATCTTCACTTTCGCCAAAACCTGCACCACCTTCTGTGTCATATGTGTCGCTAACGTTGTACGTTACTTTAGCTAATTTAGTTGCGTCATATATTGTATATGAATTCTCATCTATTTTTGCTATTTTTAAAGGATTTCCTTTTTTATCAAACGCTTTTACATTGTCTACAAATCTTCCGTAATTATCTTCAGAATAGGTTCCTGGAACAATTTTAGGAATATTAAACGTAGTTGTTTCTGTCGTTATAGTTGGATTTGTAATTGTAACTTTTACTTTGTCGTCAATAACATTTACTAAATCGATACTTACTGCAACATTGTTTTTTGTTGGATTTGCTGCTGAAGTAACATTGGAAGTTTTACAACTCATTAAGAAAATTGCACAACTTAGTGTGATTAATACTTTTTTCATTTTTGATTATTTAATTTTTCAATTGATAATTGATTAGTGTGTCTTTATTTAAAATTGTTACAAAAAAAGTCCCGAAAATATATTCGGGACTTTTTTTAATCTAATTTATTTTTAAAATAGTATTTGCTATCTAAGTCGTCAATGTCATCATCCAGATTGTTTGGTTTGAATGTTTTTGGTTTTGGTTTTCCTGCTGCAGCTTTCTTTTTCCAAAGTTCAAAATTGTCTTTGGAGAGTTTTTTGCGCATAATTTCTGTCACTTCACCTTCAGTAAGGCCAAATTCTTCTTTAATTACTTCAAAAGGTTTTTTTTCCTCTTGAGCCATGCTAATTACGCGTTCTGTTTCTTCGTAACTTAGTTCAATCTTTTTACTTTTTCTCATTAGTGAAAAGCATAATTTATGAGTTATAATTCTATAGTATCAAATGATGTTCCAATATTAAGAAAAAAAAATATTTTGAAGCAAAAAAATAAGTGTTTTTTTTAGATAATTTTTCTGAAAGTTAGATTAATCCTAGGGTTTTTAAATTTTGATGCTTTTGGGATTTGATGTTTATAATGAATTTGAGCACCATTTTTCATCAAAAGCAAACTACCATGTTGTAAAATTATGGATTGTTTCACTTCTTTATTTGTATTGTTTTTGATTTGAAAAACCCTTTCTTCACCTAGACTTAACGAAGCAATTATTGGATCTCGTCCTAATTCTTTTTCATTATCTGCATGCCAACCATTGCTGTCTTTTTCGTTTCGATATAAATTTAGTAAAACTGTGGTGAAATATTCATTTGTTGCGTTTTCAATTTCCTCTTTAATAAAGGTTAAAGTTGAATTAAAGGGATGTGGATGCATAACTATAGTTGAATAGCCATATGATTTTCCATCATTTCCGTACAAACAAGTCAAACGAGGTTGTGCTATTTTTTTTCCGAAAATGGTTATTTCGTCATGTTGCCAAGGCGTTTCATTTAGTAAATTATCGAACAAAAAATCTGCTTTTTCTTTAGAGAAAAAATTCGGATAATAAATGAACTCGGCATCTGGTAAATTTAAAGGTATGGGTTCTTCGTTAAATAAATTAAGCATAAAAAAAGCGATGAATGTTGCACCGCTAATTTATTTATTATTTCTTAGATATTTTGAATTTATATTTTCTTTTTTGGGAAGCTAATGTTCATAATTACAATGGCTAAAATAATTAACAAAATACCCAACCATTGCCAGATTACCACTTCTTCTTTTAAAATTAAAAAAGCCATCATCACTGAAACCGGTAATTCTAATGAAGCTACAATACTTCCTAATCCTAAACCCGTTTTTGGGAAACCTGCATTTAATAACATAGGTGGAATTATCGTTCCGAAAAGCGCTAAAAATAAGCCGTAGTTTTTGAAAATGTCAAAATTTAAAGCTCCAACTTGTGTGAAAGCAGAAAATGCAAACACAATAACAGCGCCACCTAACAGCATATATAAACTTCTTTGTGCGGAAGAAATGCCTAATGCAACTTTATTAGCAGTAAACATAGTGGTTGTGAACGAAGCTGCGGCTAAAATTCCCCAAAAAATTCCTCTCCAGTCTAATTTGATGTTGAATTCGTATAATTTTGTTGCTAAAAATGTACCGAAAAGTACAATAAGAACAGAAGCTATTTTTTGAGTGGAAGGTAATTTTTTATCTAAAATCCATTCTAATAAAACACCCATCCAAACCGTTTGCATTAATAAAACAATAGCAATTGAAACATCAATGTATCTTACACATAGATAGTAAAAAACACTTGTCATTCCTAAAGAAGTACCAGCAATCATTAATTGCGTAATGTTTTTTGAACTTGCTTGAACTGCTTTTTCTTTGTTGTTGAATTTTTGGAATAAATTAATAAGTAACACACCAATTATTCCATATATAAACTGTGAAGAGGTAACTTCTGCCGTTGTAAAACCATCTTTATAAGCCAATTTCACAAAAGTAGCTAACATTCCGTAGCTCGTTGCGCCTAAGGCAACTAAAAAAACTCCTTTTAATATATCATTTTTCATCTTTCTCATTTTTTAAAAAGCCGACAAAGATATAATATTAAATGTTTTTACGTAGTTAATAAGTAAATAATATAAATAAATTAGCTATTTTTGTTTGTTCTTAACTACTTATTTGATACTATGTCAAAATCTAAAATTGAATATAGAATAAATGAATTGTTAGCTTTAGCTCATGAAGTTAGGATTAATAATTTATCTAAAAGTATTGAACTTGGAGAAGAAGCCTTACAATTAAGTCGACATGAAAATCTTATAGCTTTAGTAGCTAAGTGTTTAAGTCAGCTTTCTTTATACTGCATGATTACGGGTAAAATTGAAAAATCTACATCTTATTCAAATGAAGCATTAATTTACTACGAGTCTTTAGGTGATGAAAAAGGAATTGCAAATGTAAAATATACCATTGCAGGTGTTCATTATAAAACGAATAACTATCATTTAGGATTAATTTATTTTGTAGATGCTTTAAAAATTTATAAAAAACACGACGATTTTTTTAATCAATCTAGAGCAGAAAAATCTATTGGAACAATCTACGAATATATTGGAGATGAGGTTAATGCCTACAGTTTTTACAAAAGAGCCATAAAAAACGCAAAATTAATTAAGGATACAAATTTAGAATCAAATGTTTATAATAATTTATCAGGGCTATTATTAAAAGCTAAAAGATTTAAGTTCGCTATGGATTTAATTGAAAGATCAATAGCTCTTAAAATTGCATCAAATGATATAAGAGGTTCCGCTTTTGCGTATTACGGTAAAGGTAAGGTGTATTTGAAATTAAACGATTTTGATAATGCTTTTTATTACTTTACCTTATCCTTAGATATTCATGAAAAGATGGGTGATGTGATGGGGATTTCTATGGTTTGTAATAAATTAGGACAACTGTATTATAATTATAATGATTTCGATAAGGCACTTCTTTATGCAAATAAAGGATTGAGAATTGCAAAGTTTCAGAACATTACTATGATAAATATTAAATTGTATAAATTATTTTATCTGGTTAATAAAAAACTGAATAATTCTGCTTTAGCTTTAGAATATTTAGAACTTTTTGATGAAGAAAAGGCGGGTGTGTTAAATTCTCAAACTATAAATGTTATTGAAAATTATGACTTGCTTTTAAAAATGAAAAAATTAGAGCAAGATGCTCAGCTTGAAAAAGAACGTCAAGAAATTTTAAATAAAAAAAATGAAGATGAATTAAATGCTATGCGTTCTCGTCAAGATTTTTTATCTGTAATGAGTCATGAAATTAGAACTCCACTAAATGCCATAACCACTATTATACCTTTATTAAATGAACAAGTTTCTGAAGAAGGGCAATCCCTAATTGAAAATTTAAAATTTGCTTCCAATAATCTAATTAATATAGTGAATGATGTTTTAAATTTTTCAAAATTAGATTCCGATAAAGAAAAATTATTATTTACACCTGTTTCTATTCCAAAAACAACCGCCAATATTGTTAATATTTATAATAAAGTTGCTGTAGATAAAGGAATCTCTTTGTTACTGCATATTGATGTTGAGGTAAAAACCAATTATCTTTTAGACGAAACAAAATATACACAAGTACTGAATAATTTAATTAGTAATGCTATTAAATTTACAGATAGAGGTAGTGTGAAATTAAATATTTCAAAAATTAAATCAGATGAAAAATTTGATTATATATTATTTGAAATTATTGATACAGGAGAAGGTATTAAACAAGAATATTTAAAAGAAATTTTTGTTAGTTTTTCACAAATCAAACCGGTTTTAACCAGAAAGCAAGGTGGCACAGGATTAGGTTTAGCTATTGTGAAAAAAATATTAGAATTATTAAATAGTGAAATTAAAGTAAAAAGTCAAATCGGAATTGGATCCACTTTTTTCTTCAAATTAAAACTAGAAAGAACAGATTTAAAAGTACCAAGTTTAGAGCAAGATTTTACAAAACTTATTAATAAAGAAGTGTTGTTAGTTGAAGATACAGCCATTAATGCCATGTTAATGAAAAAATTATTGCAAAAATGGGGCGTTTTAGTAGATCATGTAGAAAACGGAAAATTAGCCGTTGATGCCGTTAAATTAAAAAAATACGATATTATTTTAATGGATATTCATATGCCTGAAATGAATGGATATGAAGCAACTAAAATAATAAAAACAACTGGGAATTTAAATTCGGAAACACCAATATTGGCTTTAACTGCAGACACTTTAACTGAAGCAGAACAAGATAATGTAACCTATTTTAATGGTGTACTTTGGAAACCATTTGAAATAGATAAACTTTATAATGTTTTAAATAGAGAGTTAATTTAGATTAGAATAATCCATCTATTTTTTTGTTTTTTATGCCTATTTCTGAAGCTTTAAAATTTAGTTTTGATTCTAAAATTGATGCATAAACACTTCTAAAATCAATTTCATGTTTTAAATCGCCATTATCTAAATCAGCTAAATTTGGATTTTTACCTAAAACCTGACCTTTATTATTTCCGCCAATTATAAACATAGGCGCTGCTGTTCCATGGTCTGTTCCGTTTCCGTTGTCTTTTACGCGTCTTCCGAATTCTGAGAATACTACTATTGTTACATTTTGTAATAGGTTGGCTTGTTTCAACTCAGTATAAAAACTAAAAATTGCATCGTTTAATTCTGTCAATTTATTTTTATGAATCGCCAATTGGTTGTCATGTGTGTCAAATCCGTTCAACGAAGTATAATATACTTTTGAGTTTAAATTCCCTTTGACTAAACGGGCAATCCATTCTAAATTTTTCCCTAAACCTGTTTTTGGATAAGTGCTTTCTGATTTTGAATTAGATAAAGCTTTTTGAATTTCTGTCGCACCTTCAGATACAGAATTGGCAATCTTTCGCACAAAATCTAACTGCGGATTATTTGAAAGTTTTACCGTTTCTGTTTCTGCATTGGATTTGAATTTATTCGGATCTTTTACGGTAATGAAGTTAGGTTCTATTCCTTTTAAAGCCAAATTGTCGATACTATCTAAATTAATTCCAGCAATTGGATTGTGTTCTTTGCATTGTAAATCTAAATAGCGTCCAAGCCAACCTTCATTCATATATTTGTTAGAATCTGAAGCCGTTTGCCAAATTTCCTGACTTCTAAAATGCGACCGATTCGGTTCCGGATAACCCACATTTTGAACAACTGCTAAATGTCCGTTTTGTTGCATGTTAGCAAAGTCTTTTAGAGCTGGATGAAAGGCCATTCCTTTATATTTTCCAACAACTTCATTTTTAGATAACGCTATTTTTGGTCGTAATGCATAATACAAATCATTATCAAATGGGATGAACGTATTTAAGCCATCATTTCCACCATTTAATTGAATAAAAACTACACATTGTTCGCCAGTTAGTATTGAATTACTAGTTCCATACGCGTGTAAAAATTCAGGTAACACTAACAAACCGCCAGTGAAAGTTCCTGTTAACGATAAAAAAATTCTTCTGTTCATAGTCGTTAAATTAGTTGATATTCTGGAGTTTTTGTAATGTAATTGAACAAACGTAAAACGGCTTTTTCTGCATTTTCATTCGACGCATCAAAATCGTATTTTAAAACTTGTTCCATATCTTTTTGTAGCTCTTCATTATTTTGAAAAATCAATCGTTCTGTTAATTCGGAAATAATTTGTTTGTTGCTTCCTTTTTTAAAATCGATACCCACTTTTATGGTTTTAATTAGTTCTGAAGTTGCCATATCATTTCCTCTAAGTACTTTTCGGTTTAACATTCTTCCGTTACATAAAAAATCGGAGGCATTATGTCGTTGCAAAAATAATTGTGAAGTTAGCCAATTGTTGCCGCCATCCCAACCTTTTACATTGGGTTGATTGAATAAATCCATCCCTTGTTGCGTCAAAAATAACGCTAAAACTTCTGTATTGATTTCGGTTATTTTCAATTCATGGGTCAATTGTAAAATATACACTAATGGGTCTTTGATTTTACTTCCAGCAGTTTCTTTTGGATATTCTTCTGTGAAAATTTTCAGTAATAAAGGTTCTATTTCAAAATTTACTTTTCGGAAATAATCGCCATAATAAGTTACTACTTCTTCTTTCGGATTGTCGTAAATGAACCATTTTAATATTTTTTTGGTAATTAAATAAGGAATGGCTTTTTGTTCAAAAATAATATCCACTAAATCGTCCACTTTAAACTTTCCAGTTTTTCCTAAATAAGTGATGGTATCGTTGTCTTCAAAAAATCTTCTGTATTGCGCTTCGGTTTCTCCTAATCCTAAACCTGCTAAAGCTTTGGCGCCATTTTTAATGTCGTTTTCTGTGTAATTGCCAATTCCTAAAGTGAAAAGTTCCAATAATTCCCGACTTAAATTTTCATTGATTTTATCTTTACGATTGTCAACATTATCTAAATAGCGAACCATGGCATTGGTTTTCAGAATTTTCTTAGTTAATTCTTTATAATTTCCGAAAGCATTTTCTCTAAGGATTTGGTTGTGTTGATATATCCAATAATTTACTTTTACTTTCTGAACGGTAGAAACAAAATGATTGTGCCAAAAACAAGTCATTTTTTCTCTTAAAGGAAATTCGGAAACCATCATTTTATCTAACCACCAAGCTTTCATTTCTAAACTAGAAAGAAATTGTTTCTTTACAAGTTGTTTTTGTTCTTCAGAAGTAGCGCCTTTTATTTGTTGTCTAATTTCTTTTAATTCGGCTAATGATTTTGGATCATCTTTCAAAAAGGAAGGCATGTTTTTTTCAAAAGAAGCTCTGATAGAATTTTTTATAAATACTTCAATTCCGCTTTTTTCTATTTGAAGCGCTTCTTTTCCAGAAAAGCCTAATCGTAACGACCAAAGAGTTGAATTTCGCATAAGTTTCAGAATTTATATTAGTTAGACTCGAATAATTAGAAATGGTTTAATGCATTTAAAAAGAAAACCCAACAAAATTGCTGGGCTTCAAATTCAAATAACTACTCTTATCTTCTTCTATTTCTTTTTACAACCGTAGTTCTTCCTCTTTTTCCTTTATGAATAACTGTAGATCCTCTTCTGTTTTTTACGATAACAGTAGAATGACTTCTTCTAGGAGTATATAATTTTTTAGCTTTAACAACACGATAAGTTGGAGTTCTGTGATAATGGTTTCTATGAACGATTACTTTAGATCGAAATACAGCTACTTTTACTGGTCGCCATGGTTTCCACCAATTTGGATACATTTTCCATCTAAAAGGAGAAGTATAAATCACATAATTTGGTGCATATACGAATCTTACAGCTGGCCAAAGCCAAACGTTGACAAAGACTCTCGCTATTGAAACTTCTGGGAAAGCAGGCCCTTTTCCATTTTCTATAGTTTCTGTTACGTCAAAAGGTTCTGCGATTGCATTTTCTCCAAAAATTTCTTCATCACCAAAAATTTGAAGTTGTGCTTCTGCATTTCCTGTTTTTTCTATACCAATTGTAGCAATGTCTTGTTTTTCTGTAGCAGTAAGCCAAGTTTGTAAAACAATAACATGTGTATCGTTATCTTTAATCGAATTTACTGAAATATAATCGATTGTTTCATCCTTATTTAAATCTAAATTATTAACCGAATTGTTTTCTGTATTGATTAGTTTTTCAAATTCTTCTAAAGTATTAGCTTGTTTAAATAGGGCTAAAGCACCTTCTAAACTAAAATTATCTGTATAGTCTGATTGATCACTATTTTCCAATTCTGTTTGAGAAAATAATGGGGCTATTCCAATTAAAAATAACGCAACAGTAGTGAATAGATTTTTCATAACAATAAAATTTAAATTTATAGTTGGACTATTAAAAAGCAGAAAAGTTTAATCTAAAATTAATTTTCTTCCATTAAATCTTTTAAATGAATACGAAGTGCATGAACCGAAATACTAATTTCCCAAAATGAAATGCCAAGTGAAATTAGTAATGATAATAAACTCACACCAAAAACATAAATTCCAATAGTTTCATAGTTTAAGAAAAGTAAAAACATGGCAAAAACAGATAGGAATAAGCACATTACGCCAAAAAGTTGCATATAACGAATCAATGTAATTCGTTGGTTTAAGTTTTTAATTTCTATTAAAATGGATTTGTTATGATCTTGATCGTAATTTTTCTTTAAACTTCTAACGATTTGTGCGATGGTTAAAAACCGATTCGTATACGCTAATAAAATTAACGAAGTTGCTGAAAATAAAAGAGCTGGAGTTTCAATAGATAGATTCATTTTAATAGAATTTAGTCGTGTAGAATTACAAAGTTTAAAGATACTTATTTTAACTGAAAATTTAATGTAACTTTTTTAAGAGTTTTAGTACTAACAAAGTGAATCGTATGTCGGTTTTTATTTAAATATTTATGAAAAAAGTAGTTCAAGGTTTTTTATTCTCATTGTGTTTTGCTTCATTTGTTCAAGCTCAAGATTCTACAAAAGTAAAAAAAGAAGAAGTTCGTGTTGAAAATCAGATTGAAGAAGTAAAAATCGTCAAACAAAAAAAAGCGATTGAGCAAAAACCCGACCGAACTATATTTAATATTGCGGATCAGCCGAATTTAAATGCAGGAACTTTGATGGAAACCATCAAACAATTACCAGGATTAATTTCTTCTGATGTGGCTGGAATGATGTATCAAGGAAAACAGTTAGAAGTCTATTTAGATGGTCGCCCCTTAAATATTTCAAGTAACGAATTGAATTCTTTTTTAGAAGGAATGCCCGCTAATTCTGTTGATAGAATTGAAGTAATTACGCAACCTGGTGCCGAATTCCCTGCCACTTCTGGTGGAGCAATTTTAAATATTATCACCAATAAAAATGCTAAAAAATACTTAAGTGCAACATATACTAGTAGTTCAGCATTCAATACGTACGATAAAACACGTTATAGAACATACAATAGTGTGTTGTTAAATGCCAAAAATAAATACTTTGGATGGCAATTAAATTTCGGTCAAAATTATAGAGAAAATGCAGTTTGGACAGAGTTTTTAAATACAAATAATAACACAATTTTATCTAAAACTGAAAGTGACAGGACAAACAGGTCTCAATTTTTAAAATCAGGAGTTACTTTTGATATTAAGAAAGACAGATTATTGTTTAACTACGATGTAAATTATGCAAACAACAACAGTGAAACAGATGGTTTTGGAGTAGGATTTACCACTTTAGATAAAGGAAAATCTCATAATACGAGACAAGACGCAACAATAACTTACCAAAAAAGATTTGAAGATAAAAGTCAAAAACTAGATTTTGTTTTCAATTATAACAACAATAAAAACGATTTTAATTTATTTTCTACTGTTTTAGGAAATACCGTTTTAGACAACTATTCGAATCAAAATTATTACAACGGAAAGTTCGATTATTCGCAAGGTTTAAAAATTTTAGATGAAGGAAAAGTAAGTTTTGGTGCATTGTACGAAAAATTACTTTTTGAAGCCAGAAACTTCAACACAACCAATTTAGAATACCAAAGAGTAACAGCTGCAACTTATATTGAATTGCAATCTAAATATAATAAGTTCGATTTTATTTTAGGTTCACGTGCTGAAAAATATGAAATTGGTGGAAAAACAACCACTGCAGATTTAATTCCTTTTGAACAATTTCGATGGTTTCCAAACGCAACGGTTCAATATAATATTACACCGCAAATTTTCTTTAACATGAACTATAACAAGAAAATTACCTTGCCATCCACTTCTGCTTTAAATCCGAATAATACTACTTATCAAAATCAAAACATCAATACGGTTGGTAACCCTAATTTACAACCAACCATTTTTAATAATTTTGAAGTTAAACTTAGTGCTTTTGATTATGCGTATATAGGTTATAGTTTAAGTAGTGCTAAAAATCAAGTAGTACAACAAGTAAGTTTAAATGGAAATGTAGTTGAAAATACAAATTTTAATGCTTCGGAAGTGAAAATTCATAATTTCACTTTTGCTTTTCCATTGCCGTATATGCTTTTTACAAAAGGGTTAAAAGAAACTATGAAATTTGATGTAAATCCGGATACACTTAATTTTATCTATTTTTATACCGGTTATCAATTGCATCAAATTCCGAATTTAGATACGAAAGGGTTTTGGAATTTCAACTTAATGTCGCAAATTTTATTGCCTAAAAAGATAAAGTTTGTAACGGAATTTGGTCTAATTACTTCAGGTGGAAATTATTTCTATTTTGTTGCAGATAAACCATTTAATAATTATGTAGACATGACTTTTAGCAAGAAATTTTTAAAAGATCAATTGACGGTTTCTATTTTTGGAGATGATATTTTTAATATGAACCGAAGTTATTTCCGACCAGTAAACGAACCTTTATTATCGTACAGTAAAAACGATACACGTAAATTTGGATTTACTATTAATTACAAATTACCAACAAAGAATAAAGCAGCAAAACTGGATCAAAATATGCTAAAAGAAGAGAAGAAAGAAGAAGGCGGAACTGTTATTGGGAATTAATAAAAAAGTCATTTGTAACCAATACAAATGACTTTTTCAATTAGGATAGGATGCTATAAATTCACATTATAAACTTGTCCATTTGGTGAATGTGTATAAGTCGCTAAATTATCACATTCATTATTTCCATAATCTAAAATACCATTTAAAACGGTTCCTTGTAAATTCAATTGGCCTTGTGAAATGTAGTTACAAGCATGTTTTTTGATTAGAGGTTGTACAACTGTAGAAGTTAAAGTAGAACCGTTTGGTCTGTTTACAGTATGAGTTCCTGAAATCACTTCGTACACATTATCTCCAAGTAATGCTGTAGAAACTCCAGCTGTTTGTCTAACAGTTCTGGTTCCAGAATGTGTAAAAACAGCTCCGTTTAGGAAAGTAATTTTTCCGTTTGTAAGCGTTCTTGTCCATTGTGGTAGGGAAATATTCGTAGTTTGATTTGTGTAAACAATGGTTCCTTCTATTTTTCTTAAATTCACATAATAATTACTTCTTTCAATTGTCATAGTTGATCCATTATTCATAACATAATCAGAAAGCGTAATGGTTAATATTCCTGAACGAGTAATTCCGTTTTGTGTACAGCCAGTTCCAAAATCTACAGTAAAAACTTTAGGAAAAACTCCAGGAGTTGTGTTGTTTACCGAAACAGTAGCACAAGTTGGAACAACACTAATTTCAGTAGTAGTTTTGTCAGCATAACTAGAATTGTTATTCGCAACATCAATTCCAGCATTAAAATCTAATTCGCTAGTGAATTCTGCTGTCATATTAGCACTAACCATTTCACTGTCAACATTTTCTGTTTTTTCATCGTCTTTGTTACATGAAACACAAGTAACTAAAAGTATACTAAAAAAATACATTTTTAAATTTTTCATACTATAATTTTTTAAAGGTTTATAATTTAGACAAATGAAATTGTAAAAGGTTTAATGGGATATAAATTTAGTTAAGAATAAAGATAGCTTTTTTGCGCCAATTTCATTTAAATGATCCGCATCATAAAAATCTTCTTCTGTGAAATCCTCTGATTTTAGTAAGTTTGAATAGTTACAATTTGAATTGTTTTTTACCAATTCTGATATGGTTTTTGTAGTTTTCTCTAGTTGATTGGTATTTAAATTTTTGTAATACGATGGATGCGTTGGTGTTGTGATGAAAACTATATTTACGTGGTTTTTTCTACATAAATTTATAATATTATATATTTTTTTTACATTTTTATCAAATAAACTAAAATTTTTAACGGTATGTTTTTTGGCAGTGAAAGCTCCTTTAAAAGTTTTTTTGTTTTTAGAATTAAAATTGGTTCCCCAGCCTGATTTGGAAGAAGTTAGGAAAGAAGCATCTAAAAGATAATGTTTGATTACTTTTTTTGTATTCTGTTTTATGTCGTTGTTTAACGATTCGAAATTATCTGTAAATTGATAGTTGTTTTCGAAACCATAATACATTACATAATTTTTAATTCGCCATTTTTCAATATCCGTTTCTAAGGTTTCAAATAAACTGAAATAGGAAATTGGTATAATTACCGTTTTTAAACTTTTAAGCTTTGATTCATAAGAATTTAAAATCTCGTAATCTAAATCTAAAGATTGTGAAACATAAGCCGCATTAAACGTTTTTTTTGAAAAATATTCTGGATTTATTCCATAAAAAGTATGTGAACTTCCTAAAATTAACGTGTTAATTTCAGCTGCATTTTCATCTAAATAGTCTTTTTTTAATTGATAATCGTTTGGAATTTTCCGAATAGCAAGCTCTAAAACCAAAAAGAAAAATAAAATTGGAAGAATGATTTTTAATAAATGAAATAAGAATTTTTTCATTATTATTTCCAATTGTTTTTAGTTAAAGCAAAAGTGAAATTTGTTTTGCCAGATTCATTGTTTAAATTAGTCTCCGTATGAATAGCGCCTAATTTTTCAACGGCTTTTTGCGATCTAAAATTGGTTTCTCCAACATGAAAAAGAATTGTGTCAACAAATTGAAAAGCATAATTAATCATCAAGTTTTTTAAGGCACGATTATACGATGTAGCCCAATATTTTCTGTCAATAAAAGTATAGCCAATGGCAACTGATTTTTCACTTTCGTAATATTCATAATAACGAGAAGAACCAATTGTATTTCCTGTTTTTACATCAATAACTTTGAATGCAGCATTTGATGCTATGGCTACATTGAAAAATTCTTGAAAAACGGACTCTTTAAATCGTTCTTTTTCAGGATGTTGTTCCCAGAGTAATTCGTCTGAAGCAACAGCAAATAATGCTTCAAAATCTGATTCTTTTAAAGGAACAATTTGAACGAATTCGTTGGCTAAAGTAGGTTGAAGATGCATTATCTTGATTTTATATTTTTCTCACAAAGAGAAATAATTTCTGAAATTCTATTTTGTCTGGTTGCGTCTCTTTTCGCTTGATTGAGCCAATACAAATAACTTTTTTTGTAACTTTTACTGAAGTTGGAATAGTTTTCAAATGCGATTTTGTTTTTATTAAATTCGGTTTGCAAATCTTCCGGTATTTCTAAATTTTCAACCGCATCTAAACTTTCCCAAGAACCATTTTGTTTGGCAATTTCAATTTTTTGTAAGCCTTTTTCATGCATTAAATTATTTGCAATTAAGTCTTCGATATAATCTTTATTGACTTTGCTCCAAACACTTTTGTCTTTTCTTGGTGTAAAGGTTTGTTTTCTGCGTTCGTCATCTAATTTTCTAACGGTAGAATCGATCCAGCCATAGCAAATGGCTACTTTTACAGCTTCTTCCCAACGCATACTTTCCATTTCGCTATCTACTCTGTAAAAAACTAATTCTACAACGGTATGTGTTTCATGATTTTCATGAAGCCAATTGCGCCATTCCGTATGGTTTTTAAAATAGAGTAGAGGTTTGGTTGCCAAGTAGTCTTTTTTTTCAAATATAAAAAAATCCTGCAAGAGTTTTAAATTCTTACAGGATTACTTTTGTTGTCATGCTGAACTCGTTTCAGCATCTAATTATTTTAGTGTTTCAAAACTTCTTTTTACAAAAGCAGTCAATTCTTCACCTTTTAATAAACCTTGAGATAATTTCGCTAAATCTAAAGCGTTTTTCACAAGTTCTTTTTGGGCATCATCTTTAGCTTCTAAAATAGAAGTGGCTAATTCCGAATTGGCGTTTACCACTAAATTATACATTTCTGGCATATTTCCCATTCCGAACATGCCGCCACCGCCACTTTGACTCATTTCTTTCATACGACGCATAAATTCGGGTTGCGTAATAATAAATGGAGTCGCATCGCTATCTAAAGATTCTAATTGTACAGAATACGCTTTAGGAATTACAGCTTCTAAAGAGGTTTTTAAAGTTTCTTTTTCAGTATCTGATAATTTAGAAATTTGAATCTCTTCTTTATTGATTAATTTATCGATATGATCCGCATCTACACGTGCAAAAGTTAAATTCTCGTTATCCGCTTCTAATTTCTGAATTAAGTGCGAAACAATTGGAGAATCTAATACTAAAACTTGATACCCTTTTGCTTTTGCAATATCAATATAACTGTGTTGTGCCTCTTTGTTAGACGCATATAAAACAACAAGTTTTCCGTCTTTATCGGTTTGTGAATCTTTTAAGTTTTCTTTTAATTCGGCTAACGTGTAATGTTTGTTATCTGTTGTTGGATACAAAACGAAATCGCCCGCTTTTTCATAAAATTTTGGTTCAGAAAGCATTCCGTATTCTAAAACAATTTTAATATCGTTCCATTTTGCTTCGAAATCTTCACGGTTTTCATTAAATAACGCTTTCAATTTATCAGCTACTTTACGAGTGATATAATTTGAAATTTTCTTTACATTACTATCCGCTTGTAAACCAGAACGAGAAACGTTTAGTGGAATATCAGGAGAATCCACAACTCCTTTCAACATTAATAAAAATTCAGGAACAATTCCTTCTACATTATCTGTTACAAAAACCTGATTTTGATACAGTTGAATTTTATCTTTCTGAATTTGTAAATCCGAACCTAATTTTGGGAAATATAAAATTCCAGTTAAGTTAAAAGGATAATCTACATTTAAATGAATGTTGAATAAAGGTTCTTCAAATTGTGAAGGATATAATTCTCTGTAAAAACTCTTATAATCTTCGTCTTTTAATTCTGAAGGTTGTTTGGTCCAAGCTGGATTTGGATTGTTGATAAAATTGTCAACGTCAATATATTCTGGTTTGTAATCGTCACCAGCATCTTCAGGTTTTGGTAAAGCTTCTTTTTTTGTTCCGAATTTAATCGGAATAGGCATGAATTTATTGTACTTTGTAAGTAGTTCACGGATTTTAGATTCCTCTAAAAATTCTAATGAATCTTCGGCAATGTGTAAAACAATTTCAGTTCCTCTGTCTGATTTAGTATGAGGTTCTAACGTAAATTCTGGGCTTCCATCACAAGTCCAATGTGCTGCTGGTTCGTCTTTGAATGATTTGGTGAAAATCTCCACTTTCGAAGCCACCATAAATGCAGAATAAAATCCTAAACCGAAATGACCAATAATTCCAGAATCTTTGGCTGATTCTTCGTATTTGTTTAAGAATTCTTCTGCGCCAGAAAACGCCAATTGATTGATGTATTTTTCTACTTCATCTGAAGTCATACCGATTCCTTGATCAATAATGTGAAGTTTTTTACCTTCTTTATCAATCTTAATTTCTAGGATTGGATTACCATATTCTGTTTGGGCTTCTCCAATACTTGTAAGGTGTTTCAGCTTTAAAGTAGCATCGGTTCCGTTTGAAATTAATTCTCTCAAGAAAATTTCATGATCACTATATAAAAACTTCTTGATTAAGGGAAATATGTTTTCAACCGAAACATTAATTTTTCCTGATGTCATAGTATTTGTATTTAAAATTATAGTTACAAAGCAGTCAAAATAAGTACCAAATTTGCAAAAGTGACAAATTGACACGGTTTAATTTTGTAAGTATATTTTGTAATTATATAATCTATATTTATTAAATTATATATAAATTTGTTAAAATTTAAATTAACGAAATATGAAAAAAATTGTATTCATTATTGTAATGTCGGTTTTTGCTATGGCATGCAAACCTAAACAAACAGTTACAAATACCAAATTAGACAATAAGTCGGAAAGGTTTTTAAAAGGAGATTGGATACTTTCTTCAGTAAATTATGTTGGTTCTGATGTCTTTAAAGTGACTTCATTTAATATTGCTGACGCCAAGTGCTTTGAAGGAAGTTTGTGGACTTTTGTTTCAAACAATAATACAGGTGAAGTTTCATTAAATAAAGCAAATTGCGCGACTTATGAAAGTAAAATTACTTGGTTTATTAATAAAGATGGAAATTTTGTAATGAAATTTTTAAATGAAGGTGTAAAAGCAAAACATACAACAGGTGGTTATGTGTTAAAAGTTATGAACCAAACAGAAACTTCTTTTCAATTAATTGATAAGGCATCAGTTGGAAGTAATAGTGCAGAGGTTGTATATCAATTTGATAAAATATAAATACGTAATTATGAAAAAGAAAATAGCAATTGGATTAAGTGTTTTGATCTTAAGTTCATCGGTACTTACGGGTTGTAAGGCAGTTCAAAATTCAAACAAAACTCAAAGAGGAGCGGTAATAGGAGCTGCAGGTGGTGCAGTATTAGGTGCAGTATTAGGTAATAATTTGGGTAAAGGCGGTAATGGTGCATTAGGTGCTGTTATTGGCGGAGTTGTTGGTGGAGTAGCTGGTGGCTTAATTGGAAGAAAAATGGATAAACAAGCACGTGAAATTCAAGAACAATTACCAGGTGCGCAAGTAGAAAGAGTAGGAGAAGGAATTAAATTAGTTTTAGGAGAAAATTCGGTGCGATTTGATTTTAATAAATCTTCTTTAACTTCTACTGCAAAAACTAATTTAGATAAATTGGTTCCTGTATTTAAAAATTATCCAGATACAAATATTAAAATTTATGGATATACTGACAGTAAAGGTGCAGATGAGTATAATTTAAATTTATCTGATCAACGTGCAGCAGCTGTAAAAGCATATTTAGCGAGTAAAGGTTTAGTGAATTCTCGCTTCTCAATTTTAGGAATGGGTGAAGCGGATCCAATGGATTCAAATGAAACTGAAGCTGGAAGAGCGAGCAACAGAAGAGTGGAATTTGCAATTTTAGCAAACGACAAAATGATTCAAGACGCTAAAAAAGAATCTGGAAATTAATTTTTATAGTTATAAGCATAAAAAAAGAGGAACATTTGTTCCTCTTTTTTTATATCTATAAAATTATATTATTGTCCGAATTTGTATGCAATACCTATTGTAGCATTATACATTAATCCTGTAAATGAGTTTGCAGAACCATTATAAGATAATTCGCCATTAAAAAAATAATGTTGTGATACATTAGCGATTGCAGAAAAATCTGCAGTTACATAAAAACTTTCAGCAACTTCGTATCTTGGCGTTAAACCAATTACTAAGTTTAATAAATGATCGGTATTTTTATTTTCAGGAATATCAGAATTCAGGATAGAAATACCAGCACCACCATGTGCTAAAATATTAAATTTGTTGTAAAATGAGCGAGAATCTACTAAATTAGTTAAGTTGATAACTCCTTGAGCAGTAATTCTCATGTTTGAAACACCAGTTTTCATGTTTCTTAAATCATTTTGGATAGAAAATTCATCCATTCCAAAATCTAATTTGGCACCAAATGTTTCGTCAAAATCATAACTTACTCCAGCACCAAAGTGTGTAAAACC
The DNA here is from genome assembly GCA_964461805.1 of uncultured Flavobacterium sp. GTDB lineage: Bacteria > Bacteroidota > Bacteroidia > Flavobacteriales > Flavobacteriaceae > Flavobacterium. The sequence goes on from CAYWVV010000006.1 coordinate 46,870, forward strand.
ATTATAACTTGGGTCGTAAGAACCATTTGAACCATAATTTGCTTCAATTCCGAATTGTGCATTCGCTGCAAATGAGCAAGAAACCAGTAGTAAAGTAAATATTTTTTTAATCATTGTCAATAAATTTTTAATAATTTTGGGTGCTGCAAGATAAAAAAAAAATCAAACAAACAATGCTTAAAATTAACTTAAATTATTTTTCTTATTTAGATGCGTCAGTGCTTGAAAACATTGACTTTGAGATAAAGAAAGGAACTCAAATGTCATTAATTGGAGAAAGTGGTTGCGGAAAAAGTTCGCTTTTAAAAATTATTTATGGACTTTTAGATTGCGATAATGGAACTTTTTTTTGGAATGATATTCAGATTTTAGGACCAAAATTTAATTTGGTTCCCGGAATGCCTTTTATGAAATATTTAGCACAAGATTTTGATTTGATGCCATTTATAACTGTAGGAGAAAATGTAGGTAAGTTTCTATCGAATTTTTATCCGAAAGAAAAACAAGATCGTATTGATGAATTATTAAATTTGGTTGAAATGACCAAATTTAAACACGTAAAAGCAAAATTTTTAAGTGGCGGACAAATGCAACGTGTGGCTTTGGCTAGAGTTTTGGCTCAAGAACCTGAAGTGTTACTTTTGGATGAACCCTTTTCGCACATAGATAATTTTAGAAAAAACGATTTAAGACGAAAAATTTTTACCTATCTTAAAGAAAAACAAATTACTACAATTGTTGCCAGTCACGATATAAATGATGTTTTGTCTTTTTCAGATGAAGTAATTGTTTTAAAAGACAAAACAATTTTAGAAAAAGCGTCACCAAAAGATTTATACTTTTACCCCAAACATAAATATACAGCTGCGCTATTTTGTGAGGTTAATGAAATTAAAATAGATGGAGAATTACAATTAATTTATCCACATCAATTACAAATTGTAGAACAATCAAATTTGCAAGTTGAGGTTGTAACTTCTTATTTTAAAGGGAAGTATTTTTTAATTGAAGCAAAGTTAGAAAATCAAATTCTCTTTTTTGAAAATGAAAAAGAAATTCCAAAAGCAACAAATGTTTGTTTAAAAAAAATAGACTTGTAATTTCTCACAAGTCTATTTTTTCTGTTATTTTTAGTTTTTCAAATATTTTTCTAAGAACTGATCTTGTTCCCATAATAAGTGTAAAATATTATCTTTTGCAACATAACCATGTGCTTCTTTTGGCAATAAAACCAATCTCACTGGCGCTCCTAAGCCTTTTAAAGCTTGGAAATAACGCTCAGATTGTAAGGTAAAAGTTCCAGGGTTGTTATCTGCATCGCCATGAACTAATAATAAAGGTGTTTTCATTTTATCTGCTGAATTAAATGGCGACATTCCCGCATAAATTTCAGGAACATCCCAGAAATTACGTTGCTCACTTTGGAAGCCAAATGGCGTTAAAGTTCTGTTGTACGCGCCACTTCGCGCAATTCCACAAGCAAATAAATTAGAATGAGTTAATAAATTCGCGGTCATAAAAGCACCATAACTGTGTCCGCCAACGGCTACTTTTTTTCTATTGATAAATCCTAATTTGTCTACTGCATCAATTGCCGCTTCTGCATTAGAAACCAATTGTGGAATGAAAGTGTCATTTGGTTCTGTTTTGTCTTCACCAATTATAGGAAAAGAAGCATCGTCTAAAACTGCATACCCTTTTGTTACCCAATATACAAATGAACCATAGTTTGGAAACGTAAATTCATTTGGATTTTTATCATTTTGACCTGCTGAGTTTTTATCTTTAAATTCTGCAGGATACGCCCAAATTAATAAAGGTAATTTCTCTTTTTTCGCAGCTCTGTCATAATTCGCAGGTAAATATAACGTTCCAGAAAGTTCAACTCCATCTTTTCTTTTGTACTTAATTACTTCTTTATATACATTTTTAATACTGGTGAACGGATTCTCAAAAGCTGTAATTTGTGTTAAACTATTTTTCGATTTAATGTTTCTCATGAAATAGTTTGGATATTCGTTTTTCGATTGAATCATCACTAGAACTTCACCTTTCTTAAAATCTTCAACAGACAATAAATCTTCTTTTTTATCTGTATATGTAGAAGTGTACAGACGCTTAGTTTTTTGTGTTTTTAAATTGAATTCATCAATAAATGGAAATTGTCCGTTTTTAGTGAAACCGTTTCCAATCAAATACGCATTGTCGTTTTCAATCGCTAAAACATATCTGTTAAATTCATTTTTCTTTGTTTCAAATTCTCCTGGATCTGAATAAATATCTTGTGAATTTCTATCTGAAATAATTTTGGCTTCAACAGATAAATTAGAAGGATTTACTAAATACGTTTTCGCATTTCTAGTATCGTACCAACTGTCGTAAACAATAGCGTAATTGTCATTTCCCCACATAATTCCGCCAAAACGTTGTTTTGTTTTGAAGAAGGATGTTGCAGCATTTGTAAAAGGTGCTTCCCAAACAAAAATTTCATCTCTAAATGGTACGTCTTTGGCTTGATCTCCTTCGTCTAAAGCTTCCACATAACATAAAGATGCCGGTTTGTCTGAACGCCAACTCATACTTCTTTTTCCTTTTCTTACCGAAGAAAAACCTTTAGGCATAATTTCATTCAACGCCACTTCGTTTACGGTTTTAATTTCTTTTCCAGAAATATCGTAAACAATTGATTTTTGAGGAAATCTGCTCAAAGGAACAATGTATGAAAATGGTTTTTGAATAGTAGTTAACATTAAGTATTTTCCATCAGGAGAAAAACTTTCTCCAGCATAAATATCTGCAGCTTTAAACAATTCAGCTTTCCCAGAGATTGAAATTTTGTATAATTCTGAAGTCACTAACGATTCGAAATTCGCTTCATCTGATTTGTTTTTCAATAAATCTTGAAAAGTTCTGTTTTGAGATTTTGAACCATCAGCCGTAGAAACAGTTGGTCCTTTTGGTAAATTTTTTTTCTCGTCAATTAATGGTTTTCTGTTTTTTGGTAAGACTTTCACTAATAACGTTTCGTTGTCAGTCATCCAATTGAACGGACTTCCTAAATTCGCATTTAAATTATCCGAAGTAATTTTAGTTGCTGTAGCCGTAACCACATCGATAATCCATAATTCCACACCTGAATTAGTGGTGTTTGTAAACGCGATTTTCTTTTCGTTTGGCGACCAACTTACATTTGTAATTCTAGCATTTTCAGGTAAACCTTTCACTTGAATTTCGTTTTTGTCTTTTACTTTTCTTATTTTCAAGTTATTAATATAGGTAACTGTGCTTGAAATATTTGTAATAGGATTTATTCGTAAACCACCTAAACGCATTTCTTCTTGGTTTAAATCGTCAAGCGTTTTATAGGTATTTCTGTAACTTAACAATAGGTATTCTTTTTTAGAATCCATATTTACAGAAGGTGCTCGTTGGTAATCTGCAAGTTCTAAAATTTCTTTAGAAGGCTTTTGATATGTAACGTTTTCTTGAGCCATGACAGCTGAAAAACTCATACTCAAAAACAAAAAAGGAAGTAGTTTTTTCATTTAGTTAGTTTTAAAGCTACTAAATTAAGGTTTAATGTAAAGAAGCCAAATTTTTTTTCTATATTTTAACATATTTGTAATTATCATGTGCTTAAATATGATTTAATTATAAAATTCTTAAATTTGCACTTTAAACTATAATTATGTATCATTCAAAAATATCAGGCTTAGGTTATTATGTGCCAGAAAATGTTGTTACCAACGATGATTTATCAAAAATAATGGACACCAATGACGAATGGATTCAGGAAAGAACCGGAATTAAAGAACGTCGTCATGTAATTAGAGGAGAAGATACAACCACTTCAATGGGTGTAAAAGCAGCAGAAATTGCTATTCAACGCGCCAATGTCGCAAAAGAAGATATTGATTTTGTCATTTTTGCTACACTTTCGCCAGATTATTATTTTCCAGGACCAGGAGTTTTAGTACAACGTGATTTAGGATTAAGAACAGTTGGAGCGTTAGATGTAAGAAATCAATGTTCTGGATTTGTATATGCGATTTCAATAGCAGATCAATATATTAAAACTGGGATGTATAAAAACATTTTAGTTATTGGTTCTGAAGTACATTCTACAGGTTTAGATATGACAGATAGAGGTCGCGGTGTTTCTGTGATTTTCGGAGATGGAGCAGGAGCAGCAGTTTTATCAAGAGAAGAAGATGTAACGAAAGGGATTTTATCAACACATTTACATTCAGAAGGACAACACGCAGAAGAATTAGCATTAGTTGCACCAGGAATGGGGAAAAGATGGATTACAGATGTAATTGCAGATAACGATCCAAATGACGAAAGTTATTATCCTTACATGAACGGACAATTTGTTTTTAAAAATGCAGTCGTTCGCTTTAGTGAAGTGATTAATGAGGGTTTGCAAGCCAATAATTTGCAAGTTTCAGATATTAATATGTTGGTGCCACATCAAGCAAATTTGAGAATTTCACAGTTTATTCAACAAAAATTTAAATTGTCAGATGACCAAGTGTATAATAACATTATGAAATATGGAAATACAACCGCAGCCTCAATTCCAATCGCTTTAACGGAAGCTTGGGAAAATGGTAAAATTAAAAGTGGCGATTTAGTGGTTTTAGCAGCTTTTGGTTCTGGTTTTACTTGGGGAAGTGTAATAATTAGATGGTAAATTCTTTTGTTTAAAGCAAAGAGAATATAATATAGATAATACAAAAAAGCGTTCAGAATTTCTGAACGCTTTTTTTATGTTGGATAGATTTAAATCTAAAATCGTAAATCTAAAATCGTAATTTATTAAAACATTCCACCACCTTGAGTTTCTTGTTTGTCTCTTTGTTTTCTTTGTAATTCACGGTTTTTTCCACCACCAAAGTTGTAGTTTAAGCCTAAATAGAAGGTTCTACTTTCCCAATGAAATTCACCCACGCTTCTGTAAGGAATATCTCCTTCAAATCCGAAATGCATCGTATTGAAAACATCATTTAAACGAGCAGAAAGTGTTCCTTTTCCTTTTAAAATAGAGTAATTTGCTCCTAAATCCATTTTGTACATGGCTTTTCTTTCAAATTGAAGTCCCAAATCTCTTCCTCTGTACATTCCAAATAAATTGAATTTTAAGTTTTTACTTGCTGTAAACGTATTGTTCATTCTAGCATTGAAAGTTGCTACGTCCACTTCTCCATTTTCCATCACTCCAGTATCTAAATTAGAAACAGTTCCTCTTACGGTTTTAAAATAAACATCTGCACTCGTATTTGTAGACCACCATTTTGTTAATTTTAAATTTGCATTAACTTCAGCCCCAATTTGATTGTTGTCTTTGAAGTTGTCAAAAGACATAATGTTAAAGTTCGTGTCATTTGGGTCGGTAAAAATAACTCTGGTGATTTCTGCATTAATTAATCTGTAAAATACAGCAGAAGTTATAGAGCCTATTTTCATGTTTCTAGTATAATTTAATTCGAATGAATTGGTAAATTGAGGTTCTAAAGCCGGATTTCCTCTAGATTCCATATTTACAGTTCTCCATTCTCTAATTGGATTAATTTGGCCGTTACTTGGTCTGTCCACACGTCTGGTGTAATTTACATTGAACGTATTTTTGTCATCCATTTTATAAGATAAGTAAGTCGAAGGATAAACAGTGAAAATTTCATCTTCAATCACAATATTTGAATTTTCGGCAAGATCCGTAGATTCTTTTACAGGATGTGCATATAGGTTGTATAATTCAGCTCTGGCTCCAACTTGTGCGCTAAATTTCCCAAAAGTCTTGCTGTAATTGGTGTAAATAGCATGAATGTTTCTGTTGTAATCAAACTTATTTAATGTAGTTTCAGAAGTTTGTAAATCTTTAAATGTGTTTTCACCAGCTTGAATTCTACTTTCGTATCCAATTTCTAATTTTGCTTTTTCTGAAATTGGATTTACATAATCAATATTAAATTGCGAATAAGTTGATTTTCCGTTAATATCATTCAAACTGTAATTTCCATTGTTTACGAAATTTGATACATCTTCATTATCAGTAATAGAGTGATTTACTTGAAAATCAATAGTTTCTCCTTTTTTCTTGAAATTATGTTTGAAAGCTAAATCATATGTTTGTGTCGTGTTTCCACTATTATTCCAGTTGTCTTGCGTTGCATCTGGTCGGCTTAAATAATCCGAAAAAGTTCTAGAATTTCCTTTTCCATCAAAGAAATTTAAATTGGTAAAAAAAGATAAAGTATTGTTGTCGTTTATGTAATAATCTGCACCAAGTTTTACTAAATGCGAAGTGTTAACATTTGAAAATCTAAATTCTTGATCGTTTTCGTAACCCACTCTTTCACTGTGCACAAAACCGAAATTTCTGTTTTTTCCGTGGTTGAAACCGTAATTCGTATAGAAATTTACTTTGCCAACTTTGTAATTTAAGTTAATAGATTGATTCGTTTTTGGCGTAACACCAAAAGTAACACCTGAAGTAATGTTTCCATTAAAACCTTTTTGACTGTTTTTGTTTAAAATGATATTAATTATTCCACTATTTCCCTCTGGATTGTATTTTGCAGATGGATTGGTAATTAACTCCACTTGCTTAATTGAAGCGGAAGGAATTTGTTGCAATAGTTGTCCAGCATCAATATTTGTTGGCTTTCCATCAATTAAAACTCTAACATTGCTATTTCCTCTTAAGCTTAATTCTTTCGTTTGCGGATCAATACTTACGGTTGGAATATTATTGAATATCTCTGAAGCTGTGGTTCCAGATGCGATTAAATCTTTACCAATTGTCACAACTTTTCTATCTGCTTTTTGTTCGATTGTTGAACGTTCTTTCACGATAGAAACCGTTTCAATGGTATTTGCTTCCACTTCTAATGTGATATTTCCGAAGTTTATTTCTTTGTTTTCTTCCGATAAATTGATTGCTCTTGACGCATCTTTATATCCAATGAAATTTACTTTTAAGGTTAAGTTTTTTAATTCTAAGTTTTTAATTTCAAAACTTCCGTCTTCTTTAGTTGAAACTCCAGCTACAGGCTTGGTTCCATCTAAAATACTTACTGTTGAAAAACTAACAGGTTCATTTGTGGTTTTGTCAATGATTTTACCAGAAACAACGCCTGGTTTTGTTTCTTGCGCCATCAAATTAGTGGCGACAAATAGCAATACAATGCTAAAAAGTTGAATTAATTTCATTTGATTTTTTTTTGATTAATTGTAGTGATTGATGATTTTTTAAAACGGGTGCAAATCTATTTAACAATTGTTTATTCTTTGTTAATTGTTTCTTAATAATTTTTGCGATTTTACAGTTAGACAAAATTTGTACATTTTTGTTACAAATCGACTTTTCAATTCGTTAAAAATTCTATCTTTGCACGCTATAAAAAAAACGATTATGTCTTTACAAGAACTACTTTCCGCACCCATTCAAAATGCCGTTGAACAACTGTTTCAGATTTCAGTGGAACGTATTGAATTTCAGTCAACTAAAAAAGATTTTGAAGGCGATATTACTATGGTGGTTTTTCCATTAGTAAAACAGATAAAAGGAAATCCTGTAGAGATTGGAACAAAAATTGGTGAATATTTAGTTGAAAATGTTGCTGAGGTAGCTAAATTCAACGTGGTTGCTGGGTTTTTGAATCTTGTAATTTCAGATAAATATTACCTAGAATACTTCAATAGTATAAAAAATACTGAAAAATTCGGATTCGTAACTCCTAATGAAGGCGAAAAAGCGATTATGGTGGAATATTCTTCACCTAATACAAATAAACCTTTGCATTTAGGACACGTTAGAAATAATTTATTAGGTTATTCTGTGGCCGAAATCATAAAAGCATCTGGAAAAAAAGTATATAAAACACAAATTATCAACGACAGAGGAATTCATATTTGTAAATCGATGTTGGCTTGGCAGAAATTCGGAAACGGACAAACTCCAGCTTCAACAGGTTTAAAAGGGGATAAATTGGTTGGTAATTTTTATGTAGAATTCGATAAAGCGTATAAAGTTGAAATTGCGGCTTTAATGGCGCAAGGAAAAACAGAAGAAGAAGCTAAAAAACAAGCACCACTTATTTTAGAAGCACAACAAATGCTTTTAGATTGGGAAAATGGTAAACCAGAAGTAATCGAACTTTGGAAAACCATGAACCAATGGGTATATGATGGATTTGCGGTTACATATAAAAATTTAGGCGTAGATTTCGATAGTTACTATTACGAAAGTAATACGTATTTATTAGGAAAAGATGTGGTGGAAGAAGGTTTAAACAGTGGTGTTTTCTTTAGAAAAGAAGATGGTTCTGTTTGGATTGACTTAACAGCTGATGGTTTAGACGAAAAAATTGTGTTGCGTTCAGATGGAACTTCGGTTTATATGACGCAAGATATCGGAACAGCGATTCAACGTGTTAGAGATTTTTCTGATATTGGTGGAATGGTGTATACGGTTGGAAATGAGCAAGATTACCATTTTAAAGTCTTGTTCTTAATTCTGAAAAAATTAGGCTACGATTGGTCACAACATTTATTCCATTTATCATACGGAATGGTGGAATTACCAACGGGGAAAATGAAATCTCGTGAAGGAACAGTTGTTGACGCAGATGATTTAATGGCAGAGATGACGGCAACTGCACAACAAATTTCTGAAGATTTAGGTAAATTAGAAGGCTATTCTGAAGAAGAAAAAGCGAGTTTATACAACACCATCGGTTTAGGTGCGTTGAAGTATTATATGTTAAAGGTAGATCCTAAAAAACAAATGATGTTCAATCCTGAAGAATCAGTTGATTTTAACGGAAATACTGGGCCATTTATTCAATATACTTACGCTCGTATTCAATCGATTTTAAGAAAAGCTACTTTTGATTACAGTAACGAAGCAACACTTGCTGAATTACATGAAAAAGAAAAAGAATTAATTAAACAAGTACAATTATTCCCTGAAGTCATTCAAAGTGCGGCAGAAAATCATAGTCCAGCTTTAGTGGCGAATTACACGTACGATTTAGTAAAAGAATTTAATTCTTTCTATCAAAACGTATCAATTTTAGGAGAAGACAATTTAGATAAAAAAATATTCAGAGTACAATTATCAAATTCTGTAAGTAACGTAATCAAAAACGCTTTCGGATTGTTAGGAATTAGCGTTCCTGAACGTATGTAAAAGAAAAATTTACGAAGTAAGATTTACGAATTACGAAGATTAAAATCCAATATTTAAAAAAAAACTTTGCGCCTTAGTGTCTTCGTGGCAAAAAATTGCGCCTTATAAAATAATAAAGTGAACCAAAACAAATCATATTTTTTTCAATCGTGGCTAATTGTAGTAATTGCAATTGCATCTTTTATTGGATTTAAGTCGTTTTTACCTAAAAAACTTTTTCCAGATTCTACTGCCAATAGTAAAAATGTTGTGGTGGATAGTTTGATGTTAGAAGCGGTTGCCGAAGGAGCAAATCTTTCCGAAGAAGATACGTTAACAAACAAAACCATATCTTTTGTTTCGAATCCACTTGGAATTAAATTTTCTAGTGAAAAATTCGAGCAATATAAAGGGTATCAGTATTTGATTCCGTTTTTCGAAAAATTATACCAATTAGAAGCCAACAAAAAAGGAAAAGCGCGTATTGCATACTTCGGAGATTCAATGACCGATGGTGATATGATTGTACAAGATGTTCGTACGCAATTTCAAAGTATTTTTGGTGGCGAAGGTGTTGGTTTTGTTAATATTACATCAGAATCTGCTGGTTCTAGAGGTTCTATTATTCATGAATTTTCTCCAAATTGGAAAGCACAATCGTACTTAAAAACTAAAAGTCCATTACGCTCGTTTGGTGTAAATGGTTCGGTTTTTTTTGCAAAAGATACGATCAATTCCACTTGGGTAAAATATAAAGCAGGAAGAAATCGTTTTTCAACATCCTTAAATACGCCAACTTTATTTTACGGAAGTTCAAAAAATAAAAAAGGAAGTTTACGTCAAATTTTCGGAAAAGATACGGTTTACAAAAAGTTGAACACCCATTCAATATTAAATACAACTCAAGTTGCCGGTGATGTTAAAAATGTAAAAGTAAACTTCATAAATGCTGATTCAATTCCGTTTTATGGTTTTAATTTCGATAATGGAAAAGGAATTCACGTAGATAATTTTTCTTCTCGAGGAAATTCTGGTTTGCCTTTAGGTTCATTTAATGTTGATTTAATGAACGCCTTTCAACAAAAATTGGGTTACGATTTAATCATTCTGCAATTCGGAACAAATGTTTTAAATTATGGTTCGTTAAATTATTCTTGGTACGAAAGAAAAATGACTTCTGTAGTAAAGCACGTCAAAGAATGTTTTCCAGGAGCAGCCATTTTAATCATCACAACGGCAGATAAAGCTACTAAATACGACATGCAAATGAAATCTGATTCGGCTGTAGCGCCTTTAGTTATGGCACAAAAAAGATATGCAGTAAAATCAGAAGCTGGTTTTGTAAATTTATATACTTTAATGGGTGGCGACGGTTCGATGGTTAAATGGGTAGAAAATGTGCCAGCAAGAGCGAACAAAGATTACACGCATTTTAATCACAGAGGTGCAAAAGAAATTGCGCAGCTAATTTATAAACAAATAGATACAGGTTATCAAGAATATAAAAGATTGCGAGTTTTAGCTAAGAAAAAAGTTAAACCAAAAGCAGTCGTAAATGATACAGTTCCTGTAAGTAACGATACTTTAAATGAATAAATTTTTATATATATTACTTTTTGCAACCCTTGGTTTCTCTCAAACCGATTCGCTAAAAGTAGAAGAAGATAGTATTTCAGTTGCGATAGATACAGCTAATTTTGAAGCGTTCGGAAATGTAATAATGAATGAAAAAGCATTAGCGAATGTTTTTGAGAAATTATATGCATTAGAAGAAAATCAAGATAGAAAAGTACGAATTGTTCATATTGGCGATTCGCACATTCAAGCCGATTTGTTTACGGCTAAAATTCGTAGAAGAATGCAGCAAGTTTTTGGAAATGCAGGTTTCGGATTCACTTTTCCCTACAGTTTAGCAGGTACGAATAATAGTTCTCCAATACGTTTTACAGGTTCTGGCGGATTTTCAGCTACCAGAAATTTATATGCAGATGTATCCAAACCAGTTGGAGTAAGTGGAATTTCTTTCGAACCTAAACAAAAAGGTTTTCATATCGATTTGTTAGTGAAAGATGCACAATACGATTTTACAAAATTGAAAGTCATTTCTCCAAAAAACGAAAACATGTTTAATGTTGCATTTGCTAAAAAGAGTTTCACCACTCAAGAAAAAGTAGCAGTAAAAACACCTGCAACGAGTTCTCACAAAATAAAACCAGGGGAAGTTTTAGGTGGAATTGCAGATAAATACAACATTTCGTTAAAACAATTAAAAGCAGCTAATGGATTGACATCGGACAATATTCGTGATGGAAAAGTTTTAAAAATTCCAGGAGGAAAATCGGTTACCACTTACAAAACGGTTGCTACTGTAAAATATGTTTATGAACCAATTGCATTAGAAAACACACCGATTTCTAATAATTATATCTCTTCAACTCCAATTGATAAAATCACAATTATAGGGAATCAAGATTTGAATGACTTTGCATTAAACGGTTTGGTTCTAGAAAATGAAAATCCTGGCGTGACTTATAGTGCAATCGGTGTTAATGGTGCGAAAAGTAACGATTATAATAAATTTCCATTATTTTTCGAACAATTACCAGCTTTAGAAGCCGATTTATATGTGATTTCTTTAGGAACCAATGAAAGTTTCGATAAACAAGATATTGCTACTTATTTCGGAAATTTAAAAATGATGATTGATGGAATTAAACAAAAATGTCCAGAAGCCTCTATTTTGGTTACGACTTCGCCACCTTCTGTATTACATAGAAAATATAAAAATAGTTACATAGAAAAATATGCCGAAAAAATCATAGAAATGGCACCAACTGAAAAGTATGCGGTTTGGAATTTATTAGATGTTTTTGGTGGAAATAAAAATATAAATATCAATTCGAGAATGGGTTTGATGGCTAGAGATAAAGTCCATTATTCTAATGCAGGTTATGAAAAACAAGGAGAATTGTTTTTTGATGCTTTCATTCAATCTTACGAATTATTTAAATCAGAAAAATAAAGAAGCGTGTTACAAGAATGGTTTTATAAAAATATAGGCAAAATTACTCCAGAAGTAGTTGAAAAATGGTTCGTTTATAACGAAAAAGAACCGTTGCTTTTTAATACGGGCTTATTTTTAGGTTTGTTTTTAGTTTTTTATTTTTGGTATATTTTACTAAGAAAAGCAGATACAATGCGAATGGTTTACGTAATTCTATTCTCACTGTTTTTCTATTATAAATCGAGTGGAATTTACTTTTTATTGCTGCTAGGTTCGGCTGTTGTCGATTATAATTTAGCGAATTTAGTACATAGAACTACGAGTATAATCAATAAAAAATTATGCCTGACTTTTAGTGTTATTCTAAACTTAGGATTTTTAGGGTATTTCAAATACAGTAATTTTTTAGTTGATATTACGAACAATTTAACAGGTGGAAAATTAGCTTTTTTCGACGTGATTTTACCAGTTGGAATTTCGTTTTATACCTTTCAGTCTATAAGTTATATTATTGAAGTCTACCGAAAAGAAATTGAACCTACAAAACGCTTTATAGATTATTTGTTTTTCGTTTCATTTTTCCCGCAATTAGTAGCCGGACCAATCGTTAGAGCAAAAGATTTCTTGCCGCAAATTTATCAGAAATTAAACGTTACTCAAGACGATATTAATCGCGCATTTCTTTTAATTATTGGTGGTTTAATTAAGAAAACAGTCATTTCAGATTATATTTCTTTAAACTTCGTAGATCGTGTTTTCGATTTGCCAAATAGTTACACGCCTTTCGAAAATTTAATGGCTTCTTACGGATATACCATTCAAATTTATTGTGATTTTTCAGGATATTCAGATATGGCAATAGGTGTGGCATTGTTGCTAGGTTTCAAATTACCTACTAACTTTCGTTCACCATATAAATCGACTTCAATTACAGATTTCTGGCGCCGTTGGCACATTTCATTATCCACTTGGTTAAAAGATTTCTTATACATTTCAGTAGGAGGAAACCGTTATGGAACTTTTGCAGGATTTTTATTTCCAGGTTTGTTTTTCTTCGGACTAATCATTTGGGGGATTTCGTATTCTCAAACCAGTAATATTCCTTTACTTATTGCAATTGCTTCAACTGTAATTTTTGTATTTACGTTTTTATTCTCTAAAGAAAAAGAAAAAACAATGTACACCAATGTCAACTTAATGACGACCATGTTGTTAGGTGGATTATGGCACGGAGCAAGTTTACGTTTCATAATTTGGGGCGCTTTACACGGAATGGCTTTGGCAGTGCATAAAATATTTTTAGAATATTACCCACCAACAAAACGAAAAATATTCTTTTTGACTCCGTTTTTAAAGTTTTTTGCTATTCTAGTAACATTTCATTTTGTCGCTTTTTGTTGGATTTTCTTCCGAGCAAAAGATTTTACAACAGCTTTACAAATTATTGAAAATATTGGTAAAGTAACTTTTGATTTCAATCAGTGGTTCACCATTGTTCAAGGGTATCAAAACGTATTTATCTTAATGTTTCTAGGTTATTTTTGGCATTATATTCCAGAAAAAGTTACTGTTGCCATTCAAAATGTATTCAAAGCTATGCCGTTAATAACTAGAGCTATTGTTTTAGGATTGGTTTTTTGGTTGGTTTTTGCCACTGCTTCTGCTGGCCCGCAACCTTTTATATATTTCCAGTTTTAAGTCTGTAATCTTTGTTACATAAATATATTTATTGTTTCGTACTTTTACTTAAATATTAAAAACAATGAAGAAGATATTGTTCGCCAACTGGCATTTTATGAGGTATTTCCGGATTTCTATAGCTTTATTCTGTTTTTACACAGCTTATGAGCAACATCAATGGGTTTTCATTGCTTTTGGAATTTTCTTTTTGTTTCAAGCGATCTTTAACTTAGGATGTGGCCCAAAAGGGTGTAATGTGCCAACTAAAAAAAACAAAAATGAGTAAGTTTCAAGAATTAATTAACGGGAATAAACCAGTTTTAATTGACTTTTTCGCCACATGGTGTGGACCTTGTCAAGCTTTAGCGCCAATTTTAGTGGATGCGAAAGAAGACTTAGGAGATGCAGTAAGTATCATTAAAATTGATGTGGATAAGAACCAAGAAATTGCAGCTCATTTTCAAGTAAAAGGTGTACCTACGATGCTGTTGTTTCAAAATGGAAAAATGTTGTGGAGACAATCAGGTGTGGTTTCTAAAAATGAAATTGTTAGCATCGTGAAACAAAAAACCAATGTTTAAAAAGTATAAACTTACTATTTTTGGAATTTTAATTGGTGCGATTTTCGGATATCTATATTATCACTTTGTTGGTTGTTTTTCTGGAACTTGTGTTATTACTTCAAAACCCATAAATAGCACGTTATATGGTGCTATGATGGGTGGTTTATTATTTGCTATTTTCGAAAAGAAACCCAAGAAGAATTGCGAATAACTTCTTTAGAAATTTCACTGGTTTATTTATGTTCAAACATTGAAGGCGTACTTATTTATGTGAATTATGTATACTGAATTTAGAATTTTTACGTTATCTTTATATTGAAAATAAAATCTAATACTTATGAAAAAAATAAAACTAATTTCAGCTTTCCTATTTTTAATTATAGGTGTTTTTGCGACATCATGTAGTGATGAAGACGATAAAACTATAAATAATACCGTAGATCCAACACCGGTTATAAATACGGTTAACTCAGGAAATTGGAGAGTGACTTTGTATCAAGATTCAGGTGTTGATGAAACTACCAATTTTTCAGGTTACGCATTTTCTTTTGGCGCAGGCAATGTTCTTTCTGCAGCGAATGGAACAAATACTTATACAGGAACTTGGTCAGTAACATCGGATACAAGTTTGGATGATAGTTCAAGTAATGATCTTGATTTTAATATTGCTTTTTCAACACCAGTAACCTTTGCTGATTTAACTGACGATTGGAATATTATTTCATATACATCTACAAAAGTAGAATTGATTCATGTAAGCGGCGGTAACGGTGGAACAGATTATCTAACTTTTGAAAAAAATTAAGAAAATTTTATCTTTTTGATATTTAAATTTTTATATATTTGAATTCAAGAAATGAATATAAAATCAATTTAAAATAAATAACATGAAAAAAGTATTGTCAATCGTTGCTGTAATGGCATTTATGGTTTCTTCCGCGTCAGTTGTTACTTTCAAAGAAAAGGAAAAAGAAAAAGCGAAAGCTAAAACTGAAAAAGCTTGTACTGATAAAAAAGATGCAAAATCTTGTTCAACTTCAGCTAAAAAATCTTGTTGTTCAAAAAAATAATAAGTTTTTACCAAAAAAATTAACCGTTTATGAAAATAAGCGGTTTTTTTTATTTCAATAATTTGATATCTTAAAAATCAAATTACTAAATTTGCAAATCATTAAAAAGCTCAATTATTATGTTTGATAATCTTACCGATAAGTTAGATAAGGCATTCCATATACTAAAAGGACACGGGAAAATTACCGATGTAAATGTTGCCGATACTTTGAAAGAAGTACGTCGTGCGTTATTAGATGCCGATGTTAACTTTAAAATTGCTAAAGATTTTACCACACGTGTAAAAGATAAAGCTATTGGAGAAAACGTATTAACAACTTTACAACCAGGTCAATTATTAGTAAAATTAGTTAAGGATGAATTGACAGAATTAATGGGTGGCGATGTTGCTGGTGTGAATTTATCAGGAAATCCTACTGTGATTTTAATGTCTGGTTTACAAGGTTCTGGTAAAACAACTTTTTCAGGTAAGTTAGCCAACTTCTTAAAAACTAAGAAAAATAAAAAACCATTATTGGTTGCATGTGATATTTATCGTCCTGCGGCAATTAATCAGTTGCACGTTGTTGGGGATCAAATTGGAGTGGAAGTTTATTCTGAACCAGAAAATAAAAATGCGGTTTCTATTGCTGAAAATGCTATCAAACACGCAAAAGCAAACGGATTCAATGTAGTTATTATTGATACGGCGGGTCGTTTAGCAGTGGATGAAGAAATGATGAACGAAATTGCAAACGTTCATCAAGCGATTCAACCACATGAAACGTTGTTTGTTGTAGATGCAATGACAGGTCAAGATGCTGTAAATACAGCAAAAGCCTTCAATGATAGATTAAACTTTGACGGAGTTATCTTAACTAAATTAGATGGAGATACTCGTGGTGGAGCTGCAATTTCAATTAAATCAGTTGTAAACAAACCTATAAAATTTATCGGTACAGGAGAAAAAATGGACGCCATTGATGTGTTCTATCCTTCTCGTATGGCCGAAAGAATTTTAGGAATGGGAGATGTGGTGTCTTTGGTAGAACGAGCGCAAGAACAATATGATGAAGAAGAAGCAAGAAAAATTCAGAAAAAAATCGCTAAAAATGAATTTGGTTTCGATGATTTCTTAGCGCAAATTCAACAAATTAAAAAAATGGGAAGCATGAAAGACCTTGTCGGAATGATTCCTGGGGCTGGAAAAGCTTTAAAAGATGTAGAAATTGAAGATGATGCTTTTAAACATGTAGAAGCTATTATCCAATCAATGACTCCAAAAGAAAGAAGCAAACCAGCTTTAATAGACGTAAAAAGAAAAGCGCGTATCGCAAAGGGTTCTGGTAGAAAAATTGAAGAAGTAAATCAATTGATGAAACAATTCGACCAAATGAGCAAAATGATGAAAATGATGCAAGGCGGTGGCGGAAAAAAATTAATGCAAATGATGGGCGGCATGAAAGGAATGCCATCAATGCCTGGAATGAAATAATGTAAAGACGCGATTTATCGCGTCTTTTTTTATAGAATTACAACAACACACAAATTAATATACATGCAACTACTCGACGGAAAAAAAGTATCAGAAGAAATTAAAAATGAAATTGCTGCAGAAGTAGCAAAAATGAAAGCTAAAGGTGAAAAAGTACCTCATTTAGCTGCGATTATTGTTGGTAATGATGGCGCAAGTTTAACTTATGTTGGAAGTAAAGTAAAAGCGTGCGAAAGAGTTGGTTTTGAATCGACTTTAATAAAAATGCCAAGCACAACATCAGAAACGGAATTGCTTGAAAAAATTAAAGAATTAAACGAGGATTCCAATATTGACGGATTCATTGTGCAACTGCCTTTGCCTCCACAGATTGATACACAAGAAGTGATTATGGCAATTCGTCCATCAAAAGATGTAGATGGGTTTCATCCAGAAAATTTTGGTAAAATGGCTCTAGATATGAGTACATTTATTCCTGCAACGCCTTTCGGGATTTTAGAATTATTAGAAAGATATAACGTTCAAACGCAAGGAAAACATACTGTAGTAATTGGTAGAAGTCATATTGTGGGACGTCCAATGAGTATTTTAATGGGAAGAAAAGGTTTTCCTGGAAATTCAACGGTTACCGTAACGCATACTCACACTAAAAATATTACACAAATTACGTCACAAGCGGATATTATCATTTCAGCTTTAGGTGTGCCAAATTACTTAAAAGCAGAAATGATTAAAGATGATGCGGTAATTATAGATGTTGGTATTACACGTGTTGCTGATGATACTACTGAAAAAGGATACAAGATTGTTGGGGATGTAGATTTTGAAAATGTTTCTAAAAAAGCATCATTCATAACTCCTGTTCCGGGAGGAGTTGGGCCAATGACAATTGCCATGTTATTGAAAAATACTTTGATAGCAAGAGCAAATAAAAAGTAAAACGATATTAAATAATAAAAAGTCCCAATTTTAAGTAGTTGGGACTTTTTATGTTTAATTAAATACTCGATTTTTCATGTTCCTTTAATATCATAAACTTATAAAAAGTAAAGTGCGATAATCCATAAAAAAAGATAACCATTTGGTAAATAGCTTCACTTTTAATGTAAAACTTGTTAATGAAAAAAGCACCAATTTGAATGATGAAAAGTATAGAACTTATTAATAACCAATACCCTTTTAAATCGTAAGTATTGTAGTAACGTATGATGGCAATTCCGCCTATAATAGAAGTGATGAGCGCGTTTAAGATCCAAATAATTAAAGAGTCGCCTAAAGAATGTAAAACCAATTCTATAATATACAGATATAGTACAAAAAAAGGCAAACAAGCTAAGCCAATTGCTAAACGATTTTCTTTTGTAATTAAAGGTATTAAGATTAAAAGTAAGAGAAGTTTATAACCTATCGAAGCTAAACTTCCATACATAAATAAGTCTTGATTTCCAGTTGCAAATAAGTAGGAAGCTAATTGATAAAGTAATAATGAAAATATATATATGATATTCTTTTTACCGGTAAGTAAGTATAAGGTAAGAAGTAAAGGTATTCTTAAAAACCAAAAAACTAGTTCTGCGGTATTGAATTTTAGAAAAGAACAAGTGCTATAAAGAACTAAGTTTATAAAGTAAACTAGTATAAGGATCTTAATTGTCTTGTTTTTTTTGAATAAAGTTTCAATCATTTTAGTTATCTAAGTTGTGGTTTTAACTAACTAATCCAAATGTGTAGTTTCTTATCAAGATAGGTTTTATAGAAGTTTAAAATAAATTATAAGTTAAATCTAACTATTTTTTAATAAAAGTACCCCTAGATAGTATGTATACTATAAAGGGGTGCTGCTTTATATTCGTTTTTACTTGATTATTTTGTAAAAGAAACTTTCTTTTTGTTTGTGATGTAGAAAGCAAAAGCAATTCCAACAACTACTAACCAGATAATTTGACTATCTATTGGAGCTGGAAGTGGATCTGGATCTGCAGGAGGGTCAACTGGTTGAGCTGAAGCTAATAAACTCATGAATGTTACGAAAACAGTCAAGTATGTTTTAAGTAAATTATTTTTCATTTTGTATAAGATTTGAGGGGTTCTCTCTATTTCATTTACAAAAATATAAAAAAAAACTAAAAAAGAAAGTTTTATTTTAAAAAGTAACATATTTTTTTGAAAACGTCGGAAATACCTACTTAAATTCTAAAATTTTAGTTAATATATCTTCAATTAGTTGTTTAATTGTAATCATTTCATATTTTTGCTTGTAGCAATTAAAAGCTAATAAAAACAAACAATAACGTTGCTTGAAATTAGTTTATTTTATAAAAATTAAATAGAAAAAAGCCTAACAAGTGATCCAAAATAGAAATAAATAGTAACTTATGAAGATTCAAAACATTTTTTTAGCATTATTTTTAACTCTTTGCTTAAATTCATTTTCTCAAAACTCAAAAGAGGTACTTTTTACAATTGATGGTAATCCGTATTTTACAGATGAGTTTAAAAGAATTTATTTAAAAAATTTAGATTTAGTAAAAGATGATTCTCAAAAAGATTTAACTCAATATTTAGATTTATTTATTGGATACAAATTAAAAGTTAGTAAAGCTTATAAATTAGGATTGCAAAATAATTCTAAATATCAAAATGAATTAGGTTCTTACAGAAATCAACTTTCTAAAACCTATTTAAATGATTCTAAAGTTACCAACAAATTAATTGAAGAAGCGTATGCTAGAAGTTTAAAAGAAGTAAAAGCATCTCATATTTTAGTGTCATTTGATGAAAATATTAAAGGAGCAGATACATTAGCTTTTTATAACAAAGCTCTTGATTTGAAGAAGAGGATAGAAAAAGGTGAAAATTTTGAAACTCTTGCAATTGCTAATTCTCAAGATCCATCTGTGTCTGACAACAAAGGCGATTTAGGTTATTTTTCTGCTTTCAGAATGGTTTATCCATTTGAATGTGCGGCTTATAAAACAAAAATCGGACAAATTTCAAATCCGGTAAGAACTCGATTTGGTTATCATATTATAAAAGTTACAGACATTAGAGATAATAAAGGTGAGGTTTCTGTGGCGCATATAATGATTTTAAATCCAGCCGATGCAACTGATGAAGCTAAAACTAAAGCGAAACAAACCATTGATGAAATTGCTAAAAAAATTAATCAAGGTGAAAGTTTTGAAGCGTTAGCGATTCAATTTTCTGAAGACAAATCTAGTGCGCAAAAAGGAGGGGTTTTACAACGTTTTGGAACTGGACAATTAAGTTCTGAAGCCTTTGAAAATGTTGCTTTCTCGTTAGTTAATAACGGCGATATTTCTCAACCATTTGATTCTGGTTTTGGTTGGCATTTAGTGAAGTTAATTGAGAAACATCCATTAAAATCATTAGAAGAATCTAAAACAGAATTAGAATCTAAAATAAAAAGAGACGAGCGTTCTATAATTATTACGAATACTTTAGCTTCCAAATTAAAATCAAAATACAAATTTGAAACGGATAAGGTACAATACCAAAACGTTGAAAAAATTGTAAATGATAAAATTTATAGCCAAACTTGGGAACTTCCTGCTACTAAGGAAAATATCAGTGGTTCCATCGGAACAATCAATAAAACAAAAAAAAATGACACCAACTCATTTGTAAATTATATTTATTCACAACAAAAGAATAAACAAACCACTAAACCGGTTAAAAAACTAGTGGCTGAATTATTTGAATCTTGGAAAGGGGAACAACTAATTGCTTATTATAACGAGAACTTAGAGAATGAATTTCCTGAGTTTAAAAACATAATGGATGAATATAGAGATGGTTTGTTATTGTTCGATTTAATGGAAAATGAAATTTGGACAAAATCAAAAACAGATACAATCGGTTTGAAAAAGTATTATGAATTGAATACATCAAAATACAATTGGAAAGAAAGATATGATGTAGATATTTTATCTTCTACAGATGTAAAAGTTATGGAAGCTGCACAAAAAATGCTTCAAAAAGGGAAATCAATCGAAGCCATAAAAACTAAATTCAATAAAGACGACAAAGTAGCTGTTATGGTTAAGTCTGGATTGTACGAAAGAAATTATGATGTTTTAGATAAAATTACAACACTTACTAAAGGTGCTAATAATGTGTACAAAGATGCAAATTATAGTTTTGTAGTAAATGTAAAAAGTAGTAAACCTGCTCAAACAAAAGATTTTGAAGACTGTAAAAGTAGAGTGATTAACGATTATCAACAGTATTTAGAAGCTACTTGGGTAGATGAATTGAAAAAAGAATTTTCTGTAAAAGTAAATCAAGATATCTTTGAAAAAGTAAAACAGCAATTAAAATAAAATTTCAATGAAACTATTCGGCTGTTTATGTAGTTTACTTTTATTGCTTTCTTGTAGTAAAGAAAAAGACAAAAACAAAACTGATGCTATTGCCCGAGTAAATAATGAATATCTGTATGCATCAGATTTAGAAAATTTAGTTCCGGCTGGTACGCCAAAAAAAGACAGCATTGCTATTGTAAAAGATTATATTAAAAGATGGGCAACACAACAATTGCTTATTAATAATGCAAACAAAAATATTAGCAAAAGCAAACAAATGGAGCTGGATGAACTAATAAATCAATATAAAACAGATTTATATTCTAAAGCGTATTTGGAACAATTAGTGGTTACGAAAATCGACACGATAATTGCTAAGGAAGAAATAGAAACATATTATAAGGCGAATAAAAATAATTTTAAAGCAAATAGCCCTTTAGTGAAGTTGAGATACATCAGCTTGGCAAAAGGAAATAATAAGTTAGCAACAATAAGCGCTAAGTTTTCTAGCTTTAAATCGAAAGATAAAAAAGACTTAAAAAATTTAGCCATACAGTTTAAAGATTACGCATTTAATGATAGTGTTTGGGTGGATATTGATCAAGTGTACGAAAGATTGTCTTTTGTGAATCAAGATAATATTTCAAAATATATTGACGCAGGAATTTCATATCAATATGTGGATTCTACTTCAATTTGGTTAGTGAAAGTAAAAGATATGGTTCAGAAAAATGACGTTGTACCTTTAACATACATTGCGCCAACTATCAAACAAATAATTTTAAATAAAAGAAAAACAGATTTAATAAATAAAATTCAAACAGAAATAACAAATGATGCCATTAAAGACAATGATTTCGAAATTTTTAAATAAAACAAGCATTCTAACATTCGCATTTTTACTGGTTTCAGTAGTAACCTTTGCGCAAAAGAAACAAAAAATTGATGGTGTTGCAGCTGTTGTAGGTAATTATATCGTTTTGGATTCTGATATTGACCTAATGTATTTAGAGTTGAAATCTCAAGGAATTGATACAGAAAAAATTACACGTTGCGAATTATTAGGAAAACAATTAGAAGATAAGTTATACGCACATCAAGCCATACAAGATAGTATTGTGGTTACAGATGAAGAAATAAATACTTTCATGGATAACCAAATGAATACCATGATAGAGCAAATTGGTTCTAAAGAAAAATTGTTTGAATACTACAAGAAAAAAGACGAACAAGATTTTAGAAGTTACTTTTTTGAAATTATCAAAATGAATAAATTAACATCACAAATGCAACGTAAAATTGTAGACGATGTTACAGTTACTCCTGATGAAGTTAAACAGTTTTTTAATAAAATTCCAGCAGATCAAGTACCTACAATTGGTGCGGAAATTGAATTGTCTCAAATTGTTGTAAAACCAGTGGTTTCAAAAGAAGACAAGCAAAAAATCATCGATAAATTAAATGAAATTAGAAACGATGTTATTAATAATGGTGGAAGTTTTTACAGTAAAGCCGTAATTTATTCTGAAGATCCAGGTTCAAGTTCAAATGGTGGGTATTATAAAATGAATAAGAAAACACAGTTTGTTAAAGAATTTAAAGATGTAGCTTTCCGTTTAAACGAAGGAGAAATTTCTGAGCCATTTGAAACAGAATTTGGATACCATATTATTTTTGTGGAAAAAATTATTGGTCAAGATATCGAATTGCGTCACATTGTCATAAGCCCAAAAGTAACTACAAAAGCAACTAGTGAAGCATTAGAGAAAATGGAAAACATTAAAGCTAAAATTGAAAAAGGAGAAATTACTTTTGAAGAAGCAGCAAAAGCATCATCAGATGATAAAGATACGAAAACAAATGGTGGACTTTTATTAAATCCTCGTACTTCTGAACCACGTTTCGAAATTTCAAAATTAGATCCTGCTTTATACAATCAAGTTAAGGAATTAAAACAAGGTGATATTTCTAAAATATTTTTAGACCAAGAAAGACAAGGAACAAAATTCTTTAAAATTATTAAAGTAAATAAAAAAACAGAAGAACACAAAGCAGATTTTAGTACAGATTATATTAAAATTAAAGAATTAGCACTTTCAGATAAACAGTTTACTGCTGTTCGTACTTGGAGAGAGGAAAATATTGAAAAAAATTATATAAAAGTAAATAACGATTATAAAGATTGTGCTTTTGAAAGCAATTGGTTGAAAAAATAATTTCAACTTTTACACTTCACTTTTCACTTTTCACCTTTTACCTAAAAATATGTCAGACGTAGCAGCAATTGAAAAATTAGTACAAAAACAAAAGCAATTAAAACAAGAAATTGCTAAAGTTATCGTAGGTCAAGACGAAGTAGTCAATCAAATTGTATTGAGTATTTTTTCTGGAGGACATGCGCTTTTAGTTGGAGTACCAGGTTTAGCAAAAACTTTAATGGTAAATACAATTTCGGAAGCTTTAGGGTTAAATTTTAAACGAATTCAATTTACACCAGATTTAATGCCATCCGATATTTTAGGAAGTGAAATTTTAGATGAAACCCGTAATTTTAAATTTATAAAAGGTCCAATTTTCTCTAATATTATTTTAGCAGATGAGATCAATAGAACACCACCAAAAACACAAGCCGCTTTATTAGAAGCGATGCAAGAAAAATCGGTTACTGTTGCCGGACAAAGTTTTAAATTAGATTTACCTTTTTTTGTATTAGCGACTCAAAACCCAATTGAGCAAGAAGGAACCTATCCGTTACCTGAAGCGCAATTAGACCGTTTTATGTTTGCCATAAATTTAGATTATCCAACTTTTGAAGAAGAAGTACAAGTCGTAAAAGCTACAACTTCTGATTTAAAAGTTACTGTAAATCCATTATTTTCAGCGGAAGAAATTATCGAATACCAAAACTTAATCAGAAAAATTCCAGTTACAGATAATGTAATTGAATATGCAGTGACATTGGTTTCTAAAACACGTCCAAACAACCCGTTAGCTACAGATTTTGTGAAAAATTATTTAGATTGGGGTGCAGGTCCACGTGCTTCACAAAGTTTAATTTTAGCTGCGAAAACCAATGCAGCAATCAACGGAAAATTTTCTCCAGATATTGAAGATGTACAAGCCGTTGCTTTCGGAATTTTACGTCACAGAATCGTAAAAAACTACAAAGCAGATGCTGAAGGAATTTCTGAAGAAGATATCATTAGAAAATTATTTTAAGTCATATTTCTTATATAAAATAAAAAAAAGGTTTTGATTTTTATCAAAACCTTTTTTTGTAAGTAAAACCTTTTTTATCAGTCTTTTATCAGTCTTTTATAGTTTTGATAATTATTTTTTTTGAATAAATAAAAGTAGTTTATCAAGGTATAAATTATGTTTCTTTTGGTATAATTGAATGGTTTTAAATGTTTTATGATTTGTGAATATTTTTTATATATTTGTTTTTACCTACTAAATCAACTATCATGAAAAACAACTACCTACTACTATTGTTGTTTGCTGTATTATTTTCAAATGCGCAAATACAAAAAAAAGTTTTATTTATCGGAAATAGCATGACCTATTTTAACGATATGCCTTTGTTATTCGAATCTATCGCTAACGAAAAAGGAAAAAATGTTGATGTGGAATTTTACGCTCCTGGTGGAACAGGTTTTGTTAATCATCATGTGGACAATAACGTTTACGATCTTTTTGAAAATAATGTATGGGATGTTGTGGTTTTACAACCTGGAACTTCTGAATCTGGTGGTGCTTCATCGTCAGTAAATACAACTATTGTTAGAGGAAATCAAATGAAAGATTCAATAAAAAAATATAGTCCTTGTTCGAAAATTTTTTTATACGAAATCTCAAATGGTATCGCTTCGGAAACAACTTATAACAACTATTTTACAACCCAAACTAGAATTAAAGATTCTATAACGAAATTGGCAGATGGTATGCAAATTCCTCTAGTGGCAGCTGGAGAATGTGCAAGAAACCACTATACAGCTCAACAAGATTTATTGCTTCATAATTCCTATGGTGATGTGCATCCTAATTTAAATGGTTCTTATCTAGTAGCTTGTGCCATGTTTTGTACCATTTTTCAAGAACCTGTTTCTGGAGTAGCATTTAATGGTGGAGTTTCTGTGTCCAATGCAACTTATTTCCAAGGAATTGCCGATAATATTATCTTAAATAACAAAGCTTTATGGCGGATAAATACTTTTGATCTCCATGCCGAGTTCAGTGCTTCACAAACGGATAATATAGTCAATTTTACCAATTTATCCACAAATTTCACTTCATTACTCTGGGATTTTGGAGATGGAACAACTTCAGCCGATGTTAATCCACAACATTTTTACACAGAATTAGGCTCAAAAACGGTAACCTTAACAGTGAATAGAAATGGTTGTTCTGAAGTTTTCACGAAAAATATTGTAGTAAATGTGTTAAATTCGGATACATTTATTCCTAATGATGTGACTCTGTTTCCTACCATAACAGATTCTATGTTTTATATTAAGAGTGAACTTACATTTAATGGAGTAGTGTATAATTCTGTTGGTCAGCAAATTGCAAAATTTGTAAAAACTGAAAATGATTTAGTTATTGATTTAAGCGGTTATGCTGCAGGTGTTTATATTGTTAAAATTAATAATGACAGTTATAAAGTGATTAAAAAGTAATTTAGTTTTTTAACTTTGTGAGATCATCTTAGAAACAATTCTTTTTGTTAAAAAATCAGATTAAATGAAATCCATATTCGTCCTATTTATAATTTTTGTCTGTTCGTTTCAACAACCAGATGAGAAATTACAAACCGTTATTGGGAAAACAACCTATCCGTTTTGGTTGCAAATTCCAAAAACAGACAGTAAAGAAGAAAAACAACCAATTTTAATTTTTCTTCACGGAAAAAGCCTTTCGGGAACCGATTTAAATAGAGTAAAACGTTATGGTGTTTTACGTGCAATGGAAAAAGGAAGAAAAATAAATGCAATAGTTATCGCACCACAAATTGCTTCAGGAAACTGGAATCCAGATAAAGTTTTAGAAATTCTTACGTATGTACAAAAAACTTATCCAACAGATGAAAAACGTGTTTATGTTTGTGGTATGAGTTTAGGTGGCTACGGAACGATGCATTTTGTAGGGAAATATCCAGATAGAGTAACAGCTGCAGTTGCAATTTGTGGTGGCGGAAATGTATCTGATGGGTGCAATTTAGCAAAAGTTCCCATGTGGATTCAACATGGCGATAAAGATTATGTTGTAAAAATGTCAGAATCGAAAAAAGTATATGATGCTATTAAAAAATGCAATCCCAATGCAGATGCGACTTTTACCATCATAAAAGGAGGAAATCATGGAAGTGTGGAAAATATATTCCACCAAAACGCTATGTATGATTGGATGTTTAAATATGTAAAATAGTTTTACATCCAAACCTGTTTATTTTTCGTAAATGAAATCAGAAAAGCACACAAATAGTAGTGCTTATTTACAAAATCTTCGGTATGGAAATTAGTATAGCAACAATTTTAATCGCAATTTCAACTTATTTCTATTTTAGAAATTGGTATTTAGATAAACAAATTCAAAGTTTAGTAAAATCTTAAATTTGCTAATTTGACAAAATTCACCAACCTTTTTTTCGAAATTCGTAGTTTAAATTATTTAAATTAAGAATTCCTAAAAAAAGGTTTGTTTTTAAAGCTATTTTTGAATTAAATTCAGTAAAATAGAATAATTACAAATAATAATTTCGTGAATATCGTTTTTTATTATAAATTTTTAAATTTGAAAAGAATTGGCTAAATTTGTGCAACTTTTGAAAAATAGTACAATCAAATTAATAATTTTATAGAATAACTTTTGATATGGAAATGAATATTTATAAAGAATACATCAAAGAAATTGAAGAACGTAAAGGTCAAGGTCTTCACCCAAAACCAATTGATAACGCTGAATTGTTAAGCGAAATTATTACTCAAATTAAAGATGTAAATAATTCAAATAGAGAAGATTCTCTGCAGTTCTTTATTTACAATACTTTACCTGGAACTACAAGTGCCGCAACGGAGAAAGCAAAATTTTTAAAAGAAATTATTCTTGGTGAAGAAGTGGTAAAAGAAATTACTCCTGAATTCGCTTTCGAATTATTATCGCATATGAAAGGTGGTCCTTCGATTGGAGTATTACTTGATTTAGCTTTAGGAAATGATGTAGCAATTGCCAAAGATGCTGCTAAAGTTCTTAAAACTCAAGTATATCTTTACGATGCCGATATGGATCGTCTAAAAGCTGCATTTGAAAGTAATAATGAAGTAGCTAAAGATATTTTAGAAAGCTATGCAAAAGCAGAATTCTTTACGAAACTTCCAGAAGTAGCTGAAGAAATTAAAGTCGTTACTTTTATCGCAGGTGAAGGAGATATTTCTACGGATTTATTGTCTCCAGGTAACCAAGCACACTCTCGTTCAGATCGTGAATTACACGGTAAATGTATGATTACACCTCAAGCTCAAAATGAAATCAAAGCATTACAAGCACAACATCCAGATAAATCTGTAATGCTAATTGCCGAAAGAGGTACGATGGGTGTAGGTTCATCTCGTATGTCAGGTGTAAATAACGTAGCACTTTGGACAGGTAAACAAGCAAGTCCATATGTGCCATTCGTAAACTTTATGCCAATTGTTGCTGGAACAAACGGAATTTCTCCAATTTTCCTAACTACAGTTGATGTAACTGGTGGTATCGGTTTAGATTTGAAAAACTGGGTAAAAAAGACAGACGCAAACGGAGAAGTAGTTCGTAACGAAAGTGGTGATCCAGTTTTAGAAGAAACCTATTCTGTAGCAACAGGAACGGTTCTTACCATTAATACAAAATCAAAAAAATTATATAACGGAGACCAAGAATTGATTGACATTTCTAAAGCTTTCACGCCTCAGAAAATGGAATTCATCAAAGCTGGTGGTTCTTATGCGATTGTTTTCGGTAAAAAAATTCAAACTTTTGCAGCTAAGACTTTAGGAATTGAAGCGCCTCTAGTTTACGCACCTTCAAAAGAAGTTTCAATTGAAGGACAAGGTCTTACAGCTGTTGAAAAAATCTTCAATAGAAATTCTGTAGGAACCATTTCTAAAAAAGCATTACACGCTGGTTCTGATGTTCGTGTAGAAGTTAATATCGTTGGTTCTCAAGATACAACTGGATTAATGACTGCTCAAGAATTAGAATCTATGGCAGCTACAGTTATTTCGCCAATCGTTGACGGTGCCTACCAATCTGGTTGTCATACGGCTTCTGTTTGGGATAAAAAAGCGCAAGCCAACATTCCTAAATTGATGAAATTCATGAATGATTTCGGTCTGATTACTGCTCGTGATCCAAAAGGTCAATATCATGCCATGACAGACGTAATTCATAAAGTACTTAACGATATTGTAATTGATGAATGGGCTATCATTATTGGTGGTGACTCACATACAAGAATGTCGAAAGGTGTAGCTTTCGGTGCCGATTCTGGTACTGTTGCTTTAGCTTTAGCAACTGGTGAAGCTTCCATGCCAATTCCAGAATCTGTAAAAGTGACTTTCAAAGGTGAAATGGCTAGTTATATGGATTTCCGTGATGTGGTTCACGCAACTCAAGCCCAAATGTTACATAAATTTGGTGGAGAAAATGTTTTCCAAGGAAGAATTATTGAAG